>DBEWRE010000055.1:0-37989 GCA_048207125.1 Collinsella sp.
GCCGTGTTCGACGGCGCCGTATCCCGCGGCCGGCCTGGGTCCAGGCGCGCCGCGAAACCGCGGGCCCGCCGGCGCGGCGCCGCGCAGGCCGCGTCCCTTTCCAATCATGACCGTGTCGTCCACCGCGCTATGCGTCTTGAAGTCGATACAGGTAGAAGGGATATTCTGGTTAGGCGCCTCGCCGCGGCCGTAGCCCACGTAGAGCGAGATCTGGTCGCATACCACCTTGCGCTCCACCAAATCGAGCACGGAGGTGTCCACCATCTCGCGCATCACGGTGCGGGCCTCCTCAAAGCTGTAATCGCGCGAGAGCACCTGCCCGTTCATCAGCGAGGTGGCCTGGGGCCGGTAGGCGTGTATCTGGGCGATGGTGCACGGCTCGATGCCGTGGGCGTGGTCGATGAGGTACTCCGCGTTGACGCCAAATTCGCGGTAGAGGATGTCCGCATCCAGGGCGGCAACACCCATAAGATCTTCTGCGTGGTATTTCGCCAGCCGCGCCGCGATGCCGGGACCAATGCCCCAGATATCGGTGATGGGGCGATGCCGCCAGATGCTGCGCCTAAACTCGTCCTGGTCTAGCTCTCCTATGCCATCGTCCACGTGCTTTGCTGTGATATCCAACGCCACTTTGGCGAGAAAGAGATTGGGGCCTATGCCGGCCGTGGCGTAGATGCCCGTGCGCGAGCGAACGGCGTCCATAAGGGTCTTGGCGAAATCGCGCGCGCTCTGGCGATAGAGCTTGAGGTAGGGGGTCGCGTCGATGAAGCACTCGTCCACCGAATAGGCGTGGATGTCCTCAGGGCTCACGTATTCCAGGTAGATGCCGTAGATTTGCGCCGAGACCTCCATGTAGTGGCGCATGCGCGGCTTGGCCATGATGTAATCGACCCCGGGCGGAATCTCGAAGATGCGGCAGCGGTTCCGTATGCCCAGCTTCTTCATGGCGGGCGTGATGGCGAGGCAGATGGTGGTATGGCTGCGGTCCGGGTCCGCCACCACCAGGTTGGTGGTAAAGGGATCGCGCCCTCGGTCGATGCACTCGACGGATGCGTAGAACGTCTTGAGGTCGATGCATATGTAGGTCTTCTCAGCCACGACGCCCCCTTATGCGAACATATGTTTTATAGAACTTCTGTTCGACTATACTCGCATCCGCAACGGAGGTCAAAGCCTTTTGCTACAATGCCCCGCAACCTATACGCCCCTTCGATCGTGAGGCGACGGGACCCCATCGCGTCCCGTCTACCAAGGAGTTGGTCATGAAGCAGTTTGACGAGCAGAGCCCGCTCGCGCCGCGCGAGCGCGAGAAGATGGCGGGCCGCGTGGCGAGCGCCGCGAGAGATAACAAGGCGGTCCTGCTGGTAGCCGCCTGCGCTGCGGTCTTTTTGGGACTGCTTGCATTTGTGCTGCGCGGGGAGGCGATGAAGCTCGACCAGATGGCGTACTGGCTGGTGGTCGAGAACCTGCGATCAGATTGGTTGACGCCCGTCATGGAGGCTTTCTCCGCGCTCGCCACCCCCGTCTCGCTCGTCGCCATGCTCTTGGTGATCGCGGCTTTCGCCCCGGGCAAGCGCCCCGGCTGGTTTTGCACCGTCAACCTCGCCCTTGCAGTGCTTCTGAACGTTACGCTCAAGATGCTCGTCCAGCGCCCGCGCCCCGAGGGGTTCCGGCTTGCGGTCGAGTCCGGATTCAGCTTCCCCTCCGGGCACTCTATGGCCGCCATGGCGTTCTTTGGATTGATCGTCTGGTTGGTATGGCACTACGAGCAGGACCGACGCCAGCGCCTGCTGCTGACTGCGGCGTTCAGCGCGGTAATAGCTCTAATCGGCATCAGCAGAATCTACCTTGGCGTCCATTACGCGTCCGACGTCCTTGGAGGTTTCTGCGCAGCGATTATCTGGCTGGTGTTCTACACCAAGCTGGCGGCCCCCGCGTTTCTGGGCGAGGACGGTCCGCGCGGGGTGCAATAGCGATACAATAAAGACGTTGGACATTCGGCCTCATACGGGAGGGCCGTCCAGCGGGGCGGGTGCCTAGCCTGCTCCATCGCGTCCGTTACAAGGAGGAAGCATATGACAACCGTCTCCGCGCCCATCGATGCGACCAAGACCCCCGCGTGGGCTGCGCTGCAGAAGCACCACGACGACCTGGTCTCCCAGGGCATCGACCTGAAGGGTTGGTTCGCTGCCGATCCCGATCGCGTGGCCAAGCTGAGCTATGATCTTGGCGATCTGCATTTTGACCTCTCCAAGAACCTCATTACCGACGAGACCGTCAAGCTGCTGCTCGACCTTGCCGCCCAGCTCGGCATCGAGGAGCGCCGCGACGCCATGTTCGCCGGCGAGCACATCAACACCACCGAGGATCGTGCGGTTCTCCATACCGCGCTGCGCCGTCCCGCAAGCGATGCTGGCACCTTGATGGTTGACGGCCAGGACGTCGTTGCCGACGTTCACGAGGTCCTCGACCGCATGTTTGCCTTCGCCGAGCGCGTCCGCTCCGGCGAGTGGAAGGGCGTCTCCGGCAAGCGCATCGAGCACGTGCTGTCCATCGGCATCGGTGGTTCCGACCTTGGCCCGGTTATGGTGTACGAGGCCCTGAAGCCCTACGCGGACGCCGGAATCGACTGCACCTACGTCTCCAACATCGACCCCAACGACATGGCGGAGAAGGTCAAGGCTCTCGACCCCGAGACCACCCTGGTCATCGTTGTCTCCAAGACCTTCACCACGCTCGAGACCCTTACCAACGCGCGCGAGGCAAAGACCTGGATGCTCAAGAGCCTGCGCGACGCCGGCGTTATCGATGGTACCCCCGAGCAGGACGCCGAGGCGATTGCCAAGCACTTCGTCGCCGTTTCAACCGCTCTCGACCTGGTCGCGGACTTCGGCATCGATCCCGAGAACGCTTTCGGCTTCTGGAACTGGGTGGGCGGCCGTTACTCCGTCGACTCCGCCGTCGGCCTGTCCCTCATCGTCGCTCTGGGGCCGGATCGTTTCCAGAATTTCCTCGAGGGCTTCCATGAGGTGGACCAGTACTTTGTCAACACCCCGTTCGACCAGAACGTCGTAGCCCTCATGGGCCTTCTGAACGTCTGGTACGTCAACTTCTTCGGCGCCGAGAGCCATGCCGTGCTGCCCTATAACCAGTACCTGCATCGCTTCCCGGCTTACCTGCAGCAGCTGACCATGGAGTCCAATGGCAAGCACGTGCGCTGGGACGGTACCCCCATCACCACCGCTACCGGCGAGATCTTCTGGGGCGAGCCGGGCACTAACGGCCAGCATGCCTTCTACCAGCTCATCCACCAGGGTACCCGTATGGTCCCCGCCGACTTCATCGCGTTCGTCAACACTCCCAACGCGGTCGAGGATAACGGCCAGGACGTCCATGAGCTGTTCTTGGGCAACTTCCTCGCCCAGACCAAGGCGCTCGCCTTTGGCAAAACCGCTGACGAGGTTCGCGCCGAGGGTACCGCCGAGTGGATGGTTCCCGCCCGCTGCTTCGAGGGCAATCGTCCCACCACGTCCATTTTCGGTGTCGATCTGACCCCGCATGCCCTGGGTGCCCTTATCGCTCTGTATGAGCACATCACCTTTATCGAGGGAACGGTCTGGGGCATCGATTCCTACGACCAGTGGGGCGTCGAGCTGGGCAAGCAGCTCGCAAAGCAGATCACCCCTGCCTTCCATGACGACGAGGCTCTGGACACTCAGGACGCTTCCACTAAGGCCCTGATTGAGTTCTATCGCGCTAACCGTCGTTAAACGCATCGCGCCTCCGGGCGTCCGTATCGTTTTTTTCTGCTGGGACGTCGCCTGTTGTTCGGGCGGCGTCCCTCTCTTTACGGGATGCGCGTGCAAGGTATCGTTGCTATCTATGCGCTTGATCTGCTCGTCCCATATAATGGAACGAGCATACGCATACGCTTTGGCGACGGGGGAGAGACGGGAAGCTGCCATGGCTCTTCGCGCGATCGCGCTCGACATCGATGGAACGCTCACGAACGATCAGAAGGTCATAACGCCGCGCACCAGGCAGGCGCTGATGGCCGCCCAGGAGTCCGGTATCAAGCTCATCCTTTCTTCGGGACGTCCCGTCCATGGCCTGCGAGCGTTGGCGCATGAGCTCGAACTCGACCGACACAATGGCCTTCTTGTTGCTTTCAACGGCTCGCAGGTGCGCGACGCAAGCACCGGCGAGGTCCTCTATGATCAAGCGATTTCCACCGATCTCGCTCGAGAGGTCCTGGTCCACATGAAGAAGTTCGACGTCATCCCTATGCTGGTGGATGGCGACCGCCTCTACATAGAGGATGCGTACAACTGCACCATCTACAGCGGGGGAGAGCCCAAAAATATCATTAAGTACGAGCGCGATGCGTGCAATCTTCGCCTGCACGAGGTGCGAGACCTGGCGGAGTGGTGCACGGTTCCCCAGAATAAGATCCTCACCGCTGGTACGGGCGATTACCTGCAGGAGCATTACCAGGAGATGGCCGCCCCCTTTAGCGATCGTTTGAGCTGCATGTTTACCGCCGAGTGGTATTTCGAGTTCACCGATAAGGGCATCGATAAGGGCCGCGCCTTGTCTTTCGCCCTACCGCGCTGCGGCATCGATCCCAGCGAGATGGCGGCTTTTGGCGACGGCCAGAACGACCGTGCCATGATCGAGCTCGCCGGCGTGGGCGTGGCTATGGGCAACGCCATCGACGAGCTTAAGTGCGTCGCGGACATGGTATGCGGCACAAACAACGAGGACGGCATCGCGGACGCCCTCGAGGAGCTTTTGGCATAGCAATCGAAAACTGATGATTGGGACGAAGGAAGGGTGGCAATGGCTGAGAAGACGTTTCCCTACAAAGCCGTTATCTTTGATATGGATGGCGTAATCGTCGATACCGAGGCGTTCTACCAGCGCGAGGAGCGTGCGTTTGCGGACGAGATGGGGCTCGATGTCTCCGATCGAGAGATTCTTGATCTGGTAGGGCAGTCCCATCAAACCTTTCAGCGTGTGCTGGCAGACTGGTGGTCCCGTTCGGGTCGCGAACTCACCCCGGAGGCGGCTGAAAAGACGTTTAGAACCTGGTCGGCGCTGCGCCCTTGCGACTACAAGGCGATCCTAAACCCCGGTGTCGGAGATACCATCGATGAACTTCGTTCCCGTGGCGTTCGCGTCGCCCTCGCCTCGTCTTCTCCCATGGAGAACATTCTCGCCGTCCTCGAGGCTTGCGATCTCTCCGATAAGTTCGAGTTGATTGTGAGCGGCAAGGATTTTCATGAGAGCAAGCCCAATCCTGCCATCTACCTGTACACCATCGAGAAGCTTGGGCTCGATGCCTCCGAGTGCTGCTGCATAGAGGATTCCGTTCCCGGCATCGCCGCGGGCAAGGCGGCGGGACTTACCGTGTACGCAAAGCGCGAGGAGAGATTCGGCTTCTCCCAGGATAGGGCTGATGCCATCATCGATCAGATTCCGGATCTGCTGTCGTTCTCTTAGGTTTTTCGCATGGCGCCCGTCTGCGTCCGGTTTTAGCGGCAGCCGCTCGTGTTCCGTTTATGGAATACGGGCTGCTTAGTATAAATGCTGGATTAAGACAGAACAATATAAAATGAATATAGGTCGCACCATTCACAATCCATTTGCCGACGGGAGGCGCTTTGCGGTTTATAGAGATTAGGGCGGATTTCGATCCCGCAGACTACGAGGAGTTTTCCTTTCCCTATAAGGGAGTGGTATTCGATATGGATGGCGTTTTGGTCGATACCGAGTACCTTGAGCAGCGCTATCTTGTGGAGTACATCATCGATAACGCGCTCGATGCGAGCGATGCGGAGCGCATGGCGCTTGTTGGAAGTTCCGGGGCCGCGTTTTACGGCGCGCTGAGCCGTTGGTGGGCGCGCGCCGGCGTGGCCATGAGCCTTGATGATGCTAAATCTTCGTACAACGCCTATGTTAAAGGGGAATACGCTGAAGACTTCTCTTCCGTTATGAACCAAGGTGTGCCCGAAACGCTGCGCGCGCTCAAGGGGATGGGAGTCAGCGTGGCGCTTGCGTCCTCGTCCAGCAAGAGGACGATCGAGAAAGTTCTATCTGACTGCGATATCGCATCGCTGTTCGACGTGGTCGTGAGTGGCGAGGAGTTTCTGGAAAGCAAGCCGAATCCGGAGATATATCTTCATACGCTGGAGAGGCTTGGTCTACGCGCGGCGGACTGCTGTTGCGTTGAGGATTCCGTACCCGGCATCGCCGCAGGAAAGGCGGCTGGCCTAACCGTGATCGCGAAGCGCGAAGAGCGATTTGGCTTCAACCAGGATGGCGCCGATGCAATCATCGACCAGATTCCCGACCTGCTTGGATATGCGCGCGTCCGCTGCGCTTAGCCGTTCAATTCTATGTGCGGTAGAATGGTTACATCGATATCGTCATCGGCGGTGTAAGGGAGAAGATTGCTCATGGATGCGCATCTGGACGGAGGCTCTTCCGCCCCGCTGTACCAACAGGTGCTCGAACTAATCAAGAGCGACATCGAGCGCGGGACATACACCGTCGATTCTCAGATCCCAACGGAACTCGAGCTCTCCAAGATGTACGGCGTTGGTAGGGTTACGGTCCGTCGTGCTATCGAAGAGCTGGTTGGCGAGGGGTATCTTACCAAGCGGCAGGGTCGCGGAACGTTTGTGACCGCAACTAAGATGATACGCAAGGTGCACCAGAAAGACGATGTTCAGAGCTTTACCCTGGCATGCGCGGAAAACGGCATGAAGGCCGGTGCTCGCGTCGTGGCGCGTAAGGCCGTGAAGGCGGATCGCGATCTAGCGGCTTTTTTTGGCGTGGACGAAGGCACCGAGGTGTTCTTGGTCTCTCGCGTGCGCACCGCTGACGATGTCCCTGTCTTATATGAAAACAACTACTATCCGATCGACGGCTATGAGTTTCTCAGAGACGTTAATCTGTCAAATTGCTCGATCTTTGAGACCGTGGGGAAGCGAACGGGGAAATATCCCGTATCCTCCGACCCGTGTCGCCTTGAAATAGCCCGTGCGGGTATCGTCGAAGCTCACGAGCTCAAGGTTCCGGTGGGCGAGCCCTTGTTCTTCATGAACGTGGGCTTTCTTGATGCCGACGGAGAGCATTTCTGCTATGGCAGGCAGTATTACGTGGGCTCGCGCTACAGCTTCGATATCTAGGTCGGCCATCTTCCTCGATGTTCGTAGATATGATTCGCATCGCGTTTTCCCCTGATGCCTGTTTCCTTATGCACAGGGCAAGGAGAGGCGGCGCGCTGCGATGTCGAGGTGCATGCTTTTGCAGCTGGATCCTTGCGGACATGCCCCTCTAGCCCATCTGCTTGCCCCGCTTTGGCGAATTTGTGCGAAAGCGGGGCTCTTTGCGCCGGGCATAGCGAGCAAAATTAAAGGTAAATTGCATCGATTTCCAGTTTTGCGAAGTAGTCCCTTAGGCATCTGCGCCGGTATCTGCGGTTTTGTACTGATGCCGATGAGGTAGACAAAAGGTAATAAAAATAAGGATGCAATTATCCTTTCGTTTTGCAGAACATATGCTTCCGATGATCGTCTATTTCTGTTGAATGAATCGGAGGCGTGCGCGGGCTCGCGCTTTGGCGGTCGATCGCTCACTCCGTGCCTCGAAGATGTTTTCTGCTGAGTGCAATCGCATTTGTCCTGGCTGCGGGGCGCAGTCCGTTTGAAGGTTAAAAACAACCGTCTATAGAACATCCTAGAACAACCTACAACTTATCTTGACTGGTGCTATTGCGCAGGTTATACATAGAACAACCTAAGATGTTTGCTTTTACATGAGGGATTTATGGCAAGCATCGTTGTTCTGTCAGGAGGTTAAGAATGTCGGATGCCAAAAAGGAGAGGCCCAAGCGCAGATTCCATCTCCAGCTTCCCCATGTGTACACCATCGCGTTCATGCTGATCGTATTCTTCGCGGTGCTCACATGGATCGTTCCGTCTGGTCAGTTCGACCGTCAGACCATCCAGACGGCTGCGGGCGAGCGAGAAGTCGCCGTGGCAGGTACGTACCAAGAGGTCGATAAGGTCTACACCGATTCGGAGACGGGGGAGAACGTTGACCTTCGCCAGGGCATCGATGCCGTTTTGCAGGCTCCCACCAAGGGCATCCAAGCTGCGGCCGATGTCGTCGCGTTCGTCCTTCTGATCGGCGGATCGTTCGCCATCGTCACCAAGACCAACGCCCTTAACGCAGGCATGAGCCGAGTTATCAAGAAGTTGAAAAACAAGGATATCTTGATCATCCCCATCACCATGATCTTGCTCTCGATCTGCGGCTCCACGTTCGGAATGTCCGAAGAAGCGCTGCCGTTCTACGCGATCTTCATTCCCATCATGCTCGGTATCGGCTATGATTCCATGACCGCGTTCATCATCTGCTTCCTCGGTCCCAACCTTGGTTATTGCGCATCCACTATCGATCCCTTCAACGTCTTGATCGCGCAGGGCGTCATCGGCATCGAGGGCAACCCCCAGCTGTGGTTCCGCGCCATCCTGTGGGTCATCTTCACCGCCGCCGGCATTTTCTGGGCCATGCGCTACGCACGCCGCGTAAAGCTCGATCCCAAGTCCTCCATTACCTACGAGGACGATAAGCAGAAGCGCATCGAGTTCGCCGTCTCGGACGCCTCCGTCGAGGAGGAGTTCACGCTCCGCCACAAGCTTGTCCTGATCGATTTCGCCGTCGGCATGGGCGTCATCGTGTGGGGTCTCGTGACCCAGGGCTGGTACATGAATGAGATCTCCATGGTGTTCTTGGCCATGGGCCTTCTGGCCGGCATCCTCGGTGGTCTGGACGAGAAGACCATCGCGGAGGAGTTCGTCCGCGGTATCGCAGATTTCGCCTACGCCGCCTGCATCATCGGCATCGCTCGCGGTATCCTTGTCGTCGCCGAGGGCGGCATGATCATCGACTCCATTCTCAATTGGCTCGCTGGTCTTCTCGCGGGCGCCCCGTCCTTCATCTACACCACGTTCATGTATATCGTCTTGGGCCTGCTCTCCTTGCTGGTTCCGTCCAGCTCGGGACTCGCCGCGCTCACCATGCCCGTTATGGGTCCTCTGACCGAGCTCATGGGCCTCAACCCCGAGGCCGCCGTCACCGCGCTGCAATTCGCAAACCAGACCATCAACACCATCAGCCCCGTCGCCGGTATGACCGTTGCGGGCCTCGCCGTAGCGAAGATCTCCTTTGGGCAGTGGTGGAAGACCATCTGGAAGTTCTTTATCTTCATGGTTCTGTTCGGCTTGGTTGCGACTATGATCTCCGGCCTGCTGCCGATGTAGGAGGCGTCCCATGTCAGATCGCACTTTGGTTTTACTCTCGCGCAGCATCTTCACGGGTCTTTCCGACGACCCCTTCGACGGGTACGTTGCCATCCGCGGCAGCCGCATCGAGTCAGTAGGCCCCGCGGGTCAGGCTGAAGCGTACCTGCACGGGGCGGACGAGGTTCGCGACCTCGGCTCCAAGACCGTTATGGCGGGTCTTGTCGACGTGCACACCTTCTTTACCGGTTGGGTTTTGCGTCGTATCGGTGCCGATCTAAGCGACGCGGCATCGGTTGAAGACGTCATCGAGGCGCTGATCCAGTGGAAGGGGGCGCGTCAGCAGGCTCCCATGGCGCTGGGTATGAATCTGCCGGAGGCACTCTTGGGCGAAGAGCTCGTCACGGCGCTGGACGAGCGGTATTCCTCCATGCCCGTCGTCGCGTTCACGGACGGCGCGGAGGCCTGCGTTCTCAACGCTGCCGCATCTTCGCGTTACGGGTTCACGCCCGACGCTTGCTATGCGGAGAAGATCTGGCGCCTTATGCGCGACTATCTGCCCCTTCAAGAGGTGCGGGACGCATACGACGACTACATGGCCATGCTCAACTCCCGCGGCGTCACCGCTATCAAGGAGATGTGCTTCGACGACTACTATGGTTTCGCGGACGAGATGGCTCGTCGCGAGCGTGAAGGCGAGCTCACCGTTCGCGTCGATATGATGAGCCAACCGGTTGGCTGCGGCGCCGACCTTGATTACGCCTGCTCGGCACGCGACCGCTTCCAAGGAGACTTCGTCAGGTTCTCCGGTTTCAACCGCATGACCGACCGCGGTGTTTGGTGCGGCCTGGCGGAGATGATCGAGCCATATGAAGACGGGGCGGACGCGGAAGCGGCCGGAAAGACCGTGGTCGAGGAGCCCGAGTGGGATCTTATCGCCCGCGAGCTTGGCGCGATCGATAAGGCGGGGTTCCGCTACTCGCTGCATTGCCAGGGGGACGGCGCCGTTCGCAAGACGGTGGATTTGTACGAGGGCCTGGCCCATGACGAATCCGGGAAACTCGTCCATAGGCACTCGATCACAGACCTTGAGAACGCGGACCCTGCAGACCTTGCTCGCTTTGGTGCCATGGGCGGCATCTGCGAGGTCTACCCGCAGATTCTCACTCTAGATGCTCGCGAGGACTGCCTTGCGATGATGCGGCGCCAAATCGGCGAGGCGAGGCTCTCCCGCAGCTGGAACCGTCGCGCCATGGTCGACGGCGGATGCACGCTGTGCTGCGGTACCGACCTCCCGCTCCTGATTCCGCACCTGGGCGACTCCATCTATAGCGCTTGCGGCGGCTATTTCGCCGACGGTCTGGAGGTTAACCCGCAAAACGCGGTGAGCATCGCCGAGCTGCTGCGCGCATGGACTGCGGGGGGCGCCTACGACCTGCAGCGCGAGGATGATTTCGGCACGCTCGAGGCGGGTAAGCTCGCCGACATCTGCGTTCTCGACCGCGATGCGTTCGCTGTCGATCCCAAAGCCGCCCGCGACATCAAGGTGGAGCTCACCGTGGTCGATGGCCGGATCGTCTACGAATCCTGATAGGGGAGAAGATGCTCAACATGACTTCATCCGCGCCGGCTCCCCATCTGCGACGCGAGCAGGTTGCCGGCATGAACATCCACTACATCATGTGGTCGCTCGACTACTTTCTCGATACGCAGCGGCGCCTTGGATTCAAAACCATCGAGCTTTGGGCTGCCGAGCCGCACGTGACGCTGGACCATACCGGGTACTTCGAGGCAGAAGAGCTCCGTCGCAAAATCGAGTCACGTGGGCTGTCGGTAAGCTCCCTATGCCCGGAGAACGTGGTGTACCCGTGGCAGTACGCTGCGAGAAAACCCCTTCATGCTCAGCGGAGCCTTGCGTATTTCAAGCACGGTATCGAGCTGGCGGAGGTGTTGGGGGCTCCGTACATGTCCATTAACTCCGGTTGGGGCGATTGGGACGAAGACCGCGAGGAGGCTTGGAGGCGCTCGGCAGAACACCTGTCGATTCTTGCTGACTACGCGGGCGAGCATGGTGTGACGCTCTGCATGGAGAGCTTGAGGCCGGAGGAGAGCAATCTGGTGGTCACGCTCGCGGACGCCAGACGGATGCTCGACCAAGTTGGCAGCCCGCATCTCACCCCGATGGTGGACACTACCGCTATGGGGGTCGCGGGTGAGACCCTGGGCGACTGGTTCGATGAGTTTGGTGATTGCGCCATCAAGAACATGCACTTTATCGATGGCGACCCGTACGGTCATCTGGTTTGGGGCGATGGCAAGCACGATATGGGCGAGTTCGTCTCGACGCTCAACGCCCACGGGTTCGAGGGTTACCTCGGCCAAGAGATCACCGATGGCAAATACTACGACGATCCGGCCGCTGCGGACGAGCGCAACATGCGCGCCTTCGAGAAATTCTTCGTCGACTAGCACCCCCTGCTCATTCGCGTCGATCAAGGTTGCTTGACGCGGAGGAATAATGAAAAACGTTGGCGGTACCATCCGCCTTTTAGAAAGGAAGCATATCCATGAACGCTCATGATCTCATCGCCGATGCCATCGCTGAAAAGGGTAAGTTCGATAGCGTCTTCTGGGTCGCCTGCGGCGGTTCGCTCATCGACTTGCTGCCCGCCCACGAGCTGCTGAAGCGCGAGGCGACCACGTTTACCAGTGAGGCGTACACCGCCCGCGAGTTCGATATCATGCGCCCCAAGCGCCTTGGGGAAAAATCTCTGGTCATCGCCTGCAGCCACTCCGGCAACACGCCCGAGGTGATCGACGCGTGCGCGATCGCCAAGGCCGCCGGAGCCACCGTCATCGCCCAGACCGACAACGCCGGCTCCGGCATCGATAACGGCGAGTGGACGTGCTGGGTCTATCCGTGGGGCGAGGGCGTGCCCCAGGCAGAGGTGCCCGCCGGCATCTCCCTTGCGCTTGCCGCCGAGGTTCTCGACCAGCAGGAGGGCTATGCCGATCTTGCGGATATGTACGAGGGCATCGCCAAGATGGACCAGATCCTGCCCGCCGCCCGCGAGAAGGTCAATGCCGAGCTTGCCGACCGCTTCGCCGCGCTCTGCCAGGATCATGCGTTCCTCTATATCCTGGGATCCGGCCCCGTCTTTAGCCAAACCTACGGCTTCGCTATCTGCTCGCTCATGGAGATGCAGTGGCAGAGCTGCGCTTACATCCACTCCGGCGAGTATTTCCATGGCCCCTTCGAGGTGACCGAGCCCGGCGTGTTCTACTTCCTGCAGATGTCTTCTAGCGAGTGCCGCGCTATGGACGAGCGCGCCTTGGCGTTCCTTCAGACCCATACCGACACCCTTATGGTTCTCGATGCGATGGAGTACGGCATGGACCATGTTCCCGCCAGCGTTCGCGCCTCCCTCGACCCCATCCTGTTCTACGCGATGAACTGCGAGCTGCGTTCTGCCCGTGGCAAGGTTTTCGATCATCATCCTGATGTTCGCCGCTACATGGGGATCGAGAAGTACTAACGGCTGTCTAAACGGTAGCGGGGGCGCCGCCGTGCGGTTTGATGCCCCATCTGCCCCTGCAACAGCAGCGGTTCATATGATTGGAGCTGTCATGGCAAACTATCCTATCAGCGTGCTCGGCTTCGGAGACAACGTCGTCGACAAGTACGAGCATATCAAGACCATGTATCCGGGCGGCAACGCCGTGAACTTCGCCGTCTTTGCCAAGAAGCTCGGCGTCGAACGCAGCGCCTACATGGGAATCTTCGGTTCCGACGCGGAGGCGGAGCATGTGATAGCCTCGCTTGAGGACGAGGGCATCGAGCTGCAGCGCTGCCAGCAGGTCCTGGGCGTCAACGGCGCGGCCCGTGTGACGGTGGACGAGACGGGCGACCGCATCTTCCTAGGTTCCAACGAGGGCGGTATACGCGGCGATATGCGTTACGTGATCGACCGCTTCGCTGCCGAGTACGTTCGCGGCTTCGACTTGGTCCATAGCGGCAACTACTGCTTCACTGAACGGGAGCTTCCCAAGATCAAGGCCACGGGCGTGCCGATCAGTTTCGACTTCTCGGACGACTCGACCGATGAGTACTTCGAGCAGAACGCTCCGCTTGTCACCTATGCCTTCATGTCTATGGGCGATGCGCCCCTCGAGGAAATCAAGGAAAAGCTCGAGTGGGTAAAGGGCCTTGGCCCCAAGGTGGTCTGCGCCTCCCGTGGCAGCAAGGGTTCCGTTGCCTACGATGGTGAGAGCTTCTTCGAGCAGGGCATCAAGCCGGTGGCGCCCGAGGACCTCAAGGATGCAATGGCGGCGGGCGACTCGCTGCTCACGGCATTCCTGGTCACATACCTTTCTAAGGAGAAGCAAGGCGATGCCGGCGCGGAAGCGATTCACGAGAGCTTGGACTTCGCCGCGAGCTTTGCCGCCGAGACCTGCAAGGTCGAGGGCAGCTGGGGCCACCCGCTGGTGTACGAAAACTAGGGTATCTGCCGTGGCGGGGTGTCTTGGGCGCCCCGCCTTGCGTTAGGAGTCAGGATGTCTGTCCGTGCTTGCGCAGCTGGATTTTGCTGCGCCGACGTCTACCAAGACCTCGATGTTTTCTATCCCACTGGCAACGGAGTCGATTGGGGTGTTCACCTGTCGCGGATGGGGGTTCCCGTCTCCGTCGTCTCGGTTGTGGGCGAGGATCGCTACGGTGAGAAGATGCGCGAGGCGCTCGCTGCCGAGGGATTGGATATCTCCCATTTGCGTGTCGAGCCGGGCGATACCTGCGTGATGCTCATGGCGCTTAAAAATGGATGCGACCGCGTTCACCTGGAGGCGATCGATGGCGTCATGGAGAACTTCGCGCTTACCGCTGAAGATGAGGAGTTCGTGTTTGGGCACGACCTGATCCATACCGATTTGTTTGGAAACTGCTTGGACCACCTTCCCGCGTGGCACGGTGCCGGCAAGACCGTTGTCATGGATTTCTCCGTTTTCAGCCAAGATCCCCAATATCGGTGCGAGGAGCTCTTTCCTTTTGTCGACTACGCCTTCATGTCGTTCGAGGAAGATACCCCCGAGCTTCGCGCATGGCTTGAGAAGGTCCAAAGCCTTGGCCCTCGCGTCGCGGTCGCGACCCTGGGAGAGAAGGGCAGCATCGCGTTCGATGGCGCGCGTTTCCATGAGTGCGGCATAGTCGAGGCGAGCGAGGTCGTGAACACGGTGGGGGCGGGCGATTCCTATATCGCGGGATTCACCCATGGTCTGATCGCGGGCCGCGATGTCGACGGGTGCATGCGCGAGGGTGCCGAGCTCTCGTCACGCGTCATCGGTCGCTTCGAGCCATATTAGGAGGTGCGCGACATGTTGATAGATATGCACGTTCATCCTTTGCTCTATAGGGAGATCTATACACCCGGCGACGCTCCGGACGGATTCTCCTTTTGGGAGCGCGAGTTCGGCATGGGGCATATGGGGCCCATGGATTGGGATGAGATCGAGGTCGAGCTCGATGTCTGCAGGGTTGACAAAAGCGTGCTCATGCCGCTGGATGCGACATGCGCCGCGGGAGGGCGCTTTGGCACCAACGAGCAGATCGCCTCCCTGGTCGCCGCGCATCCCGATAGGCTTTGGGGCTTCGCGAGCGTCGATCCCGGTTTGGGGGATGCGCCCGAATCGCTCGAGCGGGCCTTTAACGACTTAGGGGCAAAAGGGCTGTTCCTGCATCCTGCCAAACAGGGGTTCGATCCAGATGATCCGCGCGCCCAGCAGCTCTATCGTATCTGCGAGGACTACAACAAGCCCGTCATGTTCGATGCCGGATTGTCGTGGGAGCCTTCTGCCCCGCTATCCGCCTGCCATCCGCTGGCTTTTGAGCGAGTGGTCATGTCGTTTCCTCGGGTAAGGTTCTGCCTTGCCCATTTCGCGTGGCCGTGGGTTCGCGAAATGGTCGCCATGATGCTCAAATACCCCAACTGCTTCACCGAGACCTCGATCACCTACCTTGATTCGCCCGAAGAGATGATGATGCGCCTGTTCACTCAGGATATGGGTCCGTTGTGGTATGAGAGGAGCCTGTCGCATCAGGTGATGTTCGCGAGCAACACGCCTCGGTTCCGCGCGTTCAAGTTGAAGCGGGCGCTTGACACCGTTCCCATGCGCGAGGATGCACGCGAGAGGCTGTATGGCGGTACGGCGCATCGATTCTTGGAGGGGGGAGATTTGTGATGGTGACCCTTGAAACCCTATCGTATCTAAGCGAAAGGCCCGAGCAGTTTATCGATATCACCAGCGATGTTCACGCCGTTATTGAGTGCAGTGGCGTGACGAACGGCCTCGCCGCGGTCGTCTTATCGCATACCACCTGCGGAATCGTGGTAAACGAAGGTCTTCCCTGCGTCGAGACGGACCTCGCTGACGCCCTTGACCGCATCGCGCCGCTGGATATGCCCTACGCACACGCCCATTTTCTTCCCAGCTACGGGGCGACGGGAAACAATTCCTGCGGTCATATCAAAAGCATGATCACCGGCAACAGCTGCCTGTTCCCGGTGAAAGACGGCAAGGTGGTATGCGGCGGGGCCCAGAACATCTATCTCGTGGAGTTCGATGGGCCGCAGCGCAGGAAGATCTACGTTGAGGTTCTGGGGGAATAGATTGGTTGATTCCGTGGGCGAGGTGGCGCCTGCGGGGCCGTTACGGCGATGCCGTCATGCATGATAGGAGTGAACATGTCATTTCTTTCCGAGCTCTTTGGCACCGAGAAGCCCATCATAGGGCTGCTTCACCTCAAGGCGTTGCCTGGAGACCCCTTGTACTATCCGGATGGGTCCATCTCATCGGTTGCGGACGCTGCCAAGCGAGATCTGGACGCCCTGCAAACCGGCGGGGTCGACGGCATCTTGATAACAAATGAGTTCAGCATGCCGTATCAGAAGCGCGTGTCCGCCGTGACGCTTGCCGCCATGGGGCGCGTCATCGGCTCCCTTGCAGAGCAGATATCCCTGCCCTGGGGGGCCGAGGCCATCTACGACGGCGACGCCACCATCGAGCTGTGCGCCGCGGTGGACGCCATGTTCACGCGCTGCATGTTCACCGGTGCATGGGCGGGCGATTTGGGTCTCATCGATCGAGATTTCGCGCATACCATGCGGCTCAAGAGCGCCTTGCGCCTGGATGACCTCAAGCTGTTCCACTTCGTTACCAGCGAGGGCGAGGTGTACCTCAACGACCGCACCACGGCCCAGATCGCCGATTCCATCATGTTCAACTGCATGCCCGATGCCCTGGTGGTAGGGGGAGAAGCTCCCGGCCGCGGCCCCTCTTCGGACTTGGTTGGCTCTGTTCGCGGCGCGGCGTCCGGCGTTCCGGTGGTGTGCGGAACAGGTTGCCGGGAGGAGACGGTTGCGGACGTGCTTTCGCGCTGCGACGGCGCCTTCGTGGGAACGTGCCTCAAGCGCGACGGCGTCTTCTCCGAGCCGGTCGATGCCGGGCGCGTCGCGTCGTTCATGGCAGCGGCGCGGTCCGCTCGCGAAAGAATAGGAGAGGGACGATGAAATACTATCTAGGGATTGATATCGGTACGGGGGAATCAAAGGGCGTCCTCATCGATTCAGACTGCAAGGTGGTGTGCTCTGCCGCGTGTTCGCACGAGACGGACAATCCTCGTCCAGGGTGGTTCGAGCACGATGCCGAGCGGGTATGGTGGGGCGATTTCTGCAAGCTTTCCCGCGATCTTCTCGCGCGCACGGGCATCGAGGCGTCTTCAATTGGTTGCGTTGGGCTTTCTGCCCTGGGCTGCGATTGCGTGCCTGTGGACGATGAGTGTCGCGCTCTCGCGCCCGCGATCCTTTACGGGATCGATGCACGCAGCCAGCCTCAGATCGATTTCCTCCTCTCGACGTATGGCGAGGCGAGGGTGCGGGAGATGATCGGGCATGACCCCTGCTCCTCAGATATCGCTCCCAAGGTTATGTGGTTTTACGACAACATGCCCGAGGTCGCTGCGAAGGCGTCCAAGTTCCTGACGGCGTCCTCCTATCTGTGTGCGAAGCTGACGGGGCGCTTTTGCATCGATCGATATCTTGCGGAGGATTTCCTGCCCATGTATAACCGCGATACGTGGGAGGTCGATAAAGAGGGTTGCAAGGGTTTTTGCCGCCCCGACCAAATGGCCGAGGTCATGAGTGCTACGGATATCGCCGGAGCGGTGACGGCGCGCGCGGCGGAAGAGTCCGGGCTCGCCCCCGGCACGCCGGTGCTGGTGGGTACCGGGGATTCCGGCGCGGAAGCCGTCTCGACCGGCGTGGCGGTGCCCGGCGACATGATGGTCCAGATGGGAAGCAGTTGCTACTTCATCTACCTCAGCGATCAGATGGTTGAGGACGCGCGCCTGTGGCCGGGCACGTTCATCATCCCGGGGACATACGGAATCTGCGCAGGCACCAATACCGCCGGCACGCTTACCAAATGGGTGCGCGACCAGCTCTATCGCGACGCGCTTTTGGACGAGCGCGCCGGGGGTCCAAACGCGTTCGAGGTCATGGCCCGCGAGGCCGCCGATGTTCCCCCGGGTGCGGACGGGCTTGTGTGCCTGCCGTATTTCGCCGGCGAGCGAACGCCCTTAAACGACCCCGCGGCGCGCGGCGTATTGTTCGGTTTGACCGTTGGGCATACGCGCGGACACGTTGCGCGCGCGGCGATCGAGGGCATCGCCTTCACCGTTGCGGCCCATGTGGACATACTGGAACGCGAGCACGGCCGTGCCATCAACCGACTCATGGCGGTGGGCGGGGGCACCAAGAATCCTGTATGGCTCCAGGCGATCGCGGATGCAAGCGGTAAGCAGGTTCGCACGGCGCGCGTTACCATGGGAGCCTGTTTTGGCGACGCGTTGATGGCGGCGCTTGCCGGCGGTGAATGCGCCACTTGGGACGAGCTTGTCCAGCGAGTCGGGGAGGGCAAGGTGATCGAACCCGATCCCGTGGTTCATGAGCTCTACCGAACTCGAAGAAGGGTGTTTGACGAGTTGTATCAGAGGAATAGCGATCTCATGCACGCGCTTGGCGATGGCTTTGAGCGATAGCGACTCGATGGGCGCGGGTGTTCACTGCGACCGCCCGCGCCGGCTGACGAAGATTGGAAAGGGTGCGATGGGCATGAAGACGGTGCTGTGCTATGGCGATAGCAACACCTATGGATACGATCCGGCGGGCGTTGCGGACGGTGTGAGGTTTCGCTATCCGGCCGACGTGCGGTGGCCGGGCGTTTTGCAGGGGCTATTGGGGCCGGAGTGGCGCGTCGTCGAGGAGGGGCTGTGCGGTCGCACCACGGTGCATCGCGACCCCTTCGAGGCCGGGTTGTGCGGCTTGGACGAGTTGCCGGTCGCCCTCGCTAGCGCCCAGCCGGTTGATTGCGTGGTCTTGATGCTGGGAACCAACGATATGAAGACCTGCTTTCACCTTCCGCCAAGCGATATCGCCCGCGGCGTCGAATCCCTGGTGCTCGCTATCAAGCGGTTCCCGTGGGCGGTGGGGTGCCCATCGCCCAAGGTGCTGATCGTCGCCCCGCCCCATATCGGGCAGGGTGTTTTGGGCGTTCCCCTCTCATCGTTTGGCGAGCATTCGGTGCGGGCGTCGCATGAGGTCGCACGGGCCTATCGCACGGTCGCGCAAGAGCAGGGCTGTGCTTTCTTGGACGCCGCGCAGGTCTGCAGCCCCAGTCCCATCGACCACATCCATCTGGCTCCTGAGGGCCATAACGCGCTGGCGCATAGCGTGAAGGACGCCTTGGAGGGGCTGCTTCCCTCTTAGCCGTGCCATGTCTGGTTACCACATGAGCCCTTGGCTGGTTTGTCTTATACGGTCGGCTAGGGGCTCCATGCCCTCACCGCGCACCTCGGCGAGCATCTCAAGCGCTTGAGATAGCTCATCGAGCAGCTCCGCGGCGCTTCCCGCGCTGCCGAACTCTCTCGGGGCATCCGTTTCAAGCAGTAGCTTGTCCTTCGGAATCTGGTGAGCGTATTCACGGCCGCGCTTGGTGGCGAGCATGCGCGCGTTGACAGAGAAATAGCAGCCCATCTTGCGGGCACGGGCCAGCTCATCGCTCGTTCCTGAGAACCAGTGGAAGATACACGCCGCGCTATGGGGCAAATCGAACCGTTGCAGGACGTCTAGCGCCTCGCTTGCGGCGCGTACGGCATGGATGGAGACCACGCGGCCCTGTACGCGGCGCTCCGCGCATGCCTCGATAATCCATTCGAAGGCTTCAAGTTGCTGCGGTGCGCTCGATGCCCGCGCGGCGGAGTAGTCAAGCCCAATCTCGCCCACGTATCTCGATGCGGCGCACGTGATGGCCGCGCGCGCGATGTCCGCCTCCCCGCAAGTGCCGTCAGCGATCCACCAAGGATGAAGCCCGTGCGCCAGGCGAACATTGGGGTGCGATGCCAACCGCTCGCTTTCGGCGACGTCGGCGGGGGAGACCGTCACGTTGAGCAGGGTGATTCCTAGGCTGTCGGCTTCGTCGGCAACTTGCTCGGCGTTTTCCATGGATCCAAGGTGGCAGTGCATGTCATAAAGGTGTTCCATGGGGCGGCTCATGATTTCTTTCGGGACGAGGTTCCCTTGCGCCCGGCGAGCGCTCCGCGTTGGGCGGCGTCGTGCATGGCCAGAGCGGCGGCGGTGTCCGATTCGGCGCCCACGCCGGAGATCTGCCGTATAACCTCTCCCGCTATCATCTGCCCCATGATGGGCGGCATGAAGGATGCGGTGCCCAGATCGCTGCGCTCGCTGCGGGCAGCTCCCTCGCGCGCCTTGAGGTGCATGGGCTCCTCGCACGAATAGAGCACCTTGAGGCGGCGGATGCCGCGCTTGCGGCACTCTTTGCGCATGATGCGCGAGAGCGAGTCGTTTACCGTTTTATGCACGTCTGCTATGCGCAGGCATTCGGGATGCAGCTTGTTGGCGCCCCCCATGGAGCTGATGAGCGGCAGCTCGCGCTCCTGGGCGAGCTTGGCGATAGCGAGTTTGGTCGAGACGGTATCGATGGCGTCGACGATGTAATCGAAGGGGCCGTCGCAGGAGGATTCGAGCTCGTCGAGGAGGCTCTCGATGTTTTCCGCGAGAACAAAGGAATGCCGGGCGATCACGCGGCAATCCGGGTTGATGTCGTGAATCATCGCCTCGGTCACATCGATCTTGCGCTGTCCGATGGTGCTGTGGTAGGCGATTGCCTGGCGGTTGATGTTGCTGGGCGCGACCACGTCCTTGTCGACGATCGCGAGGGTGCCGACGCCGCCCCGGGCAAGGGCTTCGATGCAGTTGGAACCCACGCCGCCGCAACCAAAGACCGCGACCCTTGCCCGGGCAAGGCGCTCGACCCCCTTCCCGCCAAGGATGACCGCGAGCTTGGTGGTCATGGTCTCTTCCGGCAGGTGCTCGGCCTGGGTTTCATGCTGCTGCGCCATGGGCTCTACTTCCTCGCGTGAACGTTCTGGGTGGAATTCGTCCCACCATTATGCGCTAACCTGGCACTTGCGGACGGTTCTATGGTCGGTACCAGCAGAATTCATCAAGATTTCCCGCAGCGTTTTGTTTCATGCGACAATAATGGCGTATGACTGAAGAGCCCCATATGAAACGGAGCTTATATGGCCGAATTCATTTACCAGATGTATCAGGCGCGCAAGGCGCATGGTGACAAGGTTATTCTGGACGACGTCACGCTGTCGTTCTACCCCGGCGCCAAGATCGGCGTCGTCGGTCCCAACGGCATGGGCAAGTCCACCCTGCTCAAGATCATGGCCGGTATCGAGGAGGTTTCCAACGGCGACGCCCGCCTCACCCCCGGCTACACCGTGGGCATCCTTCAGCAGGAGCCCCCGCTGGACGATGACAAGACCGTCATCGAGAACGTCCGCATGGCGTTTGGCGACATCCTGGCCAAGGTCGACCGCTTCAACAAGATCGGCGAGGAGATGTGCGATCCGGACGCCGATATGGATGCGCTGATGGCCGAGATGGGTCGTCTGCAGGACGAGATCGATACCGCCGACGGTTGGGATATCGACTCCAAACTGGGCGTCGCCATGGACGCGCTGCAGCTGCCTGATTCCGATATGCCCGTCAGCGTGCTCTCCGGCGGCGAGCGCCGTCGCGTCGCCCTGTGCAAGCTGCTTCTCGAGGCGCCGGATCTGCTGCTTTTGGACGAGCCTACCAACCACCTGGACGCCGAGTCCGTTTTGTGGTTGGAGCACTTCTTGAAGAACTATCCCGGCGCCGTGCTCGCCGTCACCCACGACCGCTACTTCCTCGATAACGTTGCCGAATGGATCTGCGAGGTGGACCGCGGCCACCTGTATCCCTACAAGGGCAACTACTCCACCTATCTGGAGACCAAGGCTGCCCGTATCGCCGCCCAGGGCCAGCGCGACGAGCGCCTGGCGAAGCGCATGGCGGCCGAGCTCGAGTGGGTGCGTTCCAGCCCCAAGGCCCGCCAGGCTAAGAACAAGGCCCGCCTCGCCCGTTACGAGGAGATGGAAGCGGAGGCCCGCGCCAGCCAGAAGCTCGATTACACCGATATCCGCATTCCCGTGGGACCGCGACTGGGCGCCAAGGTCCTGGTGGCAGAGCACCTGCACAAGGAATTCGACGGTCGCGTGCTTATCGATGACCTTTCCTTCACCTTGCCGCGCAACGGCATCGTGGGCGTTATCGGTCCCAACGGCGTCGGCAAGTCCACGCTGTTCAAGTGCATCGTTGGACTAGAGGAGCTCTCCGGCGGCAACCTGGAGATCGGCGAGACCGTAAAGATCTCCTATGTCGACCAGAACCGATCCGGCATCGACCCGGACAAGAACCTGTGGGAGGTTGTCTCCGACGGCCTGGACATCATGCAGGTGGGCGAGAGCGAGGTGCCCAGCCGCGCCTACGTCGCTAGCTTCGGCTTCAAGGGTTCCGACCAGCAGAAGCGCGCCGGTGTGCTCTCCGGCGGCGAGCGCAATCGCCTGAATCTCGCCCTTACCCTCAAGCAGGGCGGTAACCTGCTGCTTTTGGACGAGCCCACCAACGACCTGGACGTCGAGACCCTGTCCTCCCTGGAGTCCGCGCTGCTTGAGTTCCCGGGCTGCTCCGTGGTCATCAGCCACGACCGCATGTTCCTGGACCGTGTCGCCACGCACATCCTGGCGTGGGAGGGCACGGACGAGAATCCCGGCAACTGGTATTGGTTCGAGGGCAACTTTGAGGCATATCAGGAGAACCGCGTTGCGCGCTTGGGCGAGGACGCCGCGCAGCCCCATCGCATTCGTCGCAAGCTCACCCGCGACTAGCATCGAGCGAGGGGCGGCTCCCCGTACTATAGAGTGAACTTCACGGCTCCCGCGCGAACGTGGCGTGGGGGCCGTTCTTCGTAGGGGAGCCATCCAGCGAATACGCGTTATATCATGCAATCATGGGATAGTGGACGACTCGGAGAGCGATGCGATCCGGGCGGACGTCGAAAGGGATATCATGCCAAGAGCGAACGTGTTTGAGATGCCGACGAGCAGAGTTCTTCCGCTGCTTAAGGTCAAAGCGCTCAAGAAGGGGAGGAGTCAAGACGAATTCCATGCGGTTGTTTCCTGGCTGACCGGTTATGGGGCGGAGGATATCGAGACGTTGATGGACTCCGATGCACCCTACGGCGACTTCTTCCGTAGCGCTCCCGAACTTAATCCCAACCGCGTCCTCATCACCGGTAAGGTCTGCGGCGGTTCAGTCGAGGCTATTGAAGACCCCCTGATGCGAGAGATGCGCTATCTCGATAAGCTTGTTGATGAGCTGGCTACAGGACGGCCTTTGGAGAAAATCTTCCGTGCTTGATGAGCGGTTGCAATCAAATGGGGCGCTCCGCCGTTGTAGTGGAGCGCCCCAATCGGTATTGTCGTGGTACACACGCGATCGGCCATGTCTATATGGGTTCGTTAACCCAGGCGGCTAAAACGAGGAGCCCTACTCAGCATCGTCGATTTCCGCGACGGCGACTGAGTCGATGGCCCATGCAGCTCCCATGCCCGCTTCGTGGCGCCTGCGGATTACCACGTTCGCTGTCGCGCGGTGGCCGTCTTGTAGGTAGCAGATTGAAAACGTCGCCTTGCTCCTGCTCGCCTCGATGGTTCCGCGCTCGCGAGCGATGAGGCAGTATTCGGATATTATGCCCATGACGTCTGCGCCATAGGGGTATAGCATGGTGAGCGCGTGTAGCAGGGGACCGGGGCAGAAGACTTCGTTGCTAAAGTCCAGCGGAAAGTCGCTTGGGAGCGCGGGTGCAGGCGACGATGGTTCGAGCTCGTCGGCGGTTGCGGGCGCATCTTGGCCTGCGGCTTGAATTGCGTTTTGCCCCAAGGTTTCATTGGCGTCGATGGTTGGGGAGTTCTCGAGTTTGACCTCCTTGCGAGGGGGCTCGTCTTGGGCCGGCTCTGCGGATGCCGTAAGATCAGGGACGGTTGAACCGCCTTGCTTCGCACCTTCGAGTGCGTATTCGCCTTGTTGAACGGCCTCTTCCATCGCCGCTATGTTCGCTTCCGCTTCGGCGCGCTCGCGTGCTGCCTCAGCCTCTTTTTTCGCGGCGCGCTCTGCGATGGCGGCGGCGATAACGGCGGCGCGACGTTCGCGGGCGATCTGCGCGGCTCGGGCTGCGGCAGCGGTGGCTTCTTGCGCGGCCCGTCGCGCGGCTTCCGCTGCGGCCTTCTCGGCTGCTCGCCTAGCAAGTTCCTCAGCCGTTGCCACCAGGGACGATTCGCCCTGCTGACCGGTATAAGGGTCATAGGTTACGGTGAGCGCGATATGAGGGGAGTCCCCAGCGCCCTCCGAAGCCCTAGACTGCTTCCCAGCTCCTTCAGATGTTTCGTCGGGGATGGGTGCTGCTTCAGGTGCAACGCAGCTCTGCTTCGCCTCGTCGCCCGCCTTCGTTTCATCTTTCGAGGCACCGAGCTCGGAGGCCTCGGGGTCCTCAAGCGAGAAATTGGCATTTCGCAGGCGCGGGTCGCGGGGCGTTGCCTTCCGCGTCTCGCCGGATTTTTGATTGGAAGATCCCGCGGAGGTCGATGTCGAATCGGGCATCGCCGAGCTCGGTGCTTTGCTGGCGTTTGTGAAAGCGTCGTCGCGGGTGGCGGGGGCGGACTTGGTGCCCTCGTCCTTATCTAAGGGGGCGATGTCTAATACTGCCGCTTCGCGCTTCACGCGCTTGGGGCAACTTGGCTTGATAGATTTGTCGCCCTTCTTTTTCTTCCAGGGTTTGTTTCCCTTTGTCGGGGTCTTGCTCTCAGGCGCAGCGAGCGCTTTGTCCCAGTCCTCCCTGACTTGAATCGTCGCGTAGGCGCGTCCGCCTTTGAACAGGGTGATCTTTACCACGTCGGGTCCAAGCTCCTCGAGGAGCTGTAAAGTGGAGTCGAATCCCAGGTCTTCAGCAGCCAGGCGATCTTGGGCAAGGACTTCTTCTACACGGGTGATAAACGTTTGCTTGCCGCAACCCAGTTGGTCGCGGAGCAGACGGTACATAAAGAGTTTGTTTGCCTCGGTGAAGCGAGGGGATGTGCATGTGCGCGGCATATGTGCTTCTTTCCAAACGGTGCAATCGGAAAGAATCTTAACATTCGATAGCAATGGCAGGGCACATCGCGGGCGATAAAAGAGACGCGAGTGATCTTAGCGTCGCATAATACGTGCGGCGTCGATTAAGTCGCAAGCGCTGCATCGCGGCCGCGCTCGCGATTGTCGTCTAGGCCGCGGCGGCTCCGTTCGAGGTTGCCGCGGCGTCGGTGGTACCGGAGGCGCCGGTTGGGTTGGGTGAGTTCTGGCCCTTATTGTCAGAAGGAGACTCGCCGATGGAATCTTGCTGGGCGGTGCTTCCGCTGTCGTTCGCGCCGCCGGTTGATCCACCGTTAGAGGAGGAGTTGCCCCCTGTTTGGGTCGATCCGTCTGTCGTTCCCTGGTCCTGCGTACCGTTGCCGAAGCCGTCGTTGGGTTGGTTGGCAGAAGGGTTGGATTCGACTTGGCCCGCTTCCGTATTGCTCTGGTCGGTCGCAGCGTTGGCCTGCGGTTTGCCTTGCATGCCTGCATCGGTCGAGGTGGCACTTTGGGAGGTGAAAATGGGCTTCGGTCTGGATCCCAATCCTTCGCCCGCTGTAGCGAGCATGATGGCGCCGCTCACCAAGGCGAGGCTCAGGGCGGCTACGGCTATGGAGGCGATGATCACCTTGCGCTGCGTGCCCGCACGTTGGGCCGCGGCGCGCGCCTGCAGTTTAGTGGGGGCAACGCGGGCGCTGCGC
Source organism: Collinsella sp. (assembly GCA_048207125.1). GTDB lineage: Bacteria > Actinomycetota > Coriobacteriia > Coriobacteriales > Coriobacteriaceae > Collinsella. The sequence goes on from DBEWRE010000055.1 coordinate 25,621, forward strand.
GCGCTGGTGTATGCTTGGGCATAGGGGGTGTGCGCGTTCATCTGGGATGCCTCCCTTGTTCCATACGCACCCGCGGGTTTATGGACGGCGTCGAACGTCGCGTTTTGAAGCTTGCGCGCCCCGGCGCTGAGTGCGCGGCGGTATAGCTGTGTGGCCACGATGGTGACCGCCGAGCTGACGGCGGCACCGATTACCGATCCGGCGATGCCAATCTTGGATGCCAGCAGCATGGAGGTCGCTGCCGCTGCGGCGCTTGCGGCGATCTGGCCTACCGAGATGCCGTCGAAAAGGCCCTCTTTTTTCGAAATGGGCTGCGTGCTGCCAATTGAGGCGTTCTCGCGAGGCGTGGTGTAGATACTGCCGCGCTCGATCACGCGGGTTCTCTTCATATCCGTATAGGTAGGAAACTCGTTAGCCATACATCCCCCTTATATATCGGGCGCTTTGCGCAAGGATTGCGGCGGCCCGGAAAAATCGTCCACCTATTTTGTTACCGTTGGCGCTGAAACTGAACGCGTCGCGGGCAGACAACAAAAAGAAGCGACACACAAGGAGAGCCTATGGAGAATGCGATTCTTGCGACCTTCGCCCCGTGCGTATAATGAGTGGAGCTGACTATCTAGATGGGAGCCATCATGGAAGAGTTGATCTTTGCAGGTGCGGGCGGGGCCGCGGGGGCGGGTGCCACCGACGGGTTCTTCCGCATAGCCGCGGCGACGCCCAAGATTCGGGTAGCCGATGTCAAGGGCAACGCGGAGGCTGCTCTCGAAGCCGTGCACGAGGCCGCGGCGGCAGGGGTGGGCGCGCTCGTGCTGCCCGAGCTGAACCTTACCGGCTATACCGCGGGCGACCTGTTCCACGATCGGGCGCTCCTTCGCGCGTGCGAGCGCGCCCTGGCTTGGATGCTAGATCAAACGCGCGAACTTCCCATCTTCTTCACCGTGGGCTTGCCATGGGCGCAGGGAGAGAGCGTCTACAACGTTGCCGCTGCGTGCTGCCGCGGTAGCTTGCTGGGCCTGACCGTCAAGCAGCATATTCCCAATCATGGCGAGTTCTACGAGCGTCGCTGGTTCGCCCCCGCTCCCATCAACGTCTCATATGTTCAGCTGCCAGAGGGTTTCGCAGGCGATCGATGCGTTCCGTTTGGATCTGGCATCGCGTACCGCTGCGCCGATAATGGGTACTCCAGTGTAGTCATCGGCATCGAGGTGTGCGAGGACTTGTGGGTGCCCGAGCCCCCGTCGACTTCCATGGCGCTGGCGGGCGCGACCGTTATCTTGAATCCCAGCGCCTCGGACGAGGTTATCGGTAAAGCGGGCTACCGCCGCGATTTGGTGTGCGGCCAGAGCGCGCGGCTCTATTGCGCCTACGCGTACGCGGACGCAGGGGAGGGCGAGTCCACAACGGACCTGGTCTTTGCCGGCGACAACATCATCGCCGAGAATGGCAGCCTCCTGGCGCGCAGCGAATTGTTCTCCACGGGGATGGTTGTCGCCGACGTCGATTTGGACCGCTTGGTGGCGGAGCGCCGTTCCTCGTCAACATGGACGCGCCCGGTATTTGCGAATGCGGACGTTCGTGAGGTTCCGTTCTCCTTTAGCGCCGCGAGCTCTCGTGATGAGGGGCGCGCCTGTCATGCCGTCGCACCTGAGACCGATGGCGCTCCCGCGCTTCTGTATTCCGCGCTCGAGACCGCCCGCGTCGCGCCCCGTATGCCGTTTGTGCCCGCGGACGATCGCGATCTGGCGGAGCGCTGCGAGACCATCCTCGACCTCCAGACCGTCGGCCTGGCAACGCGCTTGGCGAATACGTTCTCTAAAAGTGCGGTCATAGGTCTTTCCGGCGGCCTTGACTCTACCCTCGCCCTTTTGGTGTGCGTTCGCGCCTTTGATCGGTTGGGGCTTCCGCGAGCCGGCATCATGGCTGTCTCTATGCCGGGATTTGGCACCACGGGCCGCACCAAGTCCAACGCGCAGCGCCTGGCGGAGCAACTGGGCGTGTCCTTCCGCGAGATTCCTATCGCCAACGCCGTGCGGCTGCATTTCGCGGACATCGGCCACGACCCGGATGTCCAAGACGTTACCTACGAGAACTCCCAGGCGCGCGAGCGTACCCAGATCCTCATGGATCTGGCTAACGAGCTCGGTGGCTTCGTGATCGGTACGGGAGATCTGTCGGAACTCGCGCTGGGGTGGGCGACCTACAATGCGGACCACATGAGCATGTACGGCGTCAACGCCAGCGTGCCCAAGACTCTTGTTCGCCATCTGGTTCGCTATGCCGCGGATGTGTTCGGAGGAGAAATAGCCGAGGTGCTGCTGGACGTGCTCGATACGCCGGTGTCGCCTGAGCTTCTGCCGCCCACGGGCGACGATGAGATCGCTCAGCGCACCGAGGACCTCGTCGGTCCCTACGAGCTTCACGACTTCTTCCTCTACCACATGCTTCGCTTCGGTTTCGCGCCGTCCAAGATATACCGCATGGCGTGCAGATCCTTTGAGGGCGTCTACGATGCGGCGACCATCCACGCCTGGCTGCGCACGTTTTATCGCCGCTTCTTCGCGCAGCAATTCAAGCGTAGCTGCTTGCCGGACGGTCCCAAGGTGGGTAGCGTGACGCTGTCTCCGCGTGGAGACTGGCGCATGCCCAGCGATGCCTCCGCGCGCCTGTGGCTGGACGAGGTCGACGCTATCGAGTATTAAAGGCCGAGGCTTTCCGCCTGGGAGGGTTTGACGTCGGTTGCAAAGCAAGCGGTCGGCGGGTGGTGGACGCTGTGTCGTCCCTTCTGCCCGCCGGCCGCTTTTCGTAAGAATCGTTGGCGTTTTAGTTGCGTCTCGAGGAGCGGGGGCAGCGACGTTCGGCTATTCCATCTCCTTGTCCGGCTGGATCAATTCCTCATAGTTGCTGATGGCGTCGCGCGCGTGGGGAATCACCGTGAGTAAGAAGCTGTAGATGACCTCGATGATGAGGGTCGCGGAAATTTTCGAGAACGTGAAATCCACGGTTGTGAGCAGGGCTTCGTAGTTGACGGCCCTTAGCACCACGTCCGACATGCGGGCGAGGGGGGAGGTGGCGTCCCCGGTGATAAGGATGACGGTGGCGCCTCCCTGTTTTGCCGCATGAAGAACTCTTTCAAGGCGCTTTGACTTGCCCGAGTTCGAGATGAGGAACAATATGTCGTCTTCGCGCATGCTTAGCGCCAGCGACGTCGAGCTTTCCGTAATGGTGGTGGCGAAGCTCCTCAGGCCCAGCTGACCGAATTTGATGGCAGCGTCGATCGCGACCGCGTTGGTGTTGCCGACCGCTGCGAACAGAACCATGCCAGCACGGGCAAATAAATCGACGACGCGTCGTAGCACGTCCTCGTCCAAATTTTCGAGAGTCGATTCGATCTCGCGAACCTTCGCGTGCCTTATATTCGCAATCGATTGCGAAACGTCCTCCATGGTGACCTCGCGGGTGATCTGGGTGCCGTCTCGTTGTATAGCGAGGTCGCGGGCGAGTGAGAACTGGAAGGCCCGGTAGTTGGAGAAGCCAAGTCGCCGGCAGAAACGAGATACCGACGCCTCCGACGTTGAGCTTGCGGCGGCGAGCTGCGCGCTGGTCATGCTCGGCGCCTTGTCAGGGTTTTTCAAGATGAAATCGACGATTCGCTTCTCGCTATCGAGAAACGACCTTGTCGATGTGATGAGCGTGAGCGCGCTGGGTTGCTCTTCAGTGGTCACGGCATGCTCCTTACATTCTCCAGTCACTAGGATAGCCCCTCGGGCCCGGGCAATTAAGGAGGCTTGATGAAGCAATCTTTCACAGCCGTTCACCAACATAAAAGTACCTTTCACGGATGATACACTGCATGAAAGAAAACCATCAAATGTGCCGATGTAGAGTAGGCTTATCAGATGCACCGCCGGTGCACGAGAAGTAAGGGAGGGAACATGGCAGAGAATTACGACATCATTGCTGCCACGGGCTGCCCAACGGGTATCGCCCACACCTTCATGGCGAAGGAGGCGTTGGAGAAGGCCGCGGCAGAGCGAGGTCTTACCATCAAGGTCGAGACCCACGGCCAGGTCGGTATCGAGAACGCGCTGACACCCGCCGAGATCGCCGGGGCCCGAGCCGTGGTGGTCGCTGCCGACAAGGACGTCAATGCCGAGCGCTTTGCTGGAAAACCCATGGTTTCCGTCGGCGTATCGCGCGCTATCTCCCAGGATGCCGCAGGCAAGTTGATCGATGACGCCCTGGCTGCCAAGGCGGATCCTAACGCCGTTGCCGCAGTTGCGCAGGAAGCCCCCAGCTCCGAGAAGGAGAGCTTCGGCCATCAGCTCTACAAGCACCTTATGAACGGCGTTTCGCACATGCTCGTCTTCGTCGTCGCGGGCGGCGTGCTCACCGCCGTCTCGTTCTTGTGGGGCATCACGTCGTTCGACTCCACCGCTTCTGACTACAACACGTTTGCCGCCATGCTCAAGACCATCGGCGGTATAGCCATGAACCTCATGGTGCCGGTGCTTTCTGCTTATATCGCCGAGTCTATCGGAAAGCGTCCCGCGCTTGTTCCCGGTTTTGTCGCCGGTATGATCGCTATCCAGGGCCTGCCCGTTTCTCCTGAGACCGGCCTCATCGACGCTGGCGGATCGGGCGTGGGCTTCGGCTTTCTGGGCGGCATCGTCGGCGGCTTCTTGTCCGGCTATGTCATCCTGCTGCTGGAAAAGGTCTTCGCCAAGCTCCCCGCTAACCTGAACGGCCTCAAGGCGATTTTCCTTTACCCGCTGTTCTCCACGCTCATCGTTGGTCTTGTCATGCTGGGCATCTCCGGTCCCATGGTCACCATTAACAACGGCATGATGGATTTCCTGCGCAGCCTGCAGCATGCCGGCGCTATTCCGTTGGGCATCGCCATCGGCTGCATGTGCGCCGTCGACATGGGCGGCCCGGTCAACAAGGCTGCATACGTTACCGGAACCATGCTGCTGGGCGCCGGACTCGAAGCCGGCGTGGGTACTGCCGAGTACGCCGACGGCACCGCGTTCATGGCTGCCGTCTCCGCCGCCTGCATCGTTCCGCCCTTGGTTACCAGCTTTGCGGTCATCGCCGGCAAGAAGTACTTCTCTCAGGAAGATCATGACGCCGGTATCGTCAACATCATTTTGGGCTGCACGCATATCACCGAGGGCGCCATCCCGTTCATGACTAAGAACATCTGGCCAGTTATGCCCATCATGATGCTTTCGGCTGCCATCGCCTCCGTGCTTACCTTGCTGCTCGGCGTTCATGTCCCCGCGCCCCACGGCGGTTTCTTGGTCCTTCCCGTCGTCGACGGAGGCATCCAGTGGGTCCTCGCCATCCTCGCCGGCACCGTTGTGGGCGGCATCTTGTTCACCGCATTCAAGAAGCATGAGTGGACTCGGGAGCAGGCCGCCGTCGCATCGAGCCAGAATCCCGCCCCTGTTTCCGCTCCCGCGGCGGTTTCTACTCAGGAGGTGGCGGATGCCGAGGGCGACGAGGAGGAATCCGTCAGCGATTTCGTGAAGCCGTCCAACGTTTTCTGCGGACAAAAAGTTGAGGACCGCGACGCCGCGTTGAAGTTCATTTCCGATAACGCGGTCGCCGCCGGCATCGCCGATGACGCCGATGCGCTGCTCGCCGCGTTCCTCAAGCGCGAGGCGGAGGGCACCACGGGTATGGTCGACGGCTTCGCGATCCCGCACGCCAAGACCGATGCCGTCAAGCAGGCCTCCGTCATGGTCCTCAAGGCTCCCGATGGCGTCCCCGGTTGGGATACTATGGACGAGGCCCCCGTTACCTGCGCCATCGCCCTACTGGTACCCGAGGCGGAAGCGGGGACGTCGCATCTGCAGATTCTCTCCAAGGTGGCCATGGCGCTTACGGACGATGATTTCCGTACTGCCTGCAAGGACGCGACCGATCCCGTCGCCGTTGCCGATCTTATCAACCAGCGCCTGGCATAAACCCTCGCGGCTGCGCCTCTCCGGCGTTTCGATTTGTCCCGTCCGGGCCTGGTGGCATACACAGGCCCGGACGCTCTTGCGCATCTATGTGATGGGAGGACCCATATGATTTACACCCTTACGGCTAATCCCGCGATCGATTACAACGTTTCTTGCGACCATCTCGAGGCCAACACGGTTACGCGCACGCGCGATGCGGTCTACACGCCAAATGGCAAGGGGCTGAACGTCTCGTTCACGCTCGATCACTATAACGTGCCTACTGCCATCTTGGGATTCTTCGCCGGCTTCTCCGGCAAGTTCATCGTGGAGGGCGCTCGCGAGCGCGGCGTCGAGGTCAAGCCCGTATGGACCGAAGGCATCACCCGCGTCAATGTCTTCCTCAACGCGGGCGTGGGCGTTGAATACAACATGGTCAACGCAGGCGCCGCTATCACCCCTGCAGATGAGGAGGCCATGGTTGGTCTCATTTCCTCGCTCGAGGACCTCGACTGCCTGGTCATCTCCGGTTCGCTGCCGCCTAATACCTCGGAGGGCTTCTTGCGCCGCGTTCTCGAGACCGTCCGCGCCAAGGGCTCCCGGTTCGTTTTGGATATTTCCAGCACGCAGCTTATCGATTTGCTGGAGCTCGAGCCGCTCCTCATCAAGCCCAACGATGACGAGTTGCGCGACATCTTCGGTCTTGACGTGCAGGCTGGCGATGACGTCTCCGCCGTCTCCGCTTTAGCCGAGCTTCACCGCCGCGGTGCCCAAAACGTCTTGCTCACGCTCGGCGGCGCGGGCGCGTATTTCTCCAACGGCGACCACGTGTGGTTCGCTTGCAACACGCATGCGGTGAAGGTGCTTTCCACGGTCTGCGCGGGCGATTCCTCTCTTGCTGCGTTCCTTTCCATCTGGGGCTCCAACCCCGATCGCGTGGAAGACGCACTCAAGCGTTCTATGGCAACCGGCGCCAACGTGGTCGAGTGTCCCGGACTGGGAGATTTCGCCCACGTAGAGGAATATCAGGAGTACATCGACGTTCGCCTGGTCAGGTAGATCGTCCTTTTGCCTCCGAGCGCTTTGCTCGTACTGGTCTGCCCGCTGCTGCGGGTTTCCAAATTGGCCGTCTCGCCGAGCGAGGCGGCCTTCTTCTATGTTATGGGTGCATAATGGGGGAGACGTATCAGTGTCGATATCCCATCACGAGAGGGGACGTTCCCATGCAATTCTCTTCCAGGCTCGATCGTTTTGGTGACGAGGTCTTCGCTGCCCTCAACGCGCGCAAGGTCGCTCTCGAGGAAGCCGGCCGCACCATCTTTAACCTGTCCGTGGGAACGCCCGACTTCGCACCGTACGATCATGTGGTCGACGCTCTTGTCGAAGCCGCCCGCGACCCCCAGATGTGGAAATACAGCCTTCGCGATTTGCCGGAAATGAAGCAGGCGGTATGCGACTACTATAAGCGCCGTTTCGATGTCGACGGCATCACGCCCGATATGGTCTGCTCCGTCAACGGAACCCAGGAGGGCGTGGGCCATTTCGCGCTCGCCCTGCTCGATCCGGGCGACGTGGTGCTCGTGCCCGATCCGTGCTATCCCGTCTTTGAGGCGGGGGCGAAGCTCGCCGGCGCAGAGCTCGCCTATTATCCTCTCAACGCCGAGCACAACTTCTTGCCCTATGTTGCCGGGATCGACCCCGAAGTCGCTGACCGTGCCAAGTACATCATCGTGTCGCTTCCGGCCAACCCGGTGGGCAGCGTCGGCACTCCGGAGCTTTACGAGGAGATCATCGCCTTCGCGCGCGAGCATGACCTTCTTATAGTTCACGACAATGCATACTCGGATATCACCTACGACGGCCCGCGCGGCGGCAGCTTCCTTTCTTACCCCGGAGCGCTTGAAGTGGGCGTGGAGTTCTTCTCGCTCTCCAAGTCCTTTAACGTAACTGGCGCGCGTATAGGCTTCCTGGTGGGTCGTTCGGACGTTGTCTCCGCGTTTTCCAAGCTTCGCAGCCAAATCGACTTCGGTATGTTCCTGCCGCTGCAGAAGGCCGCCATCGCAGCCCTGACCGGTCCGCTCGATCAAGTCGAGCGTCAGCGCCTGGCTTATCAGGAGCGACGTGATGCGCTTTGCGCCGGCCTCGAGTCTCTGGGATGGGAACGCCCCAATGCGCATGGATCCATGTTCATCTGGTGCAAGCTTCCTGGCGGTCGTACGGATTCCATGGCTTTTTGCGAGGAGCTTATGGATAAGGCGGGCGTTATCGTCACGCCCGGGGCCAGTTTCGGTCCCTCGGGCGAGGGATACGTCCGCATGGCGTTGGTGCTTCCCCCGGACCAGATCGCGCTCGCCGTCCAGGCTATTCGCGACGCTGGTATTATCGGTTAGAACCAGACTCATACGGAAATATATAAGTCAATAAATAATCGGTATACGGAGACTACAAATCCGCAGACGAGAGTTACAATAAAGGTGTCTACTGATGCGAGGGTCAACGAGTGTCGAATCTCGTGCACTCATTCTCTCGTGACCTTGCTTGAAGGGAAGGGTACTCCCATGGTTAATGACAGGAAAGTCGCCATTGTCGGCTGCGGATTCGTTGGTTCCTCCTCTGCGTTTGCCCTGATGCAAAGCGGCCTGTTCAGCGAGATGGTCCTCATCGACGTCGACCGTGATCGCGCTGAGGGCGAAGCCCTCGACATCAGCCACGGCGCACCCTTTGCCAGCCCCATGAAGATCTACGCGGGAGACTATAAGGACGCCGCCGACGCTGCCATCATCGTGGTGACCGCCGGTGCCGCCCAGAAGCCTGGCGAGACCCGCCTTGACTTGGTTAACAAGAACGTCAACATTTTCAAGTCCATCATTCCGCAGATTCGAGAGGTTGGATTCGAGGGCATCCTGCTTATCGTTTCCAATCCCGTCGATGTTCTCACGTATGCCGCTATCAAGATGTCCGGTCTTCCCGAGAGCCGCGTCATCGGATCCGGCACCGTGCTCGATTCCGCCCGACTCAAGGACGCTCTTGGTGCCCATCTTGGCGTCGATCCGCGCAACGTCCATGCTTATATCATCGGCGAGCACGGCGATTCCGAGCTTGCCGTTTGGTCGAGTGCGAACGTATCCGGTGTACCGCTGCACGATTTCTGCGAGATGCGAGGCCACTTCGATCACGAGGCGGCCGAGGAGCGCATCGCCGAAGAGGTCAAGAACGCCGCCTACGAGATCATCAACAAGAAGCACGCTACCTACTACGGCATTGCCATGTCCGTTAAGCGCCTCTGCACTGCCATCATGCGCGATGAGAAGCATATCCTGCCCGTATCCAGTCTCATGGTCGGCGAGTACGGCCTCGAGGACATCGCCATCTCCATGCCCACCATCGTCGGTCGCAACGGCGTCGAGTGCCGCGTGCCCGTCTCTTTGGATGAGGCGGAGCTTGCCGAGCTCCATCGCTCCGCTTCCGCCCTCAAGGACGTCATCGATCAGGTCGATTTCAGCGCCTAATCCCTGAGATCGGCAACCAAAGCCCATGCAAGGCCCCGTCGCGTTCGCGTGGCGGGGCCTTATTGTGAGGCGACGTCATACGTGCTGGCTTCTGCTCGATTATCCAAGTTTGTTGGATGATTGCCGCCTATCGTGAGCAGATTTACGTTCTCCTTGGGTAAGATTGTGGTAATGGCGAGGCGGGGCGGTAGGCCCTGGCCTCATTACCTGCAGGAGGCTGCATATGATTCTTGTTGACAAGATCAAGAAAAGCTTGGGCATCTCTTCCGAGACCGTCGTGTACCCTAGCGCCACGTTCGCTACCAGGCCCGACTCCATCTACGCTCCCATCTCGGGCGTTCTCGTAGAGCTTTCCGAGATTGATGACGAGTCCATCTCGTCCGGTTTGTTCGGCCGCGGCTACGGCATCGTTCCCGTCGGTAACGTTATCTACGCGCCCGCAAACGGCCGCATCGCTGCCACCACGGTCAGCAATCATTCCATCGGCCTGCGCACGGATAACGGCATCGAGCTTATCATCCATGTCGGTATCGATACCGTGAAGATGGAGGGCAAGGGCTTTACCCGTCTGGTCGAGTCCGAGCAGGAGGTCAAGGCGGGCCAGCCCATTCTCGTTTTCGACGACGATGCTATCAAGGCCGCGGGTTACGATGACGTGGTCACGGTTATCGTTACTAGCCCGTCGCTGCTTGATAAGGTGAAGCTCGTCGGCCAGTCCAACACGCTGTTCGCCGACCATCCGCTGGTTAAGATTGGCGACCCGCTCGTGGTTGTCAAGGCCTAGCGGCGTGCGTGGAGCCTAAGGGCTTCTCGTTCATTCATATCGATTGGGAGCGCCCCTGCCTTACGGGTACGGCGGCGCTCCTTTTATGCGTATCAACGGGATAGTTAGAGGTTACATGAAAGTCAATCACGCAATCTTGCATATTCTCGATTTCGAGTCGGCCGTAAACGTCATGTCGCAGCGCGAGCTCGACCTGGATACGCGTGCGGTGAGGTCCTTTGTTACCTCTCACCTGCGTCGCGCCCGCACTTCCGGTGATAACAAACGCGGATCCTTCGCCGAGGACAGCGCCTTTGCCGGCGAGCTCAAGGGCTTCTTCTTCGGCGAGCGGGATTTCATCGACCTGTCGCAGCAGATTGCAGAGTTTGTTTCAGGCGAGCTTGCAAAGGCCGACAAGGTTGAGTCGACTGATGTCTTTGTGGCGGATTTTGAGGACGATGACGACGTCCGCTGGTTCGCCGTCATGCTTATGAACAGCCGTATGGCGTTTATGCACGAGGTGGCGCGCGAGGGTGGCGAGGTTCGCAACGATATCGCCCGTCATTACGCGATTCTGCCCAGCCCTTCGCAAAAGGTGGCGTCGTTCGCATTGGTTCGCGCCAGCACCATGGACGTTTATTTCCAGGATAAGAAGCGCAAGATCGCCGGTGAGGATACTTTCTTGATTCCCGATGGCCTGCTGCAGTGTGAGACGGGGGTTTCCGGCAAGGAGGTTATCGACGCGGTGACACGCGTGGTGGAGCAGGTAGCAGAAGAGCATGGCGCCAACACCGCGGTGGCGCTCGCCAAAGCGAAGGCTGCTGTCGCCGAGGCAGTGGAAGAGGACGAGGAGCTTCCACCGTGGGATATCGTGGACGAGGCGTTTGAGGACGAGCCCGTAATGCGCGACGCCATCAAGGCGAGCCTGCAGGAAGAGCGCCTGCCCGAGCGCGTTCCGGTGGAGCGCGCGCAGGTCGAGCGGGCCGCGGTCCGTAATCATAAGATCCGCACCGACACCGGCATAGAGATCAGCTTTCCAGCGGAGATGGTCGACATCCCGGATTACATCGAGTTCGTGAACGAGCCCAATGGGCTGATCTCCATCTCGCTGCGCAATATCGGAAGCTTTGAGAATCGATAGCGCGCGTTGCCTGGGTGCCTCTCGATCGAGTGTCATACTTGTTCCTAGTTATTGCGTACTCTATTTGTGCTAGAGGAGAGCGTTGTGGCAGCGTTTTCTTTGGAAAACCCCGCATGATGGAATTGAGGCTCACTGGCTCTCAGAGGGTCAGTTATGAGAAGGCGGCGGCTGCAGACATGGAGGCCGTGCGTCTCACTCGGCTATCGGCCCCGCGTTCGAGGAGTTCTGCTCGATGCTGGACGCTCCGCTTCCGGAGTCGACTCGAGAGCTTCTCGCTCGTGAGGAGATTTGGACTTGATGGATTCAATCTCCTAGCTGTTCCAGATTGCTTGCAGTCGCTTGCTAATAGGAAGGGGGAGTATCTATGTGCGTTCGCATGTGCCCCTTAAGCTTTGAAGAGGCCCAGGATGCGCTCGAGGCCCGCGAACAAACGGGCAGGGCGAGGGTGAAGCGTGCGGATGAATTCGACACCGATTTCGACGCGTATCCTGGAGCCCACGTTCCCACCTATGTGCCTGGTCCAGATGGCAATCTTGTCACCGTTGCCCTTACGTGGGGCTTTTCGCTTGAGGGCAAGAAGGGATCCGTCTACAACACGCGCATAGAGTCCGCTTTAGAGCAGCTTCGCCAGGGGAGGCGCGGCATGTGGGCCAACGCGATCGCTCGCGGGCGATGTCTGGTTCCTGTTCGGGCATTTTACGAGGGACATCGCACGGAAACCGTATTGAGCGAGAGGGCGGGGAAACCCGTTCGCCGTCAGTATAGGTTTAGGCTGCAGCATGCTGGCGCGTTTTTGCTAGCCGGTGTTCAGCAAGAAGGCCAGCTATCCATTGTTACCACCCAGCCCAATGAGGCCGTGGCTACCGTGCATGATCGCATGCCGCTGGTGCTTGGAGCGGGGGAGTCGAGCATCTGGTTGGGTGCAGATTTTGCAACGCTGGCGGACAGGTCGGCGATTCAGCTTACTGCAACTCCCGAACACTGATGAGTCCGTGGAGGATCTTG
>DBEWRE010000056.1:0-49943 GCA_048207125.1 Collinsella sp.
GATAACTCCAAAATCCTCTGCATAAATAGAAGTGTTTCTAAAAAAGTCTAAATCTGCAAAAAAAGTCGAAACTTGCAAAAGAAGTCGAAACTTGCAAAAGAAGTCGAAAATTGCAAAATAGAAGATGAGCTACATGAGAGGGAGGTTCAAATGGAACAAGTGAGAAATCCGTTTACGCCATCCTTTGGCATGGTTCCGCCCGTTATGGCTGGTCGCACTCGACTCATTCGAGAGATGGAGCGCGCGTTTGATGACGGCTTGGGCAATCCTAACCTCTCTACCATTTTGGTGGGTGCGCGCGGCGCTGGTAAAACGGCCCTTCTCTCGCGCATCGGGGAGGCTGCTTCTCAACATGGATGGGTTCAGGTGAATGTTGCCGCCGCATCGGGCATGCTCGAGGACATTATTCAACAAGCCGGTAAAGCGGCGGCTCATCTTATCGATCCCGTTCCAACGCGCAAGCTATTTGCAATCGGTGTTGGCCAAATTCTCAATCTGGAATGGGTGTTTGAAGATTCCGGGACGGCAAATTGGCGTTCCAGGATCGAGGCATTGCTTGATCAAATAGAGGAGCGGGGCAGCGGCCTTCTTATCACGGTGGACGAGGTGCGTGCCACGGTGGAGGAAGTAGTGTTGCTGGTTTCAACATACCAGCTGCTTATTCGAGAGGGGCATAGCGTTGCCTTGGTTATGGCAGGGCTGCTTTCTGATGTTACGGATCTTATTGCCGACGAGCGCGTAACGTTTTTGCGCCGTGCGCGCCAGCAATATATTGGGCGTATCGAAGATGGCGAGGTAAAACTCGCGCTGCGTCGCACTATCGAAGCGGTCGGCAAAACGATTGAGCCCGAGGCCCTTGAACTTGCTGCAGCTTCTATTGGTGGGTTTGCGTATATGTTGCAGCTTGTCGGCTACTTTATGTGGGAAGAGGCGTGGACGTCGCAGGCGATTACGGCTGAGGATGCACGGCGTGGCATCGCTGAAGCGCGTGAGGATTTTAGGCGTGGTGTTCTCGAGGCAACGGTGCGCGAGATGTCAGAAAAAGACCTGGCATTTGCATTGGCGATGTTGGATGATTCCAACGGTAGTCGGCTTGTCGACATAGCTGCTCGCATGGGCGTGACAAACGGGTACGCATCAACCTACAAACGACGGCTGCTCAAGCAAGGCGTTATTGGCGAGCGTCCCGGCGGGCGCTTGGATTTCGATATTCCCCTTTTACGTGAGTATCTGGACGAGTTCTATACGGAGTGAGTTTCCATCAGTGCGTTTCAGATGGGTGCAACGCGATCGCAGCGCCGTCGGTCCATCTTCTGGTTGACGCCGCAACTCAAACATGGGTTATGATTCCAGACGGAGAATAATGGTTTGGGTCGCAGCGAACGGGGGCCTCACGTGGTAAAACGCGCACTTCAAGATGGCTTTGATAGAAAGATAAGCTACCTGCGCATCGCCGTTACGGATAAATGCAACTTTCGCTGCGTGTACTGCATGCCCGCCGATGGCGTGCCCCCGCGCGCTCACGGCGAGTTGCTCAGCGCTGAAGAGATAGCCCACTTTGTGCGCTTGGCCGCGGGCGAGGGCATCACGCGCGTGCGGTTAACTGGTGGCGAGCCGCTGGTAAGCCATCGCATCATTCCGCTCATTGAAGAAATCCGTGCGATTCCGCAGATAGAGGACATTTCGCTTACAACCAACGGCGTTTTGCTGCCGCGTTTGGCACCGCAGCTCAAAGAGGCTGGACTCGATCGCGTCAACATTTCGCTCGACACCTTGGACCCCATCCAGTTTGCCAAGATCACCCGCTTGGGTCATCTAGACCAGACGCTTGCGGGTATCGACGCGGCGCTGGAGTACGGGTTTGATCCCGTAAAGGTGAACTGCGTGGTGGTTCGCAGGCTCAAGCAAGACGTGTTTGGCATGGCGAGGCTTTCGATCGATCGTCCCGTACACGTGCGCTTTATCGAGTACATGCCCATCGGCAGCGATGAGGACCGCGGGTTTTGCGCGGCCGATGCCGGGGAGAGCCCAGATGGCGAGCTCCGTCCGGAGCAATGGGACGCCAGCGACACCGTGCCCTCCAGCGAGCTGCGGCAGATTATGGACGCTGCAGCTGAAGCGGCGGGGGTGGGCGGACTCGAGCCGGTGGACAACCTGCATCTGCCCGACGGTGCGGGACCAGCTCGCTATTGGCGTTTTCCGGGTGCTGCAGGCACGGTTGGCTTCATCTCCGCCATGTCGAACCATTTTTGCAGCAGCTGCAACCGCATGAGGCTCACCGCGGACGGTGCTATTCGTCCATGCCTGTTTTCCGATGCGGAGTATCGCGTGCGGGAGGCTTTGCGTTCGGGCGATGACGCGCGCGTCGTCGAGATCTTCCGCGACGCCGTTGCGCATAAGCCCCAGGAGCATGAGGTGATCGAAGGTACGGAGCGCTTCATGTCGCAGATCGGCGGCTGAGAAGACGCGTCCTGCGCGGCAGTTGCACAGTGGCGTGCTGGGTAGAATGGATGCACATCAAGACGGGCGCCCGCCCGGGTTCTAGGGAGAACTCACATGACTCAGAACAATCCCCGCGATGCATATCGCGACGAGCTGACGCACGTTGACGAGTCCGGTGACGTCCGCATGGTCGATGTGGGCGATAAGGCCGTGACGCGCCGCATTGCCGTGGCGGAGGGCAGCATCCTCATGCATCCGGAGACTCAGGCCATGGTGCTCGAGGACCGCGCCAAGAAGGGCGACGTGCTCGCCTGCGCGCGCGTGGCCGGAATCATGGCGTCCAAGCGCACCAGCGACCTCATTCCCATGTGCCATCCGCTGAACATCACCAAGAGCAAGGTGGAGATAGAGCCCATCCCCGCTGCGGGTGAGGGTGCGCGCGAGGACGGTCGCGTTGGCTTTCACGTGCTGGCAACCTGCGGGGTTACGGGCGTGACCGGTATCGAGATGGAGGCTCTGACCGCGGCGAGCACGGCCTGTCTCACCATCTACGACATGTGCAAGGCGGTCGATCGTGGCATGGAGATCGTCGACGTGCGCTTGCTGCTTAAAGAGGGCGGCCGCTCCGGCGTGTGGGAGCGCGAGGGCGCCGGGGCTGCGTCGGCTGAGAACGAGGATGGCACATCCGCTGCCGCTTCTGACTCGAGTGAAGCTGCCCCCGCCGCTCCCGCCCCTGCAGTTGCATTCATCGGTTACCAGAATTCTGGAAAGACCACGCTGGTAGAGAAGGTTATCGCCGAGTTGACGGTGCGCGGCCTGCGCGTGGGCTCTATCAAGCACCATGGACACCACCGTTTTGACATCGACGTGCCGGGCAAGGATTCCTGGCGTCACGCGGAGGCAGGCAGCCGCCATGTGGGCCTCATCTGCGCCAATCGGTACGCGGAGTACGCGGATACGGACCAGGAGTTTCCGCTTGATGCCCTGCTGGCGCGCTACACGGATGTGGATGTGGTCATCGTAGAGGGATACAAGACCGCCGGCCTGCCCAACGTGGTAGTGGCGCGTTCCGGTGTAGACCGTCTGCGCGGTTCGAGCTCGCTGGATTTGGTGGACGATGCAACGCTTGCCATCGCCTGCAACGATACCCTGGCAAACCACATCCATATCAACCTGCCAGTTGCAGATATCAATGACGCGGCGACGGTTGCGGACGTGGTGGAAGGCTATCTGGCCCGCTAAGGGCTCCCATAAACCTGGCGCGCATGCGGGCGCGGGTATACGATCCGGCGAATCTTATGACTGGTTTTCGCGCTTGTCGGTGGTTTGGCGGCCAGATTCCGCGCATCGGCGAACGGCGACCTCTGCCAATACAACGTCAGCAGCAAGCAGGCCGGCGATCATAAACGGGATGAGCTCCGGATGGCTCGATCCCGCAACCATGCCAAAAAGGGGCGGTACAACCATAGCGCCCGTATATGCGCACGCCATCTGCAGGCTGACCAGGCCTTGCGATGCACGCTCGCCAAAGCGCCCCGGCGTCAGCGCGACGATGCTGGGGTAGATGGGCGCGCAGCCAAGGCCGATGACGGCAAGGCTTGCCCACAGGACGGGGACGGCGTCAAAGACAATGAGGGCGGCGAGGCCGCCGCCAATAAGAAGCTGGCCTAAGCGTATCTGCTGCTCGCTGCTCATCCATTGCGCGGCGAATCCGGAAAGCAGGCGCCCCACGGTAATGCCAATGTAAAACAGCGAGACCATGGACGCCGCGGTTGCCGTATCGACGCCGCGCGCCATGACCAGGTAGGTTGCGCTCCAAAGGCCGGTTGCGCCCTCAAGCGCGCAATAGAGCCCAAAGGAGCCTATGGAAGCAGCCGCGCCCGGGAGCGCAAGAAGCTGACGATTGGTAAGGGGTTTCTCCTGTTTAGCGGAAGCTTCGCTGGGACCCTGCGTCTCTCCATTGCTTGCATCTGCTACGTTTTCGTCCATACCGCGCTTCCACAAAGGGAGGGAAAAGAACAGGACAAGGGTGATAAGGGCTTGGACCGCGCCGATGGCAAGGTAGCCGCCGTGCCAGCTCAGCGTTCCCGCCAGCGCCCAGCCCATCACGATGGGGCCCACGCTGGCGCCAACGCCCCAGCAGCAATGCAACCAGCTCATGTGCTTGGCGCCGTAGTTGAGCGCGACGTAGTTATTGAGCGCGGCATCGATGGCGCCCGCTCCCAAGCCGTAGGGGATGGAGATCAGGCAAAGCTGCCAAAAGGAGCCCGTGAACGCAAAGGCCAGGATGGCGATGGCGGTAAGGCAAACGGAGAGAGCGCACAGCCTGCCCGTGCCGAGCTTGCGCACCAGCCGTGATGTCATGAGCGAGGACACGATGGTGCAGCACGAGATGATGATCGAGATCGCGCTTTGGGCTGCGACGGGTGCGTCCAGGTCGAGATGCATGACCGGCCATGCCGTGCCCAGAAGCGAGTCGGGAAGGCCCAGCGAGATAAAGGTAAGGTAGATGATGGGGATGAGAAGGGAAGCCATAAGGTACCTGTCCTAGGGTTAGGGAATGAGAAGAAGGCCTTGTTCGCCGATGACGCGCGGGTGGCCCGGATCGCGTATGTGCTAGAGCGCGTGGAACACGGGCTCCATATGGCGGAATGTGCAGAACTCGGTATAGCCGAGCTCGCGCAGGCGCTCCCGAACCTCGGGAATATGGGCGCCAAGATGCTCGGGCTTGTGCGAGTCGCTGCCAAAGGTGAGCACGCGACCGCCCAGCTCGCGATAGAGTTTAAGAATCTGGGTGCAGGGCTGCAGGTCCGGCAAGCCGTAGCGGAACGAGGACGTGTTCACCTCGATGCCCTTTCCCTTCTCGATGGCTCGGACGAGGATTTCGCGGACCAGCTCCTCGCTTTTCTCATACGGCCAGATTCCCGCGGGGTCATAGCGCTTGATAAGGTCGAGATGCCCCAGCACGCTCCAGTTGTCAAACGTATCTACTACGCTCAGCATCTCTTGGTAGTAGGCGGTGTTGTATTCGTCCTGCGTGCGCCCCTGCTGGAACTCCCCCGTCCAGAACTCCTTATCGCCTACCTGGTGGATGGACAGGATGACAAAGTCGAGTGAGCCCGAGAGGCGGTCGAACAGGGTGTTGTAGCGGTCCTGCGTGTGCGATTGCACGCCAAATTCTAGGCCGCAGCGCACGTCGAGCTGGTCGGCATAGCGCTTGCGCGCGTGCATGATGGCGGGGACGTAGCGGTCGTAGTCTACATTGGTGGTTGGAATGCCGTCGACCACGGGCGCCAGCGATGGGTCGCGGCGGAACTCGTCCACATCCGGCTTGATGCCGTAATCGACGTGGTCGGTAATGCAGATCTCATCAAAGCCGCGCTCTATGGCATCGCGGCAGACCGCGTCGAGCGGATAGACGGAGTCGTCGGAAAACTCGGTATGGACGTGGTAGTCGACAAGCATGTAGTCCCCCTTAATGTTGCAGCATACAAAAGGATACCGATTGCGTGCGGCTCGTCCGGACGGATTGGCACCAAAGATAAAAGGTCACTGACATTTAGATGGGACGATGCGACAGGGCGGGTTGGCGTAACGTGCTAGGATAGTGAGTATCCGAGTACCATCTGTTTAACGGAGGGAACCAATGAGCAACGTTCTAGTTTTTGGTCACCAGAACCCCGATAACGACGCCATCATGTCGTCCGTCGTGCTGTCCCAGCTGCTGAACCAGGTTGAGTTCGATGGCAACACCTACCAGGCTTGCTGCCTGGGGCCGCTGCCCGCCGAGTCTGCCAAGCTACTTGAGGACAACGGCGTCGCCGCCCCCATGCTGATCGACGCCATCGAGCCCGCCGCCGAGGGCGAAGAGCCCCAGCTGGTCGTCCTGTGCGACCACAACGAGCCCGGCCAGTCCGTCGCCGGCCTCGAGAACGCCGTGATCGCCGGTGTTGTCGACCATCATCGCTTCGGCAACTTCACCACTGCCGCCCCGCTGCACATCGTCGCGCTGCCCTGGGGTTCCTCTTGTTCCATCGTCGCCAAGCTGTTCGAAGTTCTGGGCGTCGAGCCCACGGACGTTCAGGCCAAGCTCCTGCTCTCCGCTATGATGACCGATACCCTCATGCTCAAGAGCCCCACCGCCACCGCTATCGATGCCGCCATCGCCAAGAAGCTGGGCGACCAGATCGGCGTCGACCCGGTCAAGTTTGGCATGGAGGTCTTCCTCACCCGTCCGTCCGGCTCCTTCACCGCCGAACAGATGGTCGGCAACGATATCAAGATGTTCGAGGTTGCCGGCAAGAGCCTGCTCATCGGCCAGTACGAGACCGTCGACAAGACCCGCGCCCTTGGCATGATCCCCGAGATTCGCGAGGCCATGCGCGCCTATCAGGCCGAGAAGGGCGCCGACGGCATCGTGCTCTGCCTCACCGACATCATGGAGGAGGGCTCCCAGGTGCTGCTCGAGGGCGATACCGCCGTCGCCCAGAAGGGCCTCGGCATCGCCGACGAGGCCGACGGCGTGTGGATGCCCGGCGTGCTCTCCCGCAAGAAGCAGGTCGCCGCTCCCATTCTGGCTGCCGCCGAGTAGCGCCCGCTTGATATAAAACGGTTGCGCCCCGGATGCCCTTGAGACCGCTGCGCGGTCCTTTTGGGTATCCGGGGTTTTACATTTGGCGTAGGCGCTATGGCGAGTGCGTGTCGTTGTCCGTCGCCTCTTCTAGAAGATAATCGTCAATAACGCGTTATCTGTGGAGCGAATTTTGTAATCGCTCTGTAGTCGCTTTTGAGGGCGCGGCTCGCCCATGGCTGGGATGGGTACCATAGATTCGTCAAGCGATTGACGCCAATGCCTCGCGCGATGCGGGGCTTTTTGTTTTTTATCCCAAAGCGCACGGGGCGACGCGGGATAGCGTCCAACAAGAAGGGAGCCGCCATGGCAGCAAGCCAGCACCTGTTCAACGAGACTCAGCGCAAGCGCATCAAGCGACGCTACGCATACGAGGTCATCACGGAAAACGGCACCGTTTCAGCCGCCGTCATGGTTATCGCTGCGATCGCGGCGGTGATCTGCGCTAACACGGACGCCTACGAGCCCATCCATAAGTTCTTGTCCGAGCCCATAGGTATAGGCATCGGTCATTTCTCGGCTTCCATGTCCGTTGAGTTGTTCGTGAACGACTTTCTCATGGCGATCTTCTTCCTCTTGGTGGGTATCGAGCTCAAATACGAGATGACGGTGGGCGAGCTCAAAAAGCCCCGTCAAGCGCTGCTGCCAATGCTCGCGGCCGTCGGCGGAGTAGTGGTGCCCGCGTGCATCTACTCGTTTCTCAACAAGGGCGGCATGACCCAGGGCTGGGCGATTCCCATGGCGACCGACATCGCGTTCGCGTTGGGCGTGCTTTCGCTGTTGGGCAACCGGGTTCCCGCTGGCGTGCGCGTGTTCTTCACCACGCTCGCGATCGCGGACGACCTGATCTCTATCTTGGCGATCGCTATTTTCTATGGGCATACGCCGGATCTTTTCTGGCTCGCCATGGCCGTGTTGGTGACGGTGCTTCTGGTTCTGCTGAACATACGACAGTATTTCCGCCTTGCCCCCTATATGGTGCTCGGCCTCGTGCTGTGGTTCTGCCTGTTCAAGTCCGGTATCCACGCGACTCTCGCGGGCGTTATCGTTGCCTTCGCCGTGCCCGCGCGTTCGGGCGTGCAGCTAAGCAACCTTTCCAACTGGCTCCAGAAGAGCCTGCCGGATCTGGCGGATAAGTATGATGATGACGCGCACGTGCTCGGACAGCACGACTTTACCCGTGCGGCGGTGGGCGTCGAGCGTATCATGCACCGCGTGTCGCCTCCGCTGGTTCGCTTGGAGCGCGCCATCTCCACGCCGGTCAACTTCTTGATCTTGCCCATATTCGCTTTCGTGAACGCCCAGGTGCGCTTGGTGGGGGTGGACCTGTTCGCACTGGCGACCGACCCCGTGGCGCTTGGAACCTACTTTGGCATGCTGCTGGGCAAGCCCATCGGCATCGTGGGCGTAACGTTCATTCTGGTGAAGACCGGCATCGCCGAGCTGCCGCGTCGCGTCAACTGGGGGCACATCGCCGGTGTGGGCGTGTTGGGCGGCATCGGCTTCACCATGTCCATCCTCATCTCCGGGCTGGCGTTTCCCGCGGAGCCCTTCGAGCTGCTGGCTGCCAAGGCCGCCATCCTGTGCGGGTCGGTGACCGCTGCCGTGCTGGGCATGCTCGTGATGAGCAGGGTCACTCGTCCAAAGCCCCGTGCCCCGCAGCCTACCTCAAAGGATGCCCCCAAGCCCCAGCAGGTGCATGTTGAGACTGCAGAATAGGGTTTGATCGCGCGGGCGATATGGGCGGGGACTCGTCGGTCTGCCCATATGCATGGCGTTGAATGAGAACGGTCCGGTTTCCTCGATGGTTTCCGGACCGTTTTTTTGGACGAGGAACGACCGTTTTCTTGGTGGACGACACCGAGGCGGCGGCGCTTGCGTCTGCATGGTAGATTATGCTGCGAACGCGATCGCTGTCTTCCGCATGGAGGGACCTTGGCGTGATCGCGCATTCAGCCGGGTATTGCCGTGCACGATGGCGGCTATCGCTATAGAAGGGAACGCGTATGGATATCGGGTCGTTTCAGGCCGAGGAATTCGGCGAGCTGCAACGTTTGGTAGATGGCCTGTACGCGGGACGCCAGACGGTCGACCGTCTGGACATGGTGGTGCAGGGCGAGATTCTGGATCTGTCTTCCGACCTTATGGAGATTATCAACCTGCTTCCCCCGGGGGTGTATGAGCGCCAGCGCCTGTGCGACCAGCTCAACTCGGCGCTTGCGGCCCACGGCTGGGGCGGCATGTACGGAACGGTCGAATAGGGGAGTGCCATGAAAACACCTCAAGAGCAGCGCGACGAGGCAGTCGCCGCCGCAAACGCAGCGCTGGGCCATCTTGAAAGCGCCTACGACACGTTGAGGTCCGCTGGCAGATGGAGTCTTTTCGACATCTTGGGCGGAGACCTGTTCGCCGCCTTGGTCAAGCACGGGAAAATCGACAAGGTCAATACCGAGCTCGATGCCGCCCGAGATGCGCTGCGCGTGTTTGTCCAAGAGGTTCAGGACGTTGATCAGGGCTCCGCGCTTCGCGTCGAGCTGGGCGACTTCCTTACGTTCGCGGATTTCTTCTTCGACGACCCCTTTAGCGACCTCATGGTCCATGCTCGCATCAACGACCTCAAGGGCGAGATCGAGAACGCCATCGTGCAGGTGCGGTCGGTAAGGGAGCGCCTGCTGCAATCGGTGTAGGGATTGACCCCGGTGCTTTCTCCAGGGCCTTGCGTTCGTGTTGAAGACGTTACGCGCGCGTGTCGGCGATGACGTTGGCGCGTGGGGCGGGTATACTGCGACAAGATGTTATGTATTGGCGCCGGGGCGGGTGCAGTGCGCATACCCGCCCCGCGCTCTGTCGAAAGGCTCATCATGCAGACGATGTATCAGCAGATGGATGCGGACGCCCTGGCTCAGGCCATCGAGGCCCTGCGTGCCCAGGTCGAAGAGGTCAAGGCCCGCGGCCTCGCCCTGGATATGGCGCGCGGCAAGCCGTCGCCCCAGCAGGTGGACATTTCTCGTCCCATGCTCGACATCTTGAGTTCGGATGCGGATCTGCACGATGGCAACGTGGACTGCTCCAACTACGGCTTCTTCGAGGGAATCCCCTCTGCTCGTGCGCTCGCTAGCGAGATGCTGGGCGTGCCTGCCGAGCAGACCTTGGTGCTGGGTTCTTCCAGCCTGCTGCTCGAGCATGATATCTGCGGTCAGTTCTGGCGTTGCGGCAGCCTGGGCAGCGAGCCCTGGGCGGACTATTCGGCCAAGCACAACGGCGAGACCGTCAAGTTCCTGTGCCCGGCCCCTGGCTACGACCGCCACTTCGGCATCACAGCCGACCTTGGCATCGAGAACGTGCCCGTGCCCATGACCGGTGAGGGCCCGGATATGGACGTGGTCGAGGCCATGGTTGCAAGCGACGCCAGCATCAAGGGTATGTGGTGCGTTCCCAAGTACTCCAACCCCACGGGCGAGACCTACTCCGAGAAGACCGTCCGTCGTCTGGCGACTATGAAGACCGCCGCTCCGGATTTCCGCATCTTCTGGGATAACGCCTATTGCGTGCACGACCTCTATGACGAGACCGACGACCTCGCCAACATTTTCGACTACACCCGCGGCACCGAGAACGAGGACCGCGTGGTCGCCTTTGTCTCCACTTCCAAGATCACCTTCCCTGGCTCCGGCGTCGCTTTCGTCGGTGCCTCCCCTGCGGTCATCGCCGAGGTCTCCGCGTTTCTCAAGATGGGCCTTATCAGCGCCGATAAGATGAACCAGCTGCGCCATGTGCGCTTCCTGCCCAATCTGGATGCTGTCCGCACCCACATGAAGAAGCATGCGGAGTTCATGCGCCCGCGTTTCGAGGCTGTCGAGCGCAAGCTCGCCGAGGGCCTTGGGGGCACCGGCTGCGCTACGTGGACCCATCCTCGCGGCGGCTACTTCGTCTCCTTCGATGGCCCCGATGGCTCTGCCAAGCGCGTCGCTGCCCTGTGCGCCCAGATGGGCGTCAAGCTCACCCCCGCCGGAGCCACGTGGCCCGGTGAGGATCCGCGCGACACCAACATTCGCATCGCTCCCAGCTATCCCAGCGTGGAAGAGCTCGAGGCGGCTCTCGATGTGCTGGTGCTCGCCGTCAAGCTGGTCGCGGCGGAGCTTGCAGCGGAGGAGCGCGCGTAGATGGCTGACGCCCACGCAGAGCGAGTAAAGGGCATTTTCTCTGAGATCGCCCGTAGATACGATTTGTTCAACGCGCTGTCCAGCTTCGGTATCTATCGAAGCTGGCTTCGCCGCGTTGCCCGTGCTGCTTCCTGTACGGATAACGATCGCGTTTTGGATGTGGCGGGCGGAACGGGCGATGTCTCCTTCGCCTTATGCGAAGCGTGCCCGCCGGCTTCCATCGAGCTTACGGACTTCACGCCCGAGATGCTCGAGGTCGCAGCCGAGCGCATAACGGCTGGCGCCAATCTTGGCGTGCCATGCGACCTCAACGTGGTGGATGCCCACAATCTCCCGTATGGGGACGAGGAGTTCACGGTGGTCACGTGTGCCTATGGCCTGCGCAATTTTTCCGATCGCCGTTTAGCGATGCGCGAGGCCGCGCGCGTGCTGGTTTCCGGCGGGCGCTACGTGGTGCTGGAGTTTGGCACGCCGCCCAACGCGGTGTGGCGCGCGCTGTATCGCTTCTACCTCACCCATATGATCCCGTTTATTGGCGGGATGGTGACGGGCGATCGCTCGGGTTTCGACTACCTGCGCGATTCCATCAAGGCATTTCCAGCCCAGAGCGTCATCGTCCAAGAGCTTTGCGACGCGGGGTTCTCGCAGGTGGAGTATGAGAACTGCACCGGCGGCATCGTCGCGGTCTATACCGCGGTAAAGTAGCGTGGCTTTTCTTATTGCCGCGACGTCGCTTATCGGGCGACGCCGCGGCCGTTTTCTGTGTTTTCGTCAAGCTGAATAAAATATGGTCAGCTCTTATGCGCGGCAGAAATGTTTGCGATGCTTGAGAACGCTGTAACCATGCCGTGCAGAACTGCTGCAAATCGCATGCCGTCATAGGGCGCGCGCCGCGGGGCGGCTACAATAATCCAGGTACGTACCCGAGATATCTGACTGGACTTATAGCATGACCGATGATTTCTTCGATGACGAGCAAGAGTTGATGGAAGCCGACGCCGTTGCGGCTTCGTCTGATACGGATATGGTCGAGCAGGAGGCTGCGGCCGTATCTAACGCAAGCGATTCCGATGAAGCGGCGGACCAAAAGCCCGCTTCTGGTAATGCCACCCGTCGCAATGACGCTCCGCCCTTCTGGATGGTGCTGGCGATCGCCGCCATCGCGCTCATCTTGGGAGTGGTGATCGGCTACATGGTCGGCACGTCCGTGACCTTGGCCGAGCTTGGTAATTCCAGCGAGCAGATGGTGCAGCAGCAAGGGCAGTCCGACGACGAGCTCGATTCCGCGCAACTGCCCGAGGGCCACCCGCAGCTGTCCGTCGATCAGGACGGCAACGCCACCGTGGTGGGGTCCGGCTCCTCGTCCGCGGATTCCTCGTCCGTCGATGCCGGCGCAAGCCAGGAGTAGGACGCCATGGCATTCAACGCAGAGCAGACCAAGCGCACGCGCGCCGTCATTGTTATCTTGTTACTGGCGGCGGTTGTTGTGCTTGCAATCGTGGTGTTTTCCGGCGCGCTGGCTCCTAAGGGTTCCGCGGCGGACCAGACTTCGCAACAGAGCGGGCAGATGCAAGGTCAGGCGTCTTCAGATGGCCAGGCGGCCTCTGATGACGGGCATACTATGGACGATGTCGACGCCACGTACGGCACTGCGGCCAAGCAGCTCAAAGCCAAGTACGATGCCAACCCCGCCGACCCTTCGACGTTGCTGAATCTCGCCAACGGCTATTTTGACTGGGGCACCGCTGCTTTGAGCCACGCGCAGGACGACGAGGACCGGCAGCACGCCATCGATCTCTTTAAGCAGGCCATCGGTTACTATGACACGTATATCGAGCGCAACCCCGGCTCAAAGTCAGCTGAGGTCGACCGCGCGATCTGCGTCTTCTATTCGGGCGACCACACCGCTGCGATTGCGGCACTTGAGGAGTTTGTGGCCGCCGATTCCACGTTTGGACCCGCCTGGGCCAACCTTGGTATGTTTTATGAGAACGAGGGCCGCATCGATGACGCCAAGGACGCCTACACCAAGGCGATTGAGGCTGACCCCGAGGACACCTACCAGGTCAAGACGTATGCCCAGCAGCGCCTGGCCAACCTTGAATCCACCCAGAGCGACGCTTCATAGCGCGGCTTTGGTACCCGGTATCTTTCGAACACTTCGAGTGCAAGGAGCATCAACATGGAGCTGGTAATCACCACCAATCCCACCCCCGAGTGCTATCTTATCTCCGTGACCGGCGAGGTCGACATCTCTAACGCGTCCAAGCTGCGCGACGCCATCGACCTTGCCCTCGAGCAGCCCACCGAGGAGGTCAAGCTCGATTTCGCTGAGGTCTCCTACATCGACTCCACCGGCATCGGCGTGCTGGTCGGCGCGGCCCACCATGCGGAGGAGCACGGCAAGCGCTTTGTCGCCGTCAACGCCCAGCCCGGCGTCTTGCGTGTGGCGCAGCTGCTTGGCTTGGACAAGGAGATCGGCATCACCTCCGCGTAAGGTTTGCCTTCGCGCAGCGTAAAGCTTGCGTAAGTCCATGCTTGTAATCGTAAGCGTTGGTTATACTAAGAAAGTTGTCTATTTTCGAGGCCCGGCGCCCTGCGACGGGTCTTGGTG
Organism: Collinsella sp.; assembly: GCA_048207125.1. Lineage (GTDB taxonomy): Bacteria > Actinomycetota > Coriobacteriia > Coriobacteriales > Coriobacteriaceae > Collinsella. Next base: position 13,850 of record DBEWRE010000056.1, read on the forward strand.
TACCGAGAATTCTTGGAGGCGCCGTGTTTGGAATCAGTTCCACGGAGCTGATGATCATTGTGATCTTTGGTTTCCTGCTGTTTGGACCCGATAAGCTCCCGCAGATTGGCCGCACGCTCGGACGTGCCCTTCGCCAGTTCCGCGAGACGCAGGAGAAGATGACCTCCGTAGTTCAGTCCGAGGTCATCGACCCCATGACCGCAGCCGCCGCTGCTCCGGTCAAGCCCAAGAAGAGCGGGTCCTCGTCCAGCGCTTCTGCGGCTGCGGACGATAGCGACCTTGATTCCGTGGGCGAGCCCACGCCGCGCCGCAAGGAAACGTTCGCCGAGCGTCGTGCGCGCCTTGCCGCCGAGAAGGCCGAGAAGGAGGCAGCTGCCCAAGCGAATGCCTCCGATGACGCCGACGTTCTCGCAGAGGACGGCGCTTTGAGCGATGAACCCGCGAGCGCTCCGGTGGACCAGCCTGCCGCCGAGCAGCCTGAACCCGCTGAGGAGGAGCCCGCGGTCCGCACCACCGAGGATCTCTACGCCCGCCGTCCCCGCAAGCGCAAGGCCGCTGCCGACGTGCCCGCGAGCGATTCCGCCGATCCTGCGTCCGCCGACGCCTCTGCAGAAGGGGGTGAGCAGTAATGCCCATCGGACCCGCGCGAATGCCTTTGTTCGATCATTTGGGCGAGCTGCGCCGCCGCCTGACCATCGTGGTTGTCTCCGTTCTTTCCGCTTCGCTTGTCCTGTACTTCGCCACGCCTACCGTGATCGATATCCTGCAGGATCCCATCCGCGAGTTCGCGGATGAGTTCTACGTCATGACGGCGCTGGGCGGCTTCAGCCTGCGATTCTCCATCGCGTTCAAGCTCGCGTTGGTGATGTGCACGCCCATGATCATCTGGCAGATCCTCGCGTTCTTCCTGCCCGCGCTCAAGCCCAACGAGCGCCGCTGGGTGGTTCCCACCATCGTGAGCGCCACCGCGCTGTTCTTCCTGGGCGTGATCTTCTGCTACTTCGTGATCATCAACCCTGCTTTTGGCTTCCTCATCGGTGAGTCCGAGGCGATCGGCACGGCTATGCCCATGCTGGAGGACTACATCAATATCGAGCTCCTCCTCATGATCGGCTTCGGCGTCGCGTTCGAGCTGCCCCTCATCGTCTTCTACCTCGCGGTGTTCCACATCGTCCCGTATGTCAAGTTCCGTGAGGCGTGGCGCTACGTTTACGTTGTGCTGCTGGTTGTCGCCGGCTGCGTTACGCCCGACGCCTCGCCCGTTACCATGGCGTATATGTACGCGGCGATGCTTGCGCTGTACGAGATAGCGCTCGCCGTGACCCGTATCGTTATCGTCAAGCGAGAGGGCAAGGCCGGCCTTAAAGAGGGACGCTTGAGCCTGTTTGATGACGACGAGGACGAAGAGGAGTAGCAGGGGCGCATGCATGAACTCGGAATTGTTTCCGGAATTCTAGATGTGGCTTGCAAGACGGCGCGTGAGGCGGGAGCTTCGCGCGTCGTTTCCGTTACCGTGCGAATCGGCGACATGTGCGAGACCGTTCCGGAAGCTATGGATTTTGCCTGGGAGGCCCTGCGCGAGGAGGACCCCCTTACCCTTGAGAGCGAGATGATCGTCGAGAGGGTGCATCCTCGCAGCGCCTGCGTGCAATGCGGCGAGGAATTCGACCACGACCGCTTCCATTGTCGGTGCCCTAAGTGCGGCAGTGGGCAGACCATGTTGCTGCGCGGCCGCGAGCTCGACATCGTATCGCTTGAGATAGAGACCCCGGATGAGGATGATTCTGCCAAGGGTGGCGCTGATCCAGCAGACGGCGCTTCTACCGCCAGCGAGGTTGCCGGAAACACCGATTAGCGGCCTAACGCGTATGCACGGCCTTGCTCGATCGATTTGCACCGCGGACGGCCGTTCCTCGTCCAAAAACAGACCTGTAAGAAAGAAGGACCCATGTCCGAGAAAACCATCGGTATCGAGAGCCCCATCCTGTCGCGCAACGAGCGCCTGGCGTCCCAGCTGCGCGAGCACTTTGCCGAGCATCGGATCTTTGTGGTGAACGTGCTTTCCAGCCCCGGCTCCGGCAAGACATCGACCATCCTGGCGACCAACGAGCGCCTGCGCGACCGCTACCGCTGCGCCGTGATCGAGGGCGACATCGCCTCCGATGTCGACGCCATCACCATGAAGGAAGCGGGCATGCCCGCCATTCAGATCAACACGGGCGGTCTGTGCCATCTTGAGGGCAACATGATCAACCAGGCCGTCGATGCGTTTGAGGCGGGCGTTGGCTTGGACAACATCGACGTAATCTTTATCGAGAACGTGGGTAACCTGGTGTGCCCCGTGGACTTTGATTTGGGGGAGAACCTGTCCATCATGATTCTCTCCGTGCCGGAGGGAGACGATAAGCCGTTGAAGTATCCCGGCATCTTCCAGCATGCGGGCGCGCTGCTGCTCAACAAGGTCGACGTTGCCCCCGCGTTTGATTTCGATATGGACGAGTACAACCGCACGCTCGACAACCTCAATCCGCAGGCGCCGCGCTTTAGCGTGAGCGCAACACGCGGTCAGGGTATGGACGAGTGGTGCGACTGGCTTGCTGAGCAGGTCGAGGCCGCGAAGTAGGCTGCACCTGACGATCGGGATTGGCTGCGGGGCAAGGCTGGAATCGAGTTGCGCGCACCTGCTAGCCTGGGAGCAAATACAAAAGGCAGCCGCATGGTAAAGGGGCCTCGCGCTGAGGTGGTGACATGCTGCGTCTCCATATGCATCCAGGATTGTGGCGAGATGCCGTTTTGACGTCCGTATTCATGGGAAATCATGCGTGTTTCGCGAACTCGCCTTTAGTCGCTATACTGCTGACCATACATGTACGTATAGCGAAGGAGCCCCGTTGAAGCTCGTCATTGCAGAGAAAAATATCGCCGCGCAAAAGATCGCGCAGCTTCTTGCTACCGGCAAGCCCAAAAACGACAAGGTCTACAACACGCCCGTCTACCGTTTTGACGTGGAGGGCGAGGAGTGGGTGTCCATGGGCCTCGCCGGCCATATCCTGGCGCCGGACTTTCCAGATGAGATCCTCTTCGATAAGAAGGAGGGCTGGTACTCGCTGACCGAAGACGGCGAGGTGCTGAGCGCCGAGGTGCCGGACGGACTTGCCCGTCCGCCGTACGACACCAAGCGCAAGCCGTTTCTTGCCAACGGCATCAACATCAAGGGATGGAAGGTCGAGAGCCTGCCTTACCTTACCTGGGCGCCCATTATCAAGAATCCCGCGGAGAAGGAGATCATCCGCGTACTTAAGAACCTGGCGAAAAAAGCCGATTCCGTGGTGATCGCGACGGACTTCGACCGTGAGGGCGAGCTCATCGGCTCCGATGCGCTGTCTTGCGTGCGCGAGGTGGCGCCCGATGTTCCCGTGAGCCGCGCCCGTTACTCCGCGCTCATCAAGGGCGAGGTAACCGAGGCCTTCAACAATTTGGTGGAGCTTGACCAGGATCTGGCTGATGCGGGCGAGAGCCGTCAGTACATCGACCTTATCTGGGGCGCGGTGCTGACCCGCTACCTTACGCTGGCCAAGTTTGGTGGTTTTGGCAACGTCCGTTCCGCCGGTCGCGTTCAGACGCCCACGCTTGCCCTGGTGGTGGAGCGCGAGCGCGAGCGCATGGCGTTTGTGCCGGAGGATTATTGGCAGATCCGCGGTATGGCGGCGGCCAAGGGCGCGGAATTCAAGATCAGCCATGCCACGGCTCGCTTCACGGACAGGGACGCCGCTCAGACCGCCTATGGCCATGTGGACGGCGTCGCCACCGGAACCGTTGCCGATGTTGCCAAGCGCTCGCGCAAGCAGCAGCCTCCGGTGCCGTTCAACACCACCTCCTTGCAGGCGGCGGCCGCCGCAGAGGGAATCAGCCCCGCTCGCACCATGCGAATCGCCGAGAGCCTCTATATGAGCGGCCTCATCTCCTATCCGCGTGTCGACAACACCGTCTATCCGCGCTCGCTCGACCTCGAGGGCATCGTGAATGGCCTGGCGGAGAATTCGCCGGCTTTGGCGCCCGTGTGCAAGAAGGTCCTCGCGGGACCCATGAAGCCCACGCGCGGCAAGACGGAGACCACCGACCATCCGCCCATCCATCCTACGGGTCAGGGCGATCCAACCACGCTCGACGGCGGCCAGCTCAAGCTCTACAACCTCATCGCCCGTCGTTTCCTGGCGACGCTTATGGGTCCCGCGACCATCGAGAACACCAAGGTGTCCATCGATATCGCCGGAGAGCCCTTTAGCGCCTCGGGCGACGTTCTGGTGGATGCCGGCTTCCGCGAAGCCTACCCTTACGGCCTCAAGCGCGACGAGCAGCTGCCCGCGTTGGACGCCGGCGATGTGGTGGACGTGCACGACGTCAACCTGGAGGCCAAGCAGACCGAGCCTCCCGCACGCTACAGCCAGGGCAAGCTGGTCCAGGAGATGGAGAAGCGCGGCTTGGGTACCAAGTCCACGCGCGCGAGCATCATCGAGCGCCTGTACCAGGTTCGCTACCTCAAGAACGATCCCATCGAGCCCAGCCAGCTGGGCATGGCCATCGTCGACGCCCTCTCGCAGTTCGCCCCGCGTATTACCACGCCGGAAATGACGGCGGAGCTGGACGAGGACATGACGCATGTGGCGGAGGGCCAGGATACCCAGGCGCACGTGGTCGACCACTCCCGCGCTCTGCTGGCGGGCATGCTCGACAACCTGATCGAGCATAAGGACGATCTGGGCGAGGCGATTTCCGACGCCGTTACGGCGGACGCCCGCGTGGGCGCATGTCCCAAGTGCGGCAAGGACCTGGTTATGAAGCAGAGCGCCAAGACCCGGGGCAGCTTTATCGGCTGCATGGGCTGGCCCGACTGCGACGTTACCTATCCCGTGCCCAGCGGCGTCAAGGTGAGCCCGCTCGAGGGCGACGCGGCCGTGTGCACCGAGTGCGGGGCCCCGCGCATCAAGTGCCAGCCGTTCCGCCAAAAAGCCTACGAGCAGTGCGTGAATCCCAAGTGCCCCACCAATTACGAGCCCGATCTCAAGGTGGGCGAGTGCTCCGTGTGCGCCGAGGCGGGCCGTCACGGCGACCTGATCGCGCATAAGAGCGAGAGGAGCGGCAAGCGCTTTATTCGCTGCTCCAACTACGAGGAGTGCGGCGTGTCCTATCCGCTGCCCGCTCGCGGCAAGCTCGAGGCGACCGGTGAGGTGTGCGAGCACTGCGGCGCGCCCGTCGTGGTGGTGGAGACCGCTCGCGGTCCCTGGCGCATCTGCGTCAACATGGACTGCCCGGGTAAGGAGAAGAAGGAAAAGCCCGCGCGCGGCGTCAAGGGCGCTGCAGCGAAGAAGGCGCCGGCGAAGAAGAAGGCTTCCTCGTCCAAGAAGGCGCCGGCGAAAAAGCCCGCTGCCAAGAAGACGGCGTCCAAAAAGACCTCGTCCGCCCAATAGCCGCATTCGAGCGCGAACCGCGCCAGCAAAGCGATTTGCAGCAAGAAGAAAGCCCGCCGGAACCAAACGGTCCGACGGGCTTTTTTGCGAGGTATCATTTGGAGATCCGCGTGCGGACGAGGAGTCGCTGCATCCCTCCGTGCTATTGCAGCAGGTTCTTCTCGATCCAGAGGGCGACGCCGTCATCCTGAACCGTGGCGGTGATCTCATCGGCGCGGTCCTTGATGAATCCGTCCGCATTGCCCATGGCGACAAAGTGGTTGGAACGGCCGGTTAGGGAAATGTCGTTGCCGGAATCGCCGAAGGCGACCGCACGGGCAGGGTCTATGCCGAGTTTCCAGCATAGAAGCTCGAGCGCCGATCCCTTGTTGACGCTGACCCCGGTGATCTCGAGCTCCGTGGCGTTGAGGATGGCGATATCGAGGTCCTTATGGACGCGCGTGAGTTCGGAGAAGGCGGCGTCGGTGTCCTCGGCGGAGTCGAAGGCGCATCCGAACTTTTGCACCTTGGAGGTTTTGGGCAGGTCTTCTACCAGCTTGTAGATGGAGGGGACGATGTTCATATCGGTGCGGGATGCAAAGGCCTCGATGGGGTTGAAGCCAAAGCGCTCCATCACGCTCTTGCCCTCGCCGCCGTCCGTATCGCTCGCATCGGCGGCAGCCGACGCCACGTCGGGATCGGAGAATGCCCCCAGTCCCATCTCTGCCATATGAAGGACCTTTTTCTCCTCCACATAGGGGGTGTCGTCGATGAACGTGCTCCAAGAGACGTTGTCTCCAAGTTCCCGGATCAGCTTGAGCGCGAGCTGGCGATCGATGGGTCGGCACAGCGAGGGCTGATCGCCCTGCATATCGACGATCTGGGCGCCGTTGACCGTGATGCCCCAATCGAGCCATGGGGCTTTTCGAAGCTGATCGCCCAGCATGGCGACGGGGCGACCCGTGGCGACGGCGATGGTGATGCCGCGGTCATGCGCGGCTTGAAATGCGCGGTAGACGCGCTGGGTGATCTCTTGCTTGAACGGGATGCCAAAGACGGTTCCGTCGAGATCGAATGCGATAAGGTCGAATGCAGCCATAGTTCCCCCTGCTTAATTCCCCCTGAACAGAAACAATCTCTGCAATGGTACTCTGCGGGGCGGCGCGGGCGGCGCGGAATTGGCGTAACCCATGAGAATGCCCATAGCTTGCTCCTAGCCGCCGCCCATCGCGTATCATGGGTGCATGACTGCAAGCAGGCGAGATCGATTGGAGCCCCATGTCCTCGCTTTCGCATATACAAGACAACCCGAGCGTCCACCCGCGTCCCAGCGCCGCGGCGGGGGATGGGGGGCGGCTGCCGTTCATTTCGCTCGAAGGCGTCGACGGCGTGGGAAAGTCCACGCAGGCGCGACTGCTGGTCCTCGCGCTCGAGCATGCCGGCTTCAACGTGCTGCACCTTCGCGAGCCGGGTGGCGCTGCCATTTCCGAGAAGATCCGTGCGCTCCTGCTCGATCCGGAGAACGGGGAAATGGGCGACGTGTGCGAACTGCTTCTGTACGAGGCGGCCCGCGCGCAGCTGGTGCATCAGGTCATCGAGCCCGCCTTGACCGCGGGCGCTTTGGTGGTATGCGACCGATTCTATGACTCGACCACGGCGTACCAGGCGTATGCCGCGGGGCTTGATATTGAAATGGTCTCCCAGGCGAACAAGTTGGCCGTTAACGGGTGCCACCCTGACCTGACGCTTGTCTTCGACCTCGATCCCGCCGTGGCGCGGCGCCGATCGGCGAGGTTGGAAGAGGATCGCATGGAGGCCAAGGGCGAGGCGTTTCAGCAGCGCGTGGCGCGTGGCTTCAGGGCGATAGCCAAGCGAGAGCCCGACCGCGTGAAGCTTGTCGATGCATCGGGCGATATCGAGTGCGTGTTCGCTTTGGCGCTCGCCCAGCTTGCCGGCATCGGAATCGAGCTTGACGAGCACGATGCAGACTACGCCCTTGAAAACCTGGGGGATTCGGCGAGCTCGGGCAGGACGGGGGAGGTTGACGCCAGATGACTGCGACTTCAGACCATTCGCTGCTAGCCCGTCTCGACACCCAGCCCCGCGTCCGCGACTTCATAGCGCGCGCGGTCTCGTCGGGCAGGGCGAGCCATGCCTATCTGTTTTTGGGGGCGCCCGGTTCGGGAAAACTCGATGCGGCGTGGGCGCTGGCCCAGGCCCTGCTGTGCGAGCACGCGGGGGCGGGAGACGCCGCTTCCGAGGCTCCGCGTTCCGGCGATGCGGCCGGGGAGGGGGTTGCCTGCGGAAGCTGCGATGCGTGCGTGCGCGTGGCGCGCCATACGCACCCCGACGTGCACCTGCTGGCACCGGAGTCGGCGACCGGCTACCTGATCAGCCAGACGCGCGAACTGCTCGAGGACGTCGCGCTGGCGCCCATTCGGGCCCGCGGCAAGGTCTACATCATCGATCGTGCGGAGCAGCTGCGCGCCAACACGGCGAACGCGCTGCTCAAGACACTCGAGGAACCGCCGGCGGGCGTCACGTTCATCCTGTTGGGCACAAGCGCCGAGGTGATTCTGCCCACGATCGTGTCGCGTTGCCAATGCGTCCCGTTTCGTACGCTGTCGCCGGTGCGCGCAGCGGAGGCTGTCGAGCGCGCTACGGGTGCATCGCCGGAGCGCTGCCGCATGGCTGTGTCGGTTGCCGGCAGCCCCGCACGGGCCATCGAGTTCCTCAAAAGCGCGGAAAGGCAGGAGGCGCGCCGCCACATGGTGAGGGCGATTGATTCGCTGCGCCACGCCGACGAGGCAGACGTGCTGACAACCGCCAAGGACCTCGTAGTCGCCATCAACGCGCCGCTCGCGGAAGTGAAGTCGACCCAGCAGGCTATATTGGAGCAAAATGCCGACTATCTCTCGCGTGGAGCTATGAAGCAACTTGAGGACCGCAATAAGCGCGAGCTGTCTGCCCGTGAGCGTTCGGGTATCATGGAAGCGCTGGCGAGCGCTCGCTCGCTTCTGCGAGACGTGCTCATGCGGTTGCAGGGCGTTCCCACCCCGGCTATGAACGGGGACGTCGACGACGTTATCGACCGCTTGTGCTCGGGCGCGACCGTATCCGGCGCGACCGCTGCTTTGGACGCCGTCGCCTCTGCCGAGAGATGCATCGCCCGCAACGTAACCCCCCAGCTGGCCATAGAGGTCATGCTTTTCGATATCAGGAAGGCTCTCACATGCCCGTAGTTGTTCCCGTTAAGTTCGCGTTCGCGTCGCGCGACCTATGGTTCGACCCGCAGGGGCTCGATATCCTGGCAGGCGACCACGCGATTTGCTCGACCGAGCGCGGAACCGAGATAGGCTTGGTCACCGCCGACCCCTTCGAGGTTCCCACATCCGAGCTCGCCGCTCCCTTAAAGCCCGTTCTGCGCGTGGCGTCGGACGAGGACCTCGACCATGCCGACGACCTGGCGCGCATGGGCGAGGACGCCATGTACGATTTCCGCCGCCTGGTCGAGCAGAACGAGCTCGATATGAAGCCCGTGGGCGTTGAGTACCTGTTTGGCGGCGAGAAGGCCGTATTTTACTTCGCAGCAGAGGACCGCGTCGATTTTCGTCAGCTGGTCCGCGACCTGTCCGCTTTCTTCCACATCCGCGTCGACATGCGCCAGATAGGCGTTCGCGATGAGACGCGCCTTATCGGAGGATACGCGACGTGCGGACAGGAACTGTGCTGCACCCGTTTTGGCGGGCAGTTCGAGCCGGTTTCGATCCGTATGGCGAAGGAGCAGGACCTGCCGCTCAACTCGTCCAAGATCTCCGGCGTCTGCGGACGACTTATGTGCTGCCTGCGCTATGAGTTCGAGGCGTATAAGGATTTCAAGAGCCGCGCTCCCAAGAAGAAGGCGATCATCGACACGCCGTTGGGCAAGGCCCGCGTCCAGGAATACAACACCCCTCGCGAGGAGTTGATCTTGCGCCTTGAGAGCGGCAAGGTCTTCCGCGTGAGCCTGGCGGATATGACATGCTCGGATTCTTGCAAGAAGAAGTCCGCGGAGTCCGGTTGCTCCACCTGCCGACCCGACTGCGTGACCCGCGACGTGCTCGAGAAGATCGAATCGCCCGATATCGCTTTGGCGCTGCTGGAACTCGATCGCGAGAACGGCGTCGACGTGGGCGATGGCCTCGATCGCGCCGACCGCATCGTCGCTAGCGGCCCCACCCCTCGTCGTAGGCGCATGCGCGAGGAAGAAGCGGCCAAGTTCGGCGGGGGCGCTGCTTCCGACAAGCCCAAGGCCGCGAAGGCTTCCAAGGGAAAGCAGGCTAAGGGCGGGGAATCCGCTTCAGAAGGGCAGGCCCCGCGTCGCCGTCGTCGCCGCAGCGCAGGGGACGGCGTCGAGCAGACTGCGCAGCAGGGCCAGCAGCGCGCATCGGCGCAGGCGCAGCGCGACCAGGCTCGTTCTCAGGCTTCCGACCAGCAGTCCCAGCCTTCGCGTCGTCGTCGCCGCCATCTGTCCGGTGAGGAGCGCGACGACGCGTTCCGCGCAGCGGCGGCGCGCGACGAGCAGAGGCGCGCGAGCAAGGCTTCTTCAGACAGGGGCGAGGACGCTCCCGCGAAGAGCCGCCGCAAGCATACTGCACAGAAGCCCGACGTACCCTCCGTTGCCGAGCAGCTCTCCACTGGCAGGGTCAAGGTTACGCGCAGGCGTCCCGGTGACGGGGGCGGAGCCGCCGCGGAGAAGAAGTCTCCCGCGCCGCAGGACGGCGCGCGGCAAGATGCCGCTTCCGGCGAGCACGCGCAGAAGCGCCGTCGCCGCCGCCGTTCCCGCAAACCAAAGCAGGATGGTGGCGCGTCGGGTAGCGAGGGTTCCTCCTCCGCGACGGAATAGCCCCTGACCGTTGGGGTATATGAGCATGCAACGACCTCTCCCGCACATGCGTACGGGGGAGGTCTGCTTGTATGGATACCCAGTGGTTGCGCGCGTCCCTTGCGAGCGCGGGGCGTTCCGCGGATGCCGTGCTCGAAGTGCTTTTGGAAACGCTGTCGCCCACAAGGTGCGCCGGTTGCGAAAGGCCCGGCACGCTGCTTTGCGATAGGTGCATAGGCGAGCTGGTGCTTATCGATCCGGTGCAATCCTGCACGCTGTGCGGCGCTCCCTACGGCGACGTTCTTTGCACGGAGTGCCGGGGCACGACGTCCCCTCTTGACCGCTGTCTTGCTTGCGCCCTGTTCAGCGGTCCCCTTCCCAGGGTGATCCGAGCATATAAGGACGGCGGCGAGCGACGGCTTGCCAGTGTCATCGCAGAGCTCCTGCTTGACGCGGCGCTCCATGCGCAGGAGGCGGCGCCCGACCGCTACGGCGGTATTCTCGCCGGATCCGATTTCATTTCGTTTGTTCCGGCGACCAAGAGCGCGTATCGCCGCCGCGGGTTCGACCACATGGAGGCCGTCGCCCGCATCCTTGGCGACATGGCGGGAATCCCCGTGCTCGATTGCCTTATCAAGCACGGTAGTTCCGACCAACGCAAGATGGGTCGAGAGGGGCGCCTGGTGACGGCGCGCGGCGCTTACGAGGTTCCCGGTATCGTCTTGGAGCACGTTCGGGACGCGCGGGTGCTGCTGGTAGACGACGTCATCACAACCGGGGCGACCATGACGGCGGTCGCCGCGGTGTTGAAGGAAGCGGGCGCGACGCACGTCGATGGGCTGTCAGCCGCCCGCGTTCTCTAGCATAGAAGGGCCCCCTTTCCCCTCATTTCTGTGCGAGATGGGCGTAATGATGAATCTATAACCCTGCTACCTGCGCAAATTACAAAGAACCTGATATAATTGCCACTCGTTCCTCCCAGGCTGTGGTTGCGGGCGGATGCCGCAGGCGCCGCCTTAGTCCATGACAGACGCGGTCAAAGGGATCCACGTAAGCGTCCGCGTGCGCGCGGGGGCGATCATGGCGCGTCCTAGAAGTAAGCCGTACCGTCCGTTTTATTCTTATGGGGCAATAGGTGCCTCGCGGGCGAGCGGGCTAGTAGTGATGCCGTTGCGGCGGTTGAGCGAACGCCCCGGTGCGCAAGTGTGGGGTCAAAGACCAGGTCAGCTGGGAGGACGCTTTGCATATGTATTGCGCTGCACCGCGTTCGGTTGATCGATTTGATATGAAGCGACGAGTTCGGCAAGCGCGAAGACGGACATAAAGGAGCTGGCGGAATGTCGCACGGCAAGGTTGGTTTGTATGGGGCGAGCGCCCGTAGGGCGTCGCGCGGTACCGCGCGCGCCGTCGCCGCTGTGATGGCGTGTTGCTGCATGGTCGGTTTGCCCGGTTGCACGCTCTTTACTCCAAGTCGCGCGGACATGCCTCCAAAAGAGGTGCGCGTGCGCGTGACCACACCTGCGATCGCGACCAAGGGCGTCCTGGCGGTCGCCTTGGACGATGCCAACGCCCCCCTTGCCATGAATGATGCCGACGGTAGGCTGACGGGGTACCTGGCGGACGTCTCTTATGCCGTGGGCCAGCGCTTGGGCGTGAGCGTCGAATTCGTTACGGACGAGACCCTTTCGGATATGGCGTCCTCGGGAGCCGCCGACCTGTACATGGGCGCGGCGAGCGATGCCCGCGCCGACAAGGTGACGGTTCTCGGCAGCGTTTTACAGGATGTTCCCGCCCTGTTTGCCAAGGGCGAGACCGATTCACCCATCGATGCGTCCGATCTAGTCGGGGCGACCGTGGGCGTGCAGTCTTCTTCTGCCGCTCAGGACATCTTGAACGCATGCGGCATCAATGCCGACCAGAAAACTTTCAGCAACGCAAACGAGCTGTTCGAGGCCCTCGATGCGGGAGAGGTCGATTACGTCGCCTGCGATTCCGCTATCGGAGGCTATCTCGCGCGCGCGTATGAGGGCATCTCCTTTGCCGGCGCCCTCGATGAACCCGAGTCGTTTGGGATCGCGCTGCGTTCCAGCAACGATGACCTCGAGGACGAGATTTCCGAGGTTCTGGACGAGCTCCAGGCCGATGGCACGCTCGATGCGGTCTACCGCTCCTGGTTCGGTCGCCTGCCAGTCGATCTGTCAGACATGTTGCTGGGCGGCATCACCACCTCCGCCGAGCGAAAGCAGCAAGAAGAGGAGCGGCGCGCGCAGGAAGAGACCCAGGACCAGGACGGCGGCCAGGAAGAGGGCGGGGAGCTCGAGGGGGCTGCCCAGGCCGAAGGGGAGTCTCTCGGTTCGGTTGCCCCTGAATCCGATGGGGGAGACGGGGCGCTTTAGTTCATCGGGGGGTTATTCCAAACGAGCAATCGGCGTCTGGCTGGATATGTCTCGCAAATGGACGAGCGAATATTTCTGGTTGAGGCTTGCATGAATGTGGGTACAACGAGAGTACGAAGTCATATCCCCGGATAGATTGGAGTCACGTATGGATATCAAGGTTTCTGGGCGCAAAACCACAGTTACCGATGCTCTGCGTGCTCACGTCGATGAGAAGATCGGCGAGGCCTGCAAGGTGTTCGACATCGAACCCATGACGGTTGATGTTGTTCTTCGTTATGAGAAAAACCCCTCGAATCCCAATCCCGCTATCGTTGAAGTCACCGTTCGCGCGCGCGGTTCCGTTATTCGCGTTGCCGAGCACGGCGCCGATATGTACGCCGCCATCGATCTGGCGGCAGACAAGGTGACCCGTCAGCTTCGCAAGTTCAAGACCAAGGTTGTCGACAACCGCCAGCAGGGCCTGTCCGCCGCCGAGGTCGCTCCCGTTCCGCGCGTCACCGACCTTGCGGACCTTCTGATTCCCGAGGATGAGGAAGATGGCCAGCTGGTTCGTGAGAAGTACATTGAGCTCACGCCCATGACCGAGGAGCAGGCTCTGGTTCAGATCGACCTGCTGGGCCATGACTTTTACGTCTTCGAGGACGCCGCGACCGGTTTGACGAATGTGGTGTATCACCGTAAGAATGGTGGATACGGCATCATCAAGCCCAAGTATGAGGCGCCTACCGAGTAGAATGCCTATACGTGCATGAATAGGGTGGCGGTCATCCCGTGCGGGGTGGCCGCCATTTTTTAGCTTGGAAGGACTGCATGGACACTACGCATCAGAGCAGCGGTCACGAGCATAGGTGCCGAATCGTCGTCGATACCTGTTCGGACATCGCCCCCCAGGTCGCAGCGGCGCTGGAAGTCGATATCCTGGGATTCCCCTATATTCTCGACGGTGTTGAGTATACGGACGATATCTGGACGTCCATCTCGCCCAAGGAATTCTACGACAAGCTGCGCGACGGGGCACGCGCTACCACGTCCGCTGTGTCTCTCGGCCGCTATCTAGAGTTCTTTACCCAGTGCGCCGAGGAGGGCACGCCGACGGTGTACCTGTGCTTCACGAGTGCCCTCTCGTCCAGCTACAATTCAGCCGTCAACGCGGCCGAGCAGGTTCGTCGCGAGCACCCCGATTTCGAGCTCTACGTGGTCGACAACTCGCTTCCGTGCGCGTGCGGCGAGCTGCTGGCCATCGAGGCCGTTCGCCAGCGTGCCGCGGGCCTCACCGCGAAGCAGCTGGCTCAGTGGGCGAATGAGGCGAAGACGTGCGTTCACGGCTATTTCACGCTGGACAACCTCGATGCCCTGGCCGCAGGCGGACGTATTCCTCCCGCCGCCGCCCAGTTGTCGAGCAAGTTGGATATCAAGCCGGAACTCTCCTTCGACCTGTCTGGATCTCTGTCCCTTTTGGGCGTCAACCGAGGACGTAAGAAGGCACTCAAGGCGTTGATAAAGTCCTTCAAGGAGAACTACGTCCAAGATCCCATCATGCCGATAGTCATTATGTCGACGGATGCCGAGAAGGACGCCGACTGGTTGGAGGCGGCGATCCGCAAGGAGGACGGATGCTCGGATATCACCGTCATCCGTGGCTCGGTAGGCCCTAGCATCGGATCGCATGTTGGACCCGGCATGGTTGGCGTCGGTTTTTGGGGTATAAACCGCGCGGACAAGATCTCGCTGTCCGACCGCATCGCCAAGCGCGTGCGCGCGTCGTAGCTGCGCATCATCTATAGGTTGCATTGAACGATTGGAGCCATAATGGCAGATAAGAACCTTTCCGTAGCATTTATCGGTACCGGTATCATGGGCGCGCCCATCGCCGGGCATATTCTGGACGCGGGCTATCCGGTACGCGTCTTCACCCGCACCAAGTCGAAGGCCGCCGGTCTTATCGAGCGCGGCGCCGTTTGGGCGGAAAGCGCTGAGGCTGCGGTCGAGGACGCCGACGTCATCTTTACCATGGTCGGATATCCGCAGGAGGTTGAAGAAATCTACCTGGCGGGTGACGGCTTGCTGGCGACTTCAAAGCCCGGCGCGTACCTAATCGACCTCACCACCAGCTCCCCCGAGCTTGCCCGTGACATCGCCGAGGCCGCCGAGGTTTCCGGCCGCCACGCGTTCGATTGCCCGGTTACCGGTGGCGAATCCGGTGCCATCGCCGGTACGCTGACGTTGATTGCCGGCGCTACCGAGCGCGATATCGAGCCGGTCCGCGAGGTGCTCGAGTGCTTCTCGTCCAACATCTTCTGCTTTGGCGGCGCCGGCAAGGGCCAGGCTGCCAAGCTCGCGAACCAGGTGGCGCTCGCCTCTTCCATGGTCGGTATGGCCGATGCTATGGCGTTTGCCCAGCAGAGCGGTCTCGACCTCGAGCAGACCCGACAGATGATTTGCGGCGGCACGGGCAAGTCCGGAGCCATGGAGCAGCTGGCCCCCAAGGCGCTGGACGGCGACTACAAGCCCGGCTTCATGGTGCAGCACTTCTTGAAGGATCTGGGCCTGGCGCTGCAGGTGGCAGAGGAGAAGGAGATCGCGCTCCCGGGTTGCGACACCGCGTTCACCTTGTACGACATGCTGGACGCTATCGGCGGCTCCCGTCTTGGAACCCAGGCGATCACGCTGCTGTACCAGGAGGAGGCCGATGCCGTCGCCGCCGGTCTGGACTGGTCGCTGTACACCTCCCAGCATGAGGAGGACGAGGAGTGCGGATGCGGCTGCGGGCACGACCACGACCATGAGCACGGCCATGAGTGCGGATGCGGCCACGACCATGATGGCGACCACGAGTGCTGCGGCGGCCGCGGTCACGGTGACGACCACGAGTGCTGCTGCGGCAACCATGGAGAGTAAAGCGGCATGACGGGTTATTCGTTTATCATCCTTTCCGTCCTGCTGTTCCTGTTCAGCGTGTATCTGGGGTTCCAGATCGGGTGCTGGGCGGGCGACCAGGCCGTGACCACTCGTGATTACTGGAAGATGAACATTGCCGCCGTGGTTATCGGCGTGGTGGTTTCCGTGATAATCTCGCCATTACCGTTGCTTTACTCTGCGGTAATCGGACTCTTGGCCGGTTGCATCGTGGGCATGAAGATGGCTTTTGGCGAGTCGACGGGTCCGTGGCGTTTCCTGGACCGTGCCCTGAATATCAACCGCTCGCACCGTGAGACTGCAAAGCGAGGCACCGGCGATGCCCGCCGTGCACGCAAGAAGACGGGCGAGAAGGCTCCCGATCTAATTTCGGTCGAGGGCGATAAGAAGGATTCGAGGTAGTTTTTTATGGCAGACACGTTGGAGCACGAGCTCACGCCCGAGGAGATGGAGCAGCTGAGCATGGTTGAAGAGAGCCGCGACGCGCTTTCAGCGCTGGTCGAGGATCTCTCGAGCCATAGCCGCCGCAAGCGCCAGACGGCCGCGCGCGTGGTCAAGCTGGTTGCCGAGCGCGATACGAGCAAGCTCGTTCCCTTCGCCGGCGAGTTGATGGATGCGCTGTACAGACCCGAGGCCCAGACGCGCTGGGAGGTTCTCGACGCCCTCACGCTGCTGATGCCCGCTGCGGTCGATATAGATTTCGCTTCCGCCTACGACGGCGCCGAGGACGCGCTCTTCGACGAGCTCTCCGCAACGTTGCGCTTGTCCGCGTTCCGCTTCCTGGCGGCATGGGGCGCCGTCGCGCCCGAGCGCTCCGCCAAGGTATGGCCCGTTATAGACGAGGCCATCCAGTGCTACCACGGCGATCTCGAGTATCGCGACATGCTGGGAAGCCTGTACGAGTTCGCCTGCGGCGATATCGACGCCCAGGTGGCCGCCGAGCTCGCCGGCCGTATTCGCTTCGATGCGGAAAACGGCAAGGGAGCCTACCTCAAGGCCCGTTCGTCCGAGATCTACGACACCCTTCTCGATCGCTTCAAGCTGGAAAAGCCCCAGAAACGCGCTCGCGCGGCATCGAAAGCTGATGACGAGGACGAGGAGTAGAACTCTATGGCACACAAGGTCGCGCTCATTCCCGGTGACGGCATCGGTCCCGAGATCACTTCCGCCATGCGTCGCGTTGTCGACGCCACGGGGGTGGAGATCGAATGGAACACGGTGGACGCCGGCGCCGGCGTTATAGAAGAGTATGGAACGCCGCTGCCCCAGCACGTGCTCGATGCGGTCGAGGACGCGAAAGTCGCCATCAAGGGCCCTATAACCACACCGGTCGGAACGGGTTTCCGCAGCGTCAACGTTGCGTTGCGCAAGCATTTCGACCTCTATTCGTGCGTCCGGCCCTGTCTGTCGCAGCCAGGAGACGGTTCGCGCTATGAGGACGTCGACCTTGTCATCGTCCGCGAGAACACCGAGGACCTGTACGCGGGCATCGAGTTCGATGAGGGCGACCCCTGCGTCGCGGAGATCTCTCGTATCGTGGAGGGGTCCGGTCGCAAGACGTTTCGCGCCGACTCGGCCCTCTCGCTCAAGCCGATCTCTATTACCGGGTCGAAGCGCATCGTCGAATACGCTTTTGAGTACGCTCGCCGTTGCGGGCGCCGCAAGGTGACCGCCGTGCACAAGGCCAATATCATGAAGGCGACCGATGGCATGTACCTGCGAATTGCCCGCGAGGTCGCCGAACGCTACCCCGATATCGAGTTCGATGACAAGATCGTCGATGCTACCTGCATGGGCCTGGTGCAAAATCCCGCCGATTTCGACGTCATGGTGCTGCCGAACCTGTATGGCGACATTGTCTCTGACCTATGCGCCGGTCTGGTGGGCGGCCTTGGCATGGCACCGGGTGCCAACATCGGCCGCGACATCGCCGTGTTCGAGGCCACGCACGGCTCCGCGCCGGATATCGCAGGCAAGGATATCGCCAACCCCACTGCGGAGATCCTCTCTGCTGCCATGATGCTCGACCATCTGGGCGAGAATGCCGCCGCCACCGCGATTCGCGATGCGGTCCGCGCCGCGCTGGCGGAGGGCGCGCAGGTGACGGGTGATGTCCGTCGTGCGCTGACCGGTAGCGTCGAGGGCGCCGTGGGCACGCAGGAATATGCGGATGCGGTGATCGAGCGCCTCACGCGTGTCCATTAAGTCAAACATAAGGGCAAGAACGAGCCGTCAAGGGGTATCCTGAGACGGCTCGTATTTTTAATCGATTGGAAGGACCGAGTTCAATGGGTCTTATCTTGAAGAAGGAGGAGCTTGGCTCCGAGGATGATTTCGACATCATCGAGCGCTCCGATACGCCCGAGGATCTGCCTCGCGTTGAATATGATCTGATTTCCGGAGAGTCTGCCGAGGATATCGCCGCCCGTAATGAGGAGAAGCTCGATCTGGAGGCGGAGCTCGCCCCCGATCCGGAACTGCTTGGCGATAACGTTGGGGCCGCTGCTGCGGTGTCTGCTGCTGCGACGTCCTCCTCGTCCAAAGAAAAGGACGAGAAGGCATCAAAGAAGCACGGAAAGAAGGACGCCTCTGCAAAGAAGGATGTTCACGACGGCGGCAACGGTGGCAACGGCGGCAGCGGCAACGGTGGCAAGAAGAAGCGTCGTCTTCCCAAGAACCATGGCGCCATTGGCATCGCTATCGCGGTGGTTTTGATTATCGTTGCCGGTATTGGCGGTTACTTCATTGGCAACGGCGGCTTTGCGGGCAAGGGTCCCGGTGCTTCTGCGGTGGAGGAGTCCCAGCTTGATTCCGTGCTCGCCCGCTGGAGCTTCAACGGCAAGACTACCAACCTTACGGTTCGCGAGGCGATCGAGAGTCAGTATTCGCTCGAGAACGCAAAGGACGCGGACGGCAAGTATACGGTTCCCACCGCCGAGGTGGTAGTGGCTTACGTCCGCAACCAGATCCTGCTTGCCGACGCCGAGTCTCGTGGCATTACCGTGGACGAGGACGAGATGAACGCGTTTGCCGAGGAGCAGCTGGGTTCCTCTGATTATTCCACCATCGCTTCCCAGTATGGCGTCAGCGAGGACCAAGCCAAGCAGGTTGTGAAGGAGAACGCGACCATCAAGAAGCTGACGGAAGAGGTTGTGCCCGATGCGCCCACCGGTTCCGTACCCGTGGCGCCCACCGAGCCCGCCGACGGTAACGCCGAAGCGGCTTCTAAAGATTACGCAGACTACATCATCAATCTCGCTGGCGATGAGTGGGATTCCGAGAAGGGGACTTGGGCGTCTAAGGACGGAGTGTTCTATAACGCTTTGAGCGGCTCCACCACGTTCTCCGCGGATAGCGCCACCTATGCGGATGCCCAGCTGGCCTATTATGCCGCGTATCAGCAGTACGCCGAGCAGGGCCAGTCGGCCAGCAATGCCTGGAGGGCTTACGTCAACGACCTGTACGCCAAGGCGGATGTGTCGCTTTACGGGCTGTATATCTAACGCCCACCTATCCATCGGGCTGCGTGCCCGAGTAAACGGGTACCATTAACGCCGTAGCCGCGCGCTGCGGCGTTTTTGTTAGCGCGCGGGAGACAACTTGATCGCGGCGCGGACGGGTCGGGCGGCCCTTGCGTTCTCGCCGCCAATCCAGAAAGGGGAGAGCAGATGATCTACGGTGCTCTCGAGGACCTGCCTCGCTATCGCGGTTTCTGCCGTTCGTTGGACGTTCTGATCGATTGGCTAGCGGAGAACGACCCTGCGACGCTTGACGTCGGCAGCCATGCCATCTTGGGCGATAAGGTGTTCGCGAACGTTATGGCTCCCACCACTCGTCCAGAGGAGGGGGCTCATTACGAGACCCATCGTCGCTATCACGACCTGCAGATCGATATCGAGGGACGCGAGTCCTTTAAAGTCTCCCAGGGCGAGACCACGCTGGTCGAGCCTTTTAACGAGGCTGACGACTTCGAGTTGGTAGATGCTGAGAACGGCATCGCCGGCGATTTGGACGAGGGCCGCTTTGCGATCTTTGTGGTCGATGAGCCCCACATGCCCACGCTTGAGTTCCCCGGTGACGGCGCCGCTCCCGTAAAGAAGATTTGCTTCAAGCTTATCGCCGACGAGTTCTTCGATGAATAAGAAGTACCTGATGGATGAATCGGAGGTAGAACCGATGTCTAACGAAGACCTGGTCGAATACTGCGCTCCCAGCATGGAGCATCCCGTCGCCATTGTGCTCGGTAGCGGCCTCGGCGCGCTTGCCGACCGCGTGAAAGTTGTGCGTCGAATTCCCTATGAGGATATCGACGGCTTCCCACAGGAGGCGCTCCCCATCGAGGGACATCGCTTCGAGGTGCTGGTCGGCACCATCGACGGGGTTCCCGTTGTGGTCTACCCGGGCCGCGTGCACCTGTACCAGGGATACAACGCGCTGCAGGTAACGTCCCTGGTTCGCCATGCGCACCGTTTGGGCTGCCGCGATATCATCCTGACCTGCGCATCCGGCGCCGTGCGCGATGCGAAGCCGGGGACCTTCGGCCTCATCACCGATCAGATGAACTTGACGGGGCACAACCCCCTCTCCACGCCAGAGGGCGCCGCTCACTCTCTGTTCGATACCCCGTTCGTTCCCATGACGGGGGCATACTCCAACTACTTGACCACATTTGCTCGCGAGGCGGCGGCAGAAGTTGGCGTCGAGTGCTCGGAAGGTACGTACGTGGGCATGCTTGGCCCTTCGTTCGAGACTGATGCAGAGGTAAAAGCCCTGGGGATCCTTGGCGCGGACTACGTGGGCTGCTCCACGGTGTGCGAGGCCATTATGGCAAGGGCCCTGAAAATGCAGGTGCTGGGCTTGACCCTTGTGACCAATAAAGCCGGTGCGGCGGACAACAGCCATGAGGCGGAGCTTGCTGCCGGCAGCGCTGCGGCGGACGATACCACGGGCGTGCTGCTGGGCGTCCTGCACAGACTTGGAAATCAATAGGGGTGGCACGGGTGCTCGCGTCGGCGCGTAAAAGTGTGGATTGAAGAAAAAGACGCATGCATATCTTGCGCTTAAGTTGGTTTACACGTAATATATCCATTCGTCGGCGTTAGCGCCGCATATGCGTGCCAGCATAGCTCAGTTGGTAGAGCACCGCTCTCGTAAAGCGGGGGTCACCAGTTCAAGCCTGGTTGCTGGCTCCATTGAGATCGACAGGTCGGAGGTATGATGCCTTCGACCTGTTTTTCTTTATCTTAACGCTGTGGTGCGCGGGCTAACGTGGCTATCAGATCGGAGCAAACCATGGTGTTTCAAGAGGTGGTCGAATGGCGGTTGAACCCGTGCCTCGCCCTGAGGCCGAATTGCTTGCGAGATGGCGGAGCGGTTTTTGTGTTGGATTGCAGCGAAATAATCGAAACTGCTCAATAGGGAATAGCAATTAAGAAGTCAAATTGTGTCCTTAATTACTCCGAAACGGTCGGTGAACGGTAAATGAACACCGTTCACAGAATCGTTGGTAAAAGATTGAAGACAATAAAGAATTTCATACCAGTTCATAGAAGTGAACCGCTCTCCACAACTGACCAGCGGGATTAATGCAGAGACCAACATGCGATGAGATGTGCGAATTAATACCCTGTAGATGGGTGGAAAATAGGAACACCTGTAACTAATCAATAAGAATCTGCAGGTAAACGGGTGTACTAAAACTGTAAACGGTAGGAAATCGCCAACAAACGGTGTGAAAC
Organism: Collinsella sp.; assembly: GCA_048207125.1. Lineage (GTDB taxonomy): Bacteria > Actinomycetota > Coriobacteriia > Coriobacteriales > Coriobacteriaceae > Collinsella. The sequence continues at coordinate 35,214 of DBEWRE010000056.1, forward strand.
CGTTCACGGGTTCAGGAGAAATTGACGAACGCTTGACTGGTGCTAATATAGGCACCACTTATCACGTGGTTACAACCAGTTGCGCGACTCAGCGCACACATTGAAAAGGAGTCGGTGGATGATCGGATTTATCCTGACGGGTCACGGAGAGTTCTCCTGCGGCCTTAAGAGCGCCCTTGATATGGTTGCCGGCGACCAGCCCGCATTCCAGATCGTTCCCTTCGAGGGCTCCGAGGCTGCTACTTATGGCGACGACCTCCGCTCCGCCATCACCTCCATGCGCGCCGAGTGCGAAGAGGGCGTTATCGTCTTCGTCGACCTTCTTGGCGGCACCCCGTTTAACCAGTCGATGATGATCGCCAACGACGTCGACAAGCTCGAGATCATCACCGGCACCAACCTGCCGATGATTATCGAGCTCCTGTTCGCTCGCAACGGCGCTACCGACGTGACCGCTCTTGCCGAGCAGGCCGTCACCGTTGGCCAGGCTGCCGTCACCCGTCAGTCCCTCGCTTCCGTTATGGGCGGCGACGATGCTGACGAGCTCGACGAGGACGGCATCTAATGGCCGACTTTGGAGCGAACGTCCTTGCTTCCTCCGTTGCCCTGATTATTCTCCTTGTGGTCATGGGCTTGGTTTACTACTTCTGGTCCAAGGCCAACATCAAGAAGAAGAGCAAGTATTTCGAGAAGATCCACACCGAGCTCGCCCCTGGACAGGAAGTGATGTTTGCAGGCGGTATCTATGGAACCGTTAAAAACGTCAACGGCGACAAGGTCGAGATCAAGGTTCGCTCGGGAGCGACTCTGGATGTCTCCCGTTATGCGATCCAGGAGATTAGCAAGTAACACACCTCAAGGGATCGAGCATCAAACCCTTTGGATGTAATAAGCCAGATCACGTACACGAAAGGAACGGATCACCATGGCAGAGCCCAACATTCTTCTTACCCGCATCGATAACCGCCTGATTCATGGTCAGGTTGCGACCCAGTGGAACTCCACCCTGGGCTCCAACCTCATCCTCGTTGCCAACGACGAGGTCTCCGGTAACACCATGCGTCAGAACCTCATGAAGATGGCGGCCCCGGCCGGCGTCGCCACCCGTTTCTTCTCGCTTCAGCACACCATCGACATCATCGCGAAGGCGTCGCCCAAGCAGAAGATCTTTATCGTGGCCGAAACTCCGCAGGACGTGCTTGCGCTCGTCAAGGGTGGAGTGCCTATACGTAAGGTCAACATCGGCAACATGCACATGTCGGAAGGAAAGCGGCAGGTAGCCACCTCTGTGGCCGTCGACGACGCCGATGTAGCTGCTTTCAAGGAGCTTCAGGAACTGGGGGTGGAGCTTGAGATCAGGCGTGTTCCGAGCACGCCGGTCGAGGATATCAACAAGCTGTTCTCGTAACCGCTCGTTAGTATCCGCCGCGTAAGGCTTAACAGTCTTCCGCACAATCGTTAGTTTTCTTTGCAAAAGAATTTTGAAAGGAGGAGCATAAGATGGACGTCTCGTTTGTTCAGGTCGCACTTATCTTCGTGGTCACGTTTATCGCGGCTATCGACCAGTTCGACTTCCTCGAGTCCCTGTACCAGCCCATCGTCACCGGCGCTATCGTTGGCGCGATCCTCGGCGACGTGCAGACCGGTCTTGTCGTCGGCGGTACCTACCAGCTGATGACCATCGGTAACATGCCGATTGGTGGTGCTCAGCCGCCTAACGCCGTCATCGGTGGCATCATGGCTGCTGTCTTCGCTTGCTCTCTCAAGATGGACGTTAACGTTGCAGTTGCCGCTGCTATCCCGTTCGCGCTCCTCGGCCAGTACGGCGTGACCCTGTTCTTCACGCTTCGTGCTCCCATGCTCGAGTCCTTCCGCGCCGCTGCAGTCAAGGCTGACACCAAGGCGATCACCCGCCTGACCGTCATCTCCGAGTGCATCCTCGGTCTCATCTTCGCCGCTATCGTCACCCTGTTCTTCATCGGTGGCCAGGCATTCGGCGAGACCGTTGTTAAGGCGATTCCCGAGTGGGTCAACGTTGGTCTGTCCGCTGGTGGCGGCATGATGAAGTTCGTCGGCTTCGCCATCCTGCTGAAGATCATGATGAATCGCGATATGTGGGGCTTCTTCTTCATGGGCTTCGGCCTCGCCCTCATCGCGGTCAACATCCCGGCTATCGCCGGCCCTGCCCTGCTTATCCTGACCTTTATCGGCTTCGGCATCGCTTTCTGGGACTTCCAGCAGCAGACCGAGCTCAAGGGCGCTGCTTTTGACGGAGGTGACATGAGCGATGGCATCTAATGAGTTTGTTGTACCTGCACAGTACGAGGATCTTACTCCCGCTCCGCAGGTTGATTCGAAGACGCTGAACCGCATGGCTCTTCGTTCCTACTGGCTGCAGTCCTCGTTCAACTATGAGACCATGCAGTCCGGTGGCTGGCTGTTCGCTATGATCCCCGGCCTCGAGAAGGTTCACACCAACAAGAACGACCTCGCTGCGTCGATGTACCACAACCTGGACTTCATCAACACGCACCCGTTCCTGGTCACCTTCGTTATGGGTATCGTTCTCTCCCTCGAGCAGAACAAGCTTGATACCCAGACCATCCGCGCCGTCCGCATCTCCGCTGCTTCGCCTCTGGGCGGCATCGGCGACGCCCTGTTCTGGCTGACGCTCGTGCCCATCACCGCCGGCATCACCTCTAACATGGCTATCGAGGGCAACATCGCTGCTCCGTTCATCTTCCTTCTCATCTTCAACCTGGCCCAGGCTGCTTGCCGCTTCGGCCTCATGAAGTGGGCTTACAAGGTTGGTACCGGCGCTATCGATGCTCTGACCGCCAACATGCAGGCGTTCACCCGCGCTGCTTCCATCCTCGGCGTTTTCGTCGTCGGCGCTCTGACCGTCACCATGGGTGGCACCCAGATCAATCTCACCATCCCCAACGGCACCACCCGTGGCCTCGCTGCCAACACCGTGATCGTGTCCAACGAGGATGCTGAGAACTTCACCGACCTCGACGGCATCGACACCGAGACCGCCGAGCCCGGCACCATGGCTCTTACCGACGTCGACGGCAATCCTCTGAAGGCTTCCGACGCCGATGGCAATGCTGTTGATTGCGGCGTTGTCGACCTGGGCAACGGCATGAGCTCCGTTACCTATGGCACCGTTACCGAGTCCGAGGTTAGCTACTCCGTGGCCTCCACCCTCGACACGGTTCTCCCCAAGCTGGTTCCGCTGGCTCTCGTGCTTATGCTGTACTTCCTGTTCGCTAAGCACAACTTCACGCCGATCAAGGGCATCGTCCTGCTGCTCATCATCGGCCTGCTTGGCGCTGGCCCCTTCGGCCTGTGGCCCAGCATCTGGTAAGGCTCTATGGCCCGGTGCGTTCATAGAGATATGGACGCACCGCCCCTTACTTCATGTGTGTGTATGTAGGCCGTAACTCGTACGTATCGGGTTACGGCCTTTTTATTCCCCTGCGGGAACGATTACTGGAAAAGGAGGCGAAGACTCATGGCAATCGGCGCGCGCAAGCAGCCTTTGTATGATCAGCTTGTTGACATCCTGTCCGAGAAGATTGACCACGAGTATCGTCCCGGCGATCTTATGCCGTCCGAGCGCGAGCTGTCCGAGCGCTATGGTCTTTCCCGTACTACGGTGCGCTTGGCTCTGCAGGAGCTCGAGCGCCTTGGCCTGGTGATTCGCCAGCATGGGCGTGGCACGTTCGTTGCCGATCGCTCTGCGCAGACCACCAACCTTATGCAGTCGTACAGCTTTACAGAGCAGATGCGTGAGCTGGGGCGCGTCCCCGAGACCACCATCTTGGAGTTTTGCGAGTTCGAGGCTGATAAAAACCTTGCCGAGCATATGGGCACCCGTATCGGCGAGAAGCTTTTCAAGCTCAAGCGTCTTCGCTCGGCAGACGGCATGCCCATGATGATCGAGCGTTCTTATCTGCCTGTTAGGAAATTTCTTTCCCTCAAGCGTCCCATGCTTGAGAATAAGCCCCTCTATGACGTTATCGAGCAGGATTTTCGCGAGAAGATCCGCGTGGCGGAGGAGGAGTTCTTCGCAAGCATCGCTCGACCCGCGGACGCTCGTCTGCTGGATATCAGCGAGGGCGCACCGGTGCTGGACCTTGTCCGCACCACGTATAACGCCAGCAACGAGATCGTGGAGTACACGTTGTCCGTTGCTCGAGCGGATCAGTTCAAATACAAGGTCTTCCATCATAGGAACGACTAGATATATGGCGGTTTCGTTAGGTTTATCTTTTGCCTAACTGGTTACAACCAGCAAACCAATTAAGGCATATACTACAAGGTAGTGAGCCTTCTAGGAAAGAGAGGTATTGTTAATGTTCGAGAAGGATATTGAGAGCCTGAAGGCCCTTGGCGCCGACATCACCACCGGCGAGATCAAGCAGCAGCCTGAGCTGTGGCTGGACACCCTCAACATCTACAAGGACAACAAGGACGCTATCGACGCCCTGCTTGCCGACGCTCGCGCAATGGGCGAGGGCCGCTTGTCCGTCATCTTCACCGGTGCCGGTACCTCTGACTACGTCGGCGATACCTGCGCTCCCTACCTTCGCCACGCCGGCGACACCAACCTCTATGATTTCAAGCCCATCGCGACCACCGATATCGTTTCTGCTCCCCGCGATTTCCTGCGCGCCGAGGATCCCACCCTGCTGGTTTCCTTCGCCCGCTCCGGCAACAGCCCCGAGTCCCTTGCAGCCGTCGAGGTCGCTCGCAAGTTCGTGAAGAACATCAAGTTCCTTAACATCACCTGCGCTCCCGAGGGCAAGCTGGCTGTTCAGTCCGCTGACGATCCCGACGCCCTGACGCTTCTTATCCCGCGCGCTAACGACAAGGGCTTCGCCATGACCGGCTCCTATAGCTGCATGACGCTGCTCTCCACCCTTATCTTCGATAGCGCCGACCTCGCCACCAAGGAGGCCTGGGTCAAGCAGGCCGCCGAGATGGGCGAGGAGGTCGTTGCACGCGAGGAGGAAATCGCCTCCATGCTGGCTGGCGACTTCAACCGCGTTACCTACCTTGGCTCCGGCTCCTTCGTCGGCCTGGCCCAAGAGTCCCAGCTCAAGATCCTCGAGCTCGCTCACGGCCTGGTTGCCACCTCTTGGGATTCCTGCATGGGCTACCGCCATGGACCCAAGTCCTTCGTCGACGACAAGACCCTGGTCTTCGTCTTCATGAACAACGACGAGTACACCCGTCAGTACGATCTCGATATCCTGAACGAGATCAACGGCGACGAGATCGCTCAGAAGACCATCGCGATCCAGCAGGACCTCACCCCTGCCTTCGAGGGCGAGTCCTTCACCTTCGCCGGTCGCGAGGCTCTGCCCGAGGGCTACCTGGCGCTTCCCTTTGTCATGTTCGCACAGGTCATCTCCCTGCTGAACTCCGTCCGCGTTGGCAACACCCCCGATACCCCGTCTCCCACCGGCACCGTCAACCGCGTGGTCAAGGGCGTCACCATTCATCCCTTCGAGGCCTAAGCGCTATCGATCACGCAAGCTAAGCCTTTTGAGAGGTTTTGAGCACTACGTGCGCGACCGCATGTTGCGGCAATGATTTTGCGCCCGCCCAGTCATCAGGACGGGCGGGCGCTTTTTTAGGTTAATCCGCTGTTGCCCATACCTTTCAGACTGACTGGGGTATAGCTGCAGATATACGCTCGTCTTACGTGTGTTAGGAGACAAGAATGAGCACCTATGCAATCAAGGCCGACGCCTTCTACCTTCCCACCCGCGTTGCCCGCGGTGGCTACCTTATGGTCGAGGACGGCGTCTTCGGCGAGCACATGACCGAGGCTCCGGACTGCGAGGTCCTGGACTACTCCGGCTACGAGATCGCCCCTGGTTTCGTCGACACTCACATTCACGGCTTCGATAACCATGACATCATGGATTGCAAGGCAGAAAGCGTCGCCGCTGTCTCTCGCGGAATCCTTCGCAACGGCGTCACCAGCTACCTGCCCACCACGCTCACCGCGAGCACCGAGCAGCTCGAGAGCGCGTGCGCCAGTGTCGCCGAGTACGTCGAGGCCGGCGACGATCAACCGCACGCCCGCATCCAGGGCATCTTCCTCGAGGGCCCCTTCTTTACCGAGAAGTACAAGGGCGCGCAGAATCCCGCCTATCTGTCTGCTCCCACCATGGAGAAGCTGAACGCCTGGCAGACCGCCGCCCACGGGCTCGTGAAGAAGATCGCCGTCGCTCCCGAGTACGAGGGCGCCGTGGAGTTTACCGCCCAGGCGGTCGAGTCCGGCGTCGTCGTCGCCTTGGGCCATTCCGCTGCCACCTGCGATCAGGCCCAGGCATGCCTGGATGCCGGCGCCAAGGTCTTCGTCCACACCTATAACGGCATGAGCGGGCTGCATCATCGCGAGCCGGGCATGGTGGGCGCGGCCCTTTCCAGCCAGGATAAGTCCTTCTCCGAGCTCATCTGCGACGGTCATCACGTCAACCCCATCTCCGCGGGCATCGTGATGCACGCCAAGGGCCACGAGCACGTCGCGCTCATCACTGACTGCATGTGCGCCGGCGGCATGCCCGATGGCGATTACTTCCTGGGCGAGCTGCCCGTCGTAGTCGCCGGCGGCACCGCACGTCTTAAGGACGGCGGCTCTCTCGCCGGTTCCATCCTCAACATGAAGGACGCCGTCAAGAACGTTGCGGATTGGGGCATCGCCACCAAGGCCGAGGCGATCTACATGGCGACCCAGGCGCCTGCCGAGGCCAACGATATCGACAATGTGTGCGGTTCCATCCGTCCCGGACGCGATGCGGACTTTGTTGTTCTGGGCAAGGACCTGACGCTTGCCGAGACCTACTTGGGCGGCGTTTCCGTCTATAAGGCATAAGCTGAAGTCATCATGGCGCTGCGATGGGAACCGCCCGTCGCGGCGCCTCTATCTTGCATGGGGCATGGGCGAGATGCCGTGCCGCTTCTGCGCGGTACGAATCTGGGCTATGCTACATAGGTACTTGGGGGCAAGCTATCGATAAGCCGGGGCGAAAGGTTCCGGCGCCATACGTGGCACGGGCACGCGCCCGTAGCCAAGAAAGGGAGAGCAGAGCTTTGGAGCACATTCTCAAAAACGATCAGCTTACCGTTGCGCTTACCAGCGCCGGCGGTTCCTTCACCTCCATTGCGGCAAATGGCCGCGAGTATCTCTGGCAGGGCGACCCCGCCGTGTGGAGCGGGCAGGCGCCTATTTGCTTTCCTATCTGCGGCGGCCTTCGCGATAACCATGCGGTGACCGCGTCGGGTAAAGAGATCAACCTGGCGCGCCACGGATTCGCCCGCAAGCAGGAATTCGAGTTCGCCGGCGGCGATGAGACTACCGCCGCGTTCGTGCTCAAGAGCACGCCGGAGCTGCTCGAGCAGTATCCCTACCCCTTTGAGCTCACCGCCCGCTATGCCATCGATGGCGCAAAGCTCACCGTATCATATGAGGTCGCCAACACGGGGGATGAGGACATGCCGTTCTTTATCGGCGGTCATCCCGGCTTTGCCTGCCCTCTGGACGAAGGCGAGCAGTACAGCGATTACAAGCTGCGCTTCGAGAGCGATGAGGCGCAGACGCTTTGTTGCGCCGTGCCCTCCACCGGCCTGATCGACGTGGAGAACCGCGTGGAAAATCCCATGGATGGCCGAGACCTTCCGTTGACGCACGAGCTGTTCGATTTCGCCGAGACCATCTTCGACGTTCTTTCAAGCCGCGTTGTGGAGCTGGTCAAGAAGGACGAGGAGAAGGGCGTTCGCGTGAGCTTCCCCGATATGCCCTATCTGATTGTCTGGAGCAAACCCGAGGGCGATTTTGTCGCGATCGAGCCCTGGGGAGGCCTCTCCACTTGCTCCGACGAGGATGACGTGTTCGAGAACAAGCGCGGCTGCTTGGTCGCGAAGCCCGGTGAGACCGTGGTGCGCAGCTTTACCGTCGAGGTTTTCTAGCGCGTCCGTTCGCCTTAACAACCATGCCCTCGGCTTGGATCCAAGCCGTTTGATTCCATCTGAAAGGAACCAACAATGATTCTTACCGTCACCATGAATCCCGCGATCGACACCGCGTATCATCTCGACCACCTTATCATCGACGACGTGAACCGCGTTGTTCCCAAGAAGACCGCCGGCGGCAAGGGCCTTAACGTCTCCCGCGTGCTGTGCCAGCTGGGCGACGACGTTGTCGCGACCGGTCTTATGGGTGGCCACATGGGCGCTTACATGGGCGAGCTTATGGACGCCGACGGCATCAAGCATGATTTTGCCCCCATTGCCGGCGAGACCCGTATCTGCCTGAATATCCTGCATGAGGGCAACCAGACCGAGCTGCTGGAGAGCGGCCCGGAGGTTTCGGCCGATGAGCTGGCCGCCTTTACCTCCAAGTTTGCCGAACTGGTCGAGAAGGCCGATTGCGTCACTATTTCCGGCAGCCTGCCCAAGGGCGTTCCCGCCGACTACTATGTCGAGCTGGTCGCCAAGTGCAACGAGGCGGGCGTCCCCGTCTTGCTGGATACGTCGGGAGCCTCCCTCAACGCCGCGCTCGAGTCCGATGTCACCCCCACCCTGGTGAAGCCCAACCTCACCGAGATCAATGCGCTTCTGGGAACCAGCTACACGCCTGACCAGGTTTCCGAGCTGGCAGCCGCCCTTCAGGCCGACGATCGCTTCCAGGGCATCCCCTGGGTCGTCGTCTCCATGGGCGCCGCGGGCTCCTTCGGCTTCAACGGCGGCAAGATCTACCGCGCCGTCACCCCTCCCATCCCGGCCGTGAACGCAACCGGCTCCGGCGACTCCACCATCGCCGGCTTCGCCCACGCCATCGCCGCCGGTGCCGATGCCGCCACCGTCCTTAAGACCGGCAACACCTGCGGTAAGCTCAACGCCATGGATCCGCAGACCGGCCACCTGGTCATCGATCGTTGGGACGAGGTTTACAACGCCGTCGAGGTGACCGAGCTCTAGGCATTTGCCCCAAGGGGCTTCGCCTTAAGCATCTCGTTGTAGATGCGGACAGCTTGCTACAAGGGGAGGGGAGCCCGGCGGGGGTTTCCCTCCCTTTTCCGTTATAAAAGGCGACGACGTCGGCAGACGCCAAAGCGCCCCCTGCGGCAGCGGTGCTGGCAGGGGGCGCATGCGGTTGGATAGCTGTTTGGGACTAACGGATGCCGCGCTGCTTACAAGCGCTTGGTCTGAGCGACGCGCTTGAACCAGTAAGCGCTGGCCTTGGGCGTGCGCTGCTGGGATTCAAAGTCAACGTAGAAGAAGCCGTAGCGCTTGTTATAGCCGTTGGTCCAGCTGAACTGGTCCTGCAGGCTCCACATAAAGTACCCGCCAACGTCGACGCCGCATTCGATGGCTTTGAGAATCCAACGCAGGTGGTCTTCAACGTATGCGATGCGCTCGGTATCGTCCACGGTGCCATCGACAAGCTGGTCTTTGCGGCCCATGCCGTTTTCGGTGATAAATAGCTGCTTGTAATTGGGATAGCGCAGCGATATGTCCATCATAAGGTCGAACAGGCCCTTGGGATAGATGATCCAATCCCAGTCCGTGGTGGGGATGCCGGGGCGCACGGCGCGCTCTCCCACGCCCGCCACGCGCCAGCGGCCGGTGCCCTTGTCGCCCGTGCCGTTATGGTGCAGGTCGGTTTCACCGTCGAACGCCTTGAGGAAGCGGCTTTGGTAATAGTTGATACCTAGGCAGTCGTTGAGCTGCGCGGCTTGGCGCATAATCGAGAGGTCCTCGTCCAAAAACTCGATGGAGCCACCGCTTGCCCGGCAAAGGTTGTTGATGATCTTAAGCGTGTCAGGTGCGTAATTGCCGCGGAAGGTGGCGTCCAGTAGCAGGCGGTTTTGCAGAACGTCGTCGTTTTTTGCCGCCTGGACGTCGCCGGGGCAGGCGGGATCAAAGGGGTATTTGTATTCCAGTGCGTGGATGACGCCGATTGTTCCGGGATAGCCGCCCTGCTTGTAGGCCATGACGGCACGGGCATGGGCGAGCATCATGTTGTGTTGGGCCTGCAGGCACTCGTGCAGGCACCCCTTCTTGCCCTGCGGCCAGGTGCCCTCGACATAGCGATTGAGCGTGGCCGCCGCGATCTCGTTGAACGTGAACCAACGGGTCACCTCGGGGTACTCGTCAAAACAAAAGCGGGCGTACGCTTCGAAGGCGTCGATGGTATCGCGGTTGAGGAAATCGCCGTTGGCGTAGAGGGCGGCGGGGGAGTCGAAGTGATGCAGGGTCACGTATGGCTCGACTCCGTGCGAGCGGCAGCTGGCGAACAGGTTGTGGTAGAAGGCGACGCCCTCTGGGTTGGGCGCGCCCACGCCGCCGTTGGGAAAGATGCGGCTCCAGGCGATTGAGACGCGGATACCGTTCATGCAGAAGCGCTCGCATAGCTCAAGGTCGCTATCGTAGCGGTTGTAGAAGTCGCAGGCGGGCTCGGGCGAGAAGCGCCCCTGCTGGGCGAGGTAGTCGTCCCATGCGACCTTGCCCTTGCCGTGGGACTGGCAAGCACCTTCTACCTGGTAGGCGGCGGTGGCACCACCAAAAACAAAGTTATCGGGAAAGCATTGGGAGGTATCTGCGGGGGAGATGGGGCTCATGGCGAATCCAATCTGGCTAGAAGGGTTTGGAGAGGGTCCGGGAGAAGACGGCGGAGCGCACGGCTCGACGGACCATGGGAATGAGAGGGTTCTATTCGAACGCGCCGTTGCACGCGCGGGGATCTAGAGGCCCAACTGCTGGGCTACGAATGCAAGCGATGCCTCGCCGTCGCGGGTGAGGTCGATGTATTGCTTGCCGCGGGTGACGCAGCAGGCGACGCCCATGCGCTCGCCGTCGGCCTTGAGGTCATCAAAGTATGACGCTGCCTGGGGTGCCAGGATAACAAGGTCAAAGTCAGGCATGATGTCCAGATGGCTGCCGTAGGCGTCAGCTGCGGTCTCGAGGTCGATGCCGTGCTCGCGGGCGGCTTTGGCCAGCGCGTTGGCGAGCAGACCGGAGGTGCCGCCTCCCTGGCACAAGACCAGGACGCGACGGCCGTTGAGCGCGGTGTAGGGGTCGGCTGCGGCGGTGCTGGACGAGACGCTTGCCGCGGCGTTATCAGATGCGGACGGGGTGGCGTTGCTTGCGGATTCCTCGTCCAAAGACTGGCCGGCGGCGCGCTTTTTCTCTGCCGCCATAGTGGCGGCTGCCTGCGCGACGGCGCCGGTAGCGACGCTTGCGGTGTCGGCCTTGCCCTGGAATGCGGCGTTCATGGCAGCCTGCTTTTGGGCGGCGCGCTGGGCGACCTCCGCCTGGTCCGCGGCGGCTTCTTCGGCGCACTTCTCGCGGTCGTATACCTTGAAGAAGGGGAAATAAATGAGGAAATCGACAATCAGCAGGGCGGGGATGAGCAGGAACGCAAGGGGCTGAAGCCCCAGTCCCATGGCGATGCCAACGGGTGCGGGGGTGGTCCAGGGAAGGCTGAACATAAAGCCGTTCATGCCGAGGACGTCGATGAAGAACTTGGTGATCCAGATATTGGCGATGGGCGCGAAGATGAAGGGGACGAAGAAGATGGGGTTCAAGACCATGGGCGCGCCGAAGAGGAACGGCTCGTTGACGCCAAAGCATACCGGCACGGCGGAGGCGCGACCCACGGCGCGCATCTCTTTGGACTTGGCGAGGAAGGCGAACATGAAGCAGATCACCAGCGTGGCGCCGGTGCCGCCCATGGCGACGACGAAATCCTGGAGCGGCTTGGTGAGGACGGCGGTAGCATGCTCGCCGGCCTGGTACATGGCCATGTTGAGCTCGAGGTTGGAGATGAGCGCTGCGGAGATGGCGGGCTCGACGATAGAGGGGCCGTGGACGCCTACAAACCAGAAGAGCGACATGGCGCCGTAGATGATGGCGAGGCCAACATAGCCGTCTGCTGCAGAGAAGAGCGGCTGGAACACCTGGATAACGCCTTGTGCGAAGCAGAAGCCAAAGACGCTGCGGAACAAGAAGTCGAAGCCCCAGAAGAAGATGAGGCAGACGCCGAAGGGGATGATGTCCTTGAAGGTCTGGGAGATATTGGGCGGCACCTGTTCGGGCATCTTGATGGTGATGTTGCGCTTGATAAAGAACTTGTAGATGATGCCGGTGGCGAACGCGCAGATAAAGGCGGTCAACAGGCCCTTGGATCCCATGTAGCCGTTGGCGAGGCCGGAGATCGAGACCCCGTTGTCCGTGAAGCTGATGGCATCGCTGGAGAGCAGCAGAAAACCGATGAGCGATGCGATCATGACCGAGATGAAGTTGATCTGGTTGTTCTTGGGCAAATCGCGGTTCTGCGCATCGCAGAAGTGCTTGGCCGTGGTGGCTGCCGCGCATATGCCGACGATGCCCATGGAGTAGTTGTACGCCTTCATGAGGACGTCGTTGATCTCTGCGGGCCAGTAGAAGCCCCAGACGTTGGGGACGGCGCTGACCAAAAGGAAGATGCTGGAGACGATGATGATGGGCATGACGGAGATAAAGCCGTCGCGAATTGCCTTGAGGTACTTGTTGCGCGCGATGGCGTTGAAGAAAGGCTTGCCTTTCTCGATGAGCGCTATGAGTTTTTCCATGGACCCTCCGTTCGCATGGGTGTTGCTTCTGCAGCCGCTAGAGATGCTGGTAGAGATGGCTGCTGGGGTGAGCTTGTGCTGCTGGCGAGTATGTTCTGCCCGGATTTCACTCGCAATGAGCACGTGCTCATATCTACAATGAGCACGTTAACATGAGCTGGTAGCGGTGCGACGGATGTTGGGAGCAAAGGGATGCGAGCGGTCGATTATTGGCGGCAAGCGGCGGGATAGATGCAGGGAGAGGTGCGCGGAAAGGGTGATCGCTTGGTTTGACGAGGCAGGGAACGTGGCAAAATCAACGCGTTGTCTACGCGGCGACCGACAACATCATTGGAAAGGCTTTGCCTCCGAGGCTGTCACCAATAGGGCCCGCAGGCGTAAGCTTGTGGGCGGAACCGTAGCCGGGCTTAGGATTTATCACCTCGAACGAGGAACGCTCGCCATCGGTCTCAACATCATTGGCGAGGATCATGTACGCATAATCCACTTTTACAAAGAGAGGGAGCTGATGACTGTTTACGACTACGTTATCTCCGCCGAGGGCAGGAGCCTTCTTATGTCGCTTCTCGGCAGGAAGCTTAAGAGTATTGAGGGCTACAGGTGCGATCTTGTACCGGTTGAGGGGAAGACGACATTCTATGCCGTAGCTCGACTCCACATGGAGGATGGGAAATCCTATGATCTCCGCGTCAGGCTCGTCCGGGTCGATATCGCTTCTGATTTTTGGGACGATGCTGGAGCTTATTCCTTCGGTCGCGCCGAGGGTGAGATCTGGCTTCCAGAGGGGGTCGAGCCCTTTAAACTTCCCATCGGTCGGGTAATTGAAGGCGTGCTGCTCACCAACGATTACGACGCGCTGATGCACGATGGAAGGAAAGAGGGCGAGTTCACCTTCACCAAAGCGGTGCTGCTTCGCACCAGTTTAGAGCACATCGCCTTTTCCATGGATGATTTCAGCGAAGACGCCATTGTGGTGCGTAGAGGCTTTGATCCCGATGCGCTGGTTCCCGATGGTTCTGGAAGCTGGTATGACAAGCCTGGATGGACCGATGAGTACGAAAGGAAGCTCGAGGCTCTGTAGGCAACAGGGAGTTTTACTGGGTTGAAGCTGTCGTCTACGGGCGAAGGGTCTCTGCGCTTTACTGCGTTGGCGGCGTTCGAGCCGACTGTTTTTCGTCTTGGATTGACGTATCAAAATGGTGGGGGAATGACGAAACGGGCTTTTGAACGTTTTTCTGAAGGCTGAGGCGAAAAGGCGTTCAAAAGCCCGTTTCGTGAAATTGAGAGCCGTTGTCAGCACGTCAGGCGGTTGGCAAGAAGGAGCTCGAATGCGGCAACGCAACGGGCGAAGAAGAGATTGCAGCCGCGTATCTCAGAATCAAAGGGGTCGTCATCGTGCACTACAAAACACACGTCAGCATATGAAGCGAGCTTGCTTCGCTGGTTTCCCGTCATGCATACAACGGGAATACCGCGATGCTTGCAGCGTCTTGCGGCCTCAATAACGGATACGGTCGATCCGCCCTTGGAGATGAAGAAGCCGAACGAGATGTTGGAGATTTGCTTGAGGAGCGTGCTGGTCCCTAGCAAATTGTGGTTGACGGTTGGATGGCCGCCGACCACAAATTTCTTTTCGATGTATTCCATCACCAAGGAGGAATAGCCCTCCCCGTATAGACAGATGATTCCGGGGCGGTTTAGATACGCATGGAATTCATCTATATCCCTTTGGGTGCAAATTACGTCCCTGCTGGTCGTTCGGGATTCGCCGCCTTGAGGGGCGAACACATCTTGAGGCGGCGTGGCGAGCCCGCGCAACTCCAAGGTCATTTCGCGCCATCCCTGGTATCCAAGTTTCTTGGCAAGGCGAATAACCGTGGTGGTGCTGGTGAAGCAGGCATCGGCGACGTCTCTAATATGGAGCGTGCTGATGCTATCGATATTGTTGATGAGAAAGACCAGCACGTCGCGCTCTGAGCTGGATAGCTTTGCTGCTACAAAGAGCTTTTCAATATACGTTTGGTCGACGATAGTCATGATGCCACCTATTCGAATCAAGAATCTATGAACATCATATAAAGAAAAAGCAAGGGAA
>DBEWRE010000057.1:0-63067 GCA_048207125.1 Collinsella sp.
GCCTACCGAGCTCTACTTTGGTGCCAGCTGGAGGGGCCTGGGGACAACCTGCGTCTCTTTCTTCGCCATGACTTCAGAATTCCTCACGCTGCCCAACCCAGAAGACGATATACCGGAGAACCCGCCCGCGCCCGTGAAGACCGCTGACAAGACCAGCGGCGTCTCCCTTGGCGACCAGGTCCTCTACACCATTGACTTCACCGCGCACGAGCAAGGCGTTAACTGCCGCGGCGGATACCGATACACCAACTTGGACATTATCGATGTCTTGCCTGATGAGATGCGCTATGTCGACGGGTCCGGCTACCTCACCGATGAAAGCGGAACCCGAATAGAAAACGCTGGCCGCGTCGTCTATGAAGGCGACAACGAAAACCCGGTGGAAAACTCGGTCCGTTTTGAGTTCTATCCAAACTACCTGCAAGCCATGAAGATGGAAGGCGAGCACTACTTCTTCATCTTTAAAGCCGAGCTGACCGAATACCCAAAGAGCGGCAAGCGGTTGGATGGACATCTTTTTGTTCGTAACTCAAGCTACGCTCTCATCAACCAAAATGGCAAGCTTCCCTCGAACAACGTGGACACGCTGCTGGTAGAGCCCGTACTCTTCGTCGATAAGAGTGCTGACAAGTACGAATACCAGGTAGGGGATGTCATCACATACACCGTCATATACAAGCAGACCGCTAAGAACGCCCAAGCGCGAGAAACCATCATCTCTGACAACCTCCCTGAAGGCCTTGAGCTTATCGCCGACTCCGTCCACGCAACCGGCCTTAAAGACATGCCCAATCCAGATATCAACGAGAACAAGTGGTCCTATTCGTTTGATAAGTTCAACTATGGCGACACTATCTCCGTTACCTATCAGGCGCGAGCCACAAGCCATGGCAACGGGCGGGAGATCGTCAACAACGCCTCGATCCACGCGAACAACGCATCCGACCAAGACGACCCCGCCGAAATATGGATTAACACCGCTGCTCTAGACATTACGAAAGACGTTGACAGATATGAAGGCTACGCTGGCTCCTCAGATATCGACCCGGGATTTTTCGAATACACCGTGACCCTTAAGAACACCAAGCGCGGAACCATAGCGAACAACGTTGTTGTAAGCGACGATTCGCTTCCTAAAGAAATGCCGGTAGGTAGACATAACAACGGATCGCTCCGCATTGAGGTAAAGGTGGACGATGGTTCTAGCAACACGATGACATGGATTGGAGATAGGGCTGAGGGCAGTTTTGCCGATGTCGCATATCCTGTAGGCGAGGACGACACCGTGCACAACCAAGCGGCGTCCCAACCCGTTACCTGGAACCTCGACCCATCCAGCACCGGATGGAAGCTGTCCTTTAACCACCTGGACGATACGACAACCGTGACGGTCACCTACCGCTCCTACCCGCAAGACGATGCGTCTGGCTGGGAGATTGAAAACAAGGCCATAGCTCAGGCGGATAACTCGAATCAAGATGAAGATGTCACCCTGGTCTGGGTCAACCAGCCCCATCTCGCCGTTGATAAGGAAGCCAACCTGAAGTCCTTCTCCGTTGGCGACCATATTGTCTACCACGTAACGGTTACCAATGAAACGCCTGGCACCCTCGGTCGCGACCTTGTGATTTCAGACCTCGCCCACACCGAAGGCGTCGAGCTGATTCGTGGATCCATACGCGTATACGATTCGCGCAATGAAGACATCACCAATGAGTGCACCGTTTCTAGCAAACACGGCCAAGAGGCCTTTATTGTCCAAACGCATCGCGACATCATCAACAAGGCAGACTCTAGGAGCGTCTGGAGGGACGGGAAGCTGCAGAGCGCGAAGGGACGCAATCCGCTCAGCAGCGGCGGCGAGACCTCTATAACGGTCGAATACCAAGTCGCAATATCAGACGCTGAGCTTGCAGGCAAAACCATCGATAACACCGCGCTCGCCGTTACCGACGAGCCCAATACAGAGACAACGGACGATGAGATAGTAAGCGTTGATGGCGCTAAGTTGATTGTTGAGAAATCTTCCGACAAGCCCACCTACCATGTTGGCGACGTGGCTGAATATACCCTGGTTATCCGCCAAACTCGCGAAGCGGGAACCGCGCGGCAAGTTGTAATAAACGATGCTTTTGACCAGGTAAACCTTGCTTCCATTGTTTCCGGCAGCATCGTGGTCACCGGTCCAGACGGCAAAACGATTGATGTAGAACCAAAACTTATCGTCCAAAATAATGATCGCATCACCGGATTTGAGATACCCTCCGGCATTGATTTGGATGATGAGGAGACCATCAGAGTTTCTTACCAAGTCTGCATGGAGGCGCCCGCGCAATCGCTCGACAACAAAGTGAGGGCTCGTGCAGAAGGTTCATTGGAAGGCGTAAGTCAGCACAGCGTCAAAATTCTCGAAGAGAGACCCCGGGCCTCGATCTCCAAAACCGCACAGGACGAAGGACTTACACTCGACGAAACCGCGCATTACTTGGTAAGGGCAACGTTGAGCGCAGGCAAAGCAGATAACGCCGTCATCTCCGATACGAGCCTGCCGAAAACGGTTCCCATCGATTTTGAAAGCATCGCAGTCACCAAAAACGGCGCTTCGTTTGAGGGAGAGGTCGAGCGCGCTGATAACGGATTCTCTATTGCATGCGGAAGCCTTGCCGCCGGAGATGAGATTGTTGTCGCCTACGATGCAACGCCAACCGCTCCTTCGCTCAAGGACGCTTCCGTTGTCAATGTAGCCACCTTGGATTTTGACGGGCTTGACGAGCCAGTAAGAGACGACGCCATTATTCATATTGAAGACGGTGCCGACAACGAGCCCAACGAGCCGGATGGCCCGAATAACCCCGACCAGCCGGACGAGCCCGACCAACCAAGCGAGCCCGACCAGTCGAAGACACCAGGGGCCGATGACTCGAACAAGGGCGATGAAGCCCCTGAACCTGACAGGGATCCTGGTAAAGACCTTGGGAAAACCGGTGATTGGCTCGCGGGCAACCTACCAACCGTAACGGTGTTTGGCGTTGTGGCATGTATGTGTCTAGCAGCCGTGATCACCCGTAGACGCCCCCGCCAGTAATTGATGGGTGCGCCCGGCCTCTACCGGACGCACCCTATTTAGATTAAGGGCATCCATGCACGCAGCACATCATGCAATGATTCGATTCCTCATATCCGCCTGCGCTGGCTTCGCTATTATGGCATCAGGATTTACAGGCTGGTACCTGCAGCCGCTCATCTCTGCCGATCTGGAATATGAGCGTCTGAGGGTCTTTTCCAGGCCAGTCGATTCAAATTCGAAACGCAATAAAACAGATCGTTCCAGGAGAAAAGACAAGATCGAAAATACGAGCAGCGACCTTTGTCCAAGTCCTGAGCTGCTGGAGAACTACAGGCACATTGATTGGGAAGCTCTTGCCGCCATAAACAGCAGCGTCATCGGCTGGATTTACGTCCCCAACACGCCGATTGACTACCCTATAGTTCAAGCACCCGCGGATGATCCAGAAAAGTACCTGAGGACCACTTTTGAAGGCTCCGTATCCCATCCCAACAACCAAGGGACCATCTATCTAGACCCAGACAACGCCGTCGGTGGCCTCTTCTCTTCCGCCCCCATCATTTATGGCCATTACCAACTTAATGGCTCCATGCTCTCATCCTTCTCAAAAAACGATTCTGTTGACGAGCTCGCCAAACATAAGCACGTTTTTCTCTATACTCCATCCACCATGTTTCACGTAGAACTATTCGCTGGAAATATCGTCGATGCTTCCAAAGAGAAGATCAGGACGTTATTCGCCGACCAACTCGACCTTTCCGCATGGATAAAGGAAAAGCTAGACGAATCGGAGGCCGTTCTATATCGACCGCCCCCAATCAACCAGCTCTTTACGTTTGTAACATGCTCATATTCTCAATGGAAAGATCAAAGAACGCTTACATACGGCAGGCTTTTGGAATCTGCGCCAGTGGAAACTATTGAATATTACTCCACGACCGAAGCGTCATCGGTTGACTGAGCATCCGCCGCCTGAGCCTCTGCCGTTGAATCACCAACGTTCTGGTCCTCACTGTCGGCCATTTCATTGCGCTCTCTGGCGTCTTCAGCATAAGCCTCCTGCCGCTCCGCGCGAACGTCCTCAGGGGTAGACCACTTAACACCGAGAATATAGGAAACACCAAGGCCCAGGGCGACGGCGATGCCCGCTCCTATTAGATATGCTGCCCAATGCTTACGGATAAAGGCGAACACGGTACCTCCTGCCTTCGAACTCTCTCTATGCTAGCAGCTTTTGCTGGCACGGCATCAATTACTCGCAGTGGACACACAAGCCAAGAAAACCATGCGCTCACTAAGAAAAGTGGGTAGACAGCTTTCAAGATACATTGAACGGAGCGGACGCGTACCACCGCTCGTTACCTGAAAGGATTTGCCATGAACCAACCTTCTTACGAGCTCTTCATTATGCCCACCTGCCCATTTTGCGTGAAAGTTCTCTCGTTTATGAAGTCTAAAGGGATCGAAATCCCCCTTCGAGACACTACGACCGACCCCAACGCACGACAGAAGCTCCTTGATGTCGGTGGCAAAACTCAAGTGCCCTGCCTCTTTATCGATGGAAAACCCTTGTACGAGTCGAACGATATCATCGCCTATCTCGCTAACGCGTTTCAGAAATAGCCCTTGATACCAAAGGACCCCGCTCACACGAACGGGGTCCTTATTTCAAAGCTATCGATATGCGGAGAACCCGCTAAGAACGCCTGATAACCTCGGTCACAACATCGGCGACCTTGTTGACGTTCTCCTCATTCACGTTGTATGGCATGTCCTCTTCACTGTGGGAACAAGCGAAGTGGGCGCCCTCGATGCCAGCGATTGTCAAAGAGCGCAGGCTCATGTTCATCGCCGCATGGGCATCCGTATTCACATACGGCATGTCGACGGCTCCGATTTCATGGTGGAAATCGCCGGACACCTGCTGAACGAGCTTCATGATGCGCTTATCACCCTTGAGGGCACGAGAATCGCCCTCAGATGCGAGCATGGCAACCTGGCCCGCTCCGACGCTCTCGAGGTTGATCAGGAAAACGCCGCGCAGCCTATCGCGATGCGTCTCCAGGAACGCCTTGAGGCCGGCGTTACCGCACTCGGAAGCACCGGTGGCTACAAACCAAATGTCATGGCCCAGCAGCTCATCATCACCCATTGAGGTGATGGCGTCGCGAAGCTCGAGCTCAGTCACGCCCTCGACGCCCGTTGCGCCGCCCTTCCAGCCGCTATCATCACCGTCGAAGTTGTCCCAAGAGCCGATTTCGCCGCCGTTGCGCTTGGCATCAAAGTCGTCATCGACCCCGAGCCATTCACTCATGCTCTCCTGCTTCTTCTTACGACCAAACAGGCCTCCCAATCCGCGGCGCTGCTTCTTGGGCTGCGGCGCGGGAGCCGTAATAGTCTCGAAGACCTGCTCTTCTGAAACGGTCGTAGGAGCGGGCGCGGGAGCGGAACTCACAACAGAGAAGCCCCTGCTCGCAGCAGACGTAGTTGAAGGTGAAGTCGTCACAAAGGGATCGGCAGGCTTCACGGACGGGTCAGGCAGATCGAATAGCGGCGACCTGTTCTGCGATGCATTCTGCTTTTGGAAAGCCTCGATACCGGGGACCGCCGGGATGCGGCGGGCGTTGGCGGGAACGGAGATATCGGGCACGTTGATAGAGCGCGGCGGGACGTGAACGGTCGGCTGCGGCTGGGAGATCTGTGCCATGAGGGAATCGACCGTCTCCACAGGCCGATGGGGAACCGTGTGCTCAGATGCGGTCGGCATGGGCATCGCCTGGGTGGCGCCGGGATTCATGGCACCCTGCGGCATCTGGAACAACTGGGTATCAGCGGTCACATCAACAACGAGCCGTGCATCATCCCCCGCCTCGACGGCGACGTCGCTCGTCTCCTCGCTGGACTCCATATCGAGTTCGCCCTCTTCGATCTCGTCGACGGCGTCTTCGACAACCTCATCCTCATTATCCACGGAATCGGTCTGTGCAGCTTCGCTCTCGGAGCGGTCTTCACTCTCCACGTCATCGTTCTCGTCGAACACGCCCTCCGCCGCGAAGCCCTCCTCGGTGGCGCCTGCAATAACGGAGTCTTCGCCATCTGCATCGAAGTCGTCCACGTTAGCCTCATCGGCATCATCGTTCGTCTCATCGACATCGACGCCGGCGTTATCGCTTTCGTCTATAACATCCTCAGACGCCTCTTCAGAAATGGCAGCGTCGATGTCACCGTCGACCTCGTCATACGCACCGTCATCGATGATCTCGTATTCAGCCTCAAGGATGTAGTCATCCCCCTCGTCGACATAATCAAGGTACGCGCTGGAACGCAGAGGCTGCTCGGGTTCGTCCTCGTACTCCTCGAACGGCTCGGCAGCATCCAGCTGCTCGCCCTCTTCTTCCTCCGCATAAGCGGAAGAACCACCGAACTCAGCGGGAACGGCCCACATAGACGTCTGGTCGACACGCTGGGGCTCAAGGTCCTCTTCAGCGGGAATCTCGGTAGAAGCAACGACCTCCGCCGGCTCTTCAGCGTCGCCGTCCTCAGAATAGGTCGCGAGAACTTCATCATCCCCATACTCGGAAGCGGGGTTATAGGGAGCGGCCTCGTCGTCGTTGTAATCAACAACGGGCGCCGAGCCCTCATCAACATGGTGGACGGGACCCTCGACGGGCTGGGCAGCAGGTCGGGATACAGGCTGAACGGCCGGCTGAACCTGGGGGGCGGGTTCAGGCTTCGCGGGAGGCACGGCCGCGGCGCCCTCCTCATACTCGATTGCGCACGCGGATGAAACCATGCCAAGGGCGCGCAGAACCTCGACGCCGTAGCGGATGTTGCCAGAGGCATTGACAGGAAGAGAGGGGCCCTCCGGTTCGGCGGGTTGCGCGGGCGCAGTCTGCTGAGAATCAGGCACCACCTCGAATGCAGTTGTCTTGTCGGCGGGGGCACCGGATTGATCGTGCGGAACGGACAGTGAGGCATCCTCCACCTGGACCCCGGCGTCAAGCAGCGCTGCCGCGAATTGCTCGGAGGTCATGGCAACGGTGGAACCCGGATCGTCAACGGGCTCGCTCTCGCCGGCTGCCGGCGCCTGGTTTGCATGGCGAGCCGCTTCTACGCCCGCGGCCACCATGGTCTCGGCATCAAGCGCCGACCACATAGCGGTAGCCGCCGCATCGGAAGGTTCTTCCACCTCGGCAAAAGCGGGGGCGGATTCTTCGGCGAAGCTTTCCTCGCCCTGCTCCTCAAACTGCTCACCCTCGGTTACGGACTCGTCGTACTCGCCCTCGGAATCAACGTCTACAGCGCCCTCATCCACCAGTTGCATGACCGGCGCGTAAGAACGCTGCTCCTCCATGTACTGGTCGAACGGGACGTCGCCGGGGAATTCGTTAGCGCCCTGATACGGAGAGACCGCATCCATGACGCCGAGCATAGCCGCAACGGAGGACTTGTTGCAGACGGAGCCGGACGTGTACGGAAGCACGTATTTGTTCGCGATGATCGCTACGGAATTCGCGAGGGGAACCAGCGCGACGATGATGGCGAGAACCCATAGCACGATCTTCGCGGGACCCGGGACGGGCAGAAGGCGCACGACCGCCATGACCGCCGGGGCAACCATGGCAAAGGGCAGCAGCTTCACCAGTATCGGCTTGTAGGATGCATAGGGCTCCCGAGACAAGAGGTCGGCTCTCGGGGAGTCATAATGGGCAACGACCACAACGGGTCGGTTGCGAGGCGACGCCAAGGGGCCCGACGCCTTGTGGTAGGCGATAACGTTCTGGCTCAATCCACCAGCTCCCACATTGGAAAGCACGGGATGGCCGGAACGCTCCATCACAAACAACACCGCGCCGACAAGCGCGATGATAACGCCCACGATGCCGACGGCACCGCCTATCCCCATAAGGACGGCGCCGACAAAGACCATGATGCCCATGGCAGCTTGGGCGACTTTATCGCTAGAGGATGCACTGAATTCCTGAATCTCGGGCTGAAAGCCATGGTCCCTGAAGATATCGGCAACGATGTCAGCGGCTGCACGCTCCTCCTCGCTGCACGCCGGGGTGATGCCGGTGTTCTGCAGCAGGTGGTTGAGATACTTTTGGGTATTCGCCATGAGGGCTCCACATCATCTTTTAGTTACACGTAGGCAGACCGCTCCCACGGTAAGCCTGTATATAGTCGAAAGTATACCCTTACTTATTGGTAGCTGCAGCAATTCGCAAGAACGCTTGATTCTAAAGACGCGGCGCCCTAGATGGAGACGGCGACTCTACCGAAGTCCGCACCGACACAGGGGCTTGCCAGCGGGGTCGATTAGAATAGGACACCGAGGACGGGAGCGAATCGCCTCGCCCCGCCATCCGTTGAAAGGCCTTTTATATGACAGCAACGCAATCACCCCACATTGGACGCGGTGCAGCGGAAGCCGGCAGCGAGAACGACCGGCAGGATGCCGTGCATCGCATCCTCAATTTGCTATTTGTCCTCAATGCCTCTCGCACGCCTCTTACCACCAGCCAGATTTTGGACGACGAGGAACTTGGATACTCGACATCAAAACGAGACTCCGCCATGAAGCAGTTCAAGCGCGATCGCCAAAAACTCGAGAGCCTCGGCATCGTGGTCGCAGAGGTCAAGGAGCCCGGAGCGTCCGAGCGCGAGGAAAGCTCGTGGGCAATCGACCAGAATCGAACGCACGCCGTTCCCCGACTCATCACCGCGGATGACGCAGACCTGCTCGCGACAGCGCTGACAGACCATCTCGCCAGCCCCGGTCTTCCCTACAGGCTTCCGCTCGAACGGATTACGGCAAAGCTCACCTCCGCGCGGGGCCTCGTTCCCCCAGAGCTACCCGAGCCGTCGGACGCATCCCGCGACAGCGTGCTCGAAGCCGTATGGACCGCTTTCTCGCTGCGTCTCAAGCTCACGTTCGAGTACGAGAATGCGCGCGGGGAAACAGCGAAGCGCGCGGTCTGCGTATACGGTCTCTTCTCCGTTAAAGGCGTTTCATATCTTGCCGGACTGGACGAGAAGAGCTCTGAAGTCCGCACCTTCAGAATCGACCGCATCGGGCGCGTATGGAAGCCAAAAGGGTCCTACACCATCCCGGCCGATTTCGACGTGACGGACTATCTGTTCTTCACCTTCGACTTCGAGGGGGCGACGTCCACACCGGCGGCGTTCAGCTTCCCACCCTCAGTCCCGCGAGCGGAAATCGAGGCAATCACTCACGGCAGGGGATCACTTTCGCCCCATCCGAACTCAATCCGATGGGATATAGACGTTCGAGACCTCGACGCTGCGGCAGGATTCTGCCTTGAGCACTCTCAAGTGGGCATGCTGCCCCTTGAGCCCCACGCCCTCATTGATTGCTGGCGCAATCGCATCTCAAAGGCGGTGCAGGCCCATGCCTAGAAAACCGACCCTGCGCGGCGACTCCCTCATCGGCGCCTGCGTGGAACTCCTCCAACTTCTCAGCGACTCACCCGGCCAAACCGTCCCCTTCGCGCAGACGGCGACGCTGCTCCAATTAAGTGAAGAAGAGCTGAGGTCTGCCGTCGACACCCTTTGCGGGCTCGCGCATCGACAGTCCGGAGCGCGTGTGGCAATCTTTATAGAAGGGGATGCCATCTCCCTGCTGGGAGACGTTGCAACCTTCCATGCCATCCGCCTATCCCTGCAAGAGGGGATGGTACTCGCTCATGTGCTCGACCTCCTCAATATCGACGCCGACGTTCGAGAGCGCGTCGAGCGGGCGATGCTCCCCCTCGAGTCAGTCGACGAGCAGCAGAAACCCGACACAATCGGATTCGTTTCCGTCTACGGACGCTTCTACCAGCAGCTCGAAATCGCCATACAGGATTGCGTTCGCGTCACCCTAACTTACAGGAGCTCGAACGACGCCGCGCCGTCGCCCAGGACTGTCGACCCCCTCGCCATCAAGCAGGACGCCGATGCGGTCTACCTGGTAGGCTGGGATGTCGATAAAGATGCCCAGCGTCTCTACCGCCTGGACCGTATAGATAACGTTGTCTACACCGAGGACTCCGTCGTCATCCACCCCTGGAAAAACGACAGCATCAAGCAGAGCCTCGCCACCACATCCCATAAGGCGATCGTCTCATTCCCCAGTAAAGAGGCGCTCGAGCAGGCCGGATGGGCGGGCGTGATCGATGCCGACGCCCATACCGAGTCGAGCGGGAGGATTCGCGCGACCGTGCTCGTCGCGGACGAGGAATGGCTGTTCGACCGGGTGCTTGGATCGGGTGGGCAAATTATCATCGACTCACCAGCGGATATGCGCGGTCGCCTGGTTGACTACGCGAAGCGCCTGTCATCCAGTCTGGATTAAACACCTAACAAGCGTTTTCCATGCAAAGAGGGGCCATTCGACCCCTCTTTCCTTATCGATGCTCCCCTGTGACGCAAACGCCGTCGCTATTCATGGGAAGCACGCCAGAGCTTGATGTATCGACCAACCTGCCCGGCATCAATCCGTTGAAATTCAGACGGAAGCGATGAGAGGAACTTCTTTCCGTATCCCTTGCTCAGGAGGCGTGAGTCCGCAAGGACAAGGACTCCACGATCGGTCGACGTCCTTATCAAGCGGCCGGCAGCCTGCTTCACCTCGAGCACGGCGTCGGGCAGCGAGTAACGGGCCCACGCCCGCTCCTCGCGAACGTTTCGCTCGCACGACAACGGTTCGGTCGGATTGGCAAACGGCAGCTTGGGAATCACCACGCACCGCAGCGTGGAGCCGGATGCGTCGAACCCCTCCCAAAACGCCTTGAGCGCGAAAAGCGACGAGGACTCCTCCGAAAGGAACCGGTCACGCAAACGCTTCACGCTCGTCCCTCGGAGCTGGCAGGCCAATTCAAGCCCCTCGCGCGACAAGCGAGGCTCTACGCGCCCGTACAGCTCTTCCATGTCGCGGCGGTTGGTGAAAAGGGTGAGCGTTGAACCGCCCATGGCAACGTGAACGTCTACCAGCAAATCCTCCATCGCCGCCAGATACTCGTCGCGACTACGCGGATCGGGGATATCCCCTGCGACCACTACCGCCATGTTCTCCTGAAAGTCATAGCTCGATTCTAGCTGGACGCATGAGAAGCTTCCTTTGGGCAGGCGGTCCAAGCCAACGGAATGGTTGAAATGGTCGAACGAATTGGAAACGGTCATGGTCGCCGACGTAAACACCACGCTCTGTGTCTCCGGCAACCAATGCTCCGCCAAGGCCTCGCCGATATCCATGCGCTCCGCCGTCAGCGCTTCCCCGCCCGCGCGGCGCGCCTTGTTAACCTGCAGGGAATACACATAGTGCTCATCGGCTCCCTCGACTATGAGCGATAGGGTCGACTTCATCTCCTTGATTCGGCGAGCGGCGTCGGCAACCTCCAGAACCATTTCCGGCTTCTCGGCGCCAACGGACTCGGCCAGGGACGATAGGTTCTTCCCCGCCTCATCCAGGGTGTCGATAGCTGTTCGCGCCACCGGCTCAAAATAACCCCAGCTGCGATGCGCCCTTAACTCCGGCCCTATCCAGATGTTTGCGTCGGCGTAGCCATCCGCCTTGCCGTTGCGGGACAACTCTCGCACCGCCTCGAAGAGCTCTGCCATGGCAAGGGACGCCCTCGATACGCTGCTCGCCGCCTTAGCGCCCAGCCCCATGAACAGGGTAGCGGCGTCAGAAGCGGCAAGACCATGGGTCAGCCTTCCCAGGGCACCCGACTGGGCTCCACCCAATCGTTCGAACACCATGCGCGATTCATCCGCAGAAACGCTCAACGCCCATTGGCGGCGCGCCTCCTTCTCGACCGAGTGCGCCTCGTCGACGATCCAATGGCGTATGGGTGGCAAAATCCTACCATCGGCCGCAACGTTTCTGAAGAGCAGCGAGTGGTTAGTGACAACGATATCCGCCTTCGCGGCGCGGCGGCGAGCCCCATGCACCAAGCATCCGTTAGGGAAGAAGCGGCAATGTCCGCGGGCGCACTCCCTCGACGACGTTGTCAGGTCCGCCCTGTTCACGCTTCTCCACCTGATACCAAGAGAATCCAAGTCACCCGCAGGCGACTGGCAGGCAAATGCGTATATCACTGCTATCGCGGTCAACGTGTCCGCGGGATCGCGGTTTGTGGTGATCTCCTTACCACCAGCCAAAGCTTCCAGCTTTAGCAGACACGGATAATGGTCGAAGCCCTTGAGAGCGCAAAACGAGAGGCCGCCTTCAATCTCGCGCGCAAGCTTTGGCAGCTCATGATACATGAGCTGGTCGGTAAGATTGTTCGATTTGGTCGCGACGCCAACCGTCACCTTGTTTCTCTTCGCCGCTTCCGCAGCCGGGATGAGATAGGCAATCGACTTTCCGACGCCCGTACCCGCCTCGATAACACGGTGCGTCGAGGTTGCGAACGCATCCCGAACTTCCGATGCCATAACGATCTGCTCAGCGCGAGGCTCGTAGGAAGCATACATGTTGCTTACCAGTCCGCCGGGAGCGTACCGCAGCTCGATCTCATCACGGCGCGGCATAGTGAGACCTGAAAGCTCGTCCGCATCGATATGGTCGGGCTCGGAATCTGCTTGTACAACCCTCGCCCTCGCTGCAACGAGCGAGAACGGCCCATCCAGCTGCTCGCCGGCCAAAAATGAGAAGATGGGGCGATATGCCCATCGCACGTCCGGGTGCATATCCGCCAGCAGCCTCATCAAGCCTCCGGGAAGGTCGGCGAGGGCGCACAGCAAAATCCTCCATACCCCGCAGAGGGCCTCAACATCGTCTGATGCGCGGTGGGACACCGCGACGCAGCCAAAGAGTTCTGCCATGCTCGCCAGCTTGTGCGAGGCAAGGCGGGGAAGCGCTATGCGCGAAAGCGCAAGCGAGTCGATCCAGATATCGCTCACCCTCACACCGCCCTTAACCGACTCGATAAACGAGCGGTCGAACGTGGCGTTATGGGCGATAACCGGACAACCCTGCACAAACTCCTCAAGCGCGGCCACCGCTTCTTCCGCACGCGGGGCGTGTGCCACGTCGGCATTGGTAATGCTTGTGAGCTCGGTTATCTCCGGCGGAATCAACCCGCTGGGACGAACAAACGTATCAAAGCGATCCACGACCTCACGGCCGCGCAGACGCGCGGCGGAAATCTCTATCAACTCGTTTTCAGCGCAGGACAGGCCGGTAGTCTCCGTATCGAGAACAATCACATCGTCCTCGATGAGACCAAACGATCGGTTCTTCGCACGGTCAGCAAGCGTCGCGTATTGATCGATGACGAAGCTCGGAGTGCCCGGAAGCACCGCCGCGGCTATCTTGTTGTAAGCATGAGTGTTCAGGTGTATCACTTCTCAGCGCGATCGATGGCCATCTGGATAAAGGACGCGCAGACTTCAGGGAACGCCAGGTCCTCCGTATGGCGAATTTCGTCAGGATATAGCGAAGTATCCGTCATACCCGGAATAGTGTTGGTCTCAAGAATTACCGGGCCGTTCTCAGAGACGATGAAATCGCTTCGAGATACGCCCATGCAGCCCAAAGCACGGTGCGCGGCGCACGCAAGCTCCTGCGCGCGAACGTAATCCGCCTCAGATATCTGAGCGGGAATGCGATGGATCTTGTCGGGCGAGATATACTTCACGCGAAGATCAAAGAAATCGGCGTCATCCTGCTTGAGAATCTCGACGATCGGGAGCGCGCGGAGCTCTTTGTCGCCATACACCCCCACGGTGATTTCGGTGCCCTCGATGCGCTTCTCAATGAGAACCTTGTCTCCAAAGCCAAAGGCGACGTCAATGGCAGCCTGAAGGTCGTCGGCTTTTTTCACATACGTGATACCGTAGCTCGATCCGTTGACAGCGGGTTTCACAAAGCAATGGTCGCCTACTATCGACAGGATCTCGTCCAAATCGTACGCCTGGTCGCGCAGCAGCGATACGCCTGGTGCAACGGGAATCCCTGCGCGCTCATACATCACCTTGGAAAGATCCTTATCCGCCGCAAGGGCGCTCGACGTCACATCGGACCCAGTGTAGGGGATACCGCAAAACTCCAGAACACTCTGAATCTTGCCGTCTTCCCCGCCCTCGCCATGCAACGCGATGAAGGCAACGTCGAACGCCCCTCCAGATAAATCGCTCAAAAACGAATCAGAGGCGGGATCGAGCATCTGAACCTCGCCAAATCCAGCGACACGCAGCGCCTCTACCACGTTATTACCGGACGCGAACGAGATTTCCCGTTCATCAGAACGTCCCCCAGCAAGCACCGCTACGCGCATCTCGGCGCGATTGATCTCTGCCATGAGAGCACCCTCCACCTTTCTCGATAGATAGCATGCGTCCAATCTAGGCGTTTTCGCAGTTTTACACGATACGCAGGCGCATCTTTATTTCGCATCCCTTATTGTATAAGCAACTTTACCTATTACCCCCTTTGAAAGGCCGCTAATGGAACGCACAAAACCCCTGCGCGACATCCGATCGCTTTCCGAAGACGATCTGGTCGCCCTCACCAAAGAACTCGGCCAGCCCGCTTTTCGCGCTAAACAGCTTCGTGAATGGATCTTTGATAAGAACGTATGTTCGTTTGAGGATATGACCAACCTGCCGAAGGCTTTCAGGGAGAAGCTTGCTGAGTCATACGGCTTCAACGTTCCCGTCGAGCGTGTCAAGCAGACCTCTCGAGATGGCTCTCGTAAATATCTCCTACAGTTCAGCGACGGCGTCTCCGTTGAAACCGTGGGTATGCCAAGCAAAAATAAGCTCGCTGTCTGCATCTCTTCTCAAGCAGGCTGCGCTATGGGCTGCGCGTTTTGCGCCACCGGCATGAACGGCCTTACTAGGTCCCTCACCGACCAGGAGATGGTAGACCAGGTTCTCCATGTCGCCCGTGACTTCGGAGAGCGCGTCACCAGCGTCGTCTTCATGGGGCAGGGAGAGCCTTTCGCGAACTTCGACAACGTCGTTTCCGCCCTGCGAAAGCTCAACGCACCGGGCGGCCTTGAGATCGGAGCCCGACACCTCACCGTATCCACCTGCGGAGTCATCCCGGGTATCAAGCGCTTTGCCGAGTTCCCCGAGCAGTTCACGCTCGCTATCTCCCTCCACTCCGCGGTTCAATCCACCCGCAACAAGCTCATGCCGGGCGTAAAGAAGTACACACTCCTTCGCTTGCACGAGGCTATTCAGGACTACGTAGAGAAGACCGGTCGTCGTCCCACGTACGAATACGCCATGATTGAGGGCGTGAACGACAACAATCCCGAAATGCAGGCCCTAATTGACTTCTGCCAGGGAACTTTGTGTCACGTTAACCTGATTCAACTTAACGACGTCCCCGACAGCCCCCTCAAACCGTCCCCAATGGAAAAGGTCGAGACGCTCCAAAGGCGACTCACCATGCACGGTGTTGAAACAACCATCCGCAATTCTCGCGGCAACGATATCGACGCCGCCTGCGGTCAGCTCAAACAGCGCTTTGCTGTCAAGAAGTCTTCGTACCAGTAGAGAGCAAATCTAACGAACACTCTTGGGCTCGGAATTCTTTTCCGGGCCTTTTTTCTCACCAATTCATCCTCATAACTATATGAACTCATATAGACAATCGATGTCTAGACAAAAAGAGAGGGGAGCCCTCTCCAGAGCTCCCCTCTCTATGTAATATATAAGGTACCTTACTAAATCAAATCCCACTGATGTTCAACCCATTCTTGGTTGATCTTTGGATTATGGGTCAGTTTTGCCGTCTTTATAGCGACTTCTTCCGTCATTCCATCCATGCGACTTCTTGATTCTGCCACAAACCCATTCTTGATCTCCAGCAACCTCTTCTCGAGTCGCCCCTTATTCGCAGCAAAATATATAGCGGCGCCAGCCGATGCTATCGCACTCAGCGAAAATATCACCAAAGCAATCTTCTGGTCTCTATTCATCTTCGTCACCAGACACCATTGAGGATAGGATTCTTGTTAGTTCTTCCTCATCCTTAAACTCAATCTCAATCTTATTCTTTCCGCGAGATGACTTAACCTTGACGTTTGTATTCAGAGCCTGGCGAAGAACTCTTGCAGCCCTCTTATATGATTGCGGCATCACCGGACGAGGAGCCCTCGGGGTCTCTCCGACTGAAAATAGCGGAGCAAGACTTTCAGTCGCACGAACCGACAAACCTTCCGCAACTACCTTATCCGCTAGCTTTACCCTCTGCTCCTCATAGGGAACTGCAAGGATGGCTCGCGCATGACCGGCAGTCAGCCTTCCATCAAACAGATACTGCTGAACCGGCTCGGGCAAGTCCAGTAGCCTCAAAGAGTTTGTAATACTCGAACGAGATTTTGAAACAGCTTTAGACAGAGCTTCCTGCGTCATACCGCTCGCTTTGATAAGCTGTCGATATCCCTTCGCCTCTTCTATTGGATTAAGATCCGACCTCTGGAGATTCTCTATGAGCGCAAGCTCGAGCATCTTTTGATCATCGACTTCTTTAATGATTACCGGCAGCTCTTCAAGACCCGCCAGCTTCGACGCCTGGTAACGACGCTCTCCAGCAATGATCTCATACACCGCACCCTTTTTCCTAACAAGGAGTGGCTGAAGCACCCCATTCTCTCGAATCGAGTCTGCAAGCTCATTCAGGAGCGTCTCATTAAAGTGAGTTCTAGGCTGATTTGGGTTTGGTTGAATTTTATCAATTGAAACCTTGGTTTCATCCTTTTGATCAGCGAAACCAGTCTCAGACTGAGCTTCCCCCATAAGAGAACCAAGACCTCTTCCCAAAGCCGGCTTCTTCTTTGGACTAGGCACGACGAATCACCTCTCTCGCAAGGTTCATATATGCACGAGCTCCCTTATTACTTGGAGAGTACTTAATTATTGGCAAACCATAAGATGGGGCTTCGGAAACCTTAACTGAACGAGGTATCAAAGTCTTAAACGCAAGGTTGCCGAAATATCGCCTCACCTCTTCAACAACTTGATTAGAAAGGGAAGTACGAGAATCGTACATCGTCAGGAGAACACCAAAAGTATCAAGTTCCTTATTGATGCGACCCTTAACCATTCTCATTGATTCAAGAAGCTTTGTAACACCCTCAAGAGCGTAATACTCGCACTGTATTGGAATAAGAACGCTATCAGCCGCAGCAAGTGCGTTAATCGTCAACAGTCCCAACGACGGCGGACAATCAATAAAGATGAAGTCAAATTCATCCTTTATTGGATCTATCATATCCTTCAAGCGTGTTTCACGAGCCATCGCAGAAACAAGCTCTATCTCCGCTCCTGCAAGCTGAATTGTTGCCGGGACAACAAATACTTTTTTACAGCACGTTTCCTGTATGATTTCCTCTGCGGGAACATCATGAAGAATTGCATCGTAAACGCACTGTGACAATTCCTCCTTGTCGATTCCGAAACCACTTGTTGAATTTCCCTGCGGATCAAAATCAATTATGAGGACTTTTCTGTTCTGCTCTCCCAGCGCAGCAGCTAGATTGACTGCGGTCGTCGATTTACCGACGCCGCCTTTTTGGTTGATTATCGCTATTACACGTGTATCTTTCTCGCTTTTAGAACGACTGACTTCGCGAAACCCCACGTTGTCCTCCTATTTTACAATGCTGCGTTTGGCTCCATGGAATATGTTTCACGTGAAACATGCTCTGTTTTTCCTTCTATAGAATACAACGTTTCACGTGAAACATTCAAATAAAATGCAATCTACTATCCCTTAAGACCAATCAACAAACTGGTAATTCATTTACACTGAACAATATTTTTGGATAACGAGAAATACAATGATTTACAAACTACCATGATCAGATTGATTCATATTCCTTCAGAACTAATGTAATTAGTGATGTAATCAGAGCATATCAAGGGTGTTGAACATAGTTGATAGCTCCAAAAGCAATGAAATAGCCGTTGTATATGATGAATCGCTTGTCAAACATAGACAAAGCAAGGCTTAATTATGACTGGAAATTATAACCATCGTCATATTCAATATCTCTATTAATCGAGATGAGAAATTGATAAGAGCAACTACTTTTGCACGCACGAAATGAACTAAACGTCTCGCTCTATAACATAGAGAAATACACTTATCTTGCGCTTTCAACTGCTTTAATAATGATGCATAGGTAGAACGACAATGACTATTTAAGTTTAGCAGTATCTACAAAGTGCTCAATTTGACATCTATAGGGATATCAAAGTAATGATTATAGAGTTCAAATCTCGTTAAAGATAATCGAATTGAATTACATATCTACATCGTTCTTTACGATACACGTGAGTAAATACACTCACGACAGCCGAACAAATATATCCCAGGAACAGAATTAAGGTATCAAAGCTTGAATTCTGTGTACAATCACTCGAATAATCAACAACATTGATCGGTTGCATATTCTAAGCTTTATACCATCAAGATTATAAGGTATCACGCATCGAATACATTGCTCTCATATTGATGAAATTCCATTAGTAATACTACGTTAGACCAATTCATACTCATTAATAATGAAACCGGTAACTGACATAGAATCTAAGTCTGCGATTATTGGAGCTCAACCAATATTATTTATACTTACAAACAAATCAAAGCAATCTATATCTGCGTTAAAAATTAAGCAGCCGGTTATAAGCCGACTGCTTTCAATGTTTCACGTGAAACGTTACGCGAGCGGATTTTTACGGGCAATGCCATTTTGTCGCGGTAACTTTACCTTAGGTTTCGAACACACTTCAAACGAAAACAGCATTCGATGTCCAAGATCACTTGGAAGATCGACCTCATATTGCTTAACTAGTTTAAAGCCACAAAGAGAGGCGGCTTTCATACCAGAAGATATCTCAGCGTCATCAGGAAGCCCTTTGCTGACAAGTAAAGTTCCACCGGATTTTAAAAATGGACGAGCATATTCAACAAGAACTGGAAGAGACGCTAAAGCCCTCGCAGTTACAACATCAAACTGTGCAGGCATGCTCTTAGCATATGTTTCAAGCCTATCAGAGACGCAGGAGACATCAGTTAGATCCATGATACCGGCAATGGCACTAACTGCGTTCATTTTCTTAGAAACGGAATCCAGAAGAGTTGAGTTTATACCAGAGCAAATATGAAGAGGCAAACCAGGATAACCGGGGCCAGAGCCCATATCGAGAAGTCTCTTAGCTCCCTTTGGAATAAGAGGCAGGAACAAGAGCGAGTCAAGAATATGCAAGACAAGAGCATCGTCAAGATCGGTAATTCGAGTAAGGTTAATATAATGATTTACCTGTTCAACATAGAGCAAATGTAGGACACAAAGGCGAAGGTCTTGGTTATCAATTAACAAACCATAGGCGGAAATATAAGAAGACAGCTTCGATAAAAGCCTATCAACAGTTTCAGAATCAGCTTCGATTCTATCAAGACTTATAGAACGAACAGAAGGGGAATCAGGCATCAAGTTCCTTTCAAAGAATTACTGACTGAAATCAGTGTATCAAGAATTTGAGTCAAAAAAAGGGGACGCAAGACATGCATCCCCTAAAGAGCCTATAACAGGCAAGCTAAAGAGCTTTGATAACAACGCGGCGCTCCGGATCAACGCCTTCAGAATGGGTTTCAACCGCATCATTCTCACGAAGCGCAATATGAACGAGTCGACGCTCATACGCGTTCATAGGGGGAAGCGAAACGGACCCATGCTGTCGAATGGCGCGAGACGCGGCGGAGTGAGCCATCGAAACAACCTTATCGTGCCTACGGCTCTTATAGCCCTCGACATCAACAACAACAGGATACCTAAATCCGAGCTTGCGACTCACCAGCAGGGAAACAAGGACCTGAAGAGATTCAAGGGTACGGCCATGACGACCGATTAGAACAGCAAGATCGGGCGCGGTGACATCCAAAATCAGCTCACCATCATCGCCGTCGTATTCATCAATAGGAGAAGACTCAGCGTCGAAGTGAGAAAGAATGGAGCGAAGCACGGATACAGCGACGTCGGCAATGGTATCGAGCTCTTCATCGGTAAGCTGCTCTCCCGCCTTATAACGCTGAGCAATCTCCGGATACTCCCCGGCAGTCATAGAAGAATCTTCGGTAAGAACCTCAGTAATTTCCTCAGACATCATAAACTCCCTTATTAGTAAGGTACCTAATTAGCTCTTCTTGTGCGGACGAGGCTTGCGCTCGCGGCGAACAACATTCACCTCGATAGGAGCATTGGCCATGCGCTCCTCTTCCTCAGCTTTAGCCTTCTCGATGACCTTCTGGGTAACGAAAAGCTGCTGCACAACCTGCCAAAGCGTAGACACATCGTAATAAAGAAGAACGCCGGCGGGCAAACCCCAACCAACAAACAGCATCATGAGCGTCATGACGACGGACATCATCCTCATGCTCTGAGCCTGGGCACCGGTCTGGTTGCGCGATTGAATCAGCTGCGGAATCAGGGTGAGAACGGAGAACAGCACGAGCGCGATGAGGTACGGAAGGCCGGCGGTGAAGCCCTCAGCAAGGCTGCTAGCCGGAGAAGCCGTAAGGTCAGGCAGAATGTTGAAGAACGAGAAGACGCCCTCGTGATCCGGGAAGTACTTGGGCAGGTCACGCAAAAGGGTGAAGAGCGCAAGCAGGATGGGCATCTGAATCAAAAGGGGCAGGCAGCCGCCAAAGGGGTTGAACTTGTTCTCGCTATAGAACTTCTGCAGCTCCTCGGCCTGGCGCTGCGGATCGTCCGCGTACTTCTCCTGGATCTCCATCATCTTGGGCTGAAGAACCTGCATG
Source organism: Collinsella sp. (assembly GCA_048207125.1). Taxonomy (GTDB): domain Bacteria; phylum Actinomycetota; class Coriobacteriia; order Coriobacteriales; family Coriobacteriaceae; genus Collinsella. Next base: position 20,853 of record DBEWRE010000057.1, read on the forward strand.
CGCGCGGTCGCCTTAGTCGACTTAAGCAGCAAGGGCGTAAGAATAATACGAACGATCAGCACCAAGATGATGATCGAAAGGCCCCAGTCAACAGCGAACTGCTGTATGAACTGCAGGACCACAAATAGAATGTTGACGATCCAATCCCACATGTTTTAGTTCCTCCGATACGGATGCGGCCTCGAGGGCACGGGGTCGTAGCCGCCGACATGCAAGGGATTGCAGCGCAGAATCCTTTTTGCAGCAAGCCAACAGCCACGCATAACACCATATGATTCAATAGCTTCAACAGCATACTGTGAACAAGTCGGGAAGTATATACACGAGTCAGGTAGAAGGGGCGATATGCCCTTTTGATACACGTGTATGAGGGCGATCGCCATCCCTTTCGGAAGTCTTCTTACACTACCGAACAGAGACATGCAGATCGGCCCTCTCACAGAGCTTGCAAAGCGCTTCAATCATTTGTTGCGGCGAAGAGTCACGCGTGCGAGGGGTAGCGAACAAGATGATGTCGTACCCATCAACGGGAAGCTTCACGGCGCGGGCGGCCTCACGGAGCACGCGCTTGGAGCGATTGCGCACGGCGGCGCAACCAAGCCTTTTTGCAGCAACGAAGGCGACCCTACCCGGATCGCCTTCGTTAACTGCATCACATATAACCATTCTAATCAGGGGATGGTTATAGCGCCTTCCCTGAGTGAACGCACGCTCGAACTCCAGCCGAGACTTCAATGTTCTCATGCGAGTTGCGTGAGTTATTTGTCGCTCACCGTGAGACGCTTGCGGCCCTTGGCGCGGCGACGAGCGAGAACGGCGCGGCCGCCCTTGGTCGCCATACGGGAACGGAAGCCGTGGGTCTTGGCGCGCTTGCGCTTGTTAGGCTGGTAGGTACGCTTCATGGTTAATATCCTCCTGCTGCATTTCGTCTGCTCACATAGACACGTGAGCTTAGAGATTGTATGGAATAAGGTGCAAGAATGTCAATGTATCTTGCCTGAAAGATTGACAAGAAACCAGTGATTTTCACCGTTCGTCCAACTCTCATCATTTCTTCAAGAAGTGTTTCACATCCTTTCATGAACTTTTCCACAGGTTGTTGGCATGTTGTTAATAACTTTTCGTTTCTTTTCTCCACTTTTCAACCGTTTGGGAAAAGTTGTTGAAAGGTGCAGAACCTTTCGCAACAAGCTGATATTCTTGAAAGACGTCACGAAAGATTGAGAAACGCACCATGGCAGATGACTTCTATCCCTTTGTGGATTCGGGCGATCCGGCACCGGATAACGCCCATTTAAATGGAATGACTTCACCGGCAGGGGACCAGATCGGCGCCCCCGCCGCCGACTCCTACACAACGCGCATCGCGGTGTACGACGACATGCTCTCAACGCCTCGCGTGGTGGTTATCACCCAAAACGACGTGAGGGCATATCTGGAAGAAGTTACCAACACGGTATATAGGTGCATGAAGGAACAGGGTGGAAACATCTCCCTGATGGTGATCCGCGAGATTGTGGAGAACTTCATCCACGCCCGCTTCATGGAGCCGATCATCTCCGTCCTTGACGGCGGCTCCACCATTCGCTTTGCTGACCAGGGCCCCGGCATCGCCGACAAGGAAAGAGCGTTCGACTTTGGCGTAACTTCCGCGGACAGGGACCAGAAACGCTACATCAGGGGAACCGGAGCGGGATTCCCCATGGTTCAGCAGTACCTGGAAAACGTCGGCGGCGCCATCTCGATAGAAGACAACTTAAACAGAGGGACCGTCATCACGGTAAGCGTCAACCCCGCGCGAGTCGCGGAAATCGAGGCGACGAGCGCGAGGGGGGCGGCGGTACGCGGCGGGCATCCCGCGAACACTGCCGCAACAAGCCCACAGGGACAGTTCGCCCCCTTCAACCAACAGGCCGCTCCGCAGCAGACTGCGCCGGCGTTTGGAGCGGTGCCCCAAGGGCAGTCGATCCCGACGGAGCGCGCAAACGAGACGGATGGTATGCAGCCCTCAAGGGGGGCGGCGCCCGTGCATCAAGATCCCTCGTCCGCCTACCAGGCTTACGGCGAGGCGGCGCAGCAAAACCCCTACGGCGGCGGATGGCAAAGCGGACAGGCAGTGGGCGGATACCAATACCAAGGATGGCCCGCACAGGGCATGCCCGGAGCGCCGGGGGCGCAGGCGCCGGCAACGGGGCTCAATCCCTGGGGCCAGCAGTACCCGCAGCAATACCAGCAGCAATACCAGCAGCAGTTCCAGCAGCAGTTCCAGCAGCCCTATGCACAGGGATATCCATACCAGGCATACCCCCCGCAGATGGGCCAGATTCCCCCAATGGGGATGGGATTCGCGCCCGCGCAGGCGCCAAGCCCGGCGTATATGCAGGGCATAGGCCAAGCGGGGCAACCTCAACCGCAGGTGAACGGCGGCATGCCATACGTTAACGAACGCGGACGAGAAGCGCTTCAGTACCTAGCGACGTACGAGATGTGCGGCCCCACAGACCTTACCGGCGCATATGGCCACTCGAACGCAACGTGGTCCCGAGAGCTCAACGCGCTCACAGCAGCGGGGCTCGTTGCAAAACACGGGCAGAAGCGGATCCTCACCGACATGGGACGCTACTGGCTGCAAGAGAATCAACAGGTCGGATAGCTGATACAGGAGACTCATGGAAAGCGAAGCTCAGATACTTCTTGATGACGCCATCGCGTTCTGTCAGCGCGACGGCCAAAGCGACCGACTCGTCAACATGCTCAGCCAATCTACACCGGTGGAGCTGGACGAGGAGTCGCTCTACCTAGAGGCGCCCAGCCGATTCGCGGTGGCGTTTCTCGAAAAAAACCGATCGGTTGTCGAGGCCTACCTGGAAGAGATAGCGTTCATGCCCATCTCCCTGGTAGTACAGGCGCCCGCCGGTTCCGCTCCGAGCCCGGCTCGACCGGCCATGCAGGCAGAGGCTTCGCAAGAGGTTCCCGCCATGATGCCCGCCGCGGAGATCACCCATCCAAACCAGTACGGCACCTCGATGGAGGCGGGCGCGAGCGTGGCGAGGGCGACGGCGGACCCGTTCGATAGGCAGCTCGCCCCCGAACACGTCCGCACCGCGCCCAAGGTATCGACGAGCAACGAGGTCGCAGCCTATACCACGGCCCCCGGTCCCATGCCCTTCGCCCCCGCGGGCGAGCACGGCGGGGTAAGCGTCACCAACACCATGTCGCGCGACCAATTCGAGCGGATGTTCGCCGAAATGAAAGGCGCGGACGCAGGCAGGCCGGAGCAAAGGAAAACGACCACGGTGGCAAGCCATGGATCAACTCCCCAGGAAGCGAACGAGCAGCCGGCAGCAAACCCCATAGGCTCTAAGTTCACGTTCGACAACTTTGTCTACGGCGACGAAAACAAGCACGCATATCATTCCGCCATGCGCTTCGCAGCGTTTGCGGACGAGCCCGGACAATACAACTCGCTGTTCATCTACGGCGGAAGCGGCCTGGGTAAAACGCACCTGCTGCTGGCGATTAAAAACCATCTCGCCACCAACAAGCCTCATATCAAGGTCAAATACGCGAACTCGCAAGCCTACATCGACGACTTCATCAACGAGATCGCGCGGCAAAAGACCGAGGGTCGTGCGATCCTGCGCGAATACCACGAGGCTAACGTTCTAATCATCGACGACATCCAGAACATCATCGGCAAGCAAGCGAGCATCGAGTACTTCTTCAGCCTCATGGACGAGTTCATCCGCGAGAATAAAAAGGTTGTCATCGCATCGGACCGAGCACCCAAGAATCTGGGAATGGACGAACGCTTGACCAGCCGATTCAACGCGGGAATGCTCTGCTTGGTATCGGAACCCGGCTTCGAGATGAAGTACATGATCTTGAAGCGCTACTACGAGAACACTATCAAGGGCGGAAACGACCTCAACGGCATGAACGTCGACCCGTCGCTGTTGGGCGCGTTCCAAACAAACGACGGAACGCTCACGGACGACCAGCTCCGTCATATGGCGGAGATTTCGGGCAACAACATCCGCGAGCTCGAAAGCTACTGCGAGCGATGCGCCAGCCTCTCGTTCGAGCGCGAGCAACAGGGGTCCGAACTCACCACGGAGGATATAGAGAAGGTCGCCAACGAATACTTCGATACGGCGCACAAGATCATCCGCATCAGCACGGTTCAAGAGGTGGTCGCGGAGTTCTACCACTTGCAGGCAAACGACCTCAAGGGAACCAGGCGCACCAAGGAAATCGCATTCGCGCGGCACGTCGCGGTCTACCTATCAAACTCTCTATGCGAGATGAGCTCGTCTGCCATTGGCGCGGAGTTTGGCGGCCGTGACCACTCGACCGTACTCAACAGCCTTAAGGTGGTAGAAAGCAAGATTAAGGAAGATCGCCGAATCTGCGATGATCTGCAGAAGCTCAAGAACAAGATCATCCTTCAGTCGTAAGCAGACGGGCGCCGTCGAAACCACCGCCTTCGAAAGCGCCCGAATCTCATTGAAAGGCGGTGAAAAGGTTGTGCAAACACGTGGGAAAGGATGTGAAAGAAACGGCTTGTATTGTGGGAAAAGAAACCCCATCCCCAAACCTGTTGATAACCCTCTGAGTTTTCAACAGGAGAAGGAGCACTGTTTTTCAATCATCTACCTGCGGAGATACAACTAATCCACAGCATCCACCGTCTTATTACTATTATTAGATATATATCTATATAGAGAGGAATAAAAGATGAAGTTCACCGTTAGCCAATCCGCTCTCTCCGAGGCTCTGGCAACAGTAATGAAAGGCATATCAGGAACCTCTACACTCCCTATCCTCTCGGGCGTTCTCATCAAAGCGGTGGACGGGGTCTTGGAGTTTCAGACATCCAACTACACCATCGCCATCCGTCACCGCATCGCCGCGCGCGTGGACGAGGAGGGAGCGATGGTCGTTCCCTGCAAGATGCTCTCCAATATCACCAAGACCCTTCCTGATGCGGCGGTAACGTTTGAAATCGAGGAACGTCAGGTGAGCATTACGTGCGAGAAGAGCTCCTTCAGGCTGAACACCTTGGATGTGGGCGATTTCCCCGAGTTCCCCACCTATGCACTTGAGAGCACAGTCGAGCTGCCGGCGAACGTTTTGTCCGAGATGGTGAGTCGCGTCTGGCGCGTCACCTCGACGGACAAGAACCGCCCGGTTCTCAACGGCGTCTACATGACTGTAGAGAACAACACCATCCGCCTCGTCGCCACGGACTCTTATCGCCTGGCGGTCTGCGATACGCAGGTTGAAACCTCATCTCTCGAGGGAAGCTTCGAACTCAACGTTCCGGCGGAGGCGTTTAACGATGCCCTTTCCATCACCGGTGGCCAGGGGACCATCATGGTTGGCTCGACTGACACCCAGGTTGTATTCGAGGCGGGGAACACCACATACGTATCTCGTCGCATCGAGGGCATGTACCCGAACTACAAGGCGCTGCTGCCGCAAACGTGCACCACGACGGTCAAGATCGACGTCGCCGCGTTCTCGTCCGCATTGAAGCGCGTCGCCGTTATCGCCCAGAACAACTCCGCGGTCAAGTTCGACATCAACGTCGAGGAGGGGACCCTGGGACTTTCCGCCATCTCCAACGACCAAGACGTTGCACGTGAAACCGTCGGCGTCGAGGTCGAGGGAGAAAGCGGAGTCATCGCGTTCAACTACCATTACATCTTCGGCTGCCTCAACGTTTTGTCGCGCGAGAAGGAGATCACGCTCGAGCTCCAGTCCTACGCACAGGCGGGCGTATTCAAGAGCTACGACAAGATCAACTACCTCTACCTGGTCATGCCGGTGCGCATCTAATCGTCCATGAGCATCCGCGTTTCCAACTTGTCGGTATACAACTTCCGCAGCTTTGCCGAACACGAGCTGGCGCTCGGCGAAGCCGTCAACGTGCTTGTCGGCCGCAACGCCGCGGGCAAGACCAATCTTGTAGAGTGTCTGCAGCTGCTGACGTCGGGGCAATCGTTCAGAAAGCCGTCTCCCCGCGATCTGGTTCGCCAGGGCGCCGATTCCTGTCGGGCGAGCTGTACGCTCGAGGGCGAGGGGCGCTTGCTCGAGATGGGCCTTACGGTATCGGCGGGCCGGCGCAGCTTTACGAGGAACGGCAAGAAGGTGACCGCGGCGGGCGTCCGCGGCGTGTTGCCGAGCGTGCTGTTCTGCCCCGACCATCTCGATATGGTGAAGAGGTCGGCGAGCGTCCGCCGCGCCGCCCTCGATGATTTTGGCGTGCAGCTCAACGAACAGTACGCCCGCCTGGTCTCGACCTATGAGAGAACGGTGGAGCAGCGCAACAACTTGCTTAAGGAGCCCTATGTGGACCGAGGGCTCCTGGCGGCGTGGGACGAGTCTATCGCTGCAACCGGTTCCGCCCTCACGGTGCACCGTATATCCCTTCTGGCGCGGATACGAGACCACGCCGCCCTTGTCTACGCGGCAATCGCCCCGGGGGAGCGCCTGGGTATCGCGTACTCATCCTCGGTCTACGGGGGCGAACCCATGGATGGGGAGCCCCCTTCGCGCGATGAGGTGCAGGAGCGGTTTCTCCGCTCGTTGGAGGAGCGTCGGGACGAGGAGATTCGCCGCGGCATCACCCTTTCCGGTCCGCATCGAGACGAGATACTGTTCACGATAGACGGCCGAGATGCGCGGGCGTTCGCTTCCCAGGGGCAGCAGCGCTCGGTGGTTTTGGCATGGAAGATCGCGGAGGTGGCGGTGACGCGCGATATCCTGGGCCGCCCCCCGCTGCTGCTTCTCGACGACGTGATGAGCGAGCTCGACGCGTCGCGCCGCGAGTCGATTGTGCGCTTCATCGAGGATGGGATGCAAACGGTCATAACCACTACGAACCTGGGTTACTTCAGCGATTCGGTGTTGTCGGGGGCGAGGGTTGTTGAAATTGGCGAATAGGGACCAGATGAGCGGGGAGACCCGCGGGCTGGGAGGGTACCTCGCAGCGGAACGAAGCCGGCTGTTCGACGGCGCTTCGCCTAAGAAGCGCGAGCAGATGCTTGCCGCGGAACGCACAAGAGAGGTGTATAGGGCATGGAACGCGGTGTGCGCCCATACGCGCGAGGGCGCGCATGCAACCGGTTTGCACTATAAGCCCGAGACCAACGAGCTGATCGTCTATATGGATTCGGCTGCATGGACGCAGGAGATGACCATGCTCCGCGAGATCATCCGCGCGCGCATGGCGGCGACCGGCGTCGACGTGGCGGGGCTGGTGTTCGTAACGTCTAAAGAGGGGTACACGAGTCGCGCTTCGGTCCAGGCGACGGGGACCGCAGGCAGCCGGACCGGCGGCACGCGCGCCTCATCCGCCCGCAAGGACTCCAAACCGGCGCCTCCCCACGTGGACCTGACCCCCGATGAAAGCGCCGCGCTCGACCGCGAGGTCTCCGGCATTCGTGACGCAAAATTGCAGGAGGCGCTAAAATCGGCGATGAAAGCAAGCTTCGAGTGGAGGAAGGGCTTGGAGGCTCGTAAGTAGCCGCAAAAACCGTCTGAGCGGCTTGTAGAGCTATTTGGAAGTTACGCTGACTCTCAATTAGAGCGTGTATCATAGTGACGTTAGTCATTTATTGAACGAGAGGGAGTTCGCGTGGCGAAAAAAGAAGAATACGGTGGAGGCGAGATCAAGGTCCTCGAGGGTCTTGAAGCCGTCCGCGTCCGTCCCGGCATGTACATTGGTTCGACCAGCTCGACGGGCCTTCACCATCTGGTGTGGGAGATCGTCGACAACGCGGTCGACGAGGCAATGGCCGGCTTCTGCTCCAAAATCGAGGTCACCGTTCATGGTGACAACTCCATTACCGTCGTCGACAACGGCCGAGGCATCCCGGTTGACGAGCACCCTGTAAAAAAGATCCCCACGCTCGAGGTCGTCATGACCATCCTGCATGCCGGAGGTAAGTTCGATAACTCCGCATATAAGGTCTCCGGCGGCCTGCACGGCGTTGGCGTCTCCGTTGTAAACGCCCTGTCCAAGAAGATGGTTGTCCAGGTTGCCCGCGACGGCAAAATCTATGAGATGCAGTTTAGCCGCGGTAAGACCACCCAGAAGATGCAGGAGGTTGGTGCCTCGATGCATACCGGTACCACCGTCACCTTCTGGCCTGACGAGGAGATTTTCGAGACCACGGTTTACGACTACGACGTCCTGCACGACCGCCTGCAGCAGACGGCGTTCCTGAACAAGAACCTCAAGATCGTCCTGACCGACGAGCGCGAGCTCACGCCCCACGTGGAGGAGTTCTGCTACGCCGGCGGCATCATCGACTTCGTTAAGTTCCTCAATCAGGGCAAGGACATCCCGGACGGTCTCAAGCACCCCATCTATCTGGCGGGCGCCTCCGAGCCGGACGCCCCAGTGGAGCGCACCGGCGAGGTCGAGGTCGCTATCCAGTGGAACGCCTCGTACTCCGAGACCGTGATGAGCTTCGCCAACGACATCCGCACCATCGAGGGCGGCATGCACATGGAGGGCTTCCGCACGGCTCTGACCAGCGTGATCAACGACTACGCCCGAAAGAACAACATCCTGAAGGAGAAAGACGGCAACCTCACCGGCGACGACGTCCGCGAGGGACTTACCGCCGTCGTTTCCGTCAAGCTGGCAGATCCTCAGTTCGAGGGTCAGACCAAGGCGAAGCTCGGCAGCTCCTTTATGCGCACCCTGGTCCGCAAGGTCGTTTCCGATGGTTTGACCGATTATCTGGAAGAGCACCCCAAGCAGGCGCGAGAGATCATCAAGAAAGCCCAGCAGGCATCCAAGGCCCGCAACGCCGCCCGCAAGGCCCGCGAGGCGACGCGCCGCAAGAGCCTGCTCGAAACCGCGAGCCTTCCCGGCAAGCTGGCCGACTGCTCGGTGCGCGACGCCGAGATGACCGAGCTCTTCATCGTCGAGGGCGACTCGGCAGGCGGTTCCGCTAAGGACGGCCGCCGCCGAGACATCCAGGCGATCCTGCCCCTGCGCGGCAAGATCTTGAACGTCGAGCGCGTAGGCGACCACCGCGCGTTCTCCAGCGACACCATCCAGTCGCTGATCACCGCTATCGGCACCGGCGTTACAAACGGAACCGGCGACGGCGGCGACTTCGATATCACCAAGGCCCGCTACCACAAGATCATCATCATGACCGATGCAGACGTCGACGGCGCCCATATCCGCATCTTGCTGCTGACATTCTTCTACAAGTACATGCGACCCCTGATCGACGCTGGCTACGTCTACGTCGCCTGCCCGCCCATCTTCGGCATCAAGGTGCGCAACAAGATTCACTACGTGTATCCCAACGGCCGCCAGCCCGAAGAGGAGATTCTGCGCGATACCATCGTCCAGCTCGGCCTCAACCCGGACGACGACGGCGAGGACGCTTCTGGCAAGGTGACCAAGAAGCGCCGCGGCTACACCGTCCAGCGCTACAAGGGTCTGGGCGAGATGGATCCCAAGCAGCTGGCAAGCACCACCATGGATCCCAAGACGCGCATCTTGCAGCGCGTGACCATCGAGGACGCCGCGATCGCCGACCGCGCGGTCCGAGAGCTGATGGGAAACCAGGTTGAGTTCCGTCGCGCCTACATTGAGAAGCACGCGCACGACGCCCGCTTCCTCGACGCGTAAAACGCCCGCTGCGGCAAGCGCCCGCCCGATGAGGGCGAGCGCGCGCACCCACCGCGCGCCCCGCGCGCACCGAGTACTGAATGACCACGAGAAACCAGGAGGTCTTACGTGGCAGACGATATGAACAACGAGATTGGCGGCGACGAGACCGCGGGCCTGCCCGACGATCTGAAGCGCTTGCTGGCCCGTGCCGAGGACGACAGCGAAGCCGCGACCTACGACCCGGATGCCGATTCGGACGAGGAAGAAGAAGATGACGAAGAGCTGGAGGAAAGCTTTGGCGCGGTAGACCGCGGCGAGGCGGCCGGCGAGGATGTCAACGGCGGTTCCCTGCAGATCAGCGAGTTCGGCCGCGAGATGAAGCAGTCCTTCATCGAGTACTCCATGTCGGTCATCACCGCCCGCGCCCTGCCGGATGTTCGCGACGGCCTGAAGCCCGTTCACCGCCGCATCCTCTATGCGATGAACGAGAGCGGCATCTTCCCCAACCGCCCTCACAAGAAGTCCGCCTGGACGGTCGGCGAAGTTATCGGCAAGTACCATCCCCACGGCGACTCCGCGGTGTACGACACCATGGTCCGCCTGGCGCAATGGTTCTCCATGCGCACCCCTCTCATCGACGGCCATGGTAACTTCGGCAACATCGACGGCGACTCGGCCGCTGCAATGCGCTACACCGAGAGCCGCCTGGCCAAGCCCGCTATGGAGTTGCTACGCGACCTCCAGAAGGACACGGTCGACTGGGGCCCCAACTACGACGAATCCCTGGCAGAGCCCAAGGTTCTGCCCGCTCGCTTCCCCAACCTGCTGGTCAACGGTTCCTCCGGCATCGCAGTCGGCATGGCCACCAACATCCCGCCCCATAACCTCACCGAGGTTATCGAGGCCACTTGCATGCTGATCGACAATCCGGATGCCACCTGCGAGGAGCTCATGACGGTCCTGCCCGGACCGGACTTCCCCACCGGCGCCCTCATCATGGGCACCGACGGCATCCGCCAGGCTTACGAGACCGGCCGCGGCTCCATCACCGTGCGTGCCAAGGCCCATGTTGAGTCCACCAAGACCGGCCGCAGCCGTTTGGTCTTTACCGAGATTCCCTATCAGGTCAACAAGGGAACCTTGCAGGAGAAGATCGCCCAGCTGGTAAACGAGAAGCGCATAGAGGGCATCTCGGACATGCGCGACGAGTCCACCCAGAAGGGCATCCGCCTGGTTATCGAGCTCAAAAAGGGCGTCATTCCCCAGGTGGTGCTTAACAACCTGTACAAGTACACCTCGCTGCAGAATACCTTCGGCGTGAACAACCTCGCCTTGGTGAATGGCGTGCCCAAGTGCCTGTCGTTGCGCGAGATCCTCTCCCACTACATCGATCACCAGGTCGACGTGGTCACTCGCCGCACGCGCTTCGACCTCAAGAAGGCCCAGGCCAGAGCGCATATTCTCGAGGGATACCTCATGGCCCTCGACCACATCGACGAGGTCATCTCCATCATCCGCTCTTCCCAGACGGATGCCGAGGCCAGCTCCCGCCTGATCGAGCGATTTGGTTTCAGCCCTGAGCAGACCACCGCGATCCTCGAGATGAAGCTGCGCCGCCTGACCGGACTCGAGCGCGACAAGATCGAGGACGAGCTCGCAGGCCTGCGCCGCGCGATCGCCTACTACGAGGACCTGCTTGCTAACGAGCACAAGATCCTGGGCGTTATCAAGGAGGAGATGCGCGAGATCTCCAGGAAGTTTGGAGACAAGCGCCGCACCGAGATCACCCGGGCCGAGAAGGACCTGGATGTCGAGGACCTTATCGCGGACGAGGATATGGTCGTCACCATTACCCATACGGGCTACGTCAAGCGCATCCCCGTCGCCACCTACCGCTCGCAGAAGCGTGGCGGCAAGGGCGTGAGCGGCGTCAACCTTAAAGAAGACGACGTCATCGCGGAGATGTTCATCGCCAGCACCCATGAGTACGTGCTGTTCTTCTCCACCAAGGGCAAGGTTTACCGCTTGAAGGTCCATGAGTTACCCGTCGGCAGCCGTCAGGCCCGCGGTACCGCGATCGTCAACCTGCTTCCCTTTGAGGAGGGCGAGAAGATCGCGAGCGTTATCTCCTGCCGCGAGTTCCCGGACAACGAGTACCTCATGTTCGCAACCGCCAGCGGCATGGTGAAGAAGACGGTCATGAGCGCCTACGACCGTAGCCGCCGCGACGGCATCATCGCCATCAATCTCAAGAACGGCGATCGCCTGCTGGACGTTCGCCGTGTGCGCGAGGGTGACAAGATCATCATGGCGACCACGGCGGGCAAGGCGATTGTGTTTGCCGAGGACCAGGTTCGCGCCACCGGTCGTGATACCAGCGGCGTCCGCGGCATCACCGTTAAGGGGGACGCCGAGGTCTTGGGCATGGAGATCTCCAACGGCCGCGGCGACCTGTTCGTCATCACCGAGCGCGGCTACGGCAAGCGCACTCCCGTGGCGGATTATCCCGAGCAGAACCGCGGCGGCCAGGGCGTCTACACCATCCAGATGACCGATCGCAAGGGCAACCTCGCCGCCATGAAGACGGTGGGCCCGCAGCATGAGCTGTTCATCATCACCGAAGGCGCCACGGTCATCCGCGTCAAGACCGAGGACGTGTCTCAGACCGGTCGCGCCACGCAGGGCGTCAAGATGATGAGCGTCATCGATGGCGACCGCGTGACGGCGGTGGCTCGCATGACCAGCGCCAAGAAGAAGGCGAAGGCGCCCGACGCGCCCGAGGACGAGGCTGGCCTTGACCCTAGCGCCGTCGACGGAGAGGCGGCTGATCCGGAGGATGGCCGCGTTGACATCGGTAGCGGCGACGAGGCGCTTGAGGACCTGCTCGAGGAGTAGGTATCGGCGCGGACAGTCGTAATTGAACGCAAGAGACGGAAGGGGTGCTTTGGCGCCCCTTCTTTTTGCATTTGGAGACATTTGTGACCGCGCTTTCATGTTGGAGGGGTATAACAGCTCAATGTGGTGACTGCTTGCGACCGTGGCTGAAGAGGAGGTGCGCATGGACGGATCGTCAACGCTCCGGCGGATGACCCTGCAGCAAAAGGCCTCGCTTCTGGTCGGCGCATCCCATTGGGACACCGTCGGCGTGGAAGAGGCAGGGCTCGAGTCCATTGCGCTTTCGGATGGCCCGCACGGCCTGCGGCACCAACTGGGAGAAGCGGATCATTTGGGAATCAACCAGAGCGAACCCGCCACGTGCTTCCCATCTGCTTCCGCGCTCGCCTGCTCGTTTGACGTCGATCTGGTGCGCTCTGTTGGCGAGGCTATCGCCAGCGAGGCCGTCGACCAGGGCGTATCGGTAGTGCTTGGTCCCGGCGTCAACATAAAGCGAAGCCCCTTATGCGGGCGCAACTTTGAATACTTCAGCGAGGACCCGCTTTTGTCTGGTGAGTTGGGTGCCGCCATGGTTCGCGGCATTCAATCTCGCGGCGTCGCTGCGTGTCTCAAACACTTCGCATGCAACAATCAGGAGCTGGCGCGTCTGGTAAGCGATTCCGTCGTGGACGAGCGCGCGCTGCGCGAAATCTATCTCCAGCCGTTCGAGCGCGTGGTGAAGAAAGCGCGACCATGGTCGATCATGACCGCCTACAATAAGCTCAACGGTACGTATTGCTCGCAGAACGCATGGTTGCTTCAGGGCATCCTGCGAGATGAATGGGGGTTTGACGGTGCCGCAATCAGCGATTGGGGCGCTGTGAGTGGCGTGGCGGAATCCGTTGCAGCCGGACTCGACCTTTGCATGCCGGGGCCTCGTCCAGATTATGCCCCCACTATTCTCGACGCCGTGCGGAGGGGGTCCCTTGGTGAAGGTGCGGTCGAGCGCGCGGCAGGGCGCGTCATCGATTTGGTGTCGCGCACCCGCGGGGCACGGTCGCATCGCGCGGGGGAACCAGGCGCGGAAGAGGGATGCTTGGATGGAGCCCTTTATAGAGAGAATGCGGAGCTTGCGGCCCAAGCTGCGCAGGAGAGCGCGGTCCTGCTCGAGAACAATGGCATCCTGCCGCTCGATCCCAAGAAATCCGTCGCGGTCATCGGCGCGTTCGCTTGCGAGCCCCGCTACCAGGGGGCGGGCTCTTCCAAGATAAATCCCTTTGAGCTCGATTGCGCTTTGGACGAATTCAAGCGCCGTGGAATCGAGGTCTCGTTCTCTCCCGGTTACGATGCGTACTCCGGTGACGCTACCGATGCCCAGATCGCCCATGCAGTCGAGATCGCCCGTGCTCACGACATCGCCGTGGTGTTCGCCGGCTTGCCCGACCGTTTTGAATCCGAGGGTTTTGATCGCAAGCTCATGGTCATGCCCCGTGGACATCGCAGCCTCATAGAGCGCGTGTGCCGGGAGAATCCCAATACCGTGGTGGTCCTGCAGGGTGGCGCGCCCATGGAGACTCCCTGGCGCCGCATGCCCGCAGCGATCATGGCCTTGTATCTATCCGGCTGCCGCGGCGGCACCGCAGCGGTCGATTTGCTGTACGGCATCGCCAACCCGTGCGGCAAGCTTGCGGAGACCTGGCCGGAGCGCCTTGGCGATACGGCTTTGGGCTCAAGCTACCCCGACTTCGATCGAGAGGTGCTGTACCGCGAGGGCATCTACGTTGGATATCGTTATTTCGACGCCGCGGACGTCCACCCCGCTTGGCCCTTTGGACATGGATTGTCCTACACGCGGTTTGAGTACGGAGCGCCCAAGGTTGTCGACTCGTCGAGCGGCGGCACTTCGGATTGCGGTCGTCTGCGCGTTGAAGTCGACGTGAGGAATGTTGGGGCCCGCGCGGGTTCCGAGGTGGTGCAGCTTTACGTCGAGCTTCCACGCGGGGGAACCTTTCATGAAGAGCGCCGTCTGGCGGCGTTTGCAAAGGTATATCTAGAGCCTGGCGAGAGCGCAGGAGTCGTCCTCGAGTTCGGAGAGATGGAACTTCGCTATTGGGATGCCGGCGTGCACGCCTGGCGCGTTGACGAAGGCCGCTACGAGCTCCTCGTGGGGTCGTCGAGCCGCGATATCAGGGGGCGTTGCTCTTTGGAGCTTGCCGCGGGCACCGCGCCGTTTCGCCTTTGCCCCGCCGCCCGCACCGCCCCCATGGCCTCGGAGATGGAGGCGTATCGGCATCCGGGTTCAGCGCCTTTTGACGACGCGTCGTTCAGGGCGCTCTATGCAGCTCCCCTTCCAGATCGGACGCCCGTTGCTCCCTTCACCATGGATTCGTCCGTATCCGAGATGGCGTCCACGCCCTTTGGCCGCCTGATGATTCGCGTGGTGGAACGCGTGATGGATGAGCCGGCGAAGAAGATGGACGAGGACACGAGGCGGATGATGCACGAGATCGTCTCCGACTTGCCGTTGCGCCAGCTGATTTCAAGCGGCTTCTCCATGCGCACCGTCGATGGGCTGGTGGACATGCTCAACGGAAGGTATATCCGAGGATTCACGCGCGCCTTGGGCACGTATCGCCGTATAAAGAAAGCTTTGCGCGATCATGCGCCCGCTCTAGCCGAGCGCTTCGACCGGACCGATGATGAGGAATGAAAATGACCCCGCGACTGCGAGCGCAATCGCGGGGTCATTGGGGTTTAAGGGTTAAAGGCGATAGCCGGCGCCGCATCAGCGCCATACCGCTAAAAATCGTCGGGGGAAAGCGTTTGGACAAACTCGTCGAATCGCTCAATCTCTTCCTCGGCATCCTCGTCAGAGCGCGGCGAGACGCTACCGGCGCGATTCATGACGTCGTCCTCAACGTAGATAGGGGCGTTAACTCGCACAGCCAGTGCTAGCGCGTCGCTTGGCCTCGCATCGATGGAGAGCTCCTTGCCATCCTTGTCGAGAACAACCAAGTCCGCAAAGAAGACGGGCAGATCGACGCGATTGATTTCCACGCGTTCGACTTTGGCGTCGAGGGCTGCGAGCGTGGTGTTCATGAGATCGTGCGTAATGGGCCTCGGCTCGTCGGCGCGGTCGATGCCGCGGCTGATCGCTGCGGCTTCAAATGAGCCGGTCTGAATGGAGAGGGCCCGCGGCGGCGTTTCGTCTTCTGCGGACTCATTGCGCTCTCGAAGCACGATGACCGAGGGGACGGGGCCGGCGGCCATAATAATGGTTTCGATATCAACGCGGATCATTATGGCACCTCCTCCAGTGATAAAAGCGATTGGCGGGCTGGGTCTCCCTTCCCAAGCCGGGTAGTAATAGTACCCAATTAGCGAGCAAATGCCACGGGAAACACGGCAACGACACGCGCCGGAGACATTGTGAGAGGGCGCGGAGGGCCCGCTTTAAAGCTGGATAGGGGCCGGAAAGGGCGACCTTGCCCCTCCATGTATGGGAGATGGAAGAAAAAACTATCTCTGAACTGGGAAAATAAGAGAAGTTGGAAAAGAATCAAATTTTTTTCGAAAAAAGTCGTTGACTCTGATTCCGCCAAGGGGTTATTATACCACTCGTGCGATGGACCTGTAGCTCAGTTGGTTAGAGCGTCCGGCTGATAACCGGGAGGTCACAAGTTCGAATCTTGTCAGGTCCACCATTTTTCTTTCGCAATAAACACCCCAGCGAGAGCCGAGTCGCCGCTGGGGTGTTTATTAATGGGGGTTTAGCTCAGCTGGGAGAGCGCGGGCTTTGCAAGCCTGAGGTCAGGGGTTCGATCCCCCTAACCTCCACCATTGAATGTATGAGGGCATCCGCAAGGGTGCCCTTTTTCTTGTTTGGGCAAGTTTTCCTACCGCGGCCCCCGTTCATGGCGGATGACGTCGCCGGCTGCGCGAATCCTTTTTGAACAGATATGCCGCTGCGGTGCATCGAGCGCTGTTCTTTCTGAAAAAGAGCACGTAAAGGATGCTCAAGCCCTGCTCGATGCTCTATAGTTTGCCGTGGATATAAAGAATGTGCCGCGCCGCCAGGGCTATCGGTACTAAATGTGCAGGGAGCGACATGACCGCGAACAGCCAGCAGCAGGAAAACCAGCCAGGATACGTTTCGCCCGAACTCGATCGCATGTCGTGCGACATGATGGACGAGTTTTTGGATGCGCTTGCCGAGGGCGATGTTCCCGGGGTCGTGGCGTGTGTGGAGGATGAAGAGGGCAATCGCGCCGCCGTGGCCTTTTCCGAGGACGGGGATGAAGCGTGCCTGAACGCCGCGGACGAATTTGTTATCGCCGCGGGGCGCGAGGGCTCCCCGGAGGATGGCGTTGGACCCGCCGTTCGCTACGCCATTCTGTATCTTGGGTGCGTTCAGGAGATGGATGGCGCATATAACGATGCGATGATAACCGTCTTTGGTGAGAAGGGCTCGCCCAGTGCGTACTCCGCCTTCACGTTGGTGAAGGGCATGGGCCAAGGCGAGAACTTCATGTGGAGTGACCCTGAACCTGCAGGAGAAGAGCAACTTTTGCTGTAACAGTCGCTAAAATTGAGCGGTTACGGTGAAAAACCGACCGTACGCCTAATTCTCATCACGTAACCGTTTCAAGGGAACGAGGACCCATATATGCGCGTTGACAATCTAAGGAATATCGCCATTATCGCCCACGTCGACCACGGTAAGACCACCCTGGTCGATAAGCTTCTTCGCGCCACGGATGCTTTCCGCGCGAATCAGCAGGTGGAGGAGCGCGTACTCGACTCCAACGACCAGGAGCGCGAGCGCGGCATCACCATTCTGGCCAAGAACATCTCCATCGAGTACAAGGGCGTGAAGATCAACGTCTTGGACACCCCCGGCCACGCCGACTTTGGCGGCGAGGTCGAGCGCGTCCTGCGCATGGCGGACGGCGCCCTGCTGCTGGTCGACGCCTTCGAGGGACCCATGCCCCAGACCCGCTTCGTTTTGCGTCACGCCATCGACACCGGGCTGTCGATCATGGTTGTCATCAACAAGATCGACCGACCCGGCGCCGAGCCCGAGCGCGCCTTCAACGACTGCTTGGACCTTATGGCCGACCTGGGCGCTTCTGACGAGCAGCTCGAGTTTGCGATGGAGCACGTGGTGTATGCCAGCGCCGTGAACGGTTTCGCCCGCCTCGACCCCGAGGACGGAAACATGGATATGTTCCCGCTGCTCGACATGGTTGTTGACGATATGCCCGCCCCCGACGTCGACGTCGATGGTCCTCTTGCCATGCAGTGCGTCACCATCGACCACTCCAACTTCGTGGGCCGCATCGGCATCGGCCGCGTCTATTCCGGCACCATTCACCAGGGTGAGCAGATTCTGGTTGTAAAGAACAGCGGCGAGCGTGCCATGGCTACCGTCAAGCAGCTCTTCACCTTCGACTACCTGGGTCGTACCGAGTGCAGCGAGGTCGGAGCCGGCGATATTGCCGCCGTTGTCGGCGTCGATTCCACCGATATCGGTGATGTCTACACCGATCCCGAGAATCCTGTCGAGCTCGACCCCATCGAGATCGATCCCCCCACCCTGTCCATTGTCTTCGAGGCGTCCACGTCTCCCCTGGTCGGTCGCGACGGCGATATCGTCGGCGCCCGTCAGCTCAAGGAGCGTTTGTTCACCGAGCGTGAAAACAACGTGACCATGCGCATCGAGGAGCTCGCGGACAAGAGCGGTGTCGAGGTTTCCGGTCGCGGCATCCTGCACCTCTCCGTCCTTATGGAGACCCTACGCCGCGAGGGCTATGAGTTCCAGGTCGGCCGCCCGCGCGTTCTGTTCAAGAAGGACGAGAACGGCAACACCGTCGAGCCCATCGAGCAGGCCGTCGTCGAGTGCCCCGATGAGTATGCCGGCAAGGTTATCGAGGTCTTCGGTAACGCCGGCGGCACCATGACCAACATGCAGGCGGGATCCACCGTCACCCATGTCGAGTTCCGCATCCCCACTCGCGGCATCATGGGCCTCAAGAACCGTGTTCTCAACGTCACCCACGGCGAGGGCGTTTTCTATCACACCTTCTTGGAGTACGGACCCTATGCCGGCGAGATTGGTGGCCGCAATAACGGAGCCATGATCTCGATGTCAACCGAAAAGGCAGTTGCCTATGCTCTGGGTACCCTGCAGGAGCGTGGCGCCCTGTTTGTCGAGCCCGGCACCGAGTGCTACGAGGGCATGCTGGTGGGCGAGCGCAACAAGCCCGGTGACATGGTGGTCAACATCGCCCGCACCAAGAATCTGGGTAACCAGCGCTCCTCGACTTCCGATATCTCCGTTCAGCTGGTCCCGCCCCGCACGTTCTCCCTTGAAGAGGCCTTGGAGTACATTGTGGACGACGAGCTGGTTGAGATTACGCCTAAGAACATCCGCCTGCGCAAGCGTCTGCTGAACGCGATCGATCGCAAGAAGGCTGCTGCTCGCGCTATGAAGTAGCTCAAGCTGATTGGATTTGCATAAATCGCGAAGAAGCGGCTCCGGGTGATTCTCCGGAGCCGCTTCTTTAATGATAGGCCGTGCCAAGCGACGATTTCTTGAAATGCGGTCGTCTTGAGATGCCTTACCGGCGTTGCTTCCAAAACGCGCGGCGCTTTTGGGCGACCTGCTGCTTGCGTTCTTCGCGTCGACGGCGCTTGATATCCGCCTGTACGCGCTCGCGCCGCTCGTCCAACGCATGCTCTGATGGAACGCGGTGATTGGGCTTTGAGACCGCTTCGACGGCTTTGCTGCCAAACTGCCTGATGGGGCGGGCAACGCGATCGAGATTGATCTCGGTTGGGGTGAGAATGTTGTAATGCAGGGAGACCCATCGCAGCGACATGGTTATAACGACGCAAACTACCAGTGCGAAGATGTTGGAAACATGGAAGTTCTCGATGAGCGCGACGTATGAGGTGGCTCCCGCGATCGAGGTGATGGCGTAGAAATTGCCGCGCAGAAAGATGCCGGGCGTTTGCCCCAGGAAGACATCGCGCAGCATACCGCCTCCCACGGCGGTGAAGAATCCCATCATGACGCAAACCATGGGCGAGAGGTCGTACACCATGGCCTTGTCGGCGCCGACGGCGGCATAGAGTCCCACGGCGAAGATATCGAGAATGGCGATGAGACGATCGGGCTTCTCGAAGATAACCGGAAAGACAAAGGCGGTGGCAGCCGTTGCCACGGACATGGGTAGGGCGAGCGGTTGGTCGAGGATGTAGACAGCCCCCTTCTGCAGGATGACGTCGCGGATGATACCGCCGCCCAAACCACAGGCGACCGCCAGGCCGATGGCTCCGATGAAGTCGAGCTTATGTTCGCGTGCCGTGAGAACGCCGGAGATCGATGCGACGACGACGGCGAGCATCTCGAGCCAGATGGGGATGGAGACCTGTTCACCCGCCGCTCCTCCAGCAGTCGTGATGGCGGCGACTACCGGTGTGAGCAATACTGTGGTTAGCGTCACGGGCTCCTCCAAACAATGGGTTCATCGTCCATATCTTACCTATGTGAAAGGCGCAGGCTTGCGATAAAAGGGGTCAAATTGAGCGATCGATAGAGTTCAAATAATGAGAAATGAAGAAATACAAGCTGATTACCAGCGAAAATAGGAATAAAGAAAAAAAGTTTAAGAAAAGGCTTTGCGGTCGGGGGAGTCTGGGTTACAATTTCTCCTGCATTCGTTGGAGAGTTGTCCGAGTGGCCGAAGGAGCACGATTGGAAATCGTGTAGGCGCCAAAAGCGTCTCCAGGGTTCAAATCCCTGACTCTCCGCCAGTTAACTCTCATGGCGCGTCCTCAATTGGGTGCGCCATGTTTCACTTCATACGGAGGAGTGGCAGAGTGGTTGAATGCGGCGGTCTCGAAAACCGTTTACCCGGTGTTCCCGGGTACGAGGGTTCGAATCCCTCCTCCTCCGCCATTATCTACGTTGAGCCCGCAAGGGCTTTTTTGTTATGAAGACCATCAATGAGACAGCGGCGGGCTTTGGCGTGCTGTTGGGAGCGCGGCGTGGCGTGGTGCCGCGCGAATGAGCATCGCTCCATTTTGTAATGTGCTCTTAAGAGCACTTAAGGGCCGCTTAATACGCGAGAGCGTGGGCGTCAGGCGCGCTTCTTGCGGATACACTTCTAAACAGACGGTCTACAAGAGGAGTGATTATGAACAAAGGGAACGCAACGGATTCGTTTGAGCTTATGCTGACGGACTCGATGCGCGTGGCTCTCGACCATGCTTTTGCAGACGCGCGCGAGTGTCTTGAGGCGGACGGCGGCATGGTGCCGTTCAGCGTTTTGTGCACGTCAGACGGCTTTGATGTATCCGAGCACCCCGGGGATACGGTAGACGACGTATACATTTCGATGAAGACGCTGGTTGCCCGCGAGATGCCCGAGGCATACGTGTTCTCCTACGATGGGTTTGTCGAACTTGTGGGAGGCCGAGAGGAAGCGATTATCTGCGAGGTTGCCCGTCGCGGAGATGCGCAGGCGACCATTCTCGCCCAGACCTACGCGGTGCACGACGGATCATATGAGTTTGCCCCCGCCTTCGCGTATGCGGGCGAGGCTCCGCAGCTCTATCCAAGCGGTACCAAGCCCATCGTTTCCGGCCTTGTTGCCCTTGCCGCAGAGCGCGAGGCGGCGGCGCAAGAAGCTAGCGCCTGCGAGGTCGCGGGTGCACTCGATGACGGCGAGATAATTGGAGACGGCGCCGCGTCCACAACGGCGGTCGAGTAAGGGGAGCGGTATGCTTTCGAGAGAGTTGGGCTTTGTCACATCTTGGAAAATGCTGACAAGGGACAAGGGTTGGATTAAGCCCATTCTGGTGCTGACGCTGGTTGGATGGATTCCCATCTTGGGCCAGATTGTTGTGTTGGGTTACGGGCTGGAATGGGCGCGCCTGACGGCGTGGGGCATCGATGCGGCTCCCAAGCAGCGCGGAGTCGATTACGGCAAGGTGCTCACCACGGGCGGTATCGCATTTCTGGTTAACCTGAGCATGTCGGTCATCGTTGCGATTCTTAGCAGCATGGTTTTTGGAACCACCTTTGGAATCGCGGGACTATTTGGCCCCATAGGGTCGATGTTTTCCAACGCGGTTTCCCTAACGGCGGCGACCGGCGGCGTTGCCTTTGGTCTTGTTGCCGCGGTGGTGAATATCTTTATGAGCACCTTCGTGCTTGCGGCATGCATGCGAGCGACCATTTACGATGGCTTTTCGGCTGGATGGCGCGTTGACCGCCTGTTTCAGATGATCATGAAGGATCCCGGCGGATTCTTCCACGCCTATGCCGTCAAGCTGATCGGCGATATCGTGATCGGCGCATATTCCGTTATCGTCAGCCTATTCGGAATGCTGTTTGCTTTAGGCGGTATGGCGGGCATCATGGCGTACGGATATGGCATCGACCACTTTAGGTACGACTTGGGCCAGCACCTTATCGACTCCCTGATTACCATGGGTCCGGGACTGGTCATGGTAATCGTGCTGCTGGTTATCGCGGCTCTTTTCTTTGGAGGCGTCCTTACCGTTGCCATGCAGCTGGTGTCGATCAACGCGATGGGCCAGTGGTTCTGCCGGTTCGATGTGAATCGCTGGGGCACCTCGTCCGCTCCTCTGCCGGATGGCGTCCCTGTGCGCCCGCAGTCCGCTGTATACGGAGACGAATCGATTCCGCAGCAGCCCGTGGACGTCCGGGGCGTCGGCTCGCAGCCTGATCCCGTGCACGATCCCGCAGAGAACGTCACCGCCACCCGGGACGCGGTTCGGAATGAGCCAGCACCTTCCTTCATGGAGAATCCGCCGGTTATCGTCAGCGATGACGCGGAGAAGGAGGCGAAGATCGAGATGGGGGCCGGCGACGCTCCTCGACCGGCGATTCCGCTGCCTCCTATCTCAAATCCAAGTGATGGATCCATTGATGAAGAGGCTTCCGGGGATAACTCGCCTGTGTCTTCACCTGAAAACGAAAATGAAGTCACCGATGATGCCGGGCCGATCGAACCTCCGGTCGCCACTGAAGAATAGAGATGTGCAAGAAGCGGCTCCAATGCAGGAGTCGCTTCTTTATTGGATTTTTAGGGAGCGCTGCGTGTCTTAGGGTGGTCGGCGGTGCGGGTTCGTTATTTCGCATGGGGCTTATGCGGTGCAAACGCTTGAAGGAAAGATTGCGCAGCGATGAAGGGGACGCTTTGGGGAGAGTTGGACGATAGGAGCCGATGCCGAGTGGCGTAACGCTGGGATGCGGGGGGCATCTGCAACGAATTTATGGAGGTAGTGAGTGGTATGGCGCTGTCGCTTGAGGATGGAGGGCATCGCGGCTATAGTTATCCAGTCCTTTCCTGCTTCGGGCGCACCTTCACGACCCGGAGCCTTATGCCCAGAGGAGGTGACCAAATGAAGGCTTATGAACTGCTGTTCTTTGTTGACCCCGCACTCGATCCCGAGACCCGTCTCGCTGTGATGAAGCGCATCGATAACACGATCGCCGAGGGTAACGGCAAGGTCGACAACGTTGACGAGTGGGGCAAGCGCAAGCTCGCCTACGAGATCAACAAGCTCACCGAAGGTGACTACACCCTCATCAATTTCCATGCAGATCCCACCCAGATCGCCGAGCTCGACCGCGTTCTGCGCATCACCGATGCCGTGGTTCGTCACATGATCGTTCGTCGTGACGACCAGGAGTAGAAACTGTTTTGGAAGCCGATCGGCTTAGAGCCGTGATCGGCAATGAGAGGTAGTGAGTTAAGCATGAGCATCAACCGCGTTAACATTTCCGGAAACCTCACCCGCGATCCCGAGCTGCGCGCAACCGCTGGTGGCACCCAGGTTCTTTCCTTTGGCGTTGCCGTCAACGATCGTCGACGCAATCCTCAGAATGGCGAGTGGGAGGATTATCCCAACTTCGTGGACTGCACGATGTTCGGTACCCGCGCCGAAGCCGTGAGCCGCTATCTCTCCAAGGGGTCGAAGGTCGCGATCGAGGGAAAGCTGCGTTACAGCTCCTGGGAGCGCGACGGCCAGCGTAGGAGCAAGCTCGAGGTCATCGTCGATGAGATCGAGTTCCTCTCTCGCGGTCAGCAGGGTGGAGGCCAGGGCGGCTACGGTCAGCCCGCATATGGCCAGGGCGGCTACGACGCCGCTCCTATGCCCGCTCCTGCCCCGCAGGCGCCTGTACAGGTTCCGCCTGCGGCCGACGTCTTTGATGAGGACATCCCGTTCTAATCGTCCAAAGACGAGGGATGTTCACCTGATTTAGTGAGAGGCATGCGAGACCAAGAGTGCTTCGCGTGCCAAATGAAAGGTATTTTGACATGGCTAATGATTACTCTGCACGTCAGCCGCGTCGTAAGTACTGCCAGTTCTGCAAGGAGAACACTGAGTTCATCGACTACAAGGATACTCAGCTCCTCCGTAAGTACATGACCGATCGTGGCAAGATCAAGCCCCGTCGCGTCACTGGCGCTTGCACGCAGCATCAGCACGACATCGCGAACGCTATCAAGCGCGCTCGCGAGATGGCTCTCCTGCCGTACACCGTTCCCGTGGTTTCCTCTCGTGGCAACCGCGATCGCGGCTAGGAAAGCGAGTTCGATCAGATAGATGGAGAATGGTGTTTCAAACGGCGGACCCCAGATGGATATAGCCAATAGGGCAATGGGCCGCACTCCCAAGGAGATGTCCGGTGCCCTCTGGTTTGCCATCGGATCGTTCGCCAGCTTTGTGATTCCGTTCTTTGGCGTTGTCATGATGGGCTACGGCGCCCGCGAGCTCATTGAAGCCCGCGGCTCGAAGGGTTTTCTCTTCGCCGTAGCCGAAGGCATCGTCATTACGGCAGTCGCCCTGTTCGCTACTCCGGGCATGGGCATGCTGCTTGTTGGTGAAGTCCTCTGTGTTCTGGGCGTTGTATGGTGCATGCGCAACCATGCCGCGACGCTTGCCGGCATCAGTGCCGTCATTGTCGCCACGGCGCTTGTGAACATAGGAATCGAAGCGGCTGTCGCGACGACCGCTGGCTCTTCGCTTTCGCAGGTAGTTGACGGACTGATCGCCTATATGGGATCCGTTGCGCAGGGCGCCGCGGGTACCGGTATACAGGCGGAGATGTTGGTTCGTCAGATTCAACCCCTGTTAAAGGCGATTTGGCCGTTCACGTACGTTGCCTCTGCCGGGATGGATGCGTTGGCTGCGGGAATCGGGTCGTACCTCATGTACGTTCGCACCCGCGGAATCCCCAGCGTCCCCGCGATCGTCTCCTTCGATATGCCCATGTGGCCCGTTGGAGTTCTGATAGCTTCGATTCTTGGGCTGAGCATATCGCTCGCCGGATTCCCGGGGTCCGATATCCTGCTCAGCGTCAGCGCAACGGTTCTTTTGAGCGTGCGTTTCATCTTCGCCATTCAGGGATTTGCCGTCATTCTCACGTTTGCGAATCGATTCCGATTCGGGTGCCTGGGTAGGACGCTTCTTCTGGTTCTGTCTATCTGGCTCGAGACTATGCTCTTTATCGTGAGCTTAGTCGGCCTGGTTGATGTTTGGGCCAACTTCCGCAAGTTACCGCGGGGTGGTCGGGACTCTCGGGCAAACACGTAAGAAATGCATCGCCATGGCGGTGCAAGTAGCAAGGAGATCTCATGAAAGTCGTTCTTCTGGGTGAGATCAAGGGCAAGGGTGGCGAGGGTGACGTCGTAGACGTCGCTCAGGGTTATGCCGAGAACTACCTCTTCCCCAAGAAGCTCGCCGTTGCGGCGACCAAGGGCAACCTGAAGCAGCTCGAGGAGCGTCGCAACAACATCGAGAAGCGCGAGGCCGTTCGCATTGCCGACGCCAACGCGCTCAAGGAGACCCTCGAGGGCAAGTCCATCGTTGTCGACGCCAAGGTTGGCGACGAGGGCGTCCTGTTTGGTTCCGTTACCTCTGCCATGATCGCTGACGCGGTCAAGGAGCAGCTTGGTGTCGAGCTCGATCGCAAGCGCATCGAGCTCGGTAAGCCCATCAAGCTCGCTGGTTCTCACGACGTCGCTGTCTCGCTGTACCGCGAGATCCGCGCCACCCTCACCGTTCTCGTTGGCGTCACCGCTGACGAGGAGGTCGAGGAGGAGGTTGTCGAGGAGACCGCCGAGGCCGAGACCGAGGCTGCCGCTGAGTAGCTTCGCGATTCTCATCGCTTTTATGACCCGGTTACCGCAAGGTGCCGGGTTTTTTTATCGTCCTTTAAAACGCAACCAATGATGCCGCTGTAGGATTAAATGGACCCTCTCTTCATCCAGGTTATGCACAAGCGACCGCCCCTCCAATACGCATCGTCGATATCCGGGGAGATATCAACAGGTGTCTTGTATCGTGCTGTGCAGAAGCTGGTTTTTAAATATAAAGACCAATGGGCAAACTGAATCTAACCTTCAAGTGCTGGTTGTAGCTTCTACCTGCAATTTGTATATGACAGATATAATTACCTGCTAGTTCACCAATCCTCCATATAAATAAATTGTAAAAGTCCAGCATCTGTAATGGAGTAAATGAATAATCGCAGGTCAACGTAATCCTGTGGAAAACTCGAATAATTGTTCCCAGCAAATTGTGGATAACGTGGATAACTGTTGTTTCCGCAGGAGGATGGGGCTGTAGTTTTACCCATACTAGTGTGGATGAATAAAAGCCCACGTAAAAGCTTTGAAAGCAAACTTGACAGAATCAAACCTTATAGATTTGCCCTATCGTCTCGCTCGTTCGCTTCGATGGGGCGGGGTTATCTAGTTGTGGACTATATTGGCACCCTGTCATTCATCCATCGTTCTGCGTTCACCGATCCGTCCGCTGGCTTTAATATTGAATGTTCCTATGAATTGAACGAGAGGGGGCCATGGTAAACCGTGAGCGATAACGCATGGGAGCCCACAGGGGTCGTTGAGCGCGGCGCTCAGCTGACCCTTCCTAACAACATCGAGGCAGAGGCGAACGTTCTCGCCGCCATGCTGTTGTCTGGCGAGGCGGTTGAGGAGGCGCTCGTCGAGCTTCTTCCCGATGACTTCTATAGGCCGGCGCATAAAACGCTGTTCCTCGCCATGCACGATATGTATGATCGCAACCTGCCGATCGACTCCATCTCTCTCATCGATTACCTCAGTTCCATCGATAAGCTCGAGGCCGTTGGCGGCGAGGCGTATATCCTCGAGCTCATGGGCCGTACGCTCTCGTTGGTGAGCTGGCAGTACCATGCGGGCATCGTCCGCCGCGATGCGATGCTTCGCGAGATCATCGGTGCGACAAACCAGATCAACGCGCTTGCCTACAACGCCCCTACCGATACCAAGGAAGTTATCGAGCGCGCCGAGAGCATGTTGCTGTCCGTTACCGGTCGCGAGGTGAAAAGCTCGTACAAGCCGCTGACCGACTTCATGGTCGAGGCGTATAAGGAGGCGGAAGCCGTCGCGGCGGCAGGTGGCGAGACCCAGGGTGTTCCCACGGGCTATCCTAGCTTGGATAGGATGCTCATGGGCTTTCGCGAAGGACAGCTCATCATCATCGGCGCGCGCCCTGCAGTCGGTAAGACCTCTTTCGCATTGAACTTGGCTCTCAACGCAGCGGCAGCCGGCTTCACCGTAGGGTTCTTCTCCTTGGAGATGTCCGGTAAGGAAATCGCCCAGCGCTTCATTTGCGCCCATGCGCAGGTGAACATGTCGAATTTCCGCACCGGCCGTATCTCGGCTCAGGAATGGGCGAATATCAACGAGGCGACGCAGGAGCTTTCCAAGCTCGATATCCTCATCGACGACACCCCGGGCACCACGGTTACCGAGATTCGCGCGAAAGCCCGCCGCATGCTCCACAACAAAGAGCACGCTATCGTCATCCTGGACTACCTGCAGCTGGTCAATCCTCCCGCGGGACGTCGCGCAGAGAGCCGTGCCGTCGAGGTTTCCGAGATGTCCCGCGCCCTTAAGATCATGGCCAAGGAGCTTAAAATTCCCCTGATCGCCCTATCGCAGCTTTCGCGTCAGGTCGAAAGTCGTACCGGCAAGCGCCCGCAGCTTTCCGACCTGCGTGAATCGGGCTCCATCGAGCAGGACGCCGACATCGTCATGTTCCTCGACCGATCCAGCTCCGAGCAGGAGGCTGCCCGAGACGACCGACCGGACGAGGGCATCACGCGTATTGTTCTGGCAAAGAACCGTTCGGGCCCCATCGGTGACGTCGACCTGGTCTTCCTGCCGTCTTCGACCAAGTTCTACGAGCTTAACGAGCACATGGACGAGTAACCGGTCAAACAGATTCAACTCACCATCCATGGATGGAATCAGGTGTAGCCTAAGATACGGGACGCTGGGCAACTTGCCGAGCGGCCCGTAACGATTATGGAAGAATGGGGCCCTTGCGCCCAAACACCTCGTCCGCCCGCCTATAATAGGAACGTTTTGGGAGCACGAGCGCCCAAGAGTCCGCACGGGCTCTCAACAGTTGAAACACATGAGGAGAAGACATGACGTCGGCAGTGTTGGTTGGTACCCAATGGGGCGATGAGGGCAAGGGCAAGATTTGCGACCTTATCGCGCCTGATTTTGATTGCGTCGTCCGCTATCAGGGCGGAAACAACGCGGGTCACACCATCGTGGTTGGTGACAAGAAGTACGGTCTGCACCAGGTACCGTCCGGCATCATGTATCCCAACTGCGTGTCGGTCATCGGCAACGGCTGCGTGGTCAACCCGCAGGTGCTGCTCGAGGAGATCGACATGTTCGAGCATGACGGCATCTCCACGGCCAACCTTAAGGTCTCCGGCAACGCCCATGTGATCATGCCCTATCACATGGACCTCGACGGCGCCTTCGAGGAGCAGCTCGGCGGCAAGAACATCGGCACCACCAAGCGCGGCATCGGCCCGTGCTACCAGGACAAGATGGCTCGCATCGGTATTCGCATGCAGGACCTTTTGGACGAGGATACCTTCCGCGACAAGCTGGCAACGGCTCTCGAGCGCGTTAACCCCCAGCTCGAGAAGCTCTTTGGCATGCCCACTTACACCGTGGAGCAGATCTGCGAGACCTATCTTGGTTACGCCGAGCGCCTGCGCCCCTACATCTGCGAGACCGGTCTTCTGCTCAACGGCATGGTCGAGGAAGGTAAGTCGATCCTCTTCGAGGGCGCCCAGGCGACCCTGCTCGATATCGACCACGGTACCTATCCGTTTGTCACCTCGTCCAACTGCACCGCCGGCGGAGCCGTCACCGGTTCCGGCGTGGGCATGAAGAACATCGACCGCGTGCTCGGCATCATGAAGGCCTACATCACCCGCGTCGGCTCCGGTCCCATGCCCACCGAGCTCTCCTATGAGGACGAGGCCGGCCACACGCTGACCGAGGTGGGCGCCGAATACGGTGTCACCACCGGTCGCCGCCGCCGCTGCGGCTGGTTCGACGGCGTGATCGCCAACTATGCAGCCCGCGTGAACGGCCTGACGGACATCGCCCTCACCAAGCTGGACGTGCTTTCCGAGTTCGACACCATCAAGGTCTGCGTCGCCTACGACGTCGATGGCGAGCGCTATACCACTGTTCCCGAGCACTCCGCGCGCTTCGCTAACGCCAAGCCCGTCTACGAGGAGCTTCCCGGCTGGAAGTGCGATATCTCCGGTTGCCGTACCTTTGACGAGCTTCCGCAGAGCGCGAAGGACTACGTTGCCTACATCGAGAAGCTCGCCCATACGCGCATCTCGATCGTCGCCGTGGGCCCCGACCGCGAGCAGACCATCATGCGCAGCTGGTAGAGAAGAGCGAATGAATATGGATGAGCCAATTTGGACCAAGTCTGGATTGGCTCATTTTTAGCAAGCGCCCATGTGGGCGTCGTAGTAGTGAAGTCAGTACTTAGTTCCAAGGAGGAACCATGAACGCAGAGACCCAGGCTATCGACATCTTGCTGCTGGGCAGCGGCGGTCGCGAGCATGCCCTGGCAAAGAAGCTCTCCGAGTCTCCCCGTTGCGGCAAGCTCTATATCGCCCCGGGCAACGGCGGCACCCTTAACGTGGGCGAAAACGTTGCCATCGATGAGGCGGACCCCGAGGTCGTCGCCGATTTCGTTAAGGGCGCGGGCATAGGCCTGGTCGTCATCGGTCCCGAGGCCCCTCTGGTGGCGGGCGTCGCCGACGCCGTGCGCGCTTTGGGCGTGCCCTGCTTTGGTCCGGGCGCCGCTGGAGCCCAGCTTGAAGGCTCCAAGCGCTTCTCCAAGGAGCTCATGGACCGCGCCGGCATTCCCACCGCTGCATACGGAAGCTTCGATAACGAGGAAGATGCCCTGGCGTACGTTCGCGAGCAGGGCGCCCCGCTGGTTGTGAAGGCGGACGGCCTGGCAGCCGGCAAGGGCGTTATCGTCGCCACCGAGCTGGAGGAGGCGGAAAACGCCGTGCGCGAGTGCTTCTCCGGCGCGTTCGGAGCCGCGGGCGCCACGGTTGTCATCGAGGAGATGCTGGTTGGGCCCGAGTGCAGCCTCCTTGCCTTCACCGATGGCGTGACCGTTCGCCCCATGTCCACATCCCAGGACCACAAGCGCGCCCTCGAGGGCGATTGCGGTCCCAATACGGGCGGCATGGGTGCGTACTCCCCGGTTCCCATCGTCACTCCCGAGGAGCACGCGGAGATGGAGCGCATCATGCGCGTTACCGTAGACCAGCTGCGTTCCGAGGGCATCGACTACCGCGGCTGCCTGTACGGCGGCTTCATGCTGACCGCTCAGGGTCCCAAGGTGCTTGAGTACAACGCCCGCTTCGGCGACCCCGAGACCCAGGTTGTTCTGCCCCGTCTTGAGAACGATTTGGTCGAGGTCATGCTTGCCGTCGCCGAGCAGCGCCTTGCGGACGTCGAGCTGTCGTGGTGCGATGAGTGGGCTGTCACCGTCGTACTCACTTCTGCCGGATATCCCGGGTCCTACGAGAAGGGCAAGGTCATCACGGGCGTAGACGAGGCCGATGCCATGGACGGCGTCACCGTCTACCATGCTGGCACCACTCAGGACGGCGACGAGCTGCTGACTTCTGGCGGCCGCGTTATCGCTGTGACCGCTTTGGGTGAGACCTTCGAGGCTGCTCGAGACCTTTCTTATGCGGCTTGCGACAAGATCGACTTCGAGGGCAAGACGCTTCGCCGCGACATCGGCATGCGCGCGCTTCGCGGCCGTGAGGCTTGGGAGCAGTAAGAATTTCTAGAGGCTGAGTGATGCGATATGACAGAGCTTGATGCGCAGATAGTCGAGGACGATGAGCTGGTGGACGAGGAGCCCATTGACTCGGAGCCGTCTTTGGTCTTGGGAGACGACGATCCCCGCGATGCCGAGCTGCATGAGAAGATCCTTTCCGAGGAACCCGCCTGGCGCGGCAAGATTCTCGACGTCCGCTCGCTCGAGGTGGAGCTTCCCAACGGCCGCCGTACCGGACGCGATATCGTCCGCCATCCCGGCGCCGCCGCGGTCGTGGCGTTGACGGAGTCGGGCAAGATCGTTCTCGTCCGCCAATACCGCACCGCACTGGATAGGGTGACGGTCGAGATTCCCGCCGGCAAGCTCGATCCGGGCGAGGATCCGCTGGATTGCGCTCGTCGCGAGCTGCACGAGGAGACCGGCTTCACCCCGCGCCGCATCCGATACCTCACCACCATCGCTACGTCCTGCGGATTCTGCGACGAGATTATCCATATCTACCTTGCGACCCAGCTGGAGTTCGATGGGGCCAATCCGGATGACGACGAGTTCGTCAACGTGGACCTGGTTCCGTTGCCGGAGCTGATCGACGCGGTGCTCGACGGCAAGATTGAGGATGCGAAAACCGTGGTCGGCGCGCTGGCGCTGGACGCGATCAGCCATCGCCTGTAACGTAAGAGATATGCATTGAGCAGGGGTCGGGGCGCGCACGCTGTGAAGGCGGGCCCCGACCCTTCATGTTGAAGCGCCGGCTTGCTGTGGGAAGGGCAGCCGTCGCACGAGTATGCGAGGGAGAACAGATTAGCTAGATGTTCAAGAGATTCATTTCATACTACGGCCCGCAAAAGGGCCTGTTCATCGCGGACACCGTCTGCGCGCTGGTTTACGCGGGTATCGACCTGGCATTTCCCATCCTGTTGCGCTTTCTTACCGGGGGATTTTTCACCGAGGGGGCGGCTGCCATCATGGATGGCCTGCTCTATATAGCCCTCGGCTTGGTGGTCATGTACGCGATACGTACCGCCTGCGTCTACTTTGTGTCGGCGCAGGGCCATATCATGGGCGCCCGCATGGAGTCCAAGATGCGAGAGGACCTGTTCGACCAGTACGAGCGCTTCAGCTTCGCGTACTTTGACGCCCATAGCTCCGGCGATATGATGAGCCGCGTGGTCAACGACCTGTTCGATATCTGCGAGGGCGCTCACCATCTGCCCGAGTGGATCATCATCTGTGGAATCAAGATCATCGGCGCGCTCATCATCCTGTTTACCATTTCTCCTGCCCTTGCCGGCGCCCTCACCGCCGTGACGGTTGTCTTTGTGGGCATCATGGTGCGCCAGAACCTGCATATGCGCGCGGTGTTCGCGGACAACCGCAAGAAGATCTCCGGGGTGAACTCGCAGCTACAGGATTCCCTTGGCGGTATCCGTGTGGTGAAATCCTTTGCGGGTGAAAGCGTGGAGCGCGAGAAGTTCCGCGCTGCGAATGGCCGCTACCTGCAGTCGAAGGTTGATCAGTATCACGTGATGGGCGGCTACCAGGCAACGAGCGCTCTCATGACCGGCACGCATTACCTCACCATCGTAGTGTTCGGTGGATACCTGGTCGCTACCGGGCACATGGCTGCCATCGATCTGGCAACCTTCGCCCTGTATATCAGCCTGTTTACGGGCCCCATCGAGACGCTGGTCAACTCTACGGAGACGTTCCAGAAGGCGATTGCGGGCTTCAAGCGCATGGATGAGGTCATGCGAACCGCCCCCGATATCCAGGACAAGAAGGATGCGGCGGACCTGTCCGTAACCGAGGGCGCCATAGAGTACAGCGATGTGTGCTTTGCCTACCCAGACGCAGAGACCGCCGAGGACGGTACCATGCTGGAGCGCCCGGTTATCGACCATATGAACCTGTCCATCCGCCCCGGCGAGACCATAGCGCTCGTCGGACCCTCTGGTGGCGGCAAGTCGACCACGTGCTCCCTGCTGCCGCGTTTCTATGACGTGGCCTCTGGCAGCATCACCATCGACGGCCAGGATGTTCGCGACGTCACCCAAGAGAGCCTGAGGCGCGCTATCGGGCTTGTCCAGCAAGACGTCTACCTGTTTGACGGAACCCTGCGCGACAACATAGCCTACGGCCGCCCCGGCGCCACGGACGAAGAGATCGAGCAGGCCGCGCGCCAGGCGAATATCCACGAGTTTATATCCAGCTTGCCCGAGGGGTATGACACGGTGGTGGGCGAGCGCGGAAGCCGTCTTTCCGGCGGACAGAAGCAGCGCGTCGCCATCGCCCGCGTCTTCCTTAAGAACCCGGCGATCCTCATCTTGGATGAGGCGACCAGCGCCCTGGATAACGAGAGCGAGGAAGCGGTTCAGGAGTCGCTTGAGCGCTTGGCGCAAGACCGCACCACCATCATCATCGCCCACCGTCTCTCGACCATTAAGAATGCCGACGAGATCGCAACGGTGGAACGTGGCAAGGTCGTGGAGCGCGGCACGCATGAAGAGCTTCTCGCCCGCGGCGGGACATATGCCCGTTACTATCGAATGCAGTTTGAGGGCGCCCGCTCGCACGAGCTCTAGCGATTTTTCGCGCTCGCGCGGCGCGCAGGCGGCTCTCGTCCACATTCTATACATGAAGCGCCTCCGCTCTGTAAGGGGCGGGGGCGTGAGACCCACGTTAGGCAATGCGATGGCTAAGAACCAACCGTTGACATCAGAAGAGGCGTCGAGGCTGTTCAGCGAGATCGATGAGTCGGGCGTTGTGGACCCCGATCGCGCCCGCGAGGCCAGATCTGGCAAAAGGCCGTCCCCTCGTCCATCGCGCCGGCTTAAGGTCGACCCCCTCAGCGAGGACGATCCATCTGGATCGAAGGTTGGCGAGGCTATTTCGCGCACCTCGGTGCTGGTTATCGCTCTTGTCCTTCTGGGCATCCTTGGAATGCAGATAGGTTACGGCGTCTCGCGCCGACTCAATACGGCCAATTTGTCCGAAAACGTCGACCGGAAAACGGTGGAGCACGCCATGGAGTCAGGCGTTGAGTGGGGCAACGGCTTCACGCAGTTTCCCGCGACGTTTACGGTCGACGAGGCAGACCAGCGCACCGGCGTGGTAGAGGTCACGGTTGTGGATACCGATTCTCGCAACGAGTTGGAGATGCTCTCGAATTCGCAGATCCAGGCGGCGGCGCTTGCGACCAACGCCTTGCTGAACGGCAAGATCGATCGAGTGGTTTACAACGTATGCGCCCTGGTGAACCGCGCGGGCGAGTTCCAGCATGACTCGTTCTTTGGCTTTATCCCCGCCCAGGGCACCCGTAGGGCGATGCTCACCTTTGTGTGGACCAAGAGCGTCTCGAGCTATTCCAACTATATCGACTGGGAGCTCAAGATCGTCGGCATGGATGATAAGACCGCCCAGAAGATTCAAGAGCAGGTCAATTCGGTCAGCGCACTTATCGAGACATCCGAGATGGAGCAGAACAAGATCGAGGAGGAGCGCGAGGAGATGCAGCGGGAGAAGATGCTCCACGGCAAAGAGATCTTTACCGGAGGGAAGCGCGAGAAGAGCATCGAGAGCGTTCTACCTCCTAAGAAATAAGGCTTCTTCTGCTTAGTGCTGCCGCCGTGTAAGGTTGGCGACGTCTCGGTTTTAGATCCGGCGCCGGGGTCAACCCAATGGAAAGACATGGAAAAAGAAGGGCCCGCACGCTAGGTACGGGCCCTTGTCAAAAATCGATGCGCAATAAGCGCTACACAAGAAGGTTCGCGACCTTGCCCAGCGTGGGTTCGAAGGAGACGCCGCGAACTTCGAAGTTGGGCTGTTCGCGGGTGACGCGCATTGCGTCGCGAACAAGCTCGCCAGCAAAATCGACCGCATCGTTCAGGTTGCGACCCGTGTAGATGGCGGCGCATAGGGCGCTTGCGAACAGGTCGCCGGTGCCGTGCAGCATATAGGGCAAAAGTTCGCTTTGAACCTCTTCGATCTTGCCGCCATCCTGGGCGCTTGCCAGGTAGTTGCGGATGATGGCCTCGCCTTGATGGACGATGCCCTTGATGACAACGCTCTTCGCGCCCATCTCCAGCAGCGCGTCGACGTTTTTCTGGACGAATTCCTCGTCCACATCTTGGCCCTGATAGGCGATGCCCGTAAGGATGGATGCCTCGGTAAGGTTGGGGGTCAGTATATCCGCCCCGTCGACCAGGCCCGCCATGGCGTCGCAGAGCTCATCTGTATAGGTGGGGTATTTGATGCCCCCGTCACCCATGACGGGGTCGACGATGCGCAGCGCGCCCGGATACTCCCGGTAGAGGCGCTGGATCACCGCGACCTGGTCGGCAGAGCCAAGGAAGCCGGAGTAGACGCCGTCGAGATCGACGCCCTCCTGCTGCCAGGCATCAAGGTAATCGTTGAGCATATCGGTGGTGTCGTGCATGTAGAACACGGGAAATTTGGTATGCGCGGAGAACAGCGCCGTGGGAACGGGGCATACATCGATGCCCGCTGCTGACAGAACGGGAATGGCTACGCCCAAGGAGCACTTGCCATATCCGCACATGTCGTGCACGGCGGCGACACGCGGAATGTAGTTTCCGCTGCGCGTATACAAGATTGCAGATGTAGAGCTGGGGGTGGATTGAGACATAATCATGCCTTCTTTCTTTTCCGCGGACTTATGGACCAGCGTACAAAGCGACAAGATAGCACGATTGCAGAAAAAAGAAACCGATTTATCTGACTGAAACAGAGCCATGTGCCGTGAAGCGTAGTTCTTTTCGCGCGCAAGGAGGTCTCCATCCTAATCGCGAGATTAGAAATGCGCGGCCTAGGACGTATAAATGTTTCATATATATATCTAAAACTGGATATTTATACTTTTCCTCTCCTTTGGACGAGAATGGCTATAAAATACCCCAGACCTTATAGGCCTTTAAGCCGGTACAGAGAGACCGAAAAGGAGTGGAAATGAGGGAAATGAACGCTTTGGCGGCGTCTGAACCCACGACGTCGCTTGCCCAGCGCATGCTCGCGTCGACGAGCAAAGGAAGGGCCGTTCCCGCTGTTCTCATGCTTGAGGATGGTACCGTCTTTTATGGACGAGGCTGCGGCGCCAAGGGGTCCGCGGTGGGCGAGGTTTGCTTCAACACGTCGCTCGAGGGATATTTCGAGGTCCTGACCGATCCCTCGTACGCCGGTCAGATCATCACCATGACCTACCCGCAAATTGGAAATTACGGCATCGATTTGGACGATGCTCAGCTATCGTGCGCTCCCGGCGCGCCTTCCCGCCCCGCCTTGCGCGGCATGGTGGTACGCGACATGTGCTATACGCCGTCTAACTGGCGCTCCGCGATAAGCGTGCCGGATTACCTCAAGCAGCACGGTATCGTTGCCATCGAGGGCATCGACACGCGCGCGCTGGTTCGCCACCTGCGCGACAACGGCGCTCAAAAGGGCATCGTTTCTACCGAGACCCTCGATTTGGACGAGCTTCGCGCGCAGATGGACGCCGCTCCCAACCTGGTTGGTCAGAACTTTGTGGAGACTGTGAGCTGCGCCGGTACGTATAGCTTCGGCGTCGCCGACCTTCCCGTCTCGCATTCATTCGCCGATGCTCCCGCGCCCGTCGCGCGCCATGGTGTGGTCGCGTATGATTGCGGCATCAAGCGCGGCATTTTGGAGGGCCTGGTCCGCGCTGGCTGCGACCTTACCGTGGTGCCTTGGGACACCCCGGCGGAAGAGGTCCTGGCAATGAACCCGGATGGCGTCTTCCTATCCAACGGCCCCGGCGATCCCGATGCGGTCGAGGGCACGTACGCCCAGGTTAAGAAGCTGCTTGGCAAGGTGCCGGTCTTTGGCATCTGCCTTGGTCACCAGATGATCAGCCTTGCGTGCGACGCGCAGATCGAAAAACTCAAGTTTGGCCACCGCGGCGGCAACCAGCCCGTCATGAACTTGGTGAGCGGCCGCGTCGAGATCACCGCTCAGAACCACGGATTCGGTTTGGTGTGGAATAGTCTGGGAGAGTTGGTCCCGGAGCTCTCCGGCGGCATAGAACAGCACCCGGCAGACGGCGACCTGCGCTTTTGGGTACGAGCCGGCGTCGCGCCCGTGGTTCGCAACGAGCAATTCGGCCTCATCCGCCTCACGCACGTGAACCTCAACGATGGAACGGCCGAGGGCATCCAGCTGCTGGACGTCCCCGCATTCTGCGTGCAGTATCACCCAGAGGCCGCGCCCGGACCCACCGACGCCCACTACCTGTTCACCGCGTTCGCCCATCTTATGGATGGCGATGAGGATTACCTGAATATCGATATCGCTGCCGACCGCCTCGCTGGTTGGAACTTCGCCGAGGAGGTCTCCCATGCCTAAACGTACCGACATCAAGCGCATCCTGGTTATCGGATCCGGCCCCATCGTCATCGGCCAGGCATGCGAGTTCGATTACTCCGGCGCCCAGGCGTGCAAAGTGCTCAAGGAAGAGGGCTACGAGGTCATTCTCGTCAATTCCAATCCCGCCACCATCATGACCGACCCCGGCTTGGCGGATCGAACCTACGTGGAGCCCATCACCCCGGAGTTTATCGAGCGTGTTATCGAACGCGAGCATCCGGACGCGCTATTGCCCACGCTGGGAGGCCAGACCGGTCTGAACGCCGCCGTTGACTTGGCGAAATCCGGCGCGCTGGAGCGCCATGGCGTCGAGATGATCGGCTGCGACCTGGCAGCGATCGAGCGGGGAGAGGACCGCAAGCTCTTCAACGAGGCTATGGACGAGATCGGGCTGGAGGTCGCTCGTTCCGGTTACGCGTATTCGGTCGAGGATGCCCTGGCTATAGTGGAGCGGGTTGGATACCCCTGTGTGCTGCGCCCCAGCTTCACCCTGGGCGGCGCCGGCGGCGGCATCGCACATGATGAGGCGGAGCTCATCGAGATCGTGAGCCAGGGCCTGGAGCTTTCGCCTGCGGGCGAGGTGCTGGTCGAGGAGTCCATCATCGGCTGGAAAGAATACGAGATGGAGGTCATGCGCGACCACGCCGGCAACGGCATCATCGTGTGCTCCATCGAGAACCTGGACCCCATGGGCGTGCATACCGGCGATTCCATCACCGTCGCCCCCGCCCAGACTCTTTCGGACCTTGAGTACCAGCGTATGCGCGTCGCATCGCTCGCCATTCTGGAAAAGGTCGGCGTCGAGACCGGCGGCTCCAACGTCCAGTTCGCCGTCAACCCCAAAAACGGACGCCTCATCGTTATCGAGATGAATCCTCGTGTGAGCCGCAGCTCCGCGCTTGCCTCCAAGGCCACCGGCTTCCCCATCGCCAAGGCCGCCGCGCGGCTGGCCGTGGGCTATACGCTGGATGAGATCGTCAACGACATCACCCGCGCCACCCCGGCGTGCTTCGAGCCGTCCATCGATTACTGCGTGGTCAAGGTGCCTCGTTTTGCCTTTGAGAAGTTCAAGGGCACCGATACCACGTTGACCACCCGCATGAAGGCGGTGGGCGAGGTCATGGCCATCGGCCGCACCTTCGAGGAGTCCTTTGGCAAGGCCATGCGCTCGCTTGAGGACGGACACGTGGGCCTTCTCTCTTCCGGTCGCGACGACCTGTCTTCGTTGGGGGACGAGGAAATCGAGCAGGGCGCCGCAACTCCTACCGAACACCGCATCTTCTACGTGGCCGAGGCGCTCCGCCGCGGTTGGGATACGTCGCGCGTGCACGGTATCACCGGCATCGATCCGTGGTTTATCGACCGCATCGCCGACATGATGGCGGTGCGCGAGCAGATCCGCGGGCTGCGCGTGGAGGATATCGATGCCGATTCCATGCGCCTGCTCAAGCAGTACGGTGTTTCCGATGCGGAAATCGCCATGCTTACCGGTAGCGACGAGCGCTTTGTTCGCGCCTATCGCAAGGGCCAGGGCGTGGTGCCCAGCATGAAGACCGTCGACACCTGCGCGGCGGAATTCTCCAGCGCCACCCAGTACCACTACAAGACCTATGAGAATCTTGTTCGACCCGGCGCGGACGCCAAGAAGGGCGTTGCCGAGGACGAGGTCGCTCCCTGCGATAAGCCCAAGGCGATGATCCTGGGCGCCGGTCCCAACCGTATCGGCCAGGGTATCGAGTTCGATTACTGCTGCGTGCACGCGAGCTACGCGCTGGCGGCCCAAGGGTACGAGACCATCATGGTCAACTGCAACCCGGAGACCGTTTCCACCGACTACGACACGTCCGATCGCCTGTACTTCGAGCCGCTCACCTACGAGGACGTCATGGACGTCATCGATGTGGAGCGCCCCGACGGCGTGGTTGTGACCCTGGGCGGACAGACGCCGCTCAAGCTTGCGCGCCTGCTGGTCGAGTCCGGCGTGAAGGTGATGGGCACGCAGCCCGATGCCATCGATTTGGCCGAGGACCGCGAGCGCTTCAGCGCCGTGCTGGATAACTTGGGCATCATGTATCCGCCTGCGGGTATGGCGACCTCGTTTGAGGAGGCGGAGCAGGTGGCCGCGCGCATCGGCTATCCGCTGCTGGTGCGTCCCAGCTACGTGCTGGGCGGCCGCGGCATGATGATCGCCTACGATTCGACCCATCTGCGCGAGTACATGGCGGAGGCAACGCGTATCTCTCCGGACTACCCGGTCTACCTGGACCGCTTCCTAGAAGGTGCCATCGAGTCCGATGTCGATGCCTTGTGCGATGGCGAGGACGTCTACATCGGCGGCATTCTGGAGCACATCGAGGAGGCGGGCATCCACTCCGGCGACTCGGCGACGTGCATCCCTCCCTTCTCGTTCTCCCGCTCCCTTCAGGACAAGCTGCGCGATACCACGCGCCGCATCGCCCTCGCCCTGGGCGTGCGCGGTCTGGTAAATGTCCAGTACGCTATCAAGGGCGAGACCGTCTACGTTATCGAGGCAAATCCCCGCGCCAGCCGCACGGTGCCCTTCATCTCCAAGGCTACCGGCGTGCCGTTGGCCAAGGCCGCCGCGCGCATCATGGCGGGGGAGAAGATCGCCGACCTCAACCTACCGTCTGACGATCGAGACATGGACTGGTTCTGCATGAAGGAAGCCGTCATGCCCTGGGGCCGCTTCCCCGGCGCCGAGGTCGTGCTCGGCCCGGAGATGAAGTCCACGGGCGAGGTCATGGGTATCTCCCGCAGCTATCCGCAGGCGTATGCCAAGACGCAGCTCGCCATCGACTACCGCCTGCCCACGCCAAAGGACGGCAAGGTCTTTATCTCCGTATGCGACCGCGACAAG
Source organism: Collinsella sp. (assembly GCA_048207125.1). GTDB lineage: Bacteria > Actinomycetota > Coriobacteriia > Coriobacteriales > Coriobacteriaceae > Collinsella. The sequence continues at coordinate 60,878 of DBEWRE010000057.1, forward strand.
CGCCACATCCTGTCTGTGGCTCGTATCCTGCACTACCTGGGCTTCAAGATCTGCTCCACGGAGGGTACGGCGCGCGTGCTTCGCGGCGGAAACGTCCGCTGCGAGGTTGTCGAGAAGATAAGCGGTGCCCATCCCAACGTGGGCGACATGGTTGCCAACGGCGAGATCGCCTTCATGATCAACATCCCCTACGGACCGGGTTCGCGCGGCGATGGATACCTTCTGCGCACCGAGGCGGTTCGCCGCGGCGTCACCTGCGTGACCGCCCTGTCCGCCGCCAATGCCTTCGTCGCCGCGCTCGAGGCTGAGCGCGAGAGTCGTATGGACGAGGTTGAGGATGATGGCATGAACGTTATCGCGCTGCAGGACCTGCCTCAGCACGAGTTGTAATCGCATCGATTCTCGAGTCCGCATCCGCATTCGGTTCCGGTGGGCGTCTGTGATCGGAACCCTTGCCAGGCTCTCTGTTGGTTGATGGTGGGGGCGGCATGCTCATCACCGCGCTGGTCGTTAGTACAAATTAGCGGCTTAGATATTAGTGTTAGTGAATAAGAACCGCTCCGTCATAAGGGTGACGGGGCGGTTTTGTTATGTCTAATAAACAAATATGGTCTATTTCTATTCGATATCGCTTTGGTCTCATCTATCCCTATCGAGTTTTGATAAACGATATACCTACACTACCAGCGATAATTGTGAGATTGATACCAGACTAAACCAATTGGTATTTATGTAAGCAACCTTTTGGTATGCGTTATAGCTATCCAGTTTAGTCATGGTCGCAGATGAATGCCACTCGCGGAATTATGCATGCCTCTTACGGATGTGTAATAAGTAACAAGTGTATATAACAATACCATCCTCTGGCTTTCTTTTTGCTTTAGCGCAATGGATTGCATACCTCCTGTCGCCTGGAAACAGGCGCTCGAATCAGCCGCTGGACGGCGGCGCAATGTCAGGAAGGAGCCCGACGGGTGAGAAGTAGATGGTATCTCAGTGGCAGGACATGGGGTGGCGCGCTTGCGATTGCGGCGGCGCTTTCCGGAGCCGTGGCGGTGGCGCCCCATGTGTATGCGGACAACGCGGCAAGTGCCGGTTTTCAGGGGTCGCTGACCCAGGTGAAGTCGGCTCAGGTCGATTCTAAAAACAAGAACGTCGTCAACGTCGTGTTCAACAACGACGTCCAGGGCAAGATCACCTTCCTCGAGGAGGACATCTTCCGCTACAACGTTGATCCCAAGGGCGAATTCAGCGAGTATGCGGCGCCTCGCAACAAAGACCATAAGGCGCGTATACCGCAGCAACCGGACTCGTCCGACGCCTACAAGAAGCCTCAGGTGAGCGTTAAGGACCAAGACGGCTCGTTCCTCATCAGCGCCGGCTCCACCACCATCGTATTGGAGAAGGCGACGGGTAAGATGAGCGTCAAGTCTGGCGGGGACGTCGTGATGGCGGAGAAGGAGCCCCTGTCGCTTGGTGGATCTACCACCCAGACCGTCGAGGCAAGGGACGGCGAGATGTTCTTTGGCGGCGGAACACAGAACGGCCGCTTCACGCATCGCGGAACCACGGTCAAGATCTACAACGACGGTTGGGTTGACGGGGGAGTCGCGTCTCCCAGCCCCTTCTATTGGAGTTCCAAGGGCTACGGAGTCCTGCGCAACACCTTTAGCGACGGCATGTACGATTTCGCCAAGACGGATGCGCAGACCGTCGCCACCACGCAAAGCGAGGCGGAGTTCGACGCCTACTACTTCGTGGCGGATGGCGAGGGCAACGAAGCGGTGGCACAGGACCTGCTGGGCGATTACTTCGAGGTGACGGGCAATCCCGTCCTGCTGCCCGAGTACGGTTTCTACCTGGGTCATCTTAATGCGTACAACCGCGATGGATGGTCGAGCGACAAACAGGACGGCGGCAAAGCATGGACCACCAAGAATGGGGCCCCTGCAGCTGAGGCCGGCTCCACCAAGTACGAGTACGGCATGAGCGCCGGCTATGTGGTCCCCGGCAACCTTACGGCCGAGACCCTCAACGGCACCGGTCCCACCGACGGCGGCCAGAACATGCAGACCAAGAACTTCAGCGAGGAGTTCTCCGCCCGTCAGGTTATCAAGGACTACGAGGCTGCGGATATGCCCCTTGGATGGTTTTTGCCAAACGACGGATACGGCGCGGGCTACGGCCAGA
>DBEWRE010000058.1:0-37592 GCA_048207125.1 Collinsella sp.
GAAGAATAAGAAGAAGGTTCAGCAGAACAACGAGGCTCAAAAGGCTACTGCTTCCTCTTCCTCCAAGGTTGAGACCTCCAAGGCGGTCTCCAAGAAGGATGCCGCGCCGGCCAAGAAGGCCAAGGCAAAGGCTAAGAAGAACGAGAAGCCCGGCTTCATCGCTCGTACCAAGAACTACTTCCGCTCCGTCAAGTCTGAGATGAAGCGCGTTGTTTGGCCTTCTAGGAAAGAGCTTATCAACTATTCCGTGACGGTCTGTGTTTCTCTGATCGTCGTCGGCGTTGCTATTGCTTTGCTCGACATGCTCATCGGCGAGGGCTTGGTCCTCTTCTCTGGTTTGAGGGGTTAGTTAATGTCTAAGCGTTGGTATGTCGTTCACACGTATTCCGGTTACGAGAATCGCGTAAAGACCGATCTCGAGCATCGCATCGAGACTATGGGCATGCAGGATCGTATTTTCGATATCCAGATTCCCATGGAGCGCGTTACCGAGATCAAGGAAGGTGGCAAGCGCGAGACCAAGGACTCCAAGATCTTCCCGGGCTATGTTTTGGTCCGTATGGAGATGGACGATGATTCTTGGACGTGCGTTCGCAACACTCCCGGCGTCACCGGCTTCCTTGGTGGTAACGGTAAGCCGTCTCCGTTGTCTCGTGAAGAGTACAACAAGATGATGCGCAAGTCCGATAAGGGCAACGGCCCCAAGAGGACTGCGGTCAATCTCGAGGTTGGCACTTCCGTTCGCGTCACCTCTGGTCCCCTTACCGACTTCGATGGTCAGGTTACCGAGGTCAACGCCGAGCAGGGCAAGGTTAAGGTCGCTCTGCTTATCTTTGGTCGCGAGACTCCCGTCGAGCTCACGTTTGATCAGATTGAGATCATCGCGTAGCTTTTCCTTATTTGTGCGTTCGCGAATGCTTCGCTTCTTTGGACGACCGCTCATCATCCAGAGTGCTTCTAGCGGGTAGGCGCTGACGATAGTTTTAGTTTCCATCCGTGTTAGGAAGGTTTTGACATGGCTGAGAAGAAAATCACCACCGTCATCAAGCTTCAGATCCCCGCTGGCCAGGCCAACCCGGCTCCTCCGGTCGGTCCTGCCCTGGGTGCTGCTCAGGTCAACATCATGCAGTTCTGCCAGGCGTTCAACGCTGCTACGCAGGACAAGATGGGCGACATCATCCCCGTTGAGATTTCCGTCTACGAGGATCGTACGTTCTCCTTCATCACCAAGACCCCGCCTGCGGCTCACCTGATCAAGAAGGAGCTCAAGCTCAAGGGCGGCTCCGCCGTTCCCCAGCGCGACAAGGTTGGCCAGCTCACTCAGGAGCAGCTCACCAAGATCGCCGAGATCAAGATGCCCGACCTCAATGCTAACGACATCGAGGCCGCTAAGAAGATCGTCGCTGGTACCGCTCGCTCCATGGGCGTCACCATCGCCGAGTAGCATCTAGCTTATTTAGGTTTTATTAACGCGTGCGGCAAGCACGCACGATGTGGAAGGGCTAAGCGCCCGTTAGAACCACAGGAGGTATTACAATGGCTCAGCATCATGGTAAGAACTACCGCGCCGCTGCCGAGAAGGTCAGCCGCGATCAGCTCTACACCCCGCTTCAGGCTGCGAATCTCGTAAAGGAGCTCGCTACCGCTAAGTTCGACGAGACCGTCGAGGTCCACTTCCGCCTTGGTATCGACACCCGCAAGGCTGATCAGAACATTCGCGGTTCCATCTCCCTGCCCCACGGCACCGGCAAGACCGTTCGCGTTGCTGTCTTCGCTGAGGGCGAGAAGGCTCGCGAGGCCGAAGAGGCCGGCGCCGACGTCATCGGTTCCGATGAGCTTGTCGCTGCCATCCAGGGCGGCGAGATCAACTTCGACGCTGCTATCGCTACCCCCAACATGATGGCCAAGGTTGGCCGCATCGGTAAGATCCTCGGCCCCCGTGGTCTCATGCCCAACCCCAAGCTGGGTACCGTCACCATGGACGTCGCCAAGATGGTCTCCGAGCTCAAGGCCGGTCGCGTTGAGTACCGCGCCGACCGTTACGGCATCTGCCACGTGCCCCTGGGCAAGGCTTCCTTCGAGACCGAGAAGCTCGTTGAGAACTACGCCGCTCTCTACACCGAGATCCTGCGCGTTAAGCCCTCTTCCGCCAAGGGCCGCTATGTGAAGTCCATCTCCATGTCTTCCACCATGGGCCCCGGCGTCAAGGTCGACTCCTCCGTTCAGCGCAACTTCCTCGCTGAGTAGGTTTAGTCGAACGCCATTCATCCCATAGATGAAACAAACCCGGTTCACGCTTCTGTGGACCGGGTTTTTCTTTGCAAAGGCTAGATCTTCATATGTATGGGCAGGGCTTTTACCCTGCGAGCAATCGATTGGCCCTTTGCAGGGATTTTTCTACATAGCGTTTGATATCGAATTGCTGGTTTCTCTTATATTGGATCTTTACCGTATGGTAGATGCCAATCCAGTCAATGCGGAGCATGCTGTTGAACGTCTTTTCCAATTTGGACGAGTTGCAGATAGCGATGGTTATAGCGGATAGAATCACCATCGATGCTATGCCCAACAGGGGATCCAGTAGATAGCCTGCCTCGTAAAAAGGCGTACGGAAGGTGAGCGCCGCCCTAAGGAGCCTGTGGAGAATATAGACCTGCAACGTCCTTTCACCCAGCGCGGTTAGCCAGCAGCGGTGGGAGGGGGCTAGCTTGATTAGGGTTATCGACATGATTCCGCCCGCAATCATAGCCAAGGCCTTCTGTATTATCCCGATAACAAGCGTTGAATCGTAGGGTGTATCTCCGTAGACCATGGGGAAGAACCATTCATACGCATTCTGGTTGGCTATGCGCGCGAAAATGATCAACGCTGAAGCTGCCACCGCGATCCAGGAGATGCGTCGTGGTTTGATGCCTGCAACCGTACGGGGTGAGAGATAATAGCCAAGTGCAAACCAAGGTAGAAATGCGACCGTTCTGCTGATGGCGAGAAAACCGCCTTCAAGCTCGAGCATGCCGCCGGCAAAGCATAGGACGAGGCTTCCTATGATTCCACGCAAAGGTCCAAGCCAATGCAGAACGGGCGTCATCGCGGACCACCAACCCATGGCAATGAGGTACCAGGGGGCGGACGGAAAGCGGATAAGCGTTGCGAGTGATAGCTCGTTGCCATTGATCGCGGTGAGTGTTGTTTGGAAGATTACGCCCAATACAAGAAACGAAATAATGCGGTTGGTATTGAGCTTTCCGTCTCTATAGGTGCTTTTGGCAAAGAGGCCCGATAACAAGACAAAGAGCGGCATGTGAAAGAGGTAGATGATATCAAAGGTCGCGCTCAGCGCCAGGTTGTCATTATGGACTGGGTGCATCATGTGGCCCAGCACGACTAGGATGATAAGAATACCCTTGATGTTATCGAAGAACGCGATGCGTTGCGTACTCGCACCGGCATGCTGCCCAGCATTTGCCTGCATGAAAAGAGTCCTTTCAAGCTGGTCGCCTCGATGGACGCCATAGCGATGGCCGTGCATATAGGGCCCGTGGTGGATCCAGTGCCTACGCTGAACTCGGAATCTACAGTGTATCCGCATAGGCTATGCGTTTGCCGAGCAGATATCCTAACCGCGCTTTTGGGGAATCATGTGCGAAGCCCACAATGCAACGCAGAATGAATACCGTTCAAGCAGCATTCGAGACCCTTTACCCCTTAGTGGCAAAGTACATCGACACACATAGTACCTTGTGATAAATTATAGCTATCAGCAAAGTTGGTTGAATAAGAGCCTTATCGAGATGTTGGAGGTGACTTAGATGGCAACGCGCGATGCGGTGAGCGATCTGATCCGCGGAAACATCGATGCGATCATTCTCTGCACGCTGTCCGGTGGAGATTCCTATGGCTATGAGATTTTAAAAGACATAGCCCAGACCAGTAGGGGCGAGTATGAGATGAAGGAGCCCTCGCTCTATACAAGTCTCAAACGGCTGGAATCGCAGCAGTATGTTGAGAGCTACTGGGGAAATGAAACCCAGGGGGCGAGACGGAAGTACTATCGCATAACGCCTTTGGGAAGAAACGAGCTGGACGAGGCGATCCAGCGATGGAATAGCGTAAAAGTAATTATCGACCGCCTGCTAAACCAGGATGGAGGCGCACAATGAACGAGATTCGCATGTATGTTGAGCACCTGTTCGAGGGTCGTATGCTGACGGCGGAGAACATTGAGCTCAAAGAAGAGATCTACGGCAACCTGGTCGCACGGTATGAGGACTATGTCTCGAGCGGCATGGACCCCGCAGAAGCTCTTGAGAAAACCAAGGCGAGCATGACCAGCGTCGATGACGTGATAGAGGGCGAGGACGACGCCTGCGAGGCTGTCTTGACGCCCGCCGTGGAAGATGCAGCGACGGATGCGGCTGAGACAACGGTGCTATCAGATGCATCTGCAGCACCTAAGGGCGCATCTGCTGCATGCTCAGGTGTGGCGGGCGAGACGGTGGCGATGCCCGCTGCAGGGGCGCCGGTGCCTCCAGCGGGATTTGAGGACGCCGCGAACAGCGGCAACGCGAGCGAACCTTCGTCCACAGACCAAATCGCTTCCAAGGGTAAGCGCACGCGGAATATCATCATTGCATCCGCCGCGGGTTTTGCGCTGCTGGTTATTCTTGGCGTGGGCCTTACCTATGCGCTGGGGGCGATCGACCGCGTGGAGGATCACATCGATAGCGTGGTTACCGAGGTTCAAAACAATGGACAGCCCACGTCTAATAGCGATGCGGCGTCCGGACAGCAAAACGGCCAAGCGAGCGGGCAGACGGGCAACGGCCAGGCGAGTGGGCAGACGGGTAACGGCCAGGGTAATGGAGCGAATGCCGGCAATAAAGAGGTTGTTGTAGATGCGGACGGAACCGTGTGGGTCGATGGCGAGCTTGGCGATGATCTGGCGGTGGCCGTGGTCGACGCGCAGCCGGGCGATATATGTATGTATGCCGAGACCGATCCGTCTGATGCCGCGAACGTTGAGAGCCTGATTCGTTTGCTGCCCATGGGCGAGTGGGCAGGCGATATCGATGTGACGCTTGGTGTCGATGTGCTGGGCTTTGCGTATCGCGATGTGCCGGATGGATACGATGGCGACTCCATCGATTTGGCTCTTTCGTATAACACGATGGCGCTATTCTGCTCGATGCCGCTGCTCAATGAGGTCCGCGTGACGGCAGCGGAGGCAGATGACCCCGCGGACGAGGACTATTACGTCTTCACGCGCGACAATGCGCAGCGCTGCTTTGGCGTGATGCTGTCCGGCGACTTGATGAATGAGGCGGGCTGGCATCAGCTGAAGGAAGACCACCTCTATGGCCGCAAGTTCGCGGAGAACATGGTGGATGCAGCGGAGCGCGAGTGGAAATAGCGCGCGGTCGATAAAGGTTGGGGCATCGAATTAAATGACCCTGCCAGATGTAGGGAGGTGCTTCGGCACCTCCTTTTTTATAAAAACAGACGACAGAAGTAATCTAAATAATATCTGTACAGCCCGCTCGACGATTAGTGAATAACGAACAAAGGCACAAGTCTTGTACATTAATTCAGAAAGAGTAAAGTACCTTCTTAGTAGTAATAAAGCACCCGATTGCATATATGGTACGAAAGCACGTTATGAAGCACAAATGCACTAGGGCACTTATCGTCGCCATCCTTACATGTTCCTTTAGCTTGGGATCGGTTCCAGCATCCGTTGGGGCTTGGCAGCTGTCGCGCGCTATCGAGCGGGCCCAGATGGGCTATAGCGGTAATTCCGTTTCTTATGCCTCTGGAAGCGAAGACAAAGGCGAGCGAAAGTCCGATGATTATGCGGTGACTGCAGCTGACAAAGAGGCCGTCGCGGATGCTACCGTTGCGAATGAAGAGGTAAGCTGCGGGAATGACGAGGGCCTCCAGTTGGATTTACGTGCTGGGGGGGGGTCTTCCAATAGCAACGCTGCCAGCAAAGACGTAAAGGACAAAGAAAGTAATAGCAACCAGGATGCCGATAACGCCGCATCGAGCGCAGAGCGGGATGCGGCGCAGATCGAGGGTGCTGAGGTTCTGCAGCAGGGCGATGGAGAGACAACGGGCAATGTGCTGGTTGCTGACCGCGCCGCGGTGGATGCGCTCGGTGGCCGCGACTACGTGGGCCAAACCGTAAAAGAAATTAACGGCACCAAATACATCCTCATCGGCAACGAGCAGCAGCTTCGTGCGATCGGGTCGAATAAACATGTTGTGGGCAAGGTGTTCAGCCGAACGGAGGTTCTTGGGATACCGGGGCCGTGGGAGCTTGAATACGCAGGTGATGCCGATATCGATGCGGGCGACAAGCTTTCTAATACAAGCTATGGTGACTCACTGATTATCGGAAAAGAATACTGCGGCGTTGATGTTTCTGGAAACATGGATACCAAGGCGAGTCCCAACACAGGCCTCGTGTACTCGGCTACGGCAAATTACATTATCTTCCGTGATATCGATGTGAGTTCCGGTGGAACCTGGACGCCCCTCATGCTTCAAGGAACCATGACGGGTGCGGTTGCGGCAGAGGGCGAAAAGATTTGGAATGATACCGATAGCGCCATTCTTGCCACGGGCCGTCCCTCGATTTCGGGCGTCAATGTGGATATCCAGGGAGTGCTGGACACATCTGAGTACGCTGGTGTTGGTTTTTTCGGCACGGTTTCGAGTCCGATGAACCTCAACAGCATTGGAGTTTCAGGGGGAGTTGCTCGCGTAAGCAACATTGCGCTTGTGGCTCCTCAGGTGAACAATGCGACGACAGGCTTCAAGGATGTTCCTGATAATCTTGTTGAACTTTTGACGGGTTTGCTCGGCGGCTTGCTCGGTGGCGTAGGCGACCTACTGTCTCTGCTACTTGAAACCATAACTGTAGGTAATCTAAAAATTAATTTGGGCGATGTGTTGCGCGGCTTGCTCAACTTGCGCAATGCCGATCCATCCACTACAGCAACTGGTGCATTTGCCGGTCGCCTTGTGGGTAATGTGCTCATTGAAAACTGCGAAGTGATTAATGCTCCTGACGGTACGGTTGCCCGCGTTACGAGTTCTTGGGGAATGACGGGTGGATTCGTAGGTTATTCGGAGGGAATGACCGAGTATGACGGACTGTCGACGGTTCTCGGTTTTACGGTTGATGCCCTCGAGACGATTCTCAATGCTGTTCCTGGTCTTGGATTGGGCGAGCTTATCAAACTTTTGCTTGCGAACAACATTCTTGATGTAAAGAGCCTGATTCCCACGGGATACAAAAACCCTGTTATCTCAAGGTGTTCTGTTTCTTTGGCGGAGGATGCTTCCATTGGTGTGCCGACGACAGATAAGAACGGTGGCTTTATTGGCGAGCAGTCGGGTACCATCATCGTGTCTTCTTCGGTGAAGTCTCCCATAACGGTGAAAGCTCGTCTGTTTGCTGGTGGATTTTCTGGCATTGCTCGCAACGGAGTAATGAAGGGCTTTCTGAGCGATTTGGGCGTTGAGCTTATTAGGGTGGCGCAGCCCCAGAGTGTTACTCAAGAGTGCACGCTTGCTGCTGGTGCTTCGGTTGAGGCTGCCAGTTATGCAGGTGGGTTTGCGGGCGCGTACTCAAATAGCTACAGCATTAATGACACTATCTTTGGGCCGGTTGCTGTAAAGGCGACGCTTTATTCACAGGAATCGGGTGCCGAAGCTAAATCCTATGCTTTGGCGGGTGGATTCGCAGGCGCTGCGACGCTCGGCTGGGTGAGCGATTTGGGCAAATCGGAGAACAAGCCTGAAGAAAATAATCTGATCGGTTTAGTTGGCGATCTTTTGACAGATGTGCTTGGGGGCAAGGATTCCGACGGCAGGCGTGATGCTCTCTTGACTCTTTTGGGCGTTGATGAATCCGCCATCTTGGGGGCTGAAATATCCGGCGGCACGATTACGGTTGAAAGCGCTGGCGATTTTGCGGGTGGTTTGTTGGGTCGAGGCGATGGCGCACTTGTGGCTGCTTCGGATGATGCCCATTGCTCAAAATTGAAAATCTATAGTCGTGCCGATGGCCTTTTGTCTAAGCCGAATACGCCTCGCGGAAATACCGTATCGCAGCTAGCTATGGTGAAAGCGAGCGGAAGCCATGCCGCGGGTGTTGCGGGCCTGATGGGAACCGCTTCGGTTGGCGGTGTTCTTGATAGGGCTGTCGGCCTGGGCGGTTATCTGCCGTTCGAGTTGAGCGATGTTACGGTGACGGGCGTTGCGGAGGGCGCAACGGTGACTGCAGCCGACTCGCATGCGGGCGGTGCCGTTGCCGAGGCCACAGGTGGCTCGTGCACCAACGTGCATATTAAAGACATTGCGTCCGTGCAGGCGGGTACGCGTGCTGGCGGTTTCGCGGGCGTTATGGGCCCCGGCAACCTAGCGGGCAGCGGCGGCCTTGACCTGCTTGGTCTTGGTGCCGTGAGCATCAAGGGTTTGCTTGCCGTGGGCGAAGGTGTGAATGTGACGGCGGAGAACTGCACCGTGGCGGGCCACGCAAACGGGTTCACGGTGGCGGCAACGAAAGACACCGCGCCCGATGCGGGCGTTTCCGCGGCAACGGCAGGCGGCTTTGTGGCCGACAATCGCAGCGCCCAGCTGTCGAACTGCAGCGTGACGGGCCTTCACCGTGTGACGGCCGATGCTGATAATGGCGCGGCCGGCGGCTTCGTGGGCAATTCCGAGACGGGCGGCTTGGCCGATGTGGCAGACGAGGCCTCCATCCTTGCGCTCAGTTCCATTTTCGGCCTGCTCAACGCCGTTCCTTACCTTATCCCGAAATACAGCGACTGCAATGTGACCTACGCAGTCGACGGCGACGCCACCGTCGTGGCCGACGAAGCTGGTGGCTTTGCGGGCGTGTTCCGCAGCGGCGTGGTGGAAGGCATGCCTGAAAACGATGCGGATGCCGATCAATGGTCTGTCAACAATCTGAAGAGCGTCGAAGGCGGCAGCTATGCGGGCGGTTTCGCAGGCCTGCTCACCTCGGGTGCGCTTGCCGCGGCGGCAGATGGCGGCGGCGGTCTGAGCATTCTGGGCGGTCTCAAGGGGCTGAAGGTTGATGTGTCCAATTTGCTCAGCCTGATCGACGCCTATGTTGCCACGGTGTCGGATGCGGGCGTGAATTCGCCTGATGGTTTCACGGTGAGTGCCAACCGCGTCGACGCGCTTGACGCGAATTCCGGCGCGGCGGGCGGCTTCGCGGGCTACGCCTCGGGTGCCCAGATTTCCAACTGCGATGTGAACAAAATCGCCTATACGAAAATCGAAGACCCTGCTAATCTCGAGGCCGACGCAATTGATGCCTATTACAACGCAAATGCGCCGTGGGCTATCGATGGCCAGCGTTATGCCGGCGGTTATGCCGGACGTTTGGACATTGGCTCCACTGCATCCGTGGGCGAAGGCCTGGGCATCCTTGGTCAGACAGTCGACCTGAAAAATGTGCTCTCTGCGCTCAACGTGATGGTTTCCACCGTCGAGCATTCCGACGTGTACGGCATGCCGGGCGGCTATGCGGTGCGTGCCACCACGGATGACGGTTCCGAAGGCTATGCCGGCGGTTTTGCAGGTCGCATTACCGGTGCGCATATCCAAGATTCCAGCGCCCATTCGTTCTCGCACGTGGTGGGTCGCATCGCTGCGGGCGGTTATGTTGGTGGCATGGAACCTGGCAGTGCGGCCGAAGTGCTTGGCGGCGGCGAAAGCAGCATCCTGAAAAAGCTTGTCAACATCGACAGTCTGGCCGGCCTGGTGGAAAGCTTCGTTCCCACGGTGCGTAACAGTTCTACCGACTGTGTGCCTTGCGGCGGCGTGGTGCGTGCGCAGGCGTCATCCGATGGTACTACCATGCGCGGCATGGCGGGCGGCTATGCGGGATACAACGAAGGTGGACAGATCTGGGGCAACGATACGCACGACTGGAAGGCCACGACATACAACGGCCCCACGCGCAAGGCATTCGCTGACCGCATGCGTTCGGTGTTCGGCACCGAAGTTGCGGGTGGCTACACTGGTTTCATGCGCCCCGCCGATACGGCCGATACGGGCAGCTTGAGCCTGTTGTTCGGTCTGATCAAGGTTGACACGCTTGCTTCTGCTTTGTCGGTGGTCTATCCCACGCAGCACCATACGCGCGTGACCGGCCCCTTGTCGGGTATCGATATGGGCACGTGGAATGCATGGGTCGATTACATCGGCGTGAATGGCGGTTTCGGTGCTGATCTTGCACAAACTGGCAAGGTGAACTCGGAGGAGGAGCTTGCCGCCAAACTTGCCAATTATGTATATGGTTATAACGTTGTGGCAGGACGCGGCGCTTATAGCAGCGCTGCCAACGAATGTGACGGTGGCGTGGCCGGCGGCTACGTGGGCATTATGCGCAGCGGCGTGATTATCGACGGCGCAGCCAACGATGCCAAGACCGTGCGCGCCATGCGGGCGGCCGGCGGTTATGCGGGCTTCATGGAAAGTGGCGGCGCGGCCAATCTGGGCGGCGTGAGCATTCTGGGTCTCAACCTCAATCTTGGTCAGCTTGTTTCTGCTGCCGAAGTGTTCGTCCCCAGCATTCAAGGTTCGTCTTCCACGGTGGGTTATCGCGAGGGCATGACGGCACAGGCGCTTGGTACGGGCGTTGCGGCCGACGACGCCAAGCACGACCTTGGCCATGCCGGCGGCTACGTAGGTTATGCCGAGGGCGCGCAGATTTGGGGCGACACCGAAGGCTCCACGGGTTGCAACGTGGGCAACCTGCGCCTGGTGAAAGGCACCAATACGGTGGGCGGCTATGTGGGCACGGCGGCCCCCGGCTCCGCGACCGACGCGAACACCAATGCGAGCAACGGTCTTTTGCAGGGCATCCTGGATACCGTAATCAGTCAGCCGGGCGATGTCGCCAACGTGCTCGAGGCAACCATGACCACCATCCGCGGCGCGTCCGTGACGCCTGCCGATGAGGCATGGGGCTTCGTGGTGGATGGCTCGTATCAAGAGGCCGGCGCAACCGGATTCGCTACCGCGGCTGGCGGCTTCGTGGGCAGCTGCGAATCTGCTGTGCTCGGCAGCAAAGACGGCGCTTCGAAACTTTCCATCAGCGGCCTGCGCGGTGTTTCCGGAGGCAAGAACGCAGGCGGTTTCGTGGGCCTTGCCGACGTTGGCAGCGTGGCTGACGTGGGCGGTACCGATGCCGGCGCCAACAAGACATCCATCCTGAGCCTGATTGGCTTGGGCAACGTAAGCGTGCTGGATGCGTTCCGCAGCTATGTGTATCACGCAAGCGTGACGGGCGTGGCTGACGGTGCCCGGGTGCGCGCCAACACGGCCGACAAAGTTGGCACCATGGATTCGCTGCGCTACTTTGGCAACGCGGGCGGTTTTGCCGGCAGCCTGCTGAACGGCTCTGTCAAAGACTGCACCGTGAGCGCGCTCTCCACGGTGTCGGCTCCTAGCTACGCGGGCGGTTTCGCAGGCTATATGGGCAAGAACTCCACGGTTGATATCGATGAGGCGGGCGCGGGTATCGGAGAGATATTCAAGCTGCTGAACTTGCAGGCCGGCGTACTTGACGTGTGGGGGTCGCACGCCGACCGCTGCCGCGTGGAAGGCGTTGTCTCCGGCTTCACGGTGACCAGCGGCGCCGATGCCGGTCAAGACATCGTGGAGCAGGGTAACGATGCGGCGCAAAACATCGCGGGCGGTTTTGTGGGCCTGGGCGATTTGTCCAAGATCGACGCCTGCGAGGTGTCGAACCTGGGCATCGTGCGCAGCGACCAGGTTGCGGCGGGATTCATCGGCCAGACCGACATGTCGTATATAGCCGGTGTAGAGCTTGATTCTCCAGTAGTTGAACTGCTGCTGGTCATTGTCGATCAGCTGGTGAAGGCTTTGTATCTGGACGATCTTCAGAATCTGGGGGCTATCGACCTGAGCGGCTTCATCATTCCCGGTTTGGGCGAGCTTTTGGGCCTGAAGATTCTCTCCGACGGCGATTTGCTTTACGTGAACCTGCTGGGCTTGCGCATCGGCGTGGCACTTGCGAAGGGCGATTCCAACGATTCGACGCAGTCTGATACGGCCATCGTCACAATTGGCGATTCCACCATCAAGTTGCCGTGCAACGATAAGGGTTTAATTAACCCAGACGATAATAAGGCGAACCTAGAAATTACGCTGATTAAGGGCAACCGCACCTCGGTGACCAATTCCAAGGTTACGGGTGCGCATGCGGGTTACGACGTGTTTGGCGGCGGCGCTACGCAAGATGCCGACGGCGCAGCGGTGGAAGGAGGCTTGCCGGAAAACGAGAATCAGCGCCATGACAATGCGGGCTATGCCGGTGGCTTTGTGGGCCACAACAAGGAAGGCCTGTTCGAAGGCAACGAAATGGTGTATTGCGACGTGGTGCGCGGCACCGAGCAGCTGGTGGGCCCGTTCTCGGGCATGACCAATCTGCAATCGGTGTACTTCAAAGACGCGGACACCATTGAGGGCAAAGATAACGAAGGCCGCTACAACCTGTACTCGATTTATCGCGACATGAACGCTGCGCTGACCGACGCTGTGGCGAAGGCTGACGGCGTTTTCTCGCATGCCCAGCAAGATACGGCAAGCGGCACTGACTATAACCGCTACGAGGTGCAGCATTACGACAAGATTTCGAGCTTCGATGAACTTCAAGGTGCCGTCATGCAAGGCAAAGATGGCACCGCACCGGTTGCCATGGAGGCCTACGTGTCTTCCGCGAAGGCCGTGCTCATGGATGACGCGCGAAACACTCCTGGCACGGGGGGCATCACGCCCGAGCCGGGCGATGGCCAAGATCCGTGTTCCGCGCTGGTGGACATCACGCTGCAGAAGGTGTGGATGGATAACGCGAATGCGGGCAACACGCGCCCCGGCGAAGTGACCTTCAAGCTCAAGCGCACCTACACCAATGTCGATGGTGTGGTTGTCGAAGACCCGACGTTTGACAATGACGGAGTGCTTGAGGTGAAGCTGACCGCGGCCGATGCCTCCGAGTGGTCTGAAACCTGGCGCAAGGTGGTGAGCGGCCTGCCCGTGGCGTTCGAAGACAAGACGGTTAATCCCTCGGTTGTGCGCTACTACACCTATTCGGTCGAAGAAGTGCAGGTTGGCTCCTATGAAGGGGAGACCGGCTATAGCTATAGCGTCGCGAAGGATGAGACCGGATATGTGATCACGGTGACCAACCGCTTGCCTTTGCCTGAAACGGGAGGCATGGGAACGTGGCTCTTCATGTTCGCAGGCGCGACTCTTATGGCCTTTGGCTTGTATGAGCGCCGTCGTCGGCGGTTGGGTTCTGTGGGTGCTGCTTTCAATATCTCTTTGCCATCATGGTCGTGCCCTTTGCGAGCTCGTGCGCCTCGTGGTGCCCATGCGGCGCCTCGTGGAAGGAAGCGTAGTCGTTGATGTTAACGGCGAAAACCGCCCTCTTTCTCGAGTGGGCGCGTTTGAAGGAAGTATCTCTCGCGGCGCTGATAGCGAGCCGTAGCAGATAAATAGCAGTAAATGTCATGCGTTTGAGGGAAGGAATGATTCGATGAGAACGATGACGAAGAGGATCGCCGGCATGGCGCTGGCGGTCATGATGGCGCTGGTGATGCTCGCGAGCGCCCTGCCCACGAAGGCCTTTGCGGCCGGTACTACGGGTAATCTGACCATCACGAGCCAGAGCGCCGAATTCAAGGGTAAGGAGGTCAAGGCGTGGCAGATGTTCTCCGCCACGGTCACCGCCGACAGCAAGAACGCGAGCTACACGCTCAACGCTGCGTGGGAGCCGTTCTTTACGACCGTAATTGGCGGCGATATGGCCGACCTGTCCGGTGAAGAGCTTTCTCAGGCGGCAATCGCGCACGTGAACGGTCTTGGTAGCGACGACAGCGACAACGTGATCGCTTTCGCCAAGAAGGCTGCCGACTGGGCCAAGAAGAACGGCGTTTCCGCAACGAAGACTGTGAATGCTGTTGCAAGCGGCGACAGCTATGTGGCAACGTTTGAGAGCCTTGCCTTCGGTTACTATGTTGTGAGCCCCCAGGCGGGTTCCACCGACGTGACCGCTCCTATTCGAAAAACCGACGCCATTCTGGTAAACGTGGTGAAAGCCACCCAGAATGTTGACCTCAAGAGCGAGTATCCCACTGTCGATAAGAAGGTTGAGAACGACAAGGACAACGTGAGTGCCGAAATAGGCAAGAAGCTTACCTTTACCCTTAAGTCCACTGTCCCCGATGTTAGCGAGTACACCAAGTACCGATTCGCCTTTAAGGACGAGCTGTCTAAAGGTTTGACCTTCGGTGAGTTTGTAAGCGTGAAGATTAATAACCTGGACGTGAGCACGACCGATTATGTTACGGAGTCGGGCCAGCCGAATCCTGAAGGCAAGACTGCGCTTAGCGTGATATTCGGCGCTGAGGATGGCGGCGACCGCGATGCGAAGACGCTGTTTACTGATAAGGCGGGCCAGGAAATCGTTGTTACCTATACCGCTTACATTAACGCCGACGCTGTTGTCGGCCAGGCGATCCCCAACAATGCAAAGGTTGAATATTCGACTAATCCCGATGGATCGGGCAAAGGGACGTCGATTCCTAGCGTGACCAATCAATACGACTTCGGCTTCAAGTTGAAGAAGACGGACGGGGAGAGCCCTCTTGCCGGCGCCCAGTTTGAGCTGCGTCATTCGGCCGAGGGTACTGCCATTAACCTTGTGCGGGTCGAGGATGGAGTGTATCGTCTCGCCCTGGAAAGTGACAACGATAAAGTGACTACCGTGACCACTGGCGACACCGGCGTCATTGAGTTCCGTGGTCTTGCTGCCGGGGACTACTACCTTGCTGAGACTCAGCCGCCAAGTGGCTTCAATAAGCTTGCAAAGCCCGAGAAGATTACGATTACCGACACGACTACCGATGGAGCTAATCCTTCTTGGACGGTCAAAGTGAACGATGCTGGTGACGCAATCGAGGGTAGCGCCGGCAAACTACCCGAGGTTACCGTTGTCAACAACAAGGGCTCCCTGCTCCCCGAGACCGGCGGCATGGGCACCATCGCCTTCACCGTCGTGGGCGCTGCTGTAGTTGTCGGCGGTGTTGCGTGGGCCGTGCGCCGTAAGAACGCCCAGCACTAGGAGGGCCTTGTCGCATGCGTAAAAAGCTTGGCGACATCTTGCCGCTCATCATGGTGCTTGCAGGTCTCGCTATCCTGCTATATCCCACGGTGAGCAACTTTTTGGTCGAGCGCAACTCGAGCCGTGCGATCGCGAGCTACGACCAGGCGGTGGAAGACCTGAGCGAGGAAAAATACGCCCAGATGTTTGGCGATGCCCGCGCATATAACCAGGGCCTTGCTGCGTTGGCGGGGGTGCAGGCGGATGATTCGTCCGCAGACGCCCCCGTCGACGCCGAGTCGCTCCAGGCGGCGTACGACGGCCTGCTCAATCTCAACGGAGACGGCATGATGGGATACCTCAGCATTCCTCGTCTAGATGTGAGCATGCCCATCTACCACACGGTCGAGGAGCCGGTGCTGCAGGTTGGCGCCGGCCATATGCCGGAGACGTCTTTGCCGGTGAGCGCGCCGGCAGTGCATTCCGTGCTGTCCGGGCACCGCGGCCTGCCCTCCGCAAAGCTGTTTACGGAGCTGGATAGGATGGAGAAGGGCGACCATTTCTTCATCCGCGTCCTTGGCGAGACCTTTGCCTATCAGGTCGACTCGATCGAGACCGTGCTGCCGCATGAGACCGAGAGCCTGGCGATTCGCGCGGGCGAGGACCTGTGCACGCTGGTGACCTGCACGCCGTATGGCATCAACTCGCATAGGTTGCTGGTGCATGCCCATAGCATTCCGTATGTGGAGGAGATGGAGCAAGAGGCCAAGGTTGAGGGAAATCCCATCAACCTGTCGCTGCCCCATGTGATGCTTATCGTTGCGTTGATCGTGGTCGCCATCGCGCTGGGCGTGTTGGTGTTGCGCAAGGACGCTAATGCCGACGTCGCGCGGGCGTATCCGGGCGCGCATTCTAGGATTGAGGGAAATGATAAGGGGGATGGCCGTAGTGGCGGATCGCACTTTAGATAGCGGGCACGTTGCCCGTATCTCACGCATTCGCAATCGGGTCCGCGCGGTTGTGGGCGTGGCTTTGGCGTGCGGCGTCGCATCGGGCGCCCCCGGCTTCTTTTCCGCTCGGCTTGCAGGGCCGGTCGCTCCTCTTGAGGTTGCCGCCGCCGAGGCTGTTTCCGCGCGCCGGGGCTCCATAGTGGTAAAGGCGCATCATCAGGTTGGCGGCAAAGATGTCGCGCTTGCGGGCGATACCTATTCGCTCGCTCTGGTCGCAACGGGTAACGTGGAGGGCTCGACCGCCCAGTTCTCCACCGTGAAGGATTTTAAGGCGTACGACTGCGACTGGTCTTCGCTTGACGCAGCCGCGCTGCGATCGAAGGCCAAGAAGATGGACGCCTTCGCGCGTGAGAACGGTTTGTTCACTGCCGGCGACGCCGTTACGGACGGTGACGGCACGGCATCGTTTGGGAGCGTTCGTTGCGGCGTGTACCTGCTGTCTCGCACGGCGTGTGCTCCCGAGAACGAGCATGTGCTGATCGACCCGGTGCTGGTGCTTGTCCCGTACAGCGTTGACGGCGAGCTACATTTTGGTGTTGAGGTGACTCCCAAGAGCGAGGATCCAAACAAGCCGGTTGACCCTGAGGATCCTGATGGCCCGGATGAACCCGAAGGCCCGGAGGATCCCGACAAGCCGGTTGACCCTGAAGACCCCGATGGTCCGGATAATCCGGATGGCCCCGATGAGCCGGCTGGCCCTGACGATCCTGGCAAGCCGGATAATCCCTTGGACGATTGGCTTGAAGAAAACGGTCTACCCCAGACCGGCGACATTCAGTTCCAGGTTGCAGCGGTGCTTTTGGTGGGAGGCGTGACCATGCTGGTGACGTCAAGGCTGTTGAAGCGCCGGGGAGCTCAAGACGCCGACGATGCGGATGATCCCGATGATGCAGATGATCCCGATGACGCGGAGGTCGATGCGGAGGGGGATGACCCCGATTGTCCTGATGACCTTGAAGGTTCTGATGCCCCAGAGGCTGACCGACAATAGCGATTGAAGTGCGGTCCGTGTGCGAATGCATGCGGGCCGCATATTTTGTGCCCGTCTGCATGCTTGGCGCATGAGCGCAGACCCGGATGGTTCACAATGCATGCAAAGAGAATTCTCGTCCACATACGTATGGGGAGGCGCGTTATGAGAAGCGATAGGGATTTGCAGCGCGAGCTGGAGCGCATCGACCACAGGGGCTATCCGGCGTACAAGGACCTGCGTGGACAGTATGACTTTGGTGACTTTGTCTTGTCCATTGACCACGTACAGGGCGACCCGTTCGCCTCGCCGTCTAGCGTGAGCGTGCGCGTGCCCAACGATGTTTTGCATATTCCCGCGGGGTTGTGGGGTAAGGCGCATCGTCGCACGGCGCTTGAGGACGTGCTACTGCGTCGCTTCTCGCGCGCGCTCGCTGGGTGCAGCATGCGTGCGGGCGGCTCGGGCAAAAGCGGCGTGCTGGCGACCACTCGTCCCGGGCAGGAGGTGCTGGCGCGTTCCGCCTGCGAGGTGGACGGCGGTTCGGTGACGTTTCGCTTTGAGGCGGGGTTGCCAGCGCACGGTCGCACGGTTGACGGGCGAGCCGCCTCGAAGATGCTGCTGGATTATGTGCCCCAATGCGTGGAGAGCGCGTTGTTTGTGGACGACGGCCTGCTTGATCAGGCGTGGGCGGCGGTTGACCTTGCGGATGACCAGTGCGCCGCGCGCGACCAGATGGAGGCTGCCGGATTAGTGGCCTTTGTTGCCGATGGCTCGATCCTGCCGCGCGAGAGCGGGGTTTCCCAGAGGCCGCTTAAGAGCGCGCTTGCTTTTGAGGCTCCCGTTGGGCAACGCGTTGTTTTGGAGCTGCCCCATCGCGGCAAGGTTGCCGGCATGGGTATCAAGCGCGGCGTGACCTTGATTGTGGGCGGCGGGTACCACGGAAAGTCGACGCTTTTGCGCGCGCTGCAAGATGGCGTGTACAACCATGTTGCGGGCGATGGGCGCGAGCTTGTGCTGACGGATGCGACCGCGGTGAAGCTGCGTGCCGAAGACGGACGCGCGGTGAGCGGGGTGGATATCTCGCTGTTCATTCGCGACCTGCCGGACGGGCGCGATACCTCATGTTTCTCAACCGTGGACGCCAGCGGGTCGACCTCGCAGGCCGCCGCGACCGTAGAGGCCTGCGAGGCGGGCGCGCGTGCGTTGCTGATCGACGAGGACACTTCCGCTACCAACTTCATGGTTCGCGACGCGCTGATGGAGGCCGTGGTGGCACGCGAGTTCGAGCCCATCACGCCGTTTGTGGAGCGCGTGCGCGACCTGTGGGAGCGTGCGGGCGTGAGCAGCGTTATCGTGGCCGGAAGCTCGGGCGCGTACTTCTCGGTGGCAGACGTGGTGCTGCAGATGGATCGCTACCGCGTGCATGACATCACGGCGCGCGTGCGCGCTGTTTGCGCGGAGCTGGATGCCCCCGCAACGCCGTGTGCTTCGGGGTTCGCCTTGCCTGCGGGCGATAGAACGATCGCGGTGGCGCCCGTTGCGCCGGGGTCCGGCGAGCGCGGTGCCGGTCGCGGCGGGCGCGAAGATCGCGGCGGACGCGGCGGCCGCGGTGGTTATGGTGGACGAGGCGCCGGGCGCGGTGCGCGCGACGAGCGCATCAAGGTGCGGACCTGCGGCTGCGAGGAGCTGCAGGTGGGGCAGGGGAGCGCCGATGTGCGCCTGGTGGAGCAGCTGGTGGACCCCTGCCAGGCCCGCGCGTTGGCGCAGCTGGTTCGCGTGGGCGCGCAGGCAGGAATCCTCGTCCAAGGAAAGCCGGTGGCGAAAGCCGTCGACGAGCTGATGGCGTTGCTTGATCGCGAGGGCTGGCGCCTGCTTGCGGAGCGCGATTACGTTGCGTGCGGCATGGCCCTTCCTCGTCCGCAAGAACTCGCTGCGGCGCTGAACCGCTGGCGTGCCTGAGTGCGGCCCGTGCGTCCTCGGGTGCTACCCGGGCGGTCTCGGCGCGCCCCGAGCGACCCCGGCGGGCCCCGGGCGGTCTCGGTGAGCCCTGGGCGGCCTCGGTGGGGCCCCGGCCGGCGGTGCGCTTGTTGTGATTCTTGCCCGCGGGCAATGAACGTTTGGGTACACTGGACTGCGCCCGTTGCACCCTATTTGATTGCGAGGGACTTATGAATGAAGACGATCCCGTACTTGTCGAGGAGCAGGCGCACCTGGACGAGCTCTATAAACAGCTGCTTGGCTTTCGCGACGACCTGACGCACCAGCTTGAGCACGACCACAAGCAGGCCGCTGCGGACCTGGTCACCATGAGCGAGGAGATTCGCCCCGACTTTGGCGGCGCGGACGAGACCATGGAGACCCTGGCCGCCATCGAGACGCTGAACGCCGTCATCGATGCGTACAACCAGTACCATGACTTTAGCGTCGACCGCCTACGCAAGGTGCTGCTCCTGCTTCGCCAGCCCTATTTTGCCAAGGTCCGCCTGAAGATGCGTCCCGACCGTCCGGCGCGCGACGTCTATATTGGCGCCGCGGGCATTACCGACGATCGCCACACGCCCCTGGTGGTCGACTGGCGCAACCCCATCGCAGAGACGTATTACAACCAGGAGAACGGCCAGACCAGCTATACCGTCAACGGTCGTTTGAAGACCGTGGAGCTGGAGCTGCGCCGCCAGTTCGATATCGAGCGCGACCAGCTGCACGCCTACTTTGACACCACCGTGGCCATCGAGGACTCGCTGCTGCTGAACGCCCTGCGCAAGCACCATTCCGAGAAGCTGCAAGCCATCACCGCGACCATCCAGCGCGAGCAGAACGAGGTTGTTCGCCACGAGGACGTGCCCGTCATGCTGGTCAACGGTATCGCGGGTTCCGGTAAGACCTCCGTCATGCTGCAGCGCATAGCCTATTTGCTGTACCACAACCATGAGACCTTGAACGCAAACCAGGTGTATCTTTTCAGCCCCAACGAGGTGTTCGAGCGCTACATCGACGGCGTCCTGCCCTCTATGGGCGAGGCCAACCCGCGCCTGTACACCTGGCGCGACTTTGTCGAGGAGCAGGGAGCGGGCAACCGCGATGACGGCTCCAAGACGCCCTCGTCCTCGCTCAAGCGTCTGGAGGATGAGATCGGCAGCCTGGTCATCACCACCGACGACCTGCGCGCCATCACCATGGACGATGTGACGCTTCTATCCGCCGGGCAGATCGGCAGCGTGGTGGACAAGCACGCCAAGTGGGGCATCGGTCCGCGCTTTGTGGCCCTTACCTGCGACGAGCTGCGCGACCGCCTGGATCGCCGCCTTGCCGGCATGGCCCGCTCCGACGATTGGCAGGAGCGCGCCATGGGCTTGGACGTGGAGGCCCAGATCCAGATTCTGGGGTCCGTGATCGATACCTCCGACGAGGACGAGATCGCCCGCGCCACGCGCCGCTACCTGGATCACCTCTTCGCCGGCGCGGAGGCCGACATCGACCGCCTTACCTGGCTGCGCTTGGACCGTATCGGCATGCGCATGCTGGACCAGAAGACGCTGTCTGCAACCGAGCTGCTGTACCTGCGTCTGCTGATCTGCGGCCGCGGTACTTCGGACGCCCGCTACGTCATGATCGACGAGGTGCAGGATTATTCCGCGGCGCAGCTGATGGTGCTTTCCAAGTTCTTCGGCAGCGCGCATTTCTTGCTTCTGGGCGACCAGAACCAGGCGATTCGCGAGGGCACGGCGAGCTTCGATGAGATTCGTTCGATCTTTTTGGGGACGCACGGGCAGGTGGATGTGTGCCGCCTGCTGACCAGCTACCGCTCGAGCCCCGAGGTCACGGCGGTCTTCAGCCGCTTGGTGCACATGGGTGACGATATCAAGCTCGCCAGCGTGCGCCGCGCGGGCCTGGAACCGCGCCGCGAGGAGTTTGAGACCGATGAGGAGCTCGCCGCCGCGCTGCGCGAGGTGGTTGCCGCGGCCCGCGACGAGGCGCAAGCTGACCAGGCGGGGCTTACCGCCATCGTCGCCAACGACACCAAGGCCGCCTATCGCATCGCCAAGCTGCTGGACAACGACGTGCCGGTGCTCAAGAAGAACCAGTCGCTCCCTGCGAGCGGCGTGGTGATCGTGACGCTGGTCATGGCGAAAGGCCTGGAGTTCGACCACGTGGTCATTCCCGATGCGGACGCCGCGACGTATCCCGATACGCCTCTGGCGCGCCGCCAGCTCTACACCGCCGTCTCCCGTGCGATGCACCAGGTGACGCTGTTCTCCTGCGGCGAGATGTCGAGCCTGTTGTCCTAGCTTTTGATTCGGGCCCGGGATGGAACCCGGGTCGAGGTTTGGCTGCTTGTGAGGTCCGGTGCGCGCGACGAAGCGTTCGTACCGGACCTTTTTCATGACGAGCGAGGGGGAGCGGGCTGGACCGCGCTGGACCGCGCAGACCGCAGCGTTTTCAACGGCAGTGTTGATGTGAACCCATATTGTCGTGAATAAATGCGCGCCAATTGAAGCACATCTTGAATAATGTAACCAGTTGATTGCGAAATCGCTCCCGTTCCCCCGCCTGCCGGCAGCGCTCTGCTAGACTAAAGCGCGTTGGTAACAGAAAGGACGCCCATGGATCGCATCGCGCATACAGCATTGCATCTACTAGGCCTAGCGCTACTTAGCAAGGATGCGCGCTAGGGTCCTTTCCGCACGTTGAATCGTTTGGCACCCACGCGCGTATCCGCATCTGCCTGGCAGGTTGTTGGCGCGCATGGGTGCTTTTTCATCTCGCGAACGCGAGCTCGCCGGTAAAGCCGGTCGCCAAACCTCCTGCTACGGCAAACGTCCGTCCGTCGGCAACCATCAGGAGGAACCATGAGCCGCAAGATCGCCATCTTCGATACCACCCTGCGCGACGGCGAGCAGTCGCCCGGCGCAAGCATGAACACCGAGGAAAAACTCATCATCGCCCGCCAGTTGGTGCGCATGAAAGTCGACGTCATCGAGGCGGGATTCCCCATCTCCAGCCCGGGCGATTTCAAGAGCGTCCAAGAGATCGGGCGCATCGCCGGGGACGCGTGCACCGTCTGCGGTCTCACCCGGGCGGTCGACCGCGATATCGAGGTCGCGGCGGAGGCGCTCCGCACGGCTAAGCGCCCGCGCATCCATACCGGCCTGGGCGTTTCCCCCAGCCACCTGCGCGACAAGCTCCGTCTCACTGAGGACCAGGCTATCGAGCGCGCCATTCACGCGGTGAAGTACGCTCGCAATTTTGTGGACGACGTCGAGTTCTACGCAGAGGACGCGGGCCGCTCCGACCAGGAGTTCCTGGTTCGCATCATCCAAGCCGCCGTCAAGGCGGGCGCCACCGTGGTGAACATCCCGGATACCACCGGCTACAACATGCCGTGGGACTTCGGCGCGCGCATTCGCGACCTGCGCGAGCGCGTCGACGGTATCGAAGACGTCACCATCTCCGTCCATACCCATAACGATTTGGGCATGGCGACGGCCCTGGCGCTCGAGAGCGTCCGCAACGGCGCCACGCAGATCGAGTGCACCATCAACGGCCTTGGGGAGCGCGCGGGCAATACCTCGCTCGAAGAGGTTGTCATGGCGATTCGCATGCACGAGGAGGCGCTCGACGCCCATACCGATATCGTTACCACCGAGCTTACCCGCGCCAGCAAGCTGGTGAGCTCCATCACCGGCATCAACGTCCAGCCCAACAAGGCGATCGTGGGCGCAAACGCGTTTGCCCACAGCTCCGGCATCCACCAGGACGGCGTCCTCAAGGCGCGCGATACCTACGAGATCATCGACCCCGCCGACGTGGGCGCCGGCGGATCGCAGATTATCCTGTCCGCCCGCTCCGGCCACGCCGCCCTGCGCCATCGCATGGGCGAGCTGGGCTATACCTTCAACGACGAGGAGTTCGAGACCATCTACCAGTCCTTCTTGGAGGTGGCGGACAAAAAGAAGGAAGTTTACGACGAGGACCTGGAGTCCATAGTCCACGAGCGCGAGCGCGTGAGCGCGGCCATCTGGACCCTGGGCGCGGTGCAGGTCTCCTGCGGCTTCCCGCTCACGCCCACGGCAACGCTGACGCTTTTGGACGAGGCGGGCGCCGAGCACAAGGTCTGCGCCTTCGGCACCGGTCCCATCGACGCGGTCTACAAGGCCGTCAACCAGGTAGTCACCGTTGAGAACGACCTGTCCGAGTTCGCCATCCAGGCCGTCACGCGCGGCATCGATGCCCTGGGCGAGGTGACGGTGCGCGTGACCGCCGCCGACGGCGAGGTCTACACGGGCCGCGGCTCGGACGGCGACATCGTGGTGAGTTCCACCAAGGCCTACCTCAATGCCTTGAACCGCCTGATCTCCCACCAGCGCGAGCGCGCTGCCGACGCCGCCACGCCAGCCGCTGCCGACGCCGCCGCGCCAACCGCTGCCGACGCCGCCACACCGGCCGCCGCATCCGACGCGCAGTAGAGCGCGATAGAAAGGAAAACCCATGACCAGACCCATGACCGTTGCCGAGAAGATCCTGGCGGCCCACGCCGGATTGGACGAGGTCTGCCCCGGACGGCTGGTCGAGTGCGATCTCGACATAGTCCTTGCGAACGATATCACTGCCCCCATCGCCATCGACGTGTTCCGCGAGCTGGGCGCCCAGCGCGTGTTCGACCGCGACCGCGTATGCCTGGTGCCCGATCACTACGCGCCCAACAAGGACATCAAGAGCGCCGAGCAGACCAAGAAGATGCGCGACTTCGCCCACGAGCAGAAGATCACCCACTACTGGGAGCAGGGCTGCGCCGGCATAGAGCATGCGCTTCTGCCCGAGACCGGTACCGTGGTGCCCGGCGACCTCATCATCGGCGCGGACTCCCACACCTGCACCTACGGCGCGCTGGGGGCGTTCTCTACGGGCGTGGGCTCCACGGACGCGGGCGTAGGCCTGGCGGCCGGTCGCGCGTGGTTCAAGGTTCCGCCCACCATTCGTTTCGAGATCGACGGCGAGCTGCCCGCCGGTGCCAGCGCCAAGGACATCATCTTGCACATCATCGGCCTCATCGGGGTCGACGGCGCGTTGTACCAGGCTATGGAGTTCGCGGGCTCCACCATCGAGTCGCTCTCCATGGAGGGTCGCATGACCATTTCAAACATGGCGATCGAGGCGGGAGGCAAGGCCGGCATCATCGAGGTGGACGATGTCGCGCGCGCCTGGTTGGATGGGCGCTGCCAGCGCGATTACGTTGAGTACCATGCGGATGCGGATGCCGAGTACGCCCGCGTCATCCGCATCGACGCCGCGGATATCAAGCCCTGCGTCTCCTGGCCGCACCTGCCCAGTAACACCCATCCGGTGGAGGAGAGCCGCCACATCGCCATCGACCAAGCGGTCATCGGCAGCTGCACCAACGGCCGCATCGAGGATATGCGCGCCGCCGCCCAGGTCATGCGGGGCCGCCGCGTGGCGCCAGGCGTGCGCTGCATCGTGATCCCCGCGACCCAGGCCGTGTTCAAGCAGTGCATGGCCGAGGGCCTGGCGGATACCTTCATCGACGCCGGCTGCGTGTTCTCCACGCCCACCTGCGGTCCGTGCCTGGGCGGCTACATGGGCATTCTCGCTGCGGGCGAGCGCTGCGTGTCCACCACCAACCGCAACTTCGTGGGCCGCATGGGAGACACGACCAGCGAGGTCTACCTGGCCAGCCCCGCCGTCGCCGCGGCCTCTGCCATTGCTGGACACATCGCCCTGCCCGCAGACCTGCCCGCGATCGCGAACAATTAAAGGAGAGCACCCATGAAATTCAGCGGAACCGTTTTTCGCTACGGACGAGATGTCGACACGGACGTCATCATTCCCGCGCGCTACCTCAATAGCTCGGACCACGCGCACCTGGCGGCGCATGCCATGGAGGATATCGACCCTGCGTTCGCGACCACCGTCAAGCCCGGCGACATCATCGTGGCGGACGAGAACTTCGGCTGCGGCTCGTCGCGCGAGCACGCACCGGTCGCCATCAAGGCGGCGGGCGTGTCCTGCGTGATCGCCAAGAGCTTCGCGCGCATCTTCTACCGCAATGCCATCAACGTGGGGCTGCCCATTCTGGAGTGCCCCGCCGCGGTCGACGCCATCGCAGCCGGCGACGTGGTCGATGTCGACACCGAGGACGGTTCGATCGTAAACCAGCGCACCGGCGAGCGCTTCACCGCGCAGCCTTTCCCCCCGTTTATCGCAGAGATTATCGAGGCGGGCGGCCTGGTCGAGCGCACGCGCGCCAAGCTCGCCGCCGCCGATACTCGTACGGCTTTGGGGGAGTAGGCCATGGCGTCCATTCCCAATCCCTTTGCATCTGGTCCCAGCTCGAATTCTTGGAGTTGCAACGTGAAGAAGACCTATACCATCTGCTGCCTGCCCGGAGACGGCATCGGGCCCGAAATCATGGCCGAGGGCAAGAAGGTGCTCGCTGCGGTGGGCGCGCGCTTTGGCGTGGACTTCTCCTGCAAGGATGCCCTCATTGGCGGCGCCGCGATCGACGCGTGCGGCGAGCCGCTGCCGGCGGCGACCCTTGAGGCTGCCCGTGCATCCGACGCGGTGCTGCTGGCTGCCGTAGGCGGTCCCAAGTGGGATACCACCGAGCCCGGCGCGCCCCGACCGGAGCAGGGTCTGCTTGGCATTCGCAAGGAGCTGGGCCTGTATACCAACTTGCGCCCCGTGCAGGTATTCGCCCCGCTTGCCGGCGCCTCCACGCTGCGCCCAGAGGTTATCGACGGCGTCGACATGATGATCGTGCGAGAGCTCACGGGCGGTCTGTACTTTGGCCGCCGCGAGCGCTTCTACGATGAGGGGGGCGCGGGCGCGAACGGCGCTCCCGGACAGCGCGCCTACGATACCCTGGAGTATCGCGAGTTCGAGGTCGAGCGCATCGCTCGCCAGGCTTTCGAGGCGGCGCGCAAGCGCCGCGGCCGCGTGGCGAGCGTCGACAAGGCCAACGTGCTCGAGACCAGCCGCATGTGGCGAGAGGTGGTCCATCGTGTGCACGACGCCGATTACGCGGATATCGAGTTGGAGGACGTGCTGGTCGACAACGCCGCCATGCAGCTTATCAGCCGCCCCGCGGAGTTCGACGTGGTGGTGACCGAGAACATGTTTGGCGATATCCTGTCTGATGAAGCCGCGCAGCTCACCGGTTCGCTGGGCATGCTCGCCAGCGCAAGCTTGGGCGACGGCGTGGCGCTTTACGAGCCCAGCCACGGCAGCGCGCCGGATATCGCGGGTCGCGGCATCGCAAACCCCCTGGCGCAGATCCTTTCCGTTGAGATGATGCTGCGTTACAGCTTCAACATGGGCGACGCAGCCGATGCGGTTCGCGCCGCCGTGGTCGCCGTTTTGGACGAGGGCCTGCGCACGGGCGACATCGCCGATGATGAGACCCCGCAGGACAAGATCCTTGGCACCGAGGCCATGGGGACGGCGGTCGCCGAGCGTATCTAGGGCATGGCCGCGTTCGCGCGGCGCGCCGTATAATCGACGCGGGGCCGGTTGCGTGCCGGCTCCGCGTTTAGTTTGCATAAGGGCGTCGCGTGGCCGCATGGCAGCCGCGCCGACTCCATCGAGTGAAGGGGCAGCGGGATTATGGACGATAAGATGGCGGGCTTCTCCAACATGGTGCGCGCGTGCCGCAGCTACCGTCGTTTCGACGAGGGGGCGGGGATGCCCCGCGAGGTCATGGTCGACTTGGTGGACATCGCGCGCCAGACGGCGAGCGGCGCCAACCGCATGCCCCTTCGCTACCGCGTGGTCTCTTTGGACGAGGAGCGCGCGGCGGTATTCGTCCACCTTAAATGGGCGGGCGCCCTCAAGGATTGGGACGGCCCCGTGCCCGGAGAGCGACCGGCGGGCTACATCGTCATCTGCGACGCGGGCGGCGGCGCCACCACGGCGGTGGACGAGGGCATCGCGGCGCAGACCATCGCGCTCGCGGCGGCGTCTGCCGGTTACGGAGCCTGTATGCTGCATGCCTTCAACAAGGCGGGGGTTGCCGGCGCGCTAGATCTGCCGCGGGGCGCAACCCCTCTCATGGTGATCGCGCTTGGAAGGCCCGGTGAGACCGTGGTCTTGGAGGACGCCGCCACGGACGCCGTCTCGACGGACTATTGGCGCGACGAGCAAGGGGTCCACCACGTGCCCAAGCGCACGCTGGAACAGGTGCTGCTGTAGGACCCATCCGCGCCGGCGGCGTTCCGTGCGGCTTTTCTACGTGAGGCTGCGGGCGATGGCGCGTACCACGGCATCTGCCGCAGCGGAGGTTTTCGCGGCATCCTCGACCACAAAGATGACCTTGCCCTTGATGCCAAATTCCGTGATCTCGGAGAACACCACCTTGGGGCCGTCGACCAAGCCGGAGACCTCGCCGGCGGCGCCTCGCGCGAGCGTGGTCAGGCGGCTCGCCAGGGCGTCGATGTCGAACGGTTCGGATGCGTCGCGCTCCTCGCGTTCGCGGGGAATCGCGAAGGGGACTACCACACGGCTCGCGGGCAGCAGGTGGACCAGCGCCGTTTTGGAGATGATCGAGTTGGGGATGATGACGGTCTGGCCCAAGGCGTCGCGGATGGTCGTGTGGCGCCAGCTCACGTCCTGGACTACACCCGTCTCGGAGCCCACCTCGATGTTATCGCCGGGCTTGACGATTCCCATGAACGTCACCTGCAAGCCGCCGATAAGGTTTGAGAGCGTGTCTTGGAAGCCGAGCGAGATCGCGATACCTCCAACTCCCAGCGTGGTGATGATGGCGTTGGCGTTGATGTTGTAGATGGCGTCCAGAATGATGCTCGCGCCCAAGATCAAAATGGTAGCGCGCACGATGTTGATGATGATGGACGAGGACGGCAGGGGGTTGCTATCCCGGTCGAGGAAGTGCCGCATGGCGCGAGCGACAATGCGCGAGATGGAGAGCGTCGCCAAGGCCAGGACGATGGTCCAAAAGGCCTGCTGCACCCAGACTATCTGGGAGATGTGGACGATCTGGGCTAGTAGGTCTTGCATGGAATCCCCTTGCTGCTTCGTTTTGCATGCAGCTCATGATACCCTGCGCCGCTCGCGCGCATACCCTTGCCGCGTGCGCGGGGGGGCATCGCGATGCGGAGCGGTGCGCTCGGCAAAAAGTAACCTAACTAAAACTTTTCGATGCGTGCAGGTTGAGTCTGCGATAAAGTAATACATAGCTAACTATTTGAGATCGCGCGATGCCGCTGACCGCAGCCCGCGCGCCCGCCACGCAAGGAGCCCCATGACGGAGAAGAGCACCGACCTTACCCGGATCACCCCCGTGTCCCCGATTCCTCCAAACGCGGATCTCCGGGAGAGTGCAGAGCGTGGTCGCAGGTCGGGTGCGGTGGGGCGCAGGGTATGGGGAGCGCTGGGGCTCGCCGCATTTGGCTTGGGGGCGGTCGGTGCGGCGCTGCCCGTATTGCCCACCACGCCGTTCA
Organism: Collinsella sp.; assembly: GCA_048207125.1. Classification (GTDB taxonomy): domain Bacteria; phylum Actinomycetota; class Coriobacteriia; order Coriobacteriales; family Coriobacteriaceae; genus Collinsella. The sequence continues at coordinate 28,624 of DBEWRE010000058.1, forward strand.
TCCTTGTCGCGGCATTCTGCTTCGCCCGATCCTCCGAGCGCCTCGATGCGTGGTTCCGCGGCACCGCGTTGTACCGCGTGGTGTTTTCGGGCTACATGGAGCGAAGGGCGATGAGCGTTCGAGCCAAGCTCTCGCTGCTGGTTCCCGTGAGCGTCCTGATGGCGCTGGGCGTGTATTTCACGGGCGGTATCCCCGTTCTTCGGGCAGTGGTCGCGGTAGTGTGGGCGGCCCATATCGTCTACTTTGGCTTTGCGGTTAAGACCGAGCGCTAGGCACAGGGTCCGCTCCTCCGAGGAAGGGCGCCGGGGCGTTGGCGTGTCGCTCGTGGCGCACGACGTGCGCTGGATTGCCATGAAGGGGCCTGCAAAGGTTAACAGCCTGTATCAGCACCATGTTTTCGACATAAAGGGTCGGCGTCCTCGGTAATATCTGGTGCCATTGGACGCGTGGCTGCAGGGAAGGTCGCGCCGTCGTGGTTCTATCGGAAGGGATGGTCGCCATGAAGCGAATCAGCCTCATTAAGAAGGGTGCCGCTATCGCTGCCACGGCACTTACCGCGCTTGCGCTCACCGCATGCGGCAACACGTCGACCCAGGGAGCCGGCTCGGCTGGTTCTTCTGACGGCGCGTACAAGATCGGCGTGCTGCAGCTTACGGAGCACACCGCCCTGGATGCCGCTAACAAGGGCTTTGTGAAGGCTCTGGATGATTCCGGCATCAACTACACCATCGACCAGCAGAACGCCCAGAACGACCAGTCTGCTTGCCAGACCATCGCCAGCAAGCTGGTAGGCGACGGCGACGACCTGATCTTTGCCATCGCGACCCCCGCCGCGCAGGCAGCGGCCAACGCTACCAAGGACATCCCCATCGTGGGCACCGCTATCACCGATTTCGCCGCGTCCGACCTGGTCGCCGATAACGATGCCCCCGGCGGCAACCTCACCGGCAGCTCCGACCTCACTCCGGTCGCCGAGCAGATCGAGATGCTGCACAAGGTGCTGCCCGACGCCAAGAAGGTTGGCCTGCTCTACGCTTCCAACGAGTCCAACTCCCTGATCCAGATCGAGATGGCCGAGGAGGCCCTTGACAAGCTGGGTATCGAGCACGAGCGCTACAGCGTCTCGTCCACCAACGAGATCCAGTCCGTGGTCGAGTCCGCCGTGGGCAAGGTCGACGCCCTTTACTCGCCCACCGATAACACCATCGCCCAGGGCGCCGCGCAGGTCGGTCAGATCTGCAAGGAGAACAAGCTTCCCTTCATCGCGGGTGAAGAGGGCATGTGCATGGCCGGCGGCGTGTTCACCCTTTCCATCAACTACGAGGACCTGGGCTATCGTGCCGGCGAGATGGCGGTCAAGATCCTCAAGGGCGAGGCGAAGCCCGCCGATATGGCCATCGAGCACCTTTCCGCCGAGGACCTTGTAGTTGTCAAGAACCAGGAGATGGCTGACGCGCTTGGTATCGACCTCTCTGTTTTGGACGAGTAACCTCGCCCGGTCACGCGTCATAGTAAGTACGCCTTACGGCACCTTGGATACGGCACCGCCGCCCAAGGTGCCGCGTTGGGTTTCAAGGCCCCCGTTGAACGTTGGCGGGGCGCACGGATAAAAGGAGGTAGATGATATGGGTATCGCCCTCATGGGCGCCGTTTCCCAGGGTGTGCTCTGGGGCATCATGGTGCTTGGCGTATTCATCACCTACAAGCTGCTGGACATCGCTGACCTTACGGTCGACGGCAGCTTCGCGACGGGCGGCAGCGTGTGCGCCGTGTTGCTGGTTGCCGGAGCCGACCCGTTGCTGGCGATTCTCGCCGGAATGGTTGCCGGCGGTATCGCGGGCGCGGTGACCGGCTTTCTGCACACGGTGTTGGAGATTCCGGCGATTCTCGCGGGCATCCTCACCCAGATTTCCCTGTGGTCCATCAACCTTCGCATCATGGGTAAGTCCAACACCCCGCTGCTGACGCAGCCCACCATCTTCTCGCGTATCAGCGAGATGACCGGCCTGCCGGAGAGCACGCTCGAGACCTTCGTAGGCATCCTCGTCGCCGTGCTCATCATCGCCCTGCTCTACTGGTTCTTTGGTACCGAGATCGGAAGCGCCCTGCGCGCCACGGGCAACAACGAGGCTATGGTTCGCGCCCTCGGCGTCAACACCAATACCACCAAGATGATCGCCCTTACGCTGTCCAACGCGCTGGTGGGCCTGTCCGGAGCCTTGATCTGCCAGAGCCAGGGCTACGCGGATATCGGCATGGGAACGGGCGCCATCGTCATCGGATTGGCCGCCATCGTGATCGGCGAGGTTTTGGGGCGTCTCACCCCGGGCAAGCTCGTCAGCTTCTCCAGCCGCCTTACGTCCGCGGTGGTGGGCTCGGTGGTCTACTTCCTTATCCGCGCCGTGGTGCTCCAGATGGGCATGAACGCCAACGACATGAAGCTGCTCTCCGCCGCCATCGTCGCGCTGGCGCTGTGCGTGCCCGTGGTGTGGGAAAAGTTCAAGCTTCGCAGCTCATATTCGAAGGGGGATGGCTCCGATGCTTAAGCTCTCTCACGTCAAGAAGACGTTCAACCGCGGAACCGTGACCGAGAAGCGCGCCCTTACCGGCGTCGACCTCGAGCTCGCGGACGGAGATTTCGTCACCATCATCGGCGGAAACGGAGCCGGTAAGTCAACCTTGCTCAACATGATCGCCGGCGTGTATCCCATCGATTCGGGCACCGTCGAGCTGGATGGGCAGGATATCTCGCGACTTTCCGAGCCCGCCCGCGCCAAATATCTGGGCCGCGTGTTCCAAGATCCCATGCGAGGCACCGCCGCCGATATGCAAATCGATGAGAACCTCGCTCTTGCGCGCCGCCGCGGCCAGCGCCGCACCCTCCGCTGGGGAATCACCAAGGACGAGCGCGCCGAGTATCGCGAGCTTCTCAAGATGCTGGACTTGGGTTTGGAAGACCGCATGAGCGCCAAGGTGGGCCTGCTTTCCGGCGGCCAGCGCCAGGCGCTGACCCTGCTGATGGCGACGCTTACCAACCCGCGCGTTCTGCTTCTGGACGAGCATACCGCCGCGCTGGATCCCAAGACGGCTGCCAAGGTGCTGTCCCTCACCGAGCAGATCGTCGCCGAGCGCAAGCTCACCACGCTGATGGTCACGCACAACATGAACGACGCGATCCGTATGGGAAACCGCCTGATCATGATGGGCGACGGGCACGTTATCTACGATGTCGCGGGTGAGGAGAAGAAGAACCTTACCGTTCCGGACCTGCTTAAGAAGTTCGAGGAGGTTTCCGGCGGCGCGCTGGCAAACGATCGCATGCTGCTGAGCTAGGCTATCGATTTTCGTCCGCAGTTGCCGCGCGCCGCGCGTGGAGCATGGGGCTGACTGCATATTTTCGTGGAGAGATGCACGGGGTCGGGGAGCTTTTGCTTCTCGGCCCCTCTTTTGTACGCGATTGGTTTCGCGCGGGCGCAAGGTGGGTAGAAAGGCCGATATGTCGAATGGTGGTTGACCCGGGGAGGGACTATGAGGCTGCACATTTCGTCAAAGCTCGCGAGCGTGCACAGCGAGACCGATGTTGCGAACGAAAAGGGCGAGATTCTGTATACCGCCCAGACCGATCCGCTCTCCGCTCCGAGGATGACGCGCGTTGTGGACGGAGACGGCGCCGAGGTCGCGCGCTATACCACTACGCGCACGGATACCAAGGACCGCGCGTACAGGATCTCGATGGCCGACGGGTCCGAGTTGGACCTCAAGCGCAAGTTCAGGGTGTCGGCCAAGACCAACGAGGCGGTCATCCGCGTGCAGCCTGTGGATTGGACCGTCGTCACCCGTCGCGCGTGGACGTGCCGCTTCGAGATTCGCGATGCTTCCGATCGCGTTGTGGCGCGAGCCAAGCAGGTTCCCGCGCTGCGCGGCGACGTCTACGACGTCGATGTGATCGATGGCTCGCGTGAGCTGCGGATCGCCTTGCTGTCGCTTATCGCCCGCACCGTCATCCGGGAGGATTCCCCCTCGCCGGTGTAGGGGACGGTGAGCTTGCTGTCTGCCCGCGATAGGGGGTGAGCAGGACTTTGGCATACCTATTTATGAGCAAGGGCGGGCGCCGATGCGGTACCCGCCCTTGCTCGTTTCACTTATTTTGCGCGAAGGGGTTTGTTCCCGTTGCGGAATACAAGGTAGCTGTACGCATAGGTCGCCAGCGACGATCCTATGACCGCGGCGAGGAGAAGGGCGACCGCCGCCCCTCCCATCTGGCGAGAGAACAAGCCGGAGACGACGGTCGCCAAACCCGCGACGACCATGGCGACGCCTCCGAAGCGGTGGGTGAGGCGCCAGTTTTGATCGTTGTCCAGCGCCCAAGGGGTCTTGCAGCCAAAGGAGTAGTTGCGCTTGACCTTTGGCAGGTAGTTGCCCAGCAGCATGAGCCCGATGCCGACGGTGACTCCCGTGAAGATGCCGATAGGGCTTTCATTTTGAGGGATGATGCCAAAAACGGTCAGCTCCGTGGTCCAGGTCATGCAGATCAAGAACACGGTGAAAAGCGTGACGAAGCCGGTGTAGAAGCTGCCCATGCGTTCATACGCTTTTCCGCGGGGGTCTATTTTGGGAAGTACGTAGAACATCAACAGCAGGCCGAGCGGAAGCAAATCGAGACCCAGCGTGGCCATTCTGCTGCTCCAGCCGTTAACGTTTCCGGCGGTGTCCCAGTGCGTGGGCACCATGTCGGGTAGCCGCGGAAAGAACGCGAGATGGGCCAAAACGCTGGCTACGCACAGCACGGTGAGCGCTATCCAGACGCGGCGGCTTACGGGCGAGTTGCCGCCTGCGTTTCGCTGCGGCTCTTTCGAACTATTCGTCATCTGAAACACTCCTGTCGGTAAAGGTGTAAAACCAGCTCATGATGTCTTGCAGCACCGATGTGTTGAGGCTGTAGACGATTGACTGGCCGTCGCGCTCGGCGTCAACCAGGCCGGCGGCCTTGAGCGAGTTGAGATGGTGGCTGATGGACGGCTTGGTCATATCGAACTGATCGGCGAGCTCCCCTGCAGTTAGGTCGCCGCTTCTCAGCAGTTCGAGGATTCTTCGTCGCGTGGGGTCTGCGAGCGCTTTAAACGCTTCTCCTCCCATTGGAACTCCAATCTGATGTGTCGAGCGGGACGATGTTCGTCGATGCGGGATGCATGGCCTCATGCTGTAGCGAATTGAATCGCGGACGTTTGATCGGCATGGGGTGAGCTGCGTCCTGGTGGTATCGAATATTAGACTATTAGACAATAATCGAAATACACAGTCAAGACGCTATGGGGGATGAGAGCCTTCTGAGGGGGAGCGCCTTTTTTGCGCGGACTCGAGCTTTTCTCGTCCGCATCGCAAGGACCCCGCGCGTGCTCGGGTGTTGCTCTGCGGTTCCTCATCCGAACACTGCGGTGCCCTGTTTCATTTTGGCCTGCTGATGCGACGGCTCGCTTCGGCATGTAAGCGGGGAATCGGTGCGAGTCGCGCGGGCTTTGCGGCAGCTGCTAGAATAGAGTGTTGGAAACTATCATCCTTACCGCATGAAAGGGTTTGGTATGGATCGTATCAAGATCGCCCAACTGTATGCCGACGCTCAGGAGCTGGGCGGCAAGACGGTTACCGTTGCCGGGTGGGTCAAGTCCGTCCGCGACATGAAGAACTTCGGTTTCGTCACGCTTAACGACGGAAGCTGCTTCAAGGATCTGCAGGTTGTCATGAACCGCGAGGCCCTTGAGAATTACGACGAGATCGCCCATCAAAACGTTTCCGCCGCGCTGGTTTGCACCGGCGAGCTGAAGCTCACCCCCGATGCGCCGCAGCCCTTCGAACTCGCTGCGACCGACATCGTGGTCGAGGGCGTTTCCGCTCCGGACTACCCGTTGCAGAAGAAGCGCGCCACCGTGGAGTTCCTGCGCACGCAGCAGCACCTTCGTCCGCGCACCAACCTGTTCCGCGCCGTATTTCGCGTGCGTTCCGTTGCCGCCGCAGCCATTCACAGGTTCTTCCAAGACCGCGGCTTCGTCTACGTGAATACGCCTATCGTCACCGCGAGCGATTGCGAGGGCGCTGGCGAGATGTTCCGCGTCACCACTATCGATCCGGCCAATCCTCCTCTGGACGAGCACGGCAACGTCGACTTTAGTCAGGACTTTTTCGGCACCGCCGCCTCGCTTACCGTGTCCGGTCAGTTGAACGCCGAGAACTTCGCCATGGCATTTGGCGACGTCTACACCTTTGGCCCCACGTTCCGCGCCGAGAATTCCAACACCACGCGCCATGCTGCAGAGTTCTGGATGATCGAGCCCGAGATCGCCTTCGCCGACCTGGCCGACGACATGGATCTCGCCGAGGATATGCTCAAGTACGTCATCCGCGACGTCATGGATCGCTGTCCCGACGAGTTGGCCATGCTCAACAAGTTTGTTGACAAGGGCCTGATCGATCGCCTTACGCATGTCGCCAACTCCGACTTCGCCCGCGTCACCTACACCGAAGCGGTTGAGATTCTGGAGCGGGCGGTCGCCGGCGGCCATAAGTTCGATTACCCCGTGAGCTGGGGCATCGATCTTCAGACCGAGCATGAGCGCTTCCTTACCGAGGAGCACTTCAAGTGCCCCACCTTCGTGACCGATTACCCTGCCGAGATCAAGGCGTTCTATATGCGTCTGAACGATGACGGCAAGACCGTCGCCGCGGCCGACTGCCTTGTGCCCGGCATCGGCGAGATCATCGGCGGCTCCCAGCGCGAGGAGCGCCTCGACGTGCTCGAGCGCCGTATCGCCGAGCTTGGTATGGATGCCGAGCAGTACAAGTACTATCTCGACCTACGCCGTTACGGAACCTGCAAGCATGCGGGCTTTGGCCTGGGCTTTGAGCGTCTGGTCATGTACCTCACGGGCGTGGGCAATATTCGCGACGTCTTGCCGCATCCCCGTACCGTGGGCAGCTGCGAGTTCTAATTCCAAGCTTTCTGGCGCATAGTAAAGAACCGTTTTGGGCTCGGGGGTATTCTCCGGGCCCGATTTTGTTTTACGCGTGCCGACGCGGTCTGCAGCGCCGCCGAGTCTCCGCGTGGAAAACGCTAGCCGGGCTGTACGATATCGACGATGCCAAACGGTTCTCTACCTTCCAATGAAAGGGGCGGCCATGAGTGAATCGGCGTTGTCGCTCGTCAAGAGTCGGGCGATATCGTTTGCAGAGTCGGTTGCAAGAAGAGCGCCGATCATTTTGATGCTGGGGACTGCATGCGCTATGGTTTCGGCGCCTCAGGGCGCTTTTGCCGCGGAAGCCTCGAAGCCCGCCGCGCTGCTGGCGAATACCGATGCGTCCTCGATCGACGTCGCTCCAATTGGGGCGCTTGCGGCGACGACGAGCAGCGAGACCTTCAGCCTCGACATCGACGGCTCGTATCACCAGAGTGCCGCGCGCGAGCTGCTCGATTTGGTCAACGCTGCCCGCGCCAAGGTGGGCGTGGCCCCATTGCACTATGATGAGGACCTCGAGAAGATAGCGATGCTGCGTGCTGCGGAGACCGCCATCTCTTTTGAGCACACGCGGTTGGACGGCGCCAGTTGCTTCACGGCTTCGGATGACCTTGGTGTCGATAGCGTGTTCTTCTGCGGTGAAAACATCCTTATGGGCGCCTACAACGCGAACGATGCGAATCGCTGGTGGACGGAATCCCCCGGCCATTATGCCAATATGATCACGGCTCGGTTTAGCAGCGTGGGCTTTGGCGTGTTCGAGCGCGAGGGGTATTGGTATTGGGTCGAGTGCTTTGGCGAGGGAGGCGGCACGGGCTATGTAACGCAGGCGGTAAACGGCCCTGCGTCCGTTACCACCCGGGCGCTTCCCATCTATATCGATTACCAGTTCTATGATGTCGACCGCCTCGATTGGTATATCAGACCGGATGCGTCGGATTTCCTGTATTGCCTCAACAACGGGTTCATGAGCGGGTACGGCAGCCATAGATTCGCTCCGTATGAGAACGTGACGCGCGGCCAGGTGGCGACCATCTTGTGGCGACTCGCGGGCGAGCCCCAGGCGAGTGCTCCCGCCTTTGCGGATGTGGATTACAACGAGTACTACGGTCGTGCGGTGACGTGGGCGCGCGCCACCAGCGTGGTGAGCGGATATCCCAATAACACCTTCGCTCCCAATGCCCCCGTCTCACGTGAAGAGCTAGTTACCATGATGCGCAACTACGCCATCAAGATCGCGCACGCGAGCCCCACCTCGTCCTCGTCCAAAGCGGAGTCTATGCCAGATTGGAACTCCGTTTCCGCCTTTGCTCGCCCAGCGTTTGCCTGGGCAATCGAAGAGGGAATCCTTTCCGGCGTGAGCGACCACGGGGCGTCCTATTTAAAGCCGCGCGATGGCGCGTGGCGCATCTCCGCGGCGCTTATGATGGCGCGTTTCCATAGGGACATACTTAGCTAGCAAAGGTGAGCGGCCAAAACGAGCCGGGTGGAAACGCCCCGTCGATGCAGATTGCGTTGGCGGGGCGTTTCCTTGCATCGTCGTCCTTGGATGATGCTGCTTGCCTGTCAGAATATGAGTGAATGGACGAGAGAGGAGAGCATGCTATGGTGAAGCGAAACGAGGCGGTCGAGGGGTCGGTTGCGTATGAGGCACCTGATGCTGCCGCGATGCCGCCGGCTCGACGCGATTTTGGGCACATTCCATTTGATGGGCTGCCCAACACGCGTGATTTGGGCGGCTTGATCGGCGCGGACGGCAAGGAGATTCGTCGAGGGCGCCTCCTGCGATCCGGCGCGCTCATATTTGGAACGGATAACGATATCGCCCGTCTGCGTGATGACTATAGGTTGCGCTTGGTGGTTGACTTGCGAAACAACGAGGAGCTTGCGGAGCTGCCGGATCCTATGGGGCAGCTGCCGGATGCGTCGTTTGTGCACGCGAGCATGTTTGAGGACCGTCGC
>DBEWRE010000059.1:0-9051 GCA_048207125.1 Collinsella sp.
GGCGGCGGCATCAGCGGCGTCGGCAGCGGCATCAGCGGCGTCGGCAGCGGCGACGTCCGCAGCTGCAACGCCCTCACCAATGAAACAGCCATCCTCCACCGAGTAGTTTTGCATATAGGCCGCATCGCCGTGCGCGAAATCCTGCAGCGCGAGCAGCTCGAAGTCGCCGCAACGAGAACCCTCAAAGCACAGCATGCCGCCGTCGAGCGCGGCGCCGGCGGGCAGGATTTGCTCGAGCACGCGACCCGTGAGGTCGGTGTCGCCGCGCAAGTCGAGCACCGGCTGCTTGTTTACCGACCGCACGGGCGCGTCCATGGCGAGCAGGCAGTACTCGCGGGCACGCGTCATGGCGACGTAGAGCAGCCTCTCGCGCTCCTGCAATTCAAGCTGGGTCTCGCGCTCGCTCATGGCAAGCCATGCGCCGGCGGTAGAATCGCTTGCGCAGACATCGTCCGCATACTCGCTGGTAAGCCAGGCGGACGAGCCGCCCAGATACTTCTTGAACTCTTTGGCGACGTCATCCCCCTTGATATAGGAACCGTCCGCCGCGCGCGCCGAGGGAAACTGGCCGGGCAGGGCGACCAAGCTGATCGCGCCGTCGTCGCCGCGCAGACTTTGCAACTTGGCGCCACCGGACCTAATGGAAAAGCATTCCGCCACGGCGACCACGGGAAACTCCAAGCCCTTGCTGGCATGCACCGTCATGATGCGCACCGCGTTGCCGCCCTCCTCGTTGAGCGCGCCGGGAGCCTGCTTGCCCTCCAGGAAGCGGTCGTAGGCGAGCGCCACCTGACGCGGTGCGGAACCCAACTGAGCCTCCGCCTCCGCGATGGCGTCCAAGGCCTTGAGCACGTTGGCGGCTCGGGCGCGGCCCTCCGCCCCCTGCCCCGCCAGGCGGACCATCCAGCCGGACTGGTTCACCACGTCGCGGGCGATCGCGGCAAGGGGGTCGCGTCCCACGCGGGAAAGCGCGAGGCGCAGCACGGCGCGGGTGCGGGCAACCAGCGGCAAGTCGCGCAGGCCATCCACGTCCTCATCGCTCATGAGGCCGGCATCGATGTTGCGGCGGCGAGTCTCACCCGTCGCCTCGTCCCGCGCGGTCGCCAGAGCAAGAAACTCCTGCGCGCCCAGCGAGAACATATCGCATGCAAGCAGCGGCGCCAGGCCCTGCGCGGTGTCCGCGAGGTTCGCTAGCGTCCACACCAAAGCGCGCACCGCGGCTGCCTCCTCGGTCTGGGCGAAGACCGACCCGCCCGAGATGACGCAATCAAGGCCCTGGGCGCGGAAGGAATCCGCATACATGTTGGCACGCGGCATGCCGCCCAGCAGCAAGACCATGCCGCCCACAGGCTGTCCCGCATCCGCCAGCTCGCGAAAGCGCCGCGCGATCGCCCGAGCGCGGGCCAAGGCGCGTTCCTGCGTATTTCCACCCGCGACCAACAGCGCCTGTCGACGGTTGATGTCGCGGGCAATCATGCCGTCCTTGCGGCCGTCGTGCGCTTGCAAGTTGAGGAAGCCCTCCATAAGGCCCCCGCGGCCCTGCGGGGTGCCGTCGAAGATAGACGCCACGTAATCCAAGATCTCACCATGGCTTCGGAAGTTCTTGACCAGCTGTACCACGCGCCCGGCATCGGAACCGGAGCACGCGGCAGCGCCGGCGCTCGCGCCGTCGCCGGCATCTATCCCGGCACCGGCATCCGCGGCAGCCTCAACCTGCGACTGCGCGCGGCGGAACACGTCCACTTCCGCGCCGCGGAACCGGTAGATGGACTGCTGGGCGTCGCCCACCGTGCACAGCGCGCGGCCGCCCTCGCCGGTGAGGAAGTTGATAAGGTCGACCTGCTGCTGGTCGGTGTCCTGGAACTCGTCGATCATCACCATCTTGAAGCGCGACCCGTAATCCTCGCGCATAGAGGGATTGTCGCGAAGCGCCTGGTAGGTAAGACGCAGCAAGTCGTTGTTATCCAGCACGGATCGGTCGAATTTCAACTGGTTGTACTCGTCGAACACCGCATGCGCCATCTCGAGCAGCTGCTGCGTGGCGCGCGAGCCCAAGGCAAGGTAGGCATTCACAAAGGCGTCCGCCTGCTCCGCCTTCAATAGGTTCACCTGCTCTTTGGGCAGGTTCTTGCTCGAGCGCGGCGGCTTGCAGGCCATCATGCAGGAGATCAGGTTGCCCACGGTCTTCTCGCCCGCTTCAAACGCCTCGATCGCGGCAAGCGCGGCCTCTGCCGCCTTGGTGGCGCCGGCGGTGATGCCCATGCAGCCGCGATAAGCGTCCGCCAGACCATCCAGGTTGACAGAGCCGCGCAGCAGATGCAGGTCGTCAAAACCGTTGCGAGCGGCAGACGCCTTCTCCAGCAGCACGCGCAGCAGCGACGTCACGCTGGTGCCGCCGCCAAAGCCTCCCGGCGCGGACTCGCTGGCAAGCGGGTACCACTCGAACAGGTCCTCATACTCCGCCGCCCCGCGCGAAAGCACGCGCTCCACGGCCAGATCCATAAGGTCGCCCGGATCCTCTAGAACGGAGAACTCCGGATCTATGCCAAGCTCCAGCGCGTGAGCGCGCAGGATACGCGAGCACATGCCGTGGATGGTGGAGATCCAGGCATCGTCCACAGACAGCGCCTCGCGCTCCATACCCTCTGCCACCAGGGCGGCGCGTACGCGCTCTCGGATCTCCGCGGCGGCATCCTTGGTAAACGTGATTGCCAGCACCTGGTCGAGCCCGTCCACAAACGGGCCGGACTCCGGCGACAGCGCCCACAGGATGCGGCGCGTCAGCGTAAACGTTTTACCGGAGCCCGCGCCCGCGGACACAAAGAGCTTGCGGTCCAGCGTGGTCACGATGTCGCGCTGCTGGGGCATAAGCGTTGAAAGGTCCATTTACGCGTTCCTCCGCTTGAATCCTAGGGTGTGGTTATAGTCGCAGCTCTGCTGCCGTATGGACGAGGCGTGGATGTCGCCCGCCTCAAGCTGGTCGAGCTTGCGGGCGACCGTGGCCTCCACGCGGTCGAGAAGCGCGTCGAAGCCCATGGTGCCTCCGTTTTCCTCGTCCGGAAAACCGCGCTTGAGCCCGGGGATCATGCCGGGATCGAGCTCCGCGTCCGCACCGGCGACCACCAGCTCCGCAGACGCGGCGCCGTTCAACGCAGGCGACTTGCTCTTGGTGGAGAAGTACAGCGCTGCGCGCGAATCCAGCGCCAAGCTTGAGTGCCGCAGCGCCTGCGCGTAGATGAGCGACTGCACATGCGCGGGCAGCCAGTCCGGGTCATCCGCCGGCAGCTCGCCCTTTTTATCCTCCACCGTGGGATCCTTGACCTGGAACGCGCGCACGTCCGATCGGTGCTTGTAGTCGATCACCACCGCGCGCCCGTTTTGGTCCACGTCCACGCGGTCGATGCGTCCCCCCAACGGGCGGCCGGCGTAGTCCACGCCCAGCTCGTTGAACGAGTACTCCAGGTAGGCGGGCGCAAACGGCGCCAGAGCCTCCGCTTCGTATCGCAACGCGGCTTCAAGCTGGGGCAAGATGTCATCCACCTGCAGGCTCTCCGTCCGCGACAACGGCACCAACGCGCCGGAACTCGAGGTCTTGCCCCGCTGATGCTCCGCACGGACCGCATCGAACACGGTGCGCAGGCGCTGCAGGCACTCGTCCAGATTCGCCGGCGTCACGCGACCCGTTCCATCCTCCATAAGATCGGCGTGCAGGCGGAACAGCACGTCATGCACAAAGTTGCCCTTTTCCATGTTGGAAAAGCCGGCGTCCAGCCCCTGCGGGCGAATGCGCGAGCCCATGAACCAGCACAGCGGACAGGTAAGGTAGCTCTCAATTTGCGAAGCGGACAGCTGGCGAGGCACCAGCGGTCCGTCCGGATTGGCGGGATCGCGGCGGTACAGCACCAAATAGGGCACCGCCCCGCTGGACAGGCGCTGCGGAGCCAGGCACTCCACGCGCGTCGCCTCCATGTCACGGCACGCCATGGGGTCGAAATCGGCAGCGACGTCGCCCTCGCCCACAGACCGCACCAGGGGCCGCCCAGACGCGTCTCCCTCGCCCGCCGCCTGCGCGCGAGCAAGCAGCTCCGTCCAGATTGCCGCCGGATAGCGATCCTTTGCCTGGCGGTCATGCGTGACGCGCGCGAGCGTCGCCGCGACGGGCGCGCACAGGGCACGTCCAAACAGGTCGCGCAATCGGGCTGCCGAATCGATCGCGACGGTAGGGACGCCTCGCGCCTCCTGCATGGTCACCAGCGGGCCCTCCGGTCGGTTGAGCGGATAGGACTCTACATCGACATCCGCCAGCAACATGGCGTCAACGCCGCCCGGCGCAAGCAGCGCGGCGTCTGCAGGCGTCATAAAGTGGACGAGGACCTGCGGGGCGGCGTCCGCTGCCGTAGCGACCGCGACAGCGACCCCGTCTGCGGCGACCCCGTCCGCAGCGGCGACCCCGTCTGCGGCAGGCGCCCCGTCCGCGGCGACCTCGGCATCCTCGCGCGGCGGACGGACGGCGATTTGCTCCTCCACAACCACGCACACGCCGTCCAACGCCGTAGCGGCAACAGCCTGGGACACATCGAGCAGGCGCGCCGTATTCATAAGGGCGTCCGCAGCCGCGTCCGCCATCGCCGCCTCCACGGCAGCGTTCACGTTGCCGGCAGAGGAACCGTGCGCGAACGCAGGCAGGGTACGCGCGGCGGCCGCCATCGACTTAAAGGCGGAGACCGGGCGGCACTGCCACAAGTAATTCACCACGTCGGCGCAAACGGCAAGCGTCCCCGCAAAGGGGTTGCCGGCATCAGGCTTGGCGCGGGCTGCGTTAATCCTGCCCTGGTGGCTTTGCAGCGAGCGTAGAACCGCTTGCGTCGTCATGCAGCGATTTTGCCGAATCTTCTTGTCGAACATGCGAGCCGTGGACGCATCCGCTCCGGATATGGGCGAATACAACCAGTCGGTAAGCTCGGGCGCGGGCCACCACAGGGCGCCGGGCGCCGTCCCCTTCTCGGCGGCCTGCATGCGCTCCACCACATCAGATAGCGCTGCGAACTGCCTGCCCACGGCAGTCTGCCCAAAGCGGGCAAAGTGCGTGCACGTAGCGGTGATGTCGCGCGCGGCCAGGTACGGCGCCAGGTCCGCCGCCAGCTGCGAGGGCTTGGAGCACACAACGGCAACGTTGACCTGGCAATCTCGCTCGCCTGCAAGCGCATCGCGTGGCGCAGCGCCCTCGCCCGCCAGACGAACAATCTCGTCCGCATACGCCCGGTTGCGAGCGTGCGGGCCGGTCACCTCTAAGAAACGGGGCTCCGCCGCAGAAGGCGGCACCTCCCCTGCTGCCGGCAGCGCCTCCCCCGTTGCCGCAGCAGCCACCGCTGCAAGATCAATTGGTCCCTCGCATTCAACGCGCGCCCGAATGTCCTCGGCAAAAGACACTTGCCTAGGATTCAGCAGCACGCGGACCTCGCCCGTACGCGCCACGCGAGAAAGCAGTCGCCAGTCGCGCGCCGGAAGCATGGTCACGTCGCGCAGCACCACAAAGCGGGCGCACGCGGGCAGACCGCCCTCGAACATGGCGCCCAGATGCTCGGCAGCCGTTACGGGCTCGACCATCTGCCGCCGATCAAGCGCGGCCGCATACGCGTCCAGCAGCCCAAGCACCACGCGCTCGGACTCATCGTCCAAAGACTCGCCCGCAACAGCCGGGGTACCCGCTGCAGCCGCGTCCACAGAAGCAACGGCGCCGGCGACGCGATCCACCCCGTGCGCATACGGCAGCAGGTCGCGTGCCATGCGCGCCAGCATGCGCACGGTGCCGGGGTTCGCGCGCAACGGCGCCAGATCCTCCTCCGAGCTCGCCGCGGTCACGTCCGCCATAAGCATGTTGCGCTCGATACCCTTAACCATGCGACGGCCGTCGCCCATAAGCTCCCAAAGCGACTCTATCCACAAAAGCGGCGTGGTCACGTCCACGCCAATGCCAACCCCGGCGCGTGCCAACGCTGCGCGGCACATATCGCGCTCGCGACGGGAGGGAACCAACAGCACGACGTGCCCGTGCGTGCGCACGGCGTCGCCAATTAGAGAAATCTCCTGATCAAGCAGGCAAGCACCCGCCCGCGTAGATATCAACTGAAACGCCAGGGCCCCTTCACCTTCGCCCTCGCCTGCCGCGACGCCGTGCGCACCAGCGCCTGCCCTGTCCGGCCTTCAAACCAACCTATCGATTACATGCCATTCTATGCTACATGTTCGTGCGGACATAAAAACAAAAACGGCACCCCGCCCACAAAGCAGGGTGCCGTCGCCAAGCAATGCGCGAGCGCCGTCGCTAAGGCAACGTTGCGTCGCCAGACAATGCGCAAACGCCGCTACACGTCGTCGCCAAAGCGAACCAGCACGCGGCGGTATCCACCGTACTCGCCGTTCAGCGCCTTGGAGACGCGGCTCACCGTGGTGGACGACGCACCGGTCCTGGCCTGCACCTCGACGTACGGCTCGCCCTCGTCCAAATAACGGGCAACCTGCAGGCGCTGGGCAAAGTCGCAGATCTCGCGCGGCGTGCACAGGTCGGTCAAAAACGTTTTGATATCGTCCTCGTTCTCCAGCAGGGAGAACGCGTTCACCAGCTGCTCAACGTCAGGGCGCTCGAACATCTTCTCAATATTCATAGGCCTCTTCCCCTAAACCGGCTCATCGATAAGCTCGATTCACCATCGCTATCATAATATGCAGCATCCGCCGCATCAAACCAAGTCAGTGTAGCACACCACTTAAATAAAGCGTTGCACGTAGCGACCAACGGTGAATGGTTGGTGAAGAGCGGCGGTACCTCACGGACTCTCGCGGCATTATTCACGCATAGGAACCTTGAGAAAATAGGGGCGCCGGCGATCCCCCAGCGCCCGCGCCCCTTAAAACTATCGCTGCCGTACCAAAGCGATAATCTACTTAACCGTGATGAGCACCATTGATTCGGCAACCAGATCGCTAGTGCTGCGAAGGCCGACGTACGTGGAACCTGTCCCAACAGCGGTAATCGTTCCGTTCTGGTCTACGGTTGCGACCCCCTCGTCTTCAGTCACCCACTCGAAAGCGAGGTCGTCATAATCTCCGGGCTGGTACTCCGCCGCAACAGACACGGTATCTCCATCCGAAAGCTCGGTCTTATCGGCAGCCAATGCGATGTTCTCGATCTGGGTGTCCTGGCGAAGCGAAATATCGTCCAGCCACAGCGAGCCCTCGCCGGCGCCAACGTGGAAAATTATCTCAACGCTCTCCGCCGTAGGAGCAGTCGTGAAGGTGTAATCATTTCTACGCCAGTCTTTTGCCAGGTTGAGGTTATCGTTCAAGGTCACATGGTACAGATCGATCGGGTCGCCGGAGGCATCATACTGAACAATCTCGTAGCCAAAGCCGTCAGAAGAAAGGGAATCGGTCATCTGCCAGAAGCTAAGCAGGTACTTGCTGTTGGCGACAACGTTTACCTTCTGGGAAAGCGCACCATCGCCATATCCGTCGGCGTTCTTACGGGTGATCTTCATCGATTTCGCACCCTCGTGACCGTTGGAGTCGACAGAGGACCCCAAGGTCGAAGCCGGCTGGTCCTTAATCTCCGGATCGGGCTCGCCGGCAGCGGCGAATTCCCAAGCGGCTCCCCCATCTTCAAAGCCGCCATCGGCCAGCGCGTTCGTTACGCCATCGTTTGCTACAGCCGTAACGTCTCCATGAACGCGCACCTCTCCAACGTCGATTCCGCCATCGGTGCCCGTCTCGATATCGATACGGACAAAGCGGGCGATCGCGGCGGCGTCGACGCTATCGACATCGCTGACCTTTTGGTCGGACGCAACCTCGGTAAACGTGACTCCATCTTGAGACACGGACACGCCAAAAGACTCGGGCTTTCGATCTCCCCAGGCGATTTCGACGTCGCGGACATCGACAAGATAGGGAAGCTCAATGGTCAGGGCCTCCTGCCTGCTTCCGCCGGCGCTCTTCCACGCTACGGAATCGTAGGAATCCGTAGCCATCAACGGGTCAGATCCGGATGCGCTGGAAGTTGCAGTCACAATCTGACCAAGGGCGCGGTTGGGATCGCTGGTAAAGGTGGCAGCCTCATCAGTGAGCGTCAAATCGGCGTAGATCATGTCGTGGTCGGCCATATCTGAATGATAGGTCTTCACGCTGCCAATCGAGATGTTTTTGGAGGTGATGATGTTGTCGACGGTCATCACCTTCATGGTTTCATCCACGCCGTTAAACGTATCGAACCACTGGCTGTTCTTGCCGTTGGCGATGTTGAAATCCTCCATAAAGGGAGCGTACTCATACAGGCTCTGGTCAGCGTTCCAGTCGGCAACCATAATGATATACGGGGCGTCGTCCTGGCGCACGCGCTCAAGGATCTGCGCGATCTGACGCTTTCGAAGCGCCGTGTTCTCCCAGCTGGTATGCGTCACATAAAATGCGATTTGCTTCCCATCCTTCTCAAATAGCACTCGTTCAAGGGCCTTGGTCGCTTTGGACGAGGTGCTCTCGATGGGAAAGCTTGATTGTTCGATAAACTCGTATTTGCTTGTGGTACCCACGCCAAAACCACCGTTTGCAAAATCACGGCCTTTGGCGAAGTGCACATACGGGTAGTTGTCGTTCACAAAATCGGCGACCATATCGTAGTCGTTGCGAGTGTTGTTGACGTCGATCTCCTGGAAACCCATTACCTCGATATCCAGCTCATCCAAAATGGAGGACATCTCCTTGATGTCCGGATGCGCCTTGGAATCAACATTCCAGCTCGCAACACGCAACGCCGTTCCATCCGTGGGGGCGCCGGCGGACCCGTTCCCCTCCATAGTCGATGCACAACCCGTGCCAAACAGCGCCATCAATGCCACGAAGGCTATGGCAACAAAGCCCCTGCGCTTCACTTAAACTCCTCCTACCCTAGAATGCAATCATGTATAAAGTTGAATAGTTTTGATACTAGTTGTTCTTTCTACCACCTTTCTTTGGTACATATGAACATGCAGTGGATAGCAACCGTTTAAGGCGAGA
>DBEWRE010000060.1:0-13183 GCA_048207125.1 Collinsella sp.
AAACTATCCAATGATGGCATATATGGGCTTAAGGCTCAGGTTGCGATTGATATTGCTGACGGACTTGGTGATGAGGAGATCAGCGAGCGTCGCAATACGACTGTCAGCACGGTGAAAACCTATCGCAGAAGGTTGTGCAAGCAACTCGGAGTTCACGGTGCAGAGGGAATAAGGGGTTATTTCGACCAATCGACAAAATAGGATAGATTGTCTCCTCTCCAACTACAGACAAAAGACCGCGGAAGTGAAGAATGAAACCATGGTTTTTCGTTCCTCTTTTTGGATGTAGGGGTGATTCAGTTGAAAGCACGGTCGCGTATTGGCTTGGGAACTCTTATGGGACGGGGTGCCATGTTGGACAGGTATCCGCAGACGGCTAAGTCCATTATTGCGGGAGTTGTGGCCGCGCTTCTGGCAGGCGTGGGGTTTCTCGTCCTAGGCATGGTGTTCAAGGATCCCTTTGATGCGAGCATGGCCATGGTCGTGACGATTGGGGTGGCGCTGTTTGTATACGCTTTCCGCCTGGCGAAAAGAGCCGTGGACGAGAAGCGCGACGTTCTCGTTGGCCACATTCTTAGCGATCGCCGATTATTCTGGGCCGGCATTGGGTTGCTGATACTGTTTCAGGCTGCGATCGAGTTTGCAGATTCTTTGCTTGCGGGCACCGGCTTGAGTTTTCAGATTTCATGGATGCTTCGAATCGCTATCTTAGGCTTTGAGTTCTTTTACGTAATTGTCGCGTTTTAAGCGTTAAACGAATTAGGCGCTCGCGATCAATTAAGGTCGCGAGCGCCTTGGTGCGCCTATATGTTACGTGCGGCGTTCTCGTGCCGCATGAGGTGAGGGGGGGGCGAAAAAGCAAGGGATTACTCTGCCATCTGCGCCTGGACGGCGGTGATGGCGACAACGCCCACGATGTCGTCTGCGGAGCAGCCGCGGGACAGGTCGTTCACCGGCTTGGCGATGCCCTGCAGGATGGGGCCGTAGGCCTCGGCGCCGCCGAAGCGCTGGACCAGCTTATAGCCGATGTTGCCGGTCTCAAGGTTGGGGAAGACCAGGACGTTGGCGTGGCCGGCGACCTTGGACTCGGGGGCCTTGAGCTGGGCGACGGAAGGAACGATGGCGGCATCCAGCTGCAGGTCGCCATCGATGGCGAGCTCGGGAGCCTTCTCCTTGGCGAACGCCGTGGCCTCCTGGACCTTCTTGGCGGTGTCGCCGCCGGCGGAGCCCATGGTGGAGTAGGAGAGCATAGCGACCTTGGGCTCGACGTCGCCCATGAAGGTCTTGAAGGAGTTCGCGGAAGCGATGGCGATCTCGGAGAGCTCGTCAGAGGTGGGGGCGATGTTGAGGCCGCAGTCGGCGAACACCAGGGTGCCGTCGGCGCCGAACTCGGGGGTCTTGGTGCACATGATCATGAAGGCGGAAACCAGCTTGGTGCCGGGCGCGGTCTTCAGGATCTGCAGCGCGGGGCGCAGGGTGTCTGCGGTGGAGTGGCAAGCGCCGGAGACCAGGCCGTCGGCGTCGCCCATCTTGACCATCATGGTGCCGAAGTAGGTGGCGTCCATCACCTGGGCGCGGGCCTGCTCGATGGTAACGCCCTTCTTGGCGCGGAGCTCGGCGAACTTCTGAGCGTACTCCTCATGCTTCTCGGCGTTGCGCGGGTCGATGACGGTGGCGCCGGGGACGTCGATCTCGTCCGGGTTGCCCAGGATGACCAGGTTGGCGAGGTCCTCCTCGACGATCTTCTTGGCCGCCTCGATGGTGCGCGGGTCCTCGCCCTCGGGAAGGACGATCGTCTTCTTGTCAGCCTTTGCCGCGTTCTTCATACGGGTCAGAAAGTCACTCATCATTCTCCTAAAGACTCTAGTGCGCCCTTGTGTCCAGTTGCTGTTCGGCAGGCTGTCCCAGACGCCTTTGGCGCGCGGCCGGCGGCGGAGGGGCGTGGTGTGCGTCGCATCCAGCTAGGCATGTTGAGCTTTCCTTGTGTGACGTAGGTTATTATACGGCGGCAAGCGCTATAATCGCTCTGACAATACGCACGTTGGTGCGCTATGAATACACGCGCTCGCTTCGAGGCGGGCCTGTCCAAGGAGTTTCGATGCAGATCACCTCTGGTCTTCCGACTGGCTTCAACCCGCATGAGTACGACATGATCGTCGTCGGCGCAGGATACGCTGGTGCCGTGTGCGCCCGCCGACTCGCCGAGACCGTGGGCTTCCGCGTCGCCGTCCTGGAGCGCCGCGATCACATCGCGGGCAACGCTTACGACTACTACGATGAGAGCGGTATCCTCGTCCACATGTTTGGACCGCACATCTACCACACGTATAGCGAGCGAGTTCATTCCTTCCTGTCCCGCTTCACCGAGTGGACCGATTACCAGCACAAGGTGCTCGCCAACGTACACGGTACCCTGATGCCTGTTCCCTTCAACCATCAGAGCCTCAAGCTGGCCTTTGGCGAGGAGCGCGGCGAGGAGCTGTACCGCAAGCTGGTGGAGACCTTTGGCGAGAACAAGAAGGTCCCCATCATGGAGCTTCGCGAGAAGAACGACCCCGACCTGCAGGAGGTCGCGGATTACGTCTACGAGAACGTCTTCCTCCACTACACCATGAAGCAGTGGGGCCAGACGCCCGACCAGATCGATCCTTCAGTCACCGGCCGCGTGCCCGTGTTTGTGGGCGATGACGACCGCTACTTCCCCCAGGCGCCCTACCAGGGCATGCCCAAGGAGGGTTACACCGAGCTGTTCGCCAACATGCTCGAGCACGACCTGATCGACGTCTTCTGCGAGGTCGACGCCCGCGATCTTCTGACCATCGACGAGGGCCGCGTTCTGGTCAACGGCGAGGTCTACGGCGGCGAGGTTGTCTATACCGGTCCCCTGGACGAGTTGTTCAACCTCGACCTGGGCGCCCTGCCGTACCGCACCCTCGACATGAAGTTCGAGACCCTGGACGTGGACCAGTTCCAGCCCGTCGGCACCGTCAACTACACCGTGAGCGAGGACTACACCCGCATCACCGAGTTCAAGAACATGACGGGCCAGGTCGTTCCCGGCAAGACCACCATCATGAAAGAGTACAGCCACGCGTACGAGCCCGGCAGCGGCCAGACTCCGTACTATGCGATCATCGACCCCGATAACCGCAAGCTGTACGAGCGCTACCTCGAGCGCGTCTCCAGCGTTACCAACTTCCACCCGGTGGGACGCCTCGCCGAGTACCGCTACTACGACATGGACGCGGTGACCAATTCCGCCCTGGAGCTTTCGGACGAAATTATTTCCTGCCATGCATAACAACCAAGACCAGCATTCCGTCGAAGCCGGGGCCCACAAGGTCCTGAGCTTCGGCATCCCCAGCTACAACGCCGCCGCCGACATCGACCGCTGCGTGGAGTCCATCCTTAAGGGCAGCGATTACGCTTCCGACATCGAGATCATCATCGTCGATGACGGCTCTAAGGACGAGACCCCGCAGAAAGCGGATGAATGGGAGGCGCGCTATCCCGG
This sequence comes from Collinsella sp., assembly GCA_048207125.1. Taxonomy (GTDB): domain Bacteria; phylum Actinomycetota; class Coriobacteriia; order Coriobacteriales; family Coriobacteriaceae; genus Collinsella. The sequence goes on from DBEWRE010000060.1 coordinate 3,515, forward strand.
CATCATCCGCGCCGTGCATCAGGAGAACGGTGGTCACGGCATGGCTGTTCTCGCCGGTCTGCGCAACGCGTCGGGCACCTACTACAAGGTGGTTGACTCTGATGACTGGCTGGATGCCCCTTCGCTCTCCACCATGCTCTCAATCCTGCGCGGTTTCGAGGAGCGCGGCACCCGCGTCGACCTGTTTATCTCCAACTACGTGTACGAGAAGGTGTACGAGGGTACGCGCACGGCAATCAGCTACAAGTCTGCGCTGCCTCGTAAGCGGGTTTTCTCTTGGGATGAGATCGGTCGCTTCCTGCCTAGCCAGAATCTGCTGATGCACAGCCTGTGCTACCGTCGCGACGTACTTCTGGACGGCGACCTGCCCCTGCCGGCGCACACGTTCTACGTTGATAACATCTACGCCTATGTGCCGCTGCCACGCTGCAAGACCATCTATTACGCGGACATCGACTTGTACCGCTACTTCATCGGTCGCGAAGGCCAGAGCGTCAACGAGGCGACTATGGTTAAGCGCCTGGACCAGCAGTTCCGTATCACCCGCATCATGATGGAGGCCTACCATCTGTACGAGGACGTGGAGAAGCCGCGCCTGCGCAACTACATGATGGGCTATTTCACCATGATGATGGCGATCTGCTCCGTGTTCTCCAAGCTTTCGGATGATCCCGCGGCTCCTCAGAACCTTAAGGACCTGTGGCATGATCTGAAGGTCTATGACGAGCGCATGTACCGTCATGCCCGCTATGGCGTGATCGGCATGGGCACCAACCTGCCTTCTAAGATGGGGGAGAAGACCACGATCGGCTTGTATCATCTAGCCGGCAAGATCTTCAAGTTCAACTAGCGTCGCCCGGCGTCGCTGTTGTTGGACGATCACGGTTGTTGCCTGGCTCAAGGGCTGCGGGAAGTCACTTTCCTGCATTGCCTTCGTTTTGCAACGCGTTTGATCTTTCTAATAGGGACGAGTGGACTGTTGGGTCCGCTCGTCTTTTTTTGCTTGGACTGCGGCGTGGCGCGGCGAGTCGAATCGCTATCCAACAGGCATCTACATGCTTTAAAGGTGGATGCCTCTTGCTTTGGTTTGGAACCGTCCAATTCGCTCGCTTATTTGGTCGGGAGTCAACGCAATGCGGTCGCCGAAACCTTAGGTGTATTGTTTGCGCATCGGCGGGTTGCAAAAGAATTGTGCGCAGCGGTGGAACGCGCTGTCCGGTTAGATGGTGAAGACTCCGCAGGCTAGCAGAATGATTGCTGCGATCGCGACAAGGACGATGAACGCGGCAAGGCCCTTTTCGCCCCGCGTCATCACCGGGGTGGCGCCGCGTTCCCTTCGCGCACGCACGTAGAAGACGATGCCGGGTACGTAGGCGATGCAGCAGAGCATCAGGAGTTCGACGCCTGCCAAGAGAACGGCGGCGATGAGGAAAGCGCACGCGAACGCAGCGAGTATAAGTCCGCCCATCTGACCGTCGTGACGGCGGGGCCAGGCCCATTTGACCATATAGGCGGCGGCGAGCGTCCATGAGATCACGATCGACGCCGTGCAGAGCGAGTAGGCGAACTGGTATGCGGCGTCCGAGAATAGCATGACGATCGCGAGTATCTGAATCATCACTCCCGTGGCGAGCAGGCAGGTGCTCGGAGCGCTGTAGCTATTGAGCTGGTCGAATACTCGCGGCAGCAGCTCCATACGCGCCATGGCGTGCATCGCTTCGGAAGCCAAGATGGTGTAGGAGAGCCATGCGCCGAAGATCGAAATGATGAGCCCGCCTGATATGAACGCTCCGCCCCAGGGGCCCACGGCGTGTTCGAAGATGTAGGGCATGGAAGGGGAGCCCAGGGCCATAAGCTCCTCGCGCGGAAGGTATCCGTAGGGCAGGACGGACGCGGCGACGTAGATGATGACCAGGGCGGTGCAACCCAGAATGGTCGCTCGCGAGACATCGGACTTACGCTGGGCTCGATGCCCCAGCACGGAGGCGCCCTCCATGCCCACGAAGACCCACATCATCACCATGAAGCAATTGATGATTTGGTTGCCTATCGACCCCGGAGCTCCCTGTCCGCCTAGGTTGTTGGCGAGGTTTCCCCAGAAGTCGACGGTAAAGACGTTGAAGTCGAACACCATGATCATGACACCGATAAAGGCGAAGATGGGCACCAGCTTGCATACCATGACGATGGCGTTGAGCGCGGAGGCTTCCTCAACGCCTCGATTTACCAGCGCGATGATCGCCCAGTTGAGGATGGAGATGAACGCGACGGCGCCCACGGTGAGTCCCTGCGAGAACGGAGGGAAGAAGTAGCCTATCGCGGTGGTGAGCATGACGCCAAAGGCGACGTTGCCGATCCAGATGGAGAGCCAATAGCCCCATCCCGATACAAAGCCAACAAAGGGGCCAAATCCTTCTTCCGCATACGCGACAATACCGTTGAGCTGCGGTTGGACTATGGAAAGCCGTCCAAACGTGTTAGCGAGCGCCATGAACCCGATGCCTGTTACAAGCCAGGCTATGATGGCGGGACCCGGAGCGGCTGCGGCGGAGATGTCCGTTGAGAGCGCGAATACGCCCGAGCCGATAGACGAGCTGATGACCAAGGCGATAAGGCCTACCAGGCTGATGCCTTTCTTGCGGGGTGGGGTTGCTGGGATCTCGCTCATGTTGTTCGGCTTCCTTTGTCGAGCACTGAAAAGGCCCCGCCACCCAAGGGCGACGGGGCCAACCGGTTGCATGCTATAAGGATAACCCTACCGCGCGATGTCTTTCGCCGATGGCAGGCCACCCAATCCGTCAGCGGTCGCGCATCCGCTGCAGATTGCTGCCTCTAGGGCGCGGGTGGCGACCAAGCCGATAAGGTCCAGCGGAAGATCGGGTGCCGAGGCGTCTCCCGAGGCCATCACGTAGATGGTGTCCCCATCATTGGTGGTATGCGTGGGACGAATGGTATGGGCGTAGGCGTCTGCCGCCATCTGCGCCACCTTGGTCGCCTGCGCTTTGGTGAGCGATGCGTTGGTGATGATGCAGGATATGGTGGTGTTAGTGCGGTCGAGCGGCATCTTCATATCCGCCGCGGCCGCGAGTGCGGCTTCCTCCATGTCGATGATCCGTGTCCCGTCCGCCGTCGCGCGCACGCCGGCGATGGGCTCGAGCGTGGCGGGGTCAACGACGTTTCCACAAGCGTTCACAGCTGAGATGGCGCCTACCTTGAGATCGCCCAGTTGGAAGGCGCGGGCGCCCAGACCGCCCTTCATGGCGTGGTCGGGTCCCAGCAGCTTGCCCACGGTGGCGCCGCATCCCGCACCGACGTTGCCCTCCGGCACCGGGCTGCCAGGGGCGCAGTTATCAAGCGCGCAGGCCACGGACAAGATACCCGCCTCGATGTCTGGTCGGGTGAAGGGGTCTGCGAACGCGAGGTCGAATAGGCAGCTAGAGCAGACGATGGGCACCATGGTGGGCCCTACGGGAAGGCCGATGCCGCGGCGTTCGAGTTCCAGTGCCGCTCCGGAGGCGGCTTCGAGGCCAAAGGCGGAGCCGCCGGAGAGCATCACGGCATGAATCTTGTCAACTGTGTTCTCGGGGCGCAGCAGGTCCGTTTCGCGTGATGCAGGCGCCGCGCCGCGAACGTCGACGCCGGCAGAGGCGCCTTGGGGAGCCACAATCGCGGTACAGCCCGTACCTGCTTGGAGGTTGGTCCAATGGCCGATCGCAAATCCCTCGATATCGTTGATGTTGATAGGTTCGAGTTGGTTCGACATTGCGTGCTCCCGTCTCTCAAGATGTGGTCTAGTCGCGTTGCATGCTGCGGATGACTCGGACGACGCGCGCGATGGGAAGGCCCACCACGTTGTAGAAGTCGCCGTCGATCTTCTCGACCAGCATGCGTCCGCCCTTGCCTTGGATGCCGTATGCGCCGGCCTTGTCCAACGGCTCGCCGGACCGCGCGTACGCCTCGATGGTATCCTCGTCCAAAGTGTAGAAGGTAACGTCTGTGACATCGACAAAGTTTTGCAGCTCGGTTTCGGCGGAGCCGGTTCGCGCGACGCAGACGCCCGTGGCGACCTGGTGCGTGCGGCCGGAGAGCCGGCGGAGCATCCGCTTGGCGTCCTCTGCATCCGCGGGCTTGCCCAAGATCGCCCCGTCGATGGTGACGATGGTGTCGGCGGCGACCACGATCTCGCCGGCTTGCGCGTGCTCGCTCGCGACGCAGAGCGCCTTGTCCTTGGCGAGCCTGCCTACAAGGTCCAGGGGCAGCTCGCCTTTTTGCGGCGTCTCGTCAATGTCCGCGGGGATGATGCGGCACGTAAAACCCGCCTCGTCCATAAGCTCTATGCGACGGGGGGATTGGGAGGCGAGGATCATGCTATGTGCTCCTAACGTGGAAAGGCCCCATCTTGCGGCGGGCAAGACGGGGCCGTGGTTGCAAGTTTGCCCGTTCTAGAGCTGAATGCCCTCGCACACCTTTTCAAGCGCGCGCTCTCCGGCGATGTCCTCTAGAACGGTGAGGGCGAAGGGCAGCGCCTGGCCCATGGCGCTTGCGGTGATGATGTTGCCGTCTTTGACCACGGTCTTCTCGCCCGCAAAGGAACCTGCGGGGAAATCGATGTCGAAGCCGGGGAAGCAGGTGGCGCGCCGGCCTTCGAGCAGTCCTAGCTCCGCCAAGATGGAGGGGGCGGCGCAGATGGCTGCCACGTGCTTGGTAGCGGCGAACTCACGCACCACGTCGCAGACGCGCTCGTCGCGACGCAGATGCGTGGTGCCGGGCATACCACCGGGAAGAACGACGTAATCGTAGGCATCGAAGTCGACGTCGCTAAAGACCTCATCGCAGGCAATGCTCACCTGCTGGGCGCTGATGACATCGCGCGTGTCGTTGATTGAGATAAGAGACGCGCGGACGCCTCCCCTCCGCAGGATATCGAGAATGGTGAGGCATTCGATGGTTTCGAATCCATCGGCGACAAGGATGGCGACGGCTGCCATAGCGTGTCCTTTCGGTTGTGCGATGCGCGGGGGTTATGTGTCTTCGCGCTTATACCCCCAATCGACGCGGGCGAACGCGTCTGAACGCGGGGTATTTCAAGATTTGCAGCGTTTTGCCTTGGGGCTCGTTGCTATTGGAGTGGACGAGCTGGAATTGACGAGCTCTGCCGCGGGCTATCTCCTTACCAGGTGGACTACCGTTTCGCAGTGGAACGTCTGGGGGAAGAGGTCGACCGGTGTGGCGGAGACGGGCTCGAAGGTTCCCTGGTCGCAGAATCTGCGCAGGTCACGAGCCAAGGTCGCGGGATCGCACGAGACGTATGCCACGGCTCTCGCCGGCGTCGAGGCGATGAGCTCGATGGCTTCGGGGGCAAGGCCGGCGCGCGGGGGATCGACGACCAGCACATCGGCATCTTCGTCCGGAAACTCGCGCACGGCGTCGCCGCCGATGACGTCGACGTTGTCTAGACGGGCGATTTCAAGGTTGCGGCGCAGGTCGCGAACCGCGGGACCGTAGGACTCGACGGCGGCGACGTATTCGCATCGGCGGGCGAGCGGCAAGGTGAACGTGCCTGCTCCGCAGTACAGGTCTACGGCCACCTCGTCCTCTCGAGGCTGCAAGGCATCAATGACCAGCTCGATTAGGATCTCGGCGGCGGCGGTGTTTACCTGGAAGAACGACGGAGCGGAAAGGCGCATCTGCTCCTGGGCGATCGATTCGGTCCAAGAGCCCTCGCCCAAGAGCGCCTCGACACCCGCTACCTTGCGGGCGCGTCGATCGCCCTTGGACATGACCCTCACCACGCTGGTGGGCTTGAGGGAGTCGCCCAGCACGCGGGAGACCTGCGCACGGGGGAACGCGCCGGTTGGCGTCCACAGGGCGACCTCCAGAGCACCGGTGCGGCGGGAAGCACGGATGCCTACGCGCTCGATCTCCAGGTCTCGCGAGTTACCCAGATAGCTAAGTGCCCCGACCACGCTCTTGAGCGCTTTGGGATACTTCTTCTCGAAAAGCGGGCATTTGTCCACGCGGATGACCTGCTGCGGGTCGCGCCCGTGCATTCCCAGCGAGAACCGGCCGTTTTGATGGATGGGGGAGAGCTCGATCTTGTTGCGGTAACCCCATTCGTCCTTAGCGAAGCGTATTGGCTTCACCAGGTCGTCGATCTCTTCCGGGGTAAAGCGCCCGATTTTGCCGAGTGTTGAGCGCAAGTTCTCTTCTTTGGCGGCGAGTTGGGCCTCGCGTGTCAGGGAGCCCCAGGGGCAGCCGCCGCAGATGCCCACGAAGGGACAAGGCGATTGGCGGCGCGAAGGGGAGGGCTCTAGAATCTCTTCGACGACGGCGCGGGAGAAGGAGGCGCCATCCTCGATCACGCGGGCTTCGACCACGTCGCCGATGACGCCGCCGGAAACGAAGACCGCTTTGCCCTGAGGGTCCCTGGCGAGTCCGTCCGGTCCGTAGGTCATGGCGGTGATGGTGAGCTGCATAGCAGGCCTTTCTGTCGCGCGCTCGCCGCACTTGGGCGGCGGTGGTCTTTGGATTTGTTCACTGGTGATAGCGTATCAGAACGCGGTGGCGCCTCACGGCGCACTCCGGCTGTCCACGTGATATCTGCGGAGCGCGTTCAGTTCCGCAGAAGGCGTCCGCTATGTTCAACCGGCTTAGCAGCGGGCGTCGGCGCCATCTCGGCAAGCAGTTGATCGCCGCATGCGTCCCGAGTCGGGGCGAGTGGGTGCGTATACGACGGGGTGTCTTGTGCGCGGTGTGCGAGCGCGGTTTTCATATCTTCACGCTCGGCTCTGTGCCGCCCGGTCTTTTCCGCGCACCGCCGAGGGGAAGAAAAAAGCGCCCCTCTCCCGTCGCGTTGACGGGGGAGGGGTTCGGTTGACACTTAAGGCATCAGTTGTATCGTTATGGAGGGTCGCTTGGGGCTAGGCGCGAGGATCCTTGCCAAAGAGCGCCTTGAAACCCATGCCGAACAGGGCAAGTGCGGTACCCACGCGCCCGCGCTTTCGCGTGACGAGAGCGGTTTGGGGCTTGGCTTGATCCGCGGCGGCGCTTGCGGCGCGCTGTACGCGTTCGGCTGCGGGCTCGGGCTCGATGATGGTTGCCGACACGGGTTCGGCAACCGGCGCGGGGGCGACCGCCGCGGGTTCGGCGATCTGCGCGGGCGAGACCGGCTCGGGTTTCGGCGCGGGGGCGACCGCTTCGGGTTCTTTGACGCTTGCGGGCGCAACGTTCTCGACGGCGCTCGCCATGCTTGCCGGCACGGTCCTGAACGCGGTCGCAGCCTTCTTCTCTATCTTGGGCTGGTTTGCTGCAGCGCGCTGCTTGGCCGCCTGCCTCTGAAGCTCTTCGGCGCGCTCGGCGTCCTTGTATGCCTGCGCGAGGAGGAACTCCTGCGAATTGAAGGCATCTTCTTCCGGAGCCTTGGCTATGCAGGCCCAGGTGCCGGACGGCGTCAGGCGGCGCGCCTTAACATTATCGGCGAGCTGGGCGTCCATGTAGCCGCGCACCGCTGCGCGAACATCGACGTCGAGAAGCGGGTAGGCGATCTCGACGCGGTGCTCGGTGTTGCGGGTCATCATGTCGGCGGAGGAGAGATAGATGGTGTCCGCGTCCTCGCCGAAGGCATAGACGCGTGCGTGCTCCAGGAATCTGCCGACGATGGAGCGAATCTGCACGTTTTCCGTCTTCTCCGGGATACTTGGCAGCAGGCATGAGATGCCGCGGATGATCATCTCGACGCGGACGCCCGCACGACTCGCTTCGGAGATCTTATCGATGACCTCGCGGTCCGTCAGCGAATTGAGTTTGAAGAACACCCGGCCGGGTTCGCCGGCCCGTGCGCGCTCGATCTCGCGGTTGAGGCCGGTCATTATCAAGGGCTTGAGCCCGGACGGAGCGACACCTAGGTAGCGGTAGTCGCCATTGAGATTGCCCAGCGACAGGTTCTGGAAGAAGAGGTTGGCATCTTCGCCTATACCGGGATGGGCGGTCATGAGCATGAAATCGGAGTAGAGCTTGGCGGTCTTCTCGTTGAAGTTGCCTGTGCCAAGTAGCGTGATGCGCTCGATCGCCATGCCGCGCCGGTAGGTGATCTGGCAGATTTTGGAATGGCACTTGAAGCCCTCGGAACCGTAGATGACGGTGCAGCCCGCCTCTTCCAGACGCTCTGCCCACTCGATGTTGTTTGCCTCATCAAAGCGGGCGCGCAGCTCCATCAAAACGGTGACTTCCTTGCCGTTCTCGACGGCAGAGATCAGCGACTCGCAGAGGCGGGACTGCTTGGCCACGCGGTAGAGCGTGATGCGAATGGAGATGCACTCGTCATCGTTGGCGGCCTGATGCACCAGGTCGAGAAACGGCGTCATGGATTCGTACGGGTAGAACAGGAGCTTATCGCCCTCGAGCACCTGCTCTCGCAGCGGCCTGGCGGGGTCGATGGCGGGGTCGAGCTGCGGCGTGAACGGCGTAAACAAGAGCTCGCCGCGCTCCTGCTGCGGGATATGCGATTCGAGTCCGAAGACAAAGCCGAGGTCGAGCGGGTAATCGACCGGCAGCACGGCCTTATTGGGCAGCTCGAGCGCGTTGCGAATGAGCTTGAGCGACGCTTTGTTCAGGCTGCCGCGGACCGTGAGGCAAACGGGCTGAAGGCGCAAGCGCTTCTTGAGTATGCGCTTCATGTGCTGGCGGTAGTCCTCGTCCTCTTCCACGCCCTCGCCGTCCGGGTCGATGTCCGCGTTGCGGATGACGCGGATCACGGCGCCGTCCTGCGGCAGGTAGGAACCGAAGCAGCCGTCGAGGCACGCCATGACAACGTCTTCGAGCAGGATGTAGCGGTAGGCGTCCTCCTGGGTTCTTGAGGGGACCTGCAGTATTCGGGGGAGGGACGAGGGGATCTCGATAAGGCCTAGCAGCCCCTCTTCCCCCATGCCCTCGAGCGAGCTGACGATGTAGAGCGATCCGTTCCTGAGGTTGGGGAACGGATGGCGCGGGTCTACTACGAGCGGGGAGATGATGGGGGAGACGTAGGAGCGGAAGAACGCCTCCACGAAGGTTCGGTCCTCGCCCTCGAGGTCGTCGGGCGCGAGGCGGGCGACGCCGTGCTGTGCCAGTTGCGCCTCGATGGAGCCGAACGCCGTGCTCACGCGGTCGAGTAGCGGCGGCAGCGCGGAGAAGATGCGGTCGATTTGCTGCGCCGGGGTGAGGTTGCTCTTGTTATCGACGGGCTGGTGCTTGAGCGTCGCCAGGTCGGAGAGACCGCCGACGCGCACCATGAAGAACTCGTCCAGGTTGCTCTCGAAGATGGAGACGAACTTGAGCCGCTCGAAGAGCGGAACGGTCGCGTCGAACGCCTCGTCGAGCACGCGGTTGTCGAACTGGAGCCAGGAGAGCTCCCTGTTCTGCGTATAAGAGAAGTCGTATCGGTCCGCTGCCGCGATCCCCTTGCCGCCCTTGCCGGTTTTCTTTGTGCCCTTCTGCGCCATGTGCAAGCTCCTCATGCCGATTCGATACCAGATGTTGTCATTAATCCAGCCTTATATATAATGCCTCCTTCTTTCCCTTCGCCCTGCAAATCCAATCCTTAATGAAGCCCTTACGAATGCCGTGCGGCGCGCTTCTCCAGCCGAGCGGTACCCTTAGACCCGCCAACGGTAATGAGCTAAAATATTTTGT
>DBEWRE010000061.1:0-58094 GCA_048207125.1 Collinsella sp.
CTCTAACGTCAAAAAACGGCCGAAAGTTGACGTTAGAATTCTGCGAGACGCTCTAACGCAAATAACTTGACGTTAGAAGAAAACGCCCGCTGGCTCGATTGTGAACCAGCGGGCGTTATGCGTTGTCAGCTCGCGCGGGGCAAGTGAGTCGCAGGTGCCAAGCGCGAGCCGTTGCATATTAGTGCGAAGGGCTCGTGGCGATTACTCGCCCAGCAGCTCCTTCTTGATGGAGGCAGCGGCCTTCTTGCCGGCACCCATGGCCAGGATGACGGTTGCGGCACCGGTGACGATGTCGCCGCCAGCCCAGACCTTGGGGTTGGAGGTGCGGCCGTCCTCGTCCGCCTCGATGAGACCCCAGCGGTTGAGCTTGACGTCAGCGCACAGCTCAGCGAAGGGGTTGGCGCGCGTGCCGATAGCGGTGATCGCGACGTCGCAGGGGATGGCGAACTCGGAGTTCTGGACGGGGATGGGGCGGCGACGACCGGAGGCGTCCGGCTCGCCCAGCTCCATGCGCTCGAGCTCGATGGTGGAAACAAAGCCATCGGGGCCGGGCAGGAAGCGCAGCGGGCTGGAGAGCTCAAGAATCTTGACGCCCTCCTCCTTGGCATGGTGCACCTCGGCCAGACGTGCGGGCATCTCGGCCTCGGTACGGCGGTATGCCAGGGTGACGCTCTGGGCACCCAGGCGCAGGGCGGTGCGGGCGGCGTCCATGGCGACGTTGCCGCCGCCGAAGACTACCACGTCGCGGCCACGGCGGATGGGGGTGTCGTAGACCGGGAAGTCGTAGGCGTGCATAAGGTTGGTACGGGTGAGGTACTCGTTAGCGCAGTACACGCCGGGCAGGTTCTCGCCCGGAACATGCAGGAAGCGCGGCAGGCCGGCGCCCACGGCGAGGTACAGGGCATCGAAGCCCTCTTCCTCGAACAGCTCGTCGGCGTCGAACAGGCGGCCTGCGACGGAGTTGTACTCAAAGTGAACGCCCAGCTGCTCCAGGCCGTCGATCTCGCGCTTGACGATCTTCTTGGGCAGGCGGAACTCGGGGATGCCGTAGGTAAGCACGCCGCCGCCGGTGAAGAACGCCTCGAAGACGGTAACGTCGAAGCCCTCGCGAGCAAGCTCGCCGGCGCAGGCGATGCCGGACGGGCCGGAGCCAACGATGGCGACCTTCTTGCCGTTCTTGGGCTTGCAAACGGGCGCGCGGCCAACCTCGGAGGCCATGTCGCCCACCATGCGCTCCAGCTGGCCGATGGCGACAGCCTCGCCCTTGCGGCCCAGGATGCACTTGCCCTCGCACTGGTTCTCCTGCGGGCACACACGGCCGCAGACGGAAGGTAACAGGTTGTCGCCCTTGATGGTCTCAAGCGCACCGCCCCAGTCCTCTTCGCGGATCTTGCGGATGAAGCCGGGGATGTTGACGCCTACCGGGCAGCCCTCCATGCACAGGGGCTTCTTGCAGTCGAGGCAGCGGTTGGCCTCGGCGATGGCGTCTTCCTTGGTAAAGCCCGTGTCGACGGGGCGGAAATCGCACGCGCGCTCAGCTGCCGGCTCCTCGTTGGGAGCGGTACGGGGGGCGCCGATGTTGGGGCGATACTTTACTTCCTGTGGCATGCGCAGTCCTCCTTGTGACGCGTAGTGGACTCGGCCTCTTCGGTGCGGTAGCTGGCCTGGCGATGAGCAAGGTCATCCCAGTCAACGGCGCTTGCATCGAAGTCGGGGCCGTCGACGCAGGCGAACTTGGTCTCGCCGTTGACCTCGACGCGGCAGCAGCCGCACATGCCGGTGCCGTCGACCATGATGGGGTTGAGGCTGGCGATGATGGGAATCTTGTGCTCGCGGCAGGTTTTGGCGGAGAACTTCATCATGGGAACGGGGCCGACGCAGAAGGCGTGGTCGATGGCGTCCGTCTCGCAGAGGCGGGCAAGCGGCAGGGTAACGACGCCCTTCTCGCCCATGGTGCCGTCATCGGTGGTGACGTACAGGCCGGCCAGCGGCAGCGCGTCGAACTGCTCGTGCAGGATTACCAGGTCCTTGGTGCGGGCGCCCATGATGACGTAGACGTTCTTGCCCTGCTCGCACAGCATGCGGGCAACGGGGTAGGCGATGGCCAGGCCAACGCCGCCGCCCACGACGGCGACGGAATCGCCCTCGATCTCGGTGGGCTTGCCCAGCGGGCCGGTGACGTCCTGGATGTAGTCGCCCTCGTTGAGCTGGGAGAGGCACTCGGTGGTCTTGCCAACTACCATGAAGATGAACTCGATCCAGCCCTCCTCAGCGTTCCAGTTGGCGAACGTGAACGGCACGCGCTCGCCCGTCTCGTCGATGCGCACCATGAGGAACTGGCCGGCGTGAGCCTTCTTAGCCATCCTCGGGGCGTGGACGCGGAACTCGAAGACCTTCTCCGAGAACTGCGTCTTCTTCAGGATCTGAAACATAGAACCCCTCTCTACCTTCTGGAGATGCGAAAACAAGTGTTGCCGCATACCCCAAATTGCAAACGAATGCATAGATATGCGTGCCAGACGACAAACACGCATACAGCGTTAAGTATACCCCCGCTCAAGGAGCGTTCGGCGCCGCTTAAAGAGACAAACCCGCCAAACGCGACCACGTGAATCGGTGGGTGATGCGGCTGGCGATATGGTGACTGATAATGATGAAAATTGGAAGAAGATGGCGTATCTACGCAATTCATCGTCCAAATAACGTCAAAACTGAGCAATAATGAGCACAGATGATGTGGGCGAACAGGAGCGATTGGGATATTCGTCCATAGGCGGGGCCTGCACAAGGGCCCATGGGAGAGAGGATGCAGTATGGACCAGAATACCGCCGCGCCGCTTGATTCTGCGGCCGCCGTCAAGGCCGCGTTTGCAAGCGTGGCCAACAAGCCGTTTCCCGATGACGTGTTCTGCGCGCCTCATCTGCGCTGGGCCGTTATTGGATGCGGCGTGATCGCCAACCAGATGGCGCAATCGCTGGCGCTTGCCGGCCGTAAGCTCGCAGGCGTTGCCAACCGCACGCAGGAGAAGGCCGTGGCGTTTGCCGAGCGCTACGGCGTTGAACGCGTGTATGAGTCGTATGAGGAGCTCTACGCGGACCCCGACATCGACGCCATCTATATCACTACGCCGCACAACACGCATATCACCTACCTGCGCGATGCCCTGGCTGTGGGCAAGCACGTGCTGTGCGAGAAGTCGATTACGCTGAACTCCGCCGAGCTGGACGAGGCCCGTGCCATCGCCCGCGAGCATAACGTGGTGCTTATGGACGCTACCACCATTCTGCACATGCCCCTGTACCAGGAGCTGGTGCGCCGCGCCAACAGCGGCGAGTTTGGTGCCATGAACCTGGCGCAGATCAACTTTGGCAGCTACAAGGAGTACGGCGACCTTACCAACCGCTTCTACAACATCAACCTTGCCGGCGGCGCCATGCTGGACATTGGCGTGTACGCGCTCTCGATCGCCCGTCTGTTTATGGCCAGCGCGCCCACCGAGGTTGTGTCGCTGGCAAACCTTGCCTCAACCGGCGTGGACCAGACCAGCGGTTTTGTTACCCGTAACGCGGAGGGCCAGCTGGGCGTGTTTAGCTTGAGCCTGCATTCAAAGCAGCCCAAGCGCTCCGTCATCAGCTTTGACAAGTGCTATATCGAGGTGAGCGAGTACCCGCGCGCCGATACCGCGACCATTGTGTGGACCGAGGACGGTCGCCGCGAGATTGTGCAGGCGGGCGAGGAAGCCTACGCGCTGTGCTATGAGATGGCCGATCTTGAGGCTGCCGTCGCGGGCGACGCCTCAAAGGCGGGGCTGATAGATATCGCTGCGGACGTGATGGATATCATGACGCGCCTGCGCGCCGACTGGGGCGTTGTGTACCCGGAGGAGCGCTAGGCCATGCTTGCAGAGGAGCGCTTTGCGCGCATAGTTGAGAAGGTCAACGCATCTGGTACGGTGACGGTGGCGGAGCTTGCCCGCGACTTGGGAATTTCTGAGTCCACGGTGCGCCGCGACCTGGATAAGCTGGACAGCCTCAACAAGCTTACCAAGGTGCACGGCGGCGCGGTGTGCCTGGAAGACGCGCACGTGAGCTATGACCTTACCCTGCAGCAGCGCTCTGGTTTGCATGCGGACCAAAAGCAGCGTCTGGCGCGCTACGCCTCGTCGCTGGTGGGCCCGCATGACTGCGTGTACGTGGATTCCGGCTCAACCACCAAGGTGCTGGTCGATTGCCTTACGGAGAAGGACGCGCTCTACGTGACCAACTCCGCCGTGCACGGCCTCACCTTGGCGCAGCGCGGCTTTACGGTGGTGCTGCTGGGCGGCGAGCTCAAGGGGTCCACGTCTGCGATGGTGGGCCCGGAGGCGCTTGACGCCTTGGAGCGCTATAACTTTACGCTGGGGTTTTGGGGTGCCAACGGCATTGACCTGCAAGCAGGGTGCACCAGTCCAGAGCGCGAGGAGTCGCAGGTAAAACGCGCCTCGCTAGCCCGTAGTGCCCGCCGGTTTGTGCTGGCGGATGCGAGCAAGTTTGGACGAGTGGCGCCCGTGAGTTTTGCATCTTTGGACCAGGTGGAGGTGCTAACCACCAGCGTGCCCGAGGGGTATGAAGACGTGGCAAGCATTCGCTGCGTTTAGCGCGGGCGCGCGGCGAATTAGTGCTTGCCGTTGCTGGCGGCACCGCCGTTGACGTGGTCGCGCGCGTAGACAACGCCCTGGGTAAGGGCTAGGCCCGCGGCGTCCGCAGCGCGAGCGCAGGTGTTCTCGAAGTCTTCCAGCTCTTTGGGGCGGAACTGCTTGAGAACAAAGTCGGCGACCGCCATGCGACCCGGAGGGTTGCCAATGCCCGTGCGGATGCGGCTGAAGTCGCGGCTGCCCATCTTATCGATGATGGAGCGCAGGCCATTGTGGCCGGCATGCCCGCCGCCAACCTTTACGCGCACATCGCCCTCGGGAATGTCCAGCTCATCATGGATAACCAGCAGTTCCTCGACCGTGATCTTGTTCTGAGCGCACAGCTTGGAGATGGGACCGCCGCTGGTGTTCATGAAGGACTGCGGTTTGACCAGAAGGACCTCCCGGCGTCCGCCCTCTGCCTCTGGATCGTGCACCTGGATGGTGGCGACTTCTGCACCCAGCTGGTTTTTCCAATACGTGACGCCAGCCTGGCGTGCGAGCTCGTCGATGGCTTTGAAGCCGGCGTTGTGACGGGTGTTCTCGTATTCGTCACCTGGATTGCCCAGGCCTGCGACCATGCGAATCTTTTTAGGCGTGGCTGCTGCCATGCTGCCTCCTGTATACGTAGCTTGCGTGCTGTTGTCTGCATGCTGCTGTCTTCTTTGTTGCGCAGTCTATGTTGCCCGTGGCGTTTGGCGCTGTCAAAGGGTGGCGGTGCGATTACATGCAAAAATGTCCGATGCGTCGAACGTTAGGAACCTAAAGGCGTGCAGTTTTGCCGAATTTGCCAATTGCACGTTACTATTGTGAACATACGCTCATTTTTTTCGGAAAGGATTTGGTCATGCCGCAGTATCGCGAGCTCACCGCAAACGAGCTTGTCGTCGAGCTGTTCGATCATTTTGAACGCAAGCAGGTTGTGACCGATTGCAAGCGCAAGGTCGATGGGGAGTGGACGGTGCTTGCCGATCCGTTTATTGATGACTGGTCGGATAGCGACTACTCCTACCTGGTTGAATGCCTTAAGAACACGCTTGCCGGCGGCGGCGTTGTATGGGGCGCGTTTGTGGACGATGAACTAAAGGGATTTGCATCCGTCGAGCGCAAGACCTTTGGCAGCGAGAGCCAGTACATGGAGCTTACCAGCCTGCACGTATCGAGCGATATGCGCCGGCGAGGTATGGGCGCGGTGCTCTTTTTGCTCGCGGCGGACTTCGCACGCAACCTGGGCGTGAAGAAGCTTTACATCTCGTCGCACTCTGCTGTTGAAACCCAGGCATTTTACGAGCATATGGGTTGCGTTGAGGCGGAAGAGTACAACGAGGAGTCCGTGCTGCGCGAGCCTATGGACTGCCAGCTGGAGTACGTCCTGTAGACGGACGAGATACATAAACAGACCGTTGAGAGGGGCCGCTACCCGTGCATGAGGTAGCTGCCCCTATTCTTATAGAATCTGAACAATATTGAATAAAGTCCATTAATGGACAAAGTGCAGACACGCTGCGTAAGAACCCCGCAGTCCCTTTGTTCGATAAAACTGTTTGTGTACAAGCGACATATTGCTGACAAAATGATAGCTAAAGCATGCGTATTCTCACAAAATACGGGGCGAATGCTAGTTAAGGTGCAGCAGTTTTTGGATGAGTGTAAAGGATAATAACCGTCCGCTCTCATAAAGACGTAAGGCCACTTATAGAAATTGACTTTTGTTAACACGAGAAGAGTGCTATATAAAACAAGAGCCTATGCATTCTTTCTATAAAAAAATGCATGAGTTCTAATTGCAGATATAACGGGGAATTATGCTCGCCCAAGGGAGAATGGCGAGGATATGGGACGCCTTTTAGGGTGCCCCCTGCCTTGCTGTGCGCCCGTGCCGAGCATGCTTGGGATGATGTTGTAGTGTTCGCTCGGATTTGGAACGCCGTGCTTACCGTTCTTATGGTGATTGCGGCGCTTCTCGCCATAGCCTTCGCTGGAGTCCGCATAGCGGGATTGACGCCATATGCGGTTTTGACGGGTTCGATGGAGCCCGAACTTCCCGTGGGTTCTTTGGTGTATGTCCGCGACGTCGATCCCAATGACGTGAAGCCCGGCGATGCGATTACCTTCGAGCTTGAGTCTGGAACCCTGGTCACTCATGAGGTATTTGAGATCGATGGGCAGGCGCAGACGTTCCGCACACACGGCATCGCCAACGTGGACGGCGACGGCAATATTTCCCCTGACGCCGCTCCGGTTGCGTGGTCGCAGCTGGTGGGCGTGGTCGTGTTCTGCATCCCTTATCTGGGCTATATCAACAACTTTGTAACGCATGCGCCGGGGATATATATCACGGTGTCCCTTGTCGCGGCGGTAATTGCCGTGAGCATTCTGATTGAACTCTTTGAATCGAATAAGGAAGAAAAGACCAGCTACGGGCGGGGCCGTCATGCTGCGCCGCCCAAACATATGAGGTGACTGTAGGCGCGTTGAGCGTCTTGGCCATAGATGGAAGGAAAGTCCGAGAAAAGGAGGACGGCGACCATGGAGAACAGACAACAGAATCGCAAAAGAACGGGGCTCCTCGTAGCGCTCGCGCTTTGCTGCATCTTGGCCGTGGGCGGAGGTGTCATGGCGTGGTTTAGCATAACCACGGAGAAGACTAATACGTTTACCGACGGTAGCGGTATTACAGAGCCGGATAAAAAGCCAGATTCCAACAACCCTCAAGAAGGGGGCGATGAGGACAACGAGAAAGGTGATCAGTGGATAGTGGAGACTGAATGGGAAGAAAACTCCCCCATCACACCGGGCTCTATTGTTCCGAAAAATCCCAACGTCGGCATTGGTAAGGGCTCCAAGGACGCTTTCGTATTTGTAGAGGTGGAAAACGGACTTGGGAATGACGCTTACTTTGTATTGGGGAAGAACTGGGCGCCGGTAACCGATCATGCGACTCTTTATGGCGGGGATAAAGATGTAACTATTCCCGCTGAGAATCATGGACGTTGCTATAAGGACGGCCTGTTTGTCTACATAGGGTCGAATTCCCAGGCAATTGACGAAAAGGGCATGGCGCAGCTCGTTCATGATGCAGACGGCTTAAAAGATAAATATACCGGCGAGGTTTTCGATAAGGTTTACGCAAATAATAATTTTGTACTTGGCGTAGGCAAGACAATCGAAGTGAAAGCGTACCTTGCGAGCGCTTCGCAAAAAGAGCTCTCTGGTCAAAACGAAGCAAAGACGAAAAATGAAATCATTTCTAAAGCTAAGAATTGGGCAGATGAGAATTAGATACATCTAAGAATCGATGAATGAATAGGGGTTTGCCGGTATTCGAATGTTGCCGGAATAGGGAAGGCCTGCGTAATGTGCTGCGATGCGGACAAACGCGAACTGAATGCTCTTGGTGATAAGGAAATCGAAGACGCTGAAAAGCTGCCTACGAACGAGAATGGTGCCGAGGACAAAGACCAGCCCGAGGAACCATCCAAAGACGGTGACGTGGCTTCTTACGAAAAGGCGGCTCCTTCCGTCCAAGCCTTATCGTCCAGAAAAAAACGTGCAGGCATGTTGGCGGCAGCCGCATGCCTGGCGCTCCTGGCGATTTTCCTTACATCGCAGGCCTTTTCTTTTCTTGTGCGCGAATATCCCGCCAAGGGAAGCATCAAGTTTGATGGCGTGGATATCGAATTGATCATAACCACGCATGATGCCGCGGGAAAAGAGGTTCCCGCAGTTGATGGTGAAGAAATTCCCACCGGCGAGGTGCACGTGGATAGAAGCGTGTATGCCAAAAACACGGGTCCGCAGCCTGTTTGGGTGCGGGTGAAGCTTGGGTTTGCCGTGACCTCCCAAGATGGCGAGCAGGATATTTCCGATCTGTGCGCCTTCGCCGGTGGAAGTTCGTCTTGGATTAAAGAGGGCGAGTGGTTGTATCTTGATGTGCCCCTCGAGCCGGGGGATACGTCTCCCGCGCTTATCACGGAGCTGACGGTTGACTCGCAGTCGGCCCAGGATCGCTACGGAAAAGGCGGTTACACGTTAACGGCGCAAGCCGGGGCGGTGCAGAGCAAGCACAACGCGACGACGGTTCTAGATGTTGAGGGGTGGCCGGAATGATGACTAAACAAAGCATAACTAAATCCTGGCGTCCGAGTGCCATCCGAATCGTCGCTGCCATTGTCTTGGCGCTGGCCGCTGTGTGCGCAGCTCCTGCAGCAGCGCGCGCGGCAACCGTCGAGGTTGGTAGCGTCGACGAGCTCATCGCCCAAATCAAGCTGTCTCGTGAGGCATCTTACACGCATGATATCGTCCTCACCAACGATATCGACTTCTCCAAAAATCCCGAGAAGATCGACGAGATTATCTCCGAGCTGGGCTCGCTCACCTTCGGCTCCAAGGACCATCCCTTCAAGGGGAGCTTCGACGGCGGCGGTCATTACATCGTCCACCTCGATTACCGTCGCAACCTGTGGAAGCCGGCGGCAAACACGGGTTTGTTCTCGTTCACCGATGGCGCATATATCCACGATATCCATTTTCGCAATTGCTATATCGGGGCGGATTACTGCGGTGGCGTGCTTGTGGGTCGCGCCAAGAACACCCGCATCGAGTCGGTTCGCATGGTCGACTGCACCATGTCGGTCACCCCGGCGAACAACGCGGTCTCGCTCATCACCAACGCCGGCCTCATGGGAGGCATGATCGCCGGCGAGATGACCGATGGTTCGCGCATGTACGACTGCACGGTCCAGGGCGGGCGCGTGGTCAACAATTCGGTCATCGGCGTGTCCGGCTTGGGTGGCGAGGGCTTGTATTTGGGCGCTCTGGTGGGTTCCGCCGAGAACTCTGAGATCGAGTACTGCCGCGTGCTGCCCAACGAGCAGTATTATGCAGATCGCGCCAACAACCCGGGCCTATCCGTGTACACGCGCGACGCCGAGGGAAATTATCTATATCAGACCGAGGTGTACAACCGTTACGAGGTGGCGGTAGGCGCCGTGGCCGGCCAGGGTATCTATGCCGGTGGTGTCGTGGGCTATACCAACGATACGGACGTGGTGGACTGCTTCTCGACGGCATGGGTTCATACGTGGGTCGCCAACTACGTCGGAGTGGGATCGGGTAACATTGGCTACGTGGGCGGGATCATCGCCCATGCAAAAAGCTCCAACAAGGGGGCCAATGCCAGCCAGGTCATCCGGTGCCACTACGCAGGTAACATGGAGTCGTTCCAATGGAACTCCATCGCGGTGATCCCCATTATCCAGAGCAATGTGTACCTTGCCGGTCTAGTCGAGCGCGACTGGGAAGAAGACACCTACCTGGAGAACGCGTATTTCAAGCGTAATGATATCGTGGGCAGGGACAGCGCGATTAAGCCGCATCCAAAGGGCTACGTGCGCGCGCTGGGCGATTGGCTGGGCTTGAACCACAGCGACGGAAGGTCCGCCGAAGGCTTTGGCTACGGTCCCATCGTTGATGATGCGAAGTATGCTGACCGCACGTTCTGGGAGGGCGAGAATTACGATTTCGAGGGCGATGAGCTGCGCTACTCGAAGATCGACAATCGGCTTGAACCCCATGTCAACAAGTGGGTCATGGACGATTACCTGGGCATTCCCGTGCATGGCGCCTCGATTAAGGCGACGCTTGATTTCCCTGGTGCTGGCAGCGTGACCATGGAGCCCACCTCCATGGGGGCGAGGCGGTCGACATCTGACCCGTACGATTTCGCCGTGCAGGCGGTGAGCGCCAACGAGACCGCCCTCACCCTCAAGGCGGAAACGGTGGAGGCGGGCGATGTGGGCGAGGATGGCAAGTCGCTCACGCCCGATGTGTCCGACGAGCGGAATAGAGCGTACCGTTTTATGGGCTGGTATCGCCAGCAGGGCGTGACGACCAACCGAGTCAAGCGTGGCAGCCATGCGTTTTTCGACCCGATCGTGCCTGCCGAACCGCAGGCCGAGCAGGTGTCGACCGAGGCTGAGTACACGGCGAAGAACTCGGGCACCGGCGGGGCGACGGCGGCAGGATTCAAGGACAATGACCTGTTCGTGGCTTATTACCAGGCTCAGGTGCTGTTCCATGATGTGAACGGGAACGTAATCGACAAGAATACATCCGCCTCCGAGGACAACCCCGTCTTGGATGACGATTGGTACAACCATCAGGAGGCGCTTCCTGTCGTGACTGCTCCCGTCATACCCGACGGCGAGGATGGAGACGCGCAATTTCTTGGTTGGACTACAGAGCGCAACCCGGAGGCCGAAAAAGGAGGCTCTGCGGGTTGGACCGAAGTGTCTGCTGGTTGGGTGAGTGAGAGGAAAGAGAAGGGAAAATTCTTCGAGGGTGGCGAACCGATTGAGCGTCCGATGGATCTCTATCCGGTGTACACATCGGCTGTCATGGAAAACATTGTTGTTGTTGCAGAGGGCCACGAGCTCGATTCAGCTAAACCCGACTTGAATGAACGAGAAGGCGTACTGAAGGCCGACGTGAAGGCGGAGAACGGTAAGTACGTCCTGTACGTTCAGGGATATAACGCCGATGGAAGCCTTATGCCCGAGGGCAAGCTGCCCGACGGATATCGCTTCCTGGGCTGGTATGAAGTGAAGCAGAACGAAAAGGGTGAACCGGTCTACACGGAAGTGCCTGGTGTTGTTTACAATGCTGCAGGGGAAAGCTCTGCAGCATATAAGTACGAGTTCGGCAGAAAACTGAGCAATGAATCTCCCGTTGTTATTCCCGATGGCGTCGATTTGACGCAAAAGCATTACTACTTTGCGCGCTTCGAGTATCGTGTTGATTATTACGCGGCCGCATACTTGAAGAGCAAAGTTCCCGGATGGCAGGACCCTGACAATCCGCGTCTGTATACAGAGCGGTGGAAGACGTATTGCTCGAGCTTCGATAAGCTGCAAGGGCCCGTGTTCTTTGAGGAGAAGGTCGATCACTGGTCTCTTAACAAGATCAAGTCGCATGTAGACCAAGACGATGCAACGACGAAGCTTTCGAAAGGCGTTGTATCCCATTATGACGTGTATGGGCACAACGTCGCTGACGGGCAAGTGGGAGAATATGACATCGTGGCGACGTTCGATTTCCCCAACTCGGCGCGTATCCATATGTCCGGTGATCCTTGGGTTGCTGGTACTCCGCCATTCAAGCTCGAGGCGGAGTTGACCGACCCTAACGGGTTCGGGTTCATCGGTTGGTCGTGGATTAAGGAGGGTAAAGGTGGTATTGAGAAAGGAACAAATCCCTGGAAGACCGGTGGCCATCTGACCACCGCCGACTATGCTTACGAAGCCCATATCGTTGCGCATGTGACCTTCGTTGACGGCGCGAAGAACGAAGAAGGCAAGGATGTGGATAAGGTCGTGAACCGCGCATATTCTGATTGCGCGCTGGATGCGGAGGCCGGGTTTGTGGACGGATTCCAAAGGGTCTTCATCTATACCGACTCCACGTATACCTTCCGATTCCAGGATTATCCGAGCGCCAAGCTTGAAGAGAAGCCCAATGGTCTGACGGCGGATATAGGTAGCGCTCCAACAAAGGAATACATGCAGGGCAAGAAGACCGACAAGCTATTCTTGGGCTGGATTGACAAGTACGAGCTCGCGGCGGGCACGATGACGAAAGGCGAATACGAGCGTCTTTATGACGAGGCTACGCGTACGGCGAAGGTATCCATCGACATAATCGAGCCGTATTTGGTCAAGGAAAATCGTCTCTGCGATCGCCCCATGACGCTGTATCCCGTGTATGCGGACTACGGCTGCAAGACCACGACCAACATCACGCGCGGCACCGCCTTGACCGATCCCGCCGACCCCACGATCGCCCCCAAGCTCGATGACGTGGAGATAAATAAAGACGGAACCAAGACCGTCACGGCGTCTGCCGATGTGGATCAGGGAACGGCGGCCGCCTACGAGCTTACGTCTTGGACCATCGAGCGCCCCGAGGGCACGGTGATTGAGACGTTCTCTACCGTCGACGAGAATGGCCGTCCTGTCGCGGAGGGCGGCAAGCCGGTGAGCAACGCCAACGCAACGCTCTCCTATGACATCATCGCCGGAACGGAGCACGTCATCGTCGCCAACTACAAGGCAAAGGAGGATGTCGAGCTCGACGTCGTCTACCACGTGCGTCCTGCGGGTGAGCCCGAATCCATCAAGACCGTGAAGAGGCAGGCCGGCGATCTTTTGGGCAAGGCGCCCGCCGCTCACTTTGCCCCCAAGGACTCCGTGTTGGTCGGTTGGAGTGAGCAGAAGCCCGCGGCAGGGTCCGACTACCTGATGTTCGATGCCGCCGATCAGGGCAAGATGGTCGATGAGCTTACAGTGGTCGAGCATTCCATGGAGTTGTGGCCGGTGTACCGCGTGGTTGCGATTGGCGGCGAGGGCGATAAGGTCGACGTTCGCGTGAACTCAAACATCGACACGGAGTTGGGCACGACCAGTCATCGTCGTGCCGAGGTCAAGGTGGCGGAAGGTGCGCAGGGCAAGCAAGCCTATGTGGCCTTGGTCGCCGATCCGGTCGGCAGCTACAAGTTCCTCGGCTGGTACAAAGATTACAAGGGCATCGATGATGGGGGCAATGTGGACGGCGTCCCGGTCGCCGGCAACCGCGTGACGGGCGACGAGGTGTTCGCGGGCAACCTGTATACCGCCGTGTACCAAAAGATGCAGGTCTACACCGTGGTCTATCATTTCCCGGACGGTAAGACCTCGACAGTCGAGATCGACGGGGATGACCCCACCAAGTTCGTCGATACCGTAAAGGTGCAAAAGCCGGTGCTGGACGAGAACGGCAACCCCACGTTCGATGCGGATGGCAACCCCATCGTGACAACCGAAGAGCAGCAGGCGACCGTGGTGGGCGGTGAGCAGACCGCGGCTATAGAGGGCGCACTCGAGAAGGTCAACAATGATGGACGGTATCGCGAGCTCTTTTGCGAATGGGAGTGGAAGAAAGGGGATGATAGCACCGTTCCATGGGAGGACTTCTGTGGAGTTGACCATGATGGTCAGGCGGGCAAGGGCATTGTGGAGCAACTGCAGTATGCGAATGCGACCAAGATGGATCTCTACCCCGTGACGCATCGCTTCAACGCTCGCGACGACAAGGGCGCTCATTACGATGCCAAGAACCTGGTGTGGCAGATTGATCCGGGGCAACTCGCGACGGAAAAGCCCGACGAAACAAAGCCGGCGGTGAAGATCGCCTTTGGTCCCGATACCTTGTATACGGGAAGCGAGCTCACCATTCATATGGACGAGGTTCACTATGCGAAGGGCCAGGATGGCTCCTGGGCGGCAAGCCCGGTTAACGATAGGGCGGTGGCTCTGTACGATACCTTTGACTTCTCGAACGCCAAGCCGCTCGACGTCAAGCTGACCGGTCATTTGGGACAAGACCGCAAGGGCGATGCGGTGTTCACGTTCGATACCGCTGGCTCGCTCGTAATAGAGAAAACCGCCCCGGCATCGGCGGCTGGCTCCACGTTCACCTTCCTTGTTACCGAATGCAACCCAGACGGTACGGACAAACAGGATGCCAAGTCTGCAGCGGTGGTGCTAACCGCCGTGGCTCAAGGCGACACCGCGCAGGCTCGCGCTGTGCTCAACCTGCCTTGGGGCTACTACCGCGTACAAGAGACCGGTTGGGGATGGCGTTATACCCCCGGCTATCAGTTTGTTGAGAACGGCATGACGGTCGAAGGCAGGCCAGAGAACGTTGTGCTTATAAAGAGCGAGGGCGTTGCGAAGGTGACCAACGCGCTGACCAACAACAACTACCTTGATGGCGAGGCGCGCACAAAGAATGTATTTGGCCAAGGGGCAACCGTGATGTCAGGGGGTGCTAAGTGATGCCTGGATACAGCGGAAAGCATATGCGCTCCCGCGAGGACGGGGATGCGGCGTCCTCTCGCTCAGAGGGCGGATGCGCCCAGCATGCTCGCAGCCATCGAGCCTCCTCGTCCTTGAGACTTACGGGGTTGTTGGCGGGTATGGTACTGGTTGCCTCTATCGCCGGCGGCACCCTTGCATGGTTCTCGCAAACCGATGGTGTGACGAATCTCTTTTCTTCCGGATCGGTGAAACCCCAGATTAACGAGACCTTTGAGACCGATTATACGGTGAAGGAAAACGTCTCGATTCAGAATACGGGAACCCTGTCCGCATATCTTCGTGCGTCCGTCTCCGTGTATTGGGAGGATGGAAGCGGTAATCAATTATGGGATGCTCCCGTTGCCGTAGGCGAGAACGGCGAAGGCGACTATTCGATCACGTGGGGGGAAATGGGCCCTGACTCCCAGACCAATGCCTGCTGGCTCAAAGGTAACGACGGTTTCTACTATTGGTCGATGCCCGTGGGCAAGAAGCAGGGCACGGGGGATTTAATCAAAAGCGCGTCGCAGATCGGCACGCCTGCTGATGGAAAGAAGCTGGTGGTCGATATCGCGTCGCAGGCACTGCAGGCCGAGGGGACTGCGAAGAATGCATTCAACGAGGTTTGGAGTGAGTCGAGCGGTCTTGTGGCAGGAGAAGACGGAACGCTGACAAGGAAGGGAGCGTAAAAGATGGATAGCGGTTTGGGCAAGGCTCCAATTCATCGTGCGCTTCTTCTGCTTGTTGCTATGCTCGTGCTTGCTTCATCTTCGGTTCAACCGGCGTATGCGGCCGAGAAGGCAGTGGTGTACGACGGAACTCGGAAGGCATGGCATGGCGAGGGCTTGGAAGAGCAGGACGTCTTCATGCGGTTTGAGAGCGTTATGCCCGGGGATACGCTGGAGCATGATACGAGCATCCGCATCGACAGGCCTACGGCTCCCGTGAGCATCTTTGTCCGCCTTGAATGCAGCGAGGCGGATGCTGAGAAGCTTAACGATGTCGATTTCTCATTGCTGGTGGATAACGATGTGGCGGCACGTGGATCGTTGATGGAAATAACCGAGGCAGCGGTAAAGGTGGGAACGTTCAGCGCCCCCGATTCCATAAATCTCATGTTGCTGATTGAGGTGCCAACGAGTTTGGAAAATGAGCACCAGTTTATCGAATACCCACTGAACTGGAGGTTCATTGCTCAAGAGGATGGAGGCGAGGGGCCTGGAGGTGGCGATAGGCCGACGGATCCCGACAAGCCAGTCGATCCCGACAAGCCGGTAGACCCGGACGAACCAACAGATCCAGGTAGACCTGATGAGCCAGATGGCCCCAACGATCCCGATGAGCCAGGCGGAAACAAGCCCGGCGGCGACCCTAGCGGCCCCTCTGCAGGTGGATCTGATTTGTTACCGCAGACGGGCGAAAGTTGGATGTTGGTATACGGACCGATAGTATTGGGCGGTTTGGGATTCCTTGCCGCGGTGATTGGAATCGCCGCTCTTATGAGGCGCAGCAAGGCCGACGACCAGCTTATCTCCGATTGATGCAATCAAGGGGGTTTGGGCGAGGAGTAGCCTTGTCCGGAGACTCTCCTGTATTTCGCCAAACTGCTTGATGGCTTCTGCCTCCCCGCCGACAGACTCCCTGCGCAGTTCTTAAGGATAATTGCATCAATTTCTAGAAATCATTTGTATACCATTCCTGTAGCAATTAGTAAACGTAATGGGAAACGCTCAAGTGAAAGCGGCCTACTCAACAAATTCCAAAAACGATGCAATTACCCTTCACTTTTGCACGCACCGTTGGTGCAATGGGGCGCGTGCGACCGAGAGAGCGCTCGTCCGTGCGTTGGTGAAGAACTAAAAAGAAGGAAGTCCCAGCCGCAAAGCTGGGACTTCCTGTAAATGCTTGGATGTGCGCGGCTGGGCGGCCGCGTAAGCCATTCGACGCCGTCTGATTACAGCGCGAAATCGCCGCCCACCAGGCAGGAGACGGAGCGCTCGTGGTACACGGCCTTGATGGTGTCGGCGAACTCGCCGGCAACGGAGATGGTCTTGATCTTGCCACCGGTCTCAACAGGGATGGCGTCGGTGACCACGCACTCCACGATGGGGGCGTCGTTGAGGCGTTCGATGGCGGGACCGGAGAAGATGCCGTGGGTGGCGCACACGTAGATGTCGCCGGCGCCCAGGGCCTTGAGCTCCTTGACGTTGGCGCACAGGGTGCCAGCGGTATCGATCATGTCATCGTTGATGATGCAGGTCTTGCCCTTGATGTCGCCGATGATGCCCATGACCTCTGCGGCGTTGTGGCGCGGACGGCCCTTGTGGGCGATGGCGAGGCTGCAGCCCAGCATGTCGGAGAGCTTCTTGGCGGCCTTGGCGCGGCCCACGTCGGGAGAGACGACGACCAGGTTGTCGGTGTCGAAGTTCATCTCGTTGTAGTAGTCGGCAAACAGCGGCAGCGCGGAGAGATGGTTCACCGGGATGTCGAAGAAGCCCTGGATCTGACCCTGGTGCAGGTCCAGGGTGATGATGCGGTCCACGCCTGCGGTCTCGAGCAGGTTGGCGACCAGGCGGGCGGTGATGGGCTCGCGCGGGCCGGCCTTGCGGTCCTGGCGTGCGTAGCCGTAGTGGGTGATGACCGCGGTGATGGAGCGAGCGGAGGCGCGCTTGGCGGCATCGGTGGCGATAAGGAGCTCCATCAGCATGTCGTTGACGTTCGCACCTGCAACGGACTGGATCAGGAACACGTCGGCGCCGCGGACGGTCTCATCGTAGCGGGCGTAGATCTCGCCGTTGGCGAACTGCTTCAGCGTGAGGCCGGAGAGCTCCACCCCCAGCAGGCCCGCGATCTTCTCTGCCAGCGGACGGTTGGAAGAACCCGAATAGACGCGGAGGATCTTGTTCATATCCACCGTCTTCTTGGGATCGGTTGTCGGCATTTCCCTTGCTCCTTTGTTCGTTGCTGCTTTGGCTGCCTGTGCCGGTGCGCTTCTTACTATATTACAGACGAGCCCTTCTGAGCTCGGTGTAACCCTCTATGATGCGCTGATCGGTACGCTCGATGGCAAGTGCGCCGTCAGGGACATCCTTGGTGATGGTGCCGCCCGCGCCGGTGATGGCATCTGACCCGATGTTGACCGGAGCGACCATCATGGTGTCCGAGCCGATGAAGGTGCGGTCACCGATGGTGGTTGCGTGCTTATTCTTACCATCATAGTTGCACGTGATGGATCCCGCGCCGACATTTACGCCAGCGCCCATGGTTGTATCGCCGATGTAGGAGAGGTGCGGAACCTTGGAGCCCTCACCGATGGTGGATTTCTTGATCTCAACGTGGGTTCCTACGTGCGCGCGGTCTAGCAGATGGGTGCCGGGGCGCAGGTAGCAGCGCGGTCCGCAGGTGACGTCGTTTTCGATAACGGCGTCGATTCCCACGGTTTCGTCAAGCGAGCAGCGATCGCCGGCGACCACGTTGGTAAGGCGCGTGTTGGGGCCAAGCTGGCAGTCCTCACCCACATGCGTGTTGCCGATCAGGTGGGTCTGGGGCCACACCACGGTGTCGCGTCCAATGGTGGCGTCGGGCCCAATCCATGCCTGGGCGGGGTCGATGAAGGTGACGCCCTGCGCCATGAGCTGGTCGTTGATGCGGTCACGCGCGATGGCAGTGAGCTGTGCCAGCTGCGACCGCGAGTTCACTCCCAGCCCGTCGCGGTAGTCCTCGCAGTGGTAGATACCGACGGCATGGCCGGCAGATTTGAGGATCTCGAGCATGTCGGGCAGGTAGTACTCGCCCTGCGCGTTGTCGCAGGCGATATCGCCTACGTGGGCGGCAAGCAGGGCGCCGTCGAAGGCGTAGCACCCGGCGTTGCATTCAAGAAGCTCCGCGGCCTGTTGCGGCGTGCAATCCTTCTGCTCGATGATGCGCGCGATCACACCGTCGCCATCGAGCTCGATGCGGCCGTAGCCAAAGGGGTCGGGCGGGGTCATGGTGAGGACGGTGGCCGCAAGCGTTTCGTCCGCTACGGTTTGGGCGAACATGCGAACGGTATCGGCCTGGATAAGAGGAAGGTCGCCGTTGAGGACCACCACGGGACCGGAATCGACGCCGCAAGCGTCCAGAGCGACGCGCACGGCATGGCCGGTGCCCAGGCGCTCGGTTTGCTCGACGGTCTCTACCTGCACGGGAGATTGTGCGTATGCCTGGCTAAGGATCGAGCGGACCTCGTCTGCATGGCTGCCAACAACGACGATGACGCGCTCGCATCCGGCTTGGATGGTTGCGTCTACAACCCACTGGATCATGGGCTTGCCCAAGATCTTGTGGCTTACCTTTGCATGGTTTGATTTCATGCGAGTGCCCTCGCCCGCGGCGAGAATGATTGCGGTTGCGTTCATGCGTGCCCCCGGTTGGTTGGTTTTCGCGCGCCGTCGAGATGCTGCGCGCTGTGCTCCACGATGATACCGCAGCCCCTGGTGCATCGATGCGCTAGGGGGCAGCGTAAGCAAACAATAACGATATGAGCGCAAGGATGTGTGGGCGCTGTGCTCGCGGGTCGTTCGGCATACCGCGCTGGATACAATGGTGCTTGAAAAAACGTTTGCATGAGAAGTTGCGGCTGAGAGCCGTGCTTGGATAAGGAGGGAGCGCCCCATGGCGGACGCGAGAAGGCAGCAGACTGGCGGGGACCAGTTGCTCGTCGCCGGTACGGCGGGGGACTGCGCAGCGGTCACGCGGCGCACGGCGTTGCTCGCTGTTGCATCGGCGGCAGGTTGCGCCCTTATGGGCCCGGTTCCGGCCTTCGCGGTATCGGAGGGCCAGGAGCCGCAAGGCGACGTCCTTGCGGAGTTCAACGCTCCCTTTACCGCTTGGCCGGGTTACGCGAGCACGGCACGCAGCAGCATCGCGCCCGGTGCGGTGCCAGTGAAGGCGCCGACGGGCGATTCGGCTGCGTGGACCGCGGAGCTTGACGGCTCCGTGGGAGAGATGGCCCTGCGTCAGGTTGGCCAGAGCACGTTTCTCTATGCGCTCGCCGATTCGACCCTTCAGCGCATCGACGCCGCGACCGGCGAGCTTCTGGGGGGCGTCGAGCTTCCTTCGGCACCTTGCGCCGGGTCGCATCCTATCTTTATGGAGGCGACCCTGGCCGTCGTGCTTTCGACGGGCCAGATCGCAGTCTATGACGAGACGCTTGCCGAGGCGTGGATTTCGGACTCCCCCGCGTTGCCGGAAGGTGCCGTATCCTGGGGGCCGGGATCGCAGGTGGTGAGTATGGGCGGAGCGGTCCACGTACTGCTCGTTGCCCTGGATGCCGCCGGTACCGCGGTTGGAATGGAGCTGCTCTCGCTTGCGGCTATCGATGGGTCGCCGTTGTGGCGGACGGCTGTTCCCATGGACGCGCGCTCCGTGGCGATGCCGTCCCCGCGGCTTATGGCGGCGACCGATCGATTGCTGCTTCTTGACGGCAGCGCCGCGGTTCGCCTGGTCGATATAGAGACGGGCGAGGTGGTGGACGGGGTTGAGCTCTCGGACGCCATCGAGGGTCGCTTCGCGGAGCTGCCGGATTACGCTGACGGCCCCGCATGGATCGCCGTCGATGCGTCGGGCGAGGTGTCGCTGCTTGGCTTGGACGAGCACGGGCTGCAGGTTATCGCGAGCTCCAGGCTTGCCTTTATCGACGGGGAGATGCCGCGCCCGCTTCCGTTTGAACCGGCGGTCGTTCGCGGGCACGCGTTCTTCTGGGCGTCTACCGCGGCGGATCCGGCGGCGGCATGCTGCATAGACGTTACCGTGGAGGAGGTAGGGGCGATCGATGTGGGCACATCGCTGGGCGCCCTTCCGTCCCAGCCGGTAGCTCCCCTGCTGGCGACCGCGTATGGCGAAAACGTCCGCGAGGCCCGTGTGGCGCTCTATGCGCTGGATGAGCGGGCCTCGATTTGGGTGTATGAGTGCGATTCCATCCCGGCTCATGCCGTGGATGTATCGGCGCTTTGGAGCCCTGCCGGCGACTCGTTCTCGCTCGCTGCGTCCGGGGCGACGTCGTTGCTGGTAAACCGTAACGGCATGTTGTTCGCAGCGCTGGACCGCGGCGGGCAGGATGACGGGGGCGTGCTAGTCGCCCTGGCTCCCGATGATGCGCGCTCGGTCGCAACGCCCGTTGGTGGAAGCGAGGGCATCGACACCCTGGGGTCCACCTTGGCGGGCATACCCCTTCCCAACGGTGCCGGCGTGGGCGTGGGCGCGGTGTTTCTGGCAGCGACGTTCGCGCTGTACTCGCTTATTCGCAACAGGGACGGCAAGCGCCGTCGCGACGAGGGCGTGGACGAGTGGCGGTTGCAGCACGGCGAGGATTCCGATGACGTTGATCGCGGACCCCGGGCCTCCTGGTAGCCCCCAAGTTGGAACGGGGTGCATGCAAGAACGGTTTTCGCGGGGCTCGACGTCTGCCGGCCCCCGTTTGATTATCGGCGTCGGCGCGGCCTAAAGCTCGATCTCAAGCTCCACGGGGCAATGGTCGCTACCAAAGATATCGTTGCGGATGCGCGCGTCGCGGACGTTGCCCGCGATGGCGTCGCTCACCAAGAAGTAATCGATGCGCCAGCCCGCGTTGTTTTTGCGGGCGTTGAAGCGATAGCTCCACCAGCTGTAGACCCCCTCCACATCCGGATTGAGGCTGCGCCATGTGTCGGTGAAGCCCGCGTCGAGCAGCTCGGTGAACTTGCCCCGCTCCTCGTCCGAAAAACCGGCGTTGCCGCGGTTGCTCTTGGGATTCTTCAGGTCGATCTCATTGTGCGCCACGTTGAAGTCACCGCAGGTGATGACGGGCTTGCCGGTCTCGTCCTCAAGGCTCTTGAGGAATGCGCGGTAGGCGTCGTCCCATGCCATGCGCGTGTCGATGCGGGCGAGCTCGTTTTGCGCGTTGGGGGTGTAAACGTCCACAAACCAGAAACGGTCGAACTCGAGCGCGCAGACGCGGCCCTCGGTCACGGCGACGGCCAAGAGGTCTGCCGCATCGCCCTCTCCCGCAAAGGCCAGCAAACTGTCTGCGTGGCGAACGGACAGGGGCTCCTCGCGCGTGAATACCGCAGTGCCCGAGTATCCCTTGCGTTCGGCGTAGCTCCATACCTGGTGGTAGCCGGGTAGGTCGATTTCAACCTGGCCCTCCTGCAGCTTGGTTTCTTGCAGGGCGAGCAGGTCGACGTCCAGCTGGTGGACGATGTCGGTGAAGCTGGGATCCTTCTTAAGGACGGCGCGCAGGCCGTTGACGTTCCAAGAGGCGAGCTTCCAGGTGCGTGCGGCGTTGGTGCTAGTCATGGTTCCTCCGAATATAATTGCAGGAAAATTCGCAGTTTCTCATGGTTTACCAATTGTGACTCACACTATACTAGAACATCACCGAGCGCCATTTCCCAACCCGGCGGTTGCTGGCCGGAGAGGAAGGAACAAGGATGGGTGTCTTTGAATCCCCCGCGGTCGATGTTGATGAAGCGACCGCTGCGAATGATATCGAGTTGGACGAGCGCGCTGCCCGCGCCGCCGTCGAGGATTTCGGCGCCTTGCCGCAAACGGGCTTTGGCGCCGTCGCGCGGCCGCTGTTCCGCGCGTTGTGCTGGCTCATGCTTGCCGCCGCGGTGGTATACCTGGGCGTTGCGGGCATGAATTATGCGTTGATCAGCGGCGTGCAGATTCCGGAAGAGCTGAGGGGAACCAAGATCCTGCTTACCTATTCGGCTGTTCAGGCGCTGCTGTTCGCCGCCGCCGGCATCGCCGGCCTTGTGGGGGACTGTCGAGCGGATTTCAAGCGCTACCTGCGTCTTGCGCCCTTGGCGCCCGCCTTGTTGGCGGTTGCGGCCGAGGTCACGCAGATGTTCAACATGGGCGACCACGTTTTGGACAACAGGTTTATCTTTGGAGCCAACTTCTTCTTTGGCATACTCGCCTTGTTTGCCGGGGCCCTGGCAGCGGTGAGCCTGTATCTGTCTTACAAGCAGGGTGATCAGCTGGCTTCTGAATATGGGGTGGCGGCTACGGTCGATACGGATCCCGTGGCGGCGTCGATGCCGTTTTCGCACGCGGCGCCCGCTGCCGGGGATTCCGCGCAAGAACTCGTGCAGGATGCCGCTGCGAATGCGGCACCAGGCGCTTTGCCGGAGCCCGATGAAGCGGAGGGTGCCGTGGCGGAGTTTCTCGAAGGTGCGGACGAGGAGCTTGAAGGCGCGTTCGAGCCTGAGGAGGACGGCCGGTCTGACGGCGTTGCCGCCGACGACTGCGAAGACGAGGACGAAGAAGAGGTGGAGCGTCCGCACGGCGCTCATTTCTAGCGTGTGGCGTTCAGGTGTAAAAGCAGCGAACGGATAGGGGAGAGCATATATGGCAGAGGCTATCGACGACGAGGGACTGGCATCGCAAGAGCTCGCCAGGCTGTTCGAGACGCATTCGCGCGTGGTGTTTTTTGGCGGGGCGGGCGTGTCGACGGCTAGCGGTATCCCGGATTTCCGCAGCCAGGACGGTCTCTATCGCCAGCAGTTCTCCTATCCGCCCGAGACCATTTTGTCCCATAGCTTCTACGCGGCAAATCGCGGCGAGTTCTACGAGTTCTATCGCTCCAAGATGATCGCGCTGGACGCCAAGCCCAACCAATGCCATCTCAAGCTTTCGGAGCTGGAGCGCAAGGGCGTGCTGGACGCGGTGGTGACCCAGAACATCGACGGCCTGCACCAGATGGCGGGTTCGAAGCGCGTCTTCGAGCTGCACGGATCCGTCCACAGGAACATCTGCCAGCGCTGCGGCGCCGCTTTTGACGCGGAGTGGGTGATGGCGCGCGAATGCGAGGATTACCAGGGGGCGCCGGTGTGCCCGCACTGTCGCGGCGAGATCAAGCCGGATGTGGTTTTATACGAAGAGCCGTTGGATGAGAAGGTCATGATCGGCGCGATCGAGGCGATCTCGCAAGCGGATGCCCTTATTGTGGGCGGAACATCGCTGGTGGTGTATCCGGCGGCGGGTCTTACGCGCTACTTCAACGGTGACTCCCTGGTTATTGTGAATCGCGATCCCACGCCGCAGGATTCCCGTGCAGACTTGCTGATATCTTGCGATATCGCGAAAGCGTTTGATTTCTAGCGCAGGCGGCCTTTTGCGCACGGAGCTGAGTATCGAGATTGCTTTAATCGCCGCGCGAGAGGCTTGTTGAGCCGATTCTTGCGTTTCAAAATAGGTCAATACCGCTTTGGGATGGTCAATGAGGGCCACGAGGCGGGGATCAACTTTTTATGCAAGGCACAAAAGGGGTGTGGCGCCTCGATGTGGCGCCGCCAGACATTAGGACGCCTGTCGTTTACGCAACTGACTACTAAGATTTGTAATCATGAAGCGGGGCGAAAGCGAGTGAGCTGTGCTCCAGGTTGCTTGATGCTGCGCTCTTAAGCCGCCTGAAGGCTTCTGGAGGAGGCTTTGAAGTCCGGAGGTGGCCTTGTTGCGAACCGATTTTACCCACCTCGTGGCACTCATTGACCAACCCGAAAGGGAACGGTTTTTCGCTGCTGTTTTGTTGTGGATACGGCGAGAAGAAACCGCAGGTTGCTGGTGGGTGGTATGTATATCGATCGCTTTGATTCTTTTGAATGCGGCTATGGCGGGGGCGTGTGCCTCCTGGCATGCGAGCGGCACCGGCTTTAAGGGCTGTCGATTAGCACGGGCGGCTCGAGGCGCGGGGAATGATGGTGCCCGGAACCTCAACGTGCCGGGGGGCCGGCATGCGGCCTCCGCGCTTGCCCAACCGGTCGATTGCGTCGAATAGCTGCTCCAGTGCCGCCGCGGCAAGGCCGGCGGTGTCCTGCACGGCCGTGGTGACGCCGCCAAAAAGCACATGGTTCCAGGGGTATTCGTCAAACGTGGCAACAAGCGCGTCGCGCGGTACCACGGTGTCCGTAAGGCCAAGGGCCTCTACAAAGCGCAGGAACACCAGGCCGTTGATGGCGATGAATCCCGTCACGGGCTTGTCGAGCGTTGTCGCGTCCGCGTTGTCGTTGAGGGTCCCGACTGGTTCCAAGCATGCGTCGATTTGCGCAGCGGCACGTCCGGCGTCCGGATCGAGCGCGAGCACGCAGCCCGATAAGCCGCGGCGGCGAATCTCCCGCTCGAACCTGTCCGCGCGTCCGCGGCGCACGGAGCTGGTCTCGTCGCGTTCGGTCAGCAAGTGGTAACGCGTGCATCCCGCTTGCTGGAACTCGTCCAAAAGCTCATCGATAAGGGCGGCGTTGTTGGAGGTGACCAGCGAGAGGTCGACGCCCTCGACGTTACGGTCCAACAGCACCACGGGCTTGGTCGTCGCGACCGCCTTCAACGGCGCCGGATCGTTTGAGCAGGTGTTGACGATGATCCCGTCCACTCCCGCGTCGACCAAGCGCTCGAGGGCCTCCTTTTCCGCCTGAGCGCTGTTGGAGCTTATCGCGGTGACGATGGAGCAGCCGCGTTGCGCCGCCTGCTGGGAAAGCTCTTCAAGCATGGCGCTCGAGAAGGGGTTGCGGATATCTGCGAGGATGACCCCGATGGTATTGGTGCGGTCCAGGCGGAGGCTGCGCGCTGCGTTATTGGGCTTGTAGCCCGTTCGCTCGATAACCCGGGCGATGCGATCGCGGGTCTCCGGCGACATGGAGCCGTAGCGCTTGTTGAGAAAGCGCGATACGGTGGCAGGGCTCACGTCCGCCTGCTCCGCGATGTCTTTGATGGTGACGCGTGCCATACATCCTCCGCATTGGTTCCACTTTTATATGAAAGAGAAAAAGACTCTTGCAACTGCGTTCCCAAACACTATACTACGAATCAGTTAGGAAAACGATTTCCCAATGGTAGACGCAATGGGAAATCGATTTACAAAATAGGGGTTCCCACGGCCCCTTACGTGAACGTTCCAACCAGAGAAAGGGAGCGCGACCATGGATAAGAAGAGCTGCGTGCTGACGTTTGGCGAGATCATGATGCGCTTGTCGCCCAAGAACAACCTGCGCATCGAGCAGGCCGTCGAATTCGACGTGCGCTACGGCGGCGCCGAGGCGAACACGGCGCTATCCCTTGCCTATCAGGGCGATAACGCGGCCTACGTTTCCATCGTCCCCGCCAACCGCCTGGGCGATTGCGCCCTGCGCTCGCTGGTTGCCTACGGGGTCGATACCTCTCGCGTGGTGCGCGAGGGCGATCGCCTGGGCAGCTACGTGTTCGAGGTGGGTGCGTCCGTGCGCGGCAACGGCTGTGTCTACGACCGTAAGTACTCCGCCATCAACATGGCTTCCCATACCGCGCTTGATTGGGACGATATCTTCGAGGGCATCGATGTGTTCTACTTCTCCGGCGTGACCCCCGCCGTGTCCGAGGAGATGGCGATCGCGTGCAAGGAGGCGCTTTCTTGCGCTCGCGAGCGCGGCATCCTGACCGTGTGCGATCTCAACTACCGCGGCAAGATGTGGAGCCCCGAGCGCGCCCAGCAGGTTATGCGCGAGCTGCTGCCGTTGGTCGACGTCTGCATCGCCAACGACGAGGACGCTCCTTCCGCGTTGGGCATGACCTGCGTGTCAGGCTCGCTGGACAACGGTATCGACGAGCGCATGGATTACGTCGAGATGGCCCGCCAGATCTGCGATGAGTTTGGCTGCAAAGAGGTTCTCTCCGTCATTCGCAATATCAAGTCGGTCGAGGACTCCCAGTGGATGGGCATGCTCTACCGTGCCGGAAACGATAACCTGCTGCCCGCTCCGGCCGATTCCGCGGGCGAGTACTTCTTTAGCCCCGTGTACGACATGCACGTGCTCGAGGGCGTGGCAGCGGGCGATGCGTTCTCCGGAGCCTACCTGCACGCGCTGCTGCACGGCTACGACCCGCAGGACGTTATCGATTACGCCATCGCGGGCTCCGTGCTCAAGTTGACCGTGCGCGGCGATTCCAACCTGGTCACCGAGGCGGAAATCAAGGCCGTCGCCGCGTCCGCGGGCGGCGGTACCCGAGTGGCTCGCTAGCCATCTGCGGCGCTCGGCCGCTTTTGTCCAACTGCCCTGGCCCGTGCGCAGCCCGTACCCGCCGCGCATCGCCTGTACCAATTCGCTCTATATCCGTTTCAACGCTGTTCTTTATGCTGTCGCTGCATGAGAGAGGGGACCACCGATGTTTGAATCCTTTTACAAGAAGCTCGAGGGCCTGGGGATCGTCCCGGTTGTAGTGCTCGATGACGTTGCCCAGGCCGTGCCCATGGCCGACGCCCTGATGGCCGCCGGCATGTGCTCCGCCGAGGTCACGTTCCGCACCGAAGCCGCCGCCGACTGCATCCGCGCCATGCACGAGGCGTACCCGGAGATGGCGGTGGGCGCCGGCACTGTTTTGACTGTTGAGCAGGTCGACGAGGCGGTCGCCGCCGGCGCCGAGTTCATCGTCGCTCCCAGCTTTGACCCCGAGGTCGTCCAGCACTGCATCGACATCGACGTGCCCGTGCTGCCCGGCACCGTCACCCCGTCCGAGGTCGGCGCGGCCGAGAAGATGGGCCTTATGGTCACCAAGTTCTTCCCCGCAGCGCAGTACGGCGGCCTCAACACCATCAAGGCCATTTGCGCTCCGTTTACCCGCCACCGCTTCATGCCCACCGGCGGTGTGAGCCTCGCAAACGTGGAGGAGTACCTCTCTTGCGACAAGATCATCGCGTGCGGCGGCACCTGGATGGTCAAGGCATCTATGTTCGCCGACGGCGATTTCTCCCAGGTCCAGCAGCAGGCTGCCGAGGCCATGAACATGGTGAAAAAGATCCGCGGCTAAACTAATCCCGGGAGTGGTCGCGTCGGGCCTCCGCTCTCGCCGCGGTTCTTTTCACGATATAAGACGCGAACGCGCGCTGCCGAAAACTCCCTGTTCGGCAGTGCGCGTTCGTTTATATAGGTTGTGCTGAAGACTAATGCGAACGCATGAGGGACCTGGAAATAAGCAGGCTCTCATGAGGCCATCCCATGGCGGTTGGGCGGATCGACCGGGAGCATGGCCTGTGTATCTATGATGAGGGCTATCTTGCTGCGCCAAACGCGATTACTCTACTGAGTTCGCGAAAATGCTCCTGTTCGCCTACGCTATTGGCGATTGCGATCGTCATTTGAAGAACTATTCCATCGTCTCGCGGTCGGGTGCTGAATCGGGTCGAACAACGCTTCGCCTTGCTCCCGCGACTGGAGGTGCTTGAGGCATTCTGCCATGCGCGGTGATAGACGGCGGCGCCGGGCGGCGGCAGCGGGGTGTCGCCTTAAGGTCGTCGCACCAGGCGCGTCGGCCTGGACTGGCGGAACGGGACATCGTCCAAAAACTAGAGCGTGGTGGCGCCCCACAGCACGGAGCAGTCCAGCACCTGGTGCGGGTCGACCTCGCCCTTTTGGCGAATCTGGTCGAGAAGCACCTTTGCAGCGAGCTCGCCCTCCTCATGGGCGGGCTGCACCACAACGGATACGGAAGGGGACGCGACTTCGGCCCATTCGGTGTTGTCGAAGCCCAGAAGACCCATGCGGTCCGGCATGAGCGGGTAGAAGTCCTTGCAGGCGCGGTAGATGTCCGGCAAGGCCCAGCAGTTGGGCGCGAAGACAAGGGTAGGGGTCTCGCCGTCGATCTGCTCGGCCAGGTACGCCTTGAGCGCCTCTGGATCAACCCGGTCGTTTTCGAGAATGAACTGCGAGAAACCAAGGCCGTGGGCTTCGAGCGCGTCGACAAAGCCGCTGAAACGCTCGATGCGGCTAGAGATCAGGCCTGGTTCGGCGGTCACCACGATAAACCGCTCGTAGCCCTTGTGGATGCACTGGTCCACCGCCTGATAAGAAGATTCGTAGTTGTCCGTCTTGACCCAGCTCGACGCATGGTCGTACAGCTTGGAATCGATGAAGACCAGCTGCTTGCCGGCATCGAGAATCGATTTGCTGACCTCCCTGAACTGCGCGGTCGGCTGGACGATGAATCCGTCGACGCCAATTGCGAGCAGGCGGTCGATATAGGCGAGCTCGTTTTTCTTATCGAAGTTCGAGCTACAGACCAGCATGCGGTACCCCTCGTCATCGATAACGCTTTCGATGCCTTTGACGATGAGGTTGGAGAACGTGTTGGTGATGTCGCCGATAATGACGCCGATGAGGTTGCTCTGCTTGGCGTTCATGCCGCGCGCCAGCGGGCTGGGCTGGTAGCCGGTCTCATCGATAGCGAGGCGGATGCGCTTTTGGGTCTCTTCTGACATGCGGTCCGTCTTGCCATTGAGATAGAAGGAGACGGTAGTCTTGGAAGTGCCCGCCATCTGGGCGATATCGTTGATGGTGATTCGCTTTTTACCAGCGGCGGTCTTGCTGCTTGCCATAGGGAACTCCAAGGTTAGACACGGTCATACAAACCAGTTTAGCACCGGGCAATGAAAAACACCGGGCACGGCGGTGTTGAATGCCGTGCCCGGTGCAGGAAAAGGGGGCGAATGGAAGCAAAGTGTTGCTTTAGAGGCCCAGGATCTCCTTGACCTTGGCGATAACGACCTCGTTGGTGGCGTTCTCAAAGAAGAGCTCCTGGAAGTGCTCGCCCGCGAGGGCGCCCTTGACCAGGTCGGCGTCCAGGCCGTCGAGAAGCTCGGGGAAGGACTTGAAGTTGTTCTCGCGAACGACGTCCAGGATCTTCTTGTTGCGCTGCTCGGGAACGACGCGATCCTTGGGGTAGCCCTTGCCGGACTCCTCGCAGAACAGCTTCTCGAAGGTGTACTGGAGGTTCAGCTCGTTGCCCCAGCCGTTCTTGAGGGCGAAGGGCATGGAGATGGCGTTGCCGTCGTTGATCTGGGCGAAGGTGTAGGCGTCCAGGGGGTCGGCGACGTGGCCGCAGATGACGCCGGGGAAGCTGTTGAGCGCGAGCATGGCGCCCTCGCCGGTGCCGCAGCCGGTGATGACGTAGTCGACGGCGCCACCGTTGAGCAGGACGGCGGCAAGGATGCCGTTCTGGACGTAGGTGAGCTGGGCGGCGTCCTCAGCGGTGTACATACCATAGTTGTAGACGGTGTGGCCCATGGGCTCGACGACCTTCTTGAGCGCCTCCTCGATGACGGCGTTCTTGGCGGCCTGGCTGTTCTCGTTGATGAGAGCGATCTTCATGATGTTATAACTCCTAACTGAAGAATCGGTTTACCCGCGTTTACTTGGTAACTACAGCATCTTATTAGTAAAACGGTTTGTCAAGTAATGGGAGAGAAGGAAAGATGAAACACCACGATTCTACCGTTTAATGACAAAACTCTACCGCTCACAGTTTAGTAAACTTCATTTCTATTGCGTTCGGTAATAGCGATTGGCAATATACAAACCAGCAAACCGGTTTTGCAAATACAAACTGGTTTGCTCACCCAGGTGGAGGCAAGTACGGTTGGGAGGAAGCCGCAACTGCTTTCGGTATTGAAAGGAATCTGCACTATGGGTCGTGTGAACACGGAGGAGATCGCAGATCGCGAGCGCTGGCTATCCGCCGCACCGCTCACCAAAGAGGAGATCGATCGCGGCCTGGCATGCTGCATCGCACAGATCGATGCCAACATGGATGCCTTCGGCACCAAGTTCCCCTGGTCCGCTACCAAGGGCTTGGAGTATCCCATTATCGAGAACATCGAATGGACCGACGGCTTCTGGACCGGCCTGCTGTGGCTCGCCTACGAGGTAACCGGGGACGAGAAGTACCGCGAGCGTGCCATGGAGAACGTCTCGAGCTTCACCAACCGCGTCGAGAACAAGATCGAGCTGGACCACCACGACCTCGGTTTCCTGTACACGCCCTCCTGCGTCGCCGCATACAAGCTTACCGGTGACCAGGGTGCCCGTCGCGCCGCCATCATGGCTGCCGACCAGCTGCTCACCCGCTGGCAGCCCAAGGGCAAGTTCCTGCAGGCCTGGGGTCCCACCGACAGCGCCGAGCATTACCGCTTCATCATCGATTGCATGCTGAACGTGCCGCTGCTCTACTGGGCTAGCGAGGAGACCGGCGACCCCAAGTACCGCGACATCGCCGCTATGCACTTCAAGACCACCTGCGACAACATCATTCGCGAGGACGGCAGCGCCTTCCACACCTACTATATGAACCCCGAGACCGGCGGTCCCGATCACGGCGCGACGCGTCAGGGCTACTCCGATGATTCGGCGTGGGCCCGTGGCCAGGCGTGGGGTATGTACGGCATTCCGCTGAACATGCGCTATCTGGGCGATACGTCTTATCTCGAGACGTGGCGCGCGATGAGCAATTACTTCCTCAACCGCCTGCCCGAGGATTCCATCTGCTACTGGGATCTCATCTTTGGCGACGGATCCGGTCAGTCCCGCGACTCCAGCGCAGCCGCCGCAGCGGTCTGCGGCATGATGGAGATGGCCCCCATGCTGGACGCCGATGACGCCGACGCGCCGGTGTACGCTGGCGCCTGCAACGCCATCATGCGCTCGCTGATCAACGGCTACACGTCTGATGATCACGCTCCTCTTCGTCCGATCCTGTATCACGGCGTCTATAGCTGGCATTCCGGCAAGGGCGTGGACGAAGGCAACATCTGGGGCGACTACTACTTTATGGAAGCTTTGGTTCGCAGCAGCAAGCGCTGGAACCCGTACTGGTAGGAGAGGAATTAGCTATGAGCACTCCCAATATCGTTATGGCTCGCGTCGACGAGCGCCTGGTTCACGGCCAGGGCCAGCTTTGGATCAAGGCCCTCGGCGTCAACACCGTTATCGTCGCCGATGACGAGGCTGCAGCCGACCCCATGGCGCAGACCCTGATGAAGACGGTTATCCCCAACAACATCGCGATGCGCTTCTTCACCGTTCAGAAGGTTATCGACATCATCCACAAGGCCGCTCCCGCCCAGACTATCTTCCTGATCGTCAAGAATCCGGCCAACGCTCTGCGCCTGGTCGAGGGAGGCGTGCCCATCACCGAACTCAACGTTGGCAACATCCACAACGCCGACGGCAAGGAGAAGGTTACCCGCTCCATCTTCGTTGGCCCCGAGGACAAGGCCGCCATCATCGAGATGGCTGACAAGTACGGCGTGACCTTCAACACCAAGACCACTCCCAGCGGCGCCGATGGCACCGTCGAGGTCGATCTGGTTGCTTTCTGCAAGCAGTCCGCGTAGCGCGATAAAGCCTGCAGTCGCATATATGTACGTGAGATTCAACCTATAAGGAGGAAAGGTGGAAATCTCCCTCATTCAGGCCGTGCTGGTCGGCCTCTGGACCGCGGTGTGCTGGTCGGGCATGCTGTTTGGTATCTACTCCAACCGTTGCTTGGTGCTTTCGTTTGGCGTTGGCGTCATTCTTGGCGACATTCCCACGGCCCTGGCCGTCGGTGCGGTTGGCGAGCTTGCATTCATGGGCTTCGGCGTTGGCGCGGGCGGTACGGTTCCCCCCAACCCCATCGGCCCGGGTATCGTCGGTACCCTGCTTGCTATCACGTCTGCTGACGTGACCCCGGAGAGCGCCCTCGCCCTCTCCATCCCCTTCGCCGTGGCGATCCAGTTCCTGCAGACGGCCATCTACACCGCCTGCGCTGGCAACCCCGAGGCCGCCAAGCGCGCCCTCGAGAGCGGCAACCTCGGTAAGTGGCACACCATCGCCAACATCACCGTCGTTCTGTTCGCTATCGGCGGCTTCGCCCTGGGCTTCCTCGCCGCCTATGCCATGCCCCTGCTCCAGACCCTCGTCGGCATGATCCCGGCTTGGCTCACCAAGGGCCTGTCCGTCGCCGGCGGCATGCTGCCCGCCATCGGCTTTGCCATGATCATGAGCGTCATGCTCTCCAAGGAGTTCATCCCCTTCGCGCTGCTCGGCTACATCGCCGCAGCCTACCTCAAGCTTCCCGTCGTGGGCATCGCCATGGTCGGCCTTGTCTTTGCTCTCAAGCACTACTTCGATGTTAAGAAGCAGGAGGAGAACGCGCCCGTCGTTGCTCAGGAGGTAAACCACGATGACTGGATCTAACACCGGCGCGGCCCAGACTCCCGTGCTGACCAACCGCGATTACACCAAGACCATGCTGCGCTCCTACTTCCTGCAGAATGGCTTCAACTACAGCAACTACCAGGGCCTTGGCTACGCAAACGTCATCTACCCCGCGCTGAAGAAGATCCACGGCGATGACAAGCAGGCTCTCTGCGAGGACCTGGAGAAGAACAGCGAGTTCTACAACACCAACCCCGTCCTGCTGCCGTTCATCACCTCGCTGCACATCGCGATGGCCGACCAGGGC
The DNA here is from genome assembly GCA_048207125.1 of Collinsella sp. Classification (GTDB taxonomy): domain Bacteria; phylum Actinomycetota; class Coriobacteriia; order Coriobacteriales; family Coriobacteriaceae; genus Collinsella. The sequence goes on from DBEWRE010000061.1 coordinate 32,834, forward strand.
ATGGATTACGACGAGGTCCGCGGCCTCAAGATGGCCCTCATGGGTCCGCTTGCCGGCATCGGTGACTCCCTGTCCCAGTTCTGCATCGCCCCGCTGTACTCCACCATCTTCGCGTCCCTGGCCACCAGCGGCCTGGCCTTTGCGCCCGTCGCCTTCTTCCTGGCCATCAACGCGACCCTGCTGGCCATCAAGACCGTCATGTGCAACCTTGGCCACAAGCTGGGCGCCGCGGTCGTCGACAAGCTCAGCAAGTCGATGAGCCTGATTTCCGAGACCGCGAGCATGGTCGGTGTCACCGTTATCGCCGGTCTGTCCGCTACCTTCGTCAAGATCAACATCGGCGTCGAGTTCGCTGCCGGTGCGGTCGAGGAGGGCGTCAAGCAGTCCACCGTCAACATCCAGGGCATGATGGACAACATCGCTCCGTCGCTGCTGCCCATGCTGTACATGCTCCTCATGTACTACCTCATCAAGAAGCGCGGCTGGAACACCTACAAGCTGGTAATCCTCACGGTTATCATCGGTGTCGCGCTGTCTTGCGCCGGCGTTCTTATCTAAAAGAGCCCACCCCCTTCAAAGCGCCGTTCCAGTTGCACTGGGCGGCGCTTTTTTCTTAGAGTTCTTCGTGCGGGACCCTCGTCCGCACCGTTTCGCATGGGGCGCCAGGCGATGGCGTCGACCGGCGGAACCGAGACAGAAATGGTGAGACCTATGGAACAAACCCAGCATCCCGCTTTGCGCGGAGCCCTTACCGGCCTGGTTCGCCACGCGGAGCGACCCGCTTTTGCCCATGTGGGGGCGGACACCGCGTTGGGGCATATTCGCGCCGCTGCCGCGACCCTGCGCGTGGGGGAGATGCCCGCTCGCTTGGCGCTGATGGACACGGCCTCGATCGTGAACCGTGCCGACGACGTGATGCGCGGCGTCTTCTACTTCACCAAACCATGGGACATGGAGCGCTGCGCCACGCCGTTCGAGCTGCCCGCCAATCCGTATGAGATCGACTGGTGCGTGGTGAACAACGACGACGAGGAATGGTGCTTCATGCTCAATCGCATGGACTACCTTGAGGACCTTGCCGCCGCGTTCTTGGTGACCGGAGACGTTGAATACGCCCGCCACGCCCTCGACCTTGTGCTCGCTTGGGTGGCGGCGCATCCGGCGATCGAGCCGCGCCTTTCGACCCGCACGCTCGACACGGGCATTCGCCTGCGTAGCTGGGCGCGCGTGCTGCCCGTGCTTGAATTCGCCGGCGTGCTGGGGCTTGATTCCATGGCTCGCATCCTGCGCAGCGCCGGCGACCAGATCGATTATCTGGGGGAGCGCTACCTGCCCAAGTACGAGACCAGCAACTGGGGCAGCATCCAGACTTGCGCAATCGTGGAGACCGTGCTGATGCTGGCGGGCGCCGGCAATGACGAGGGCTGCTACGCGTGGGCCCTGGAGCGCCTGGCGTCCCAGCTGCCCGCACAGGTCTATCCGGATGGCGTGGATTGGGAGCTTTCTCCCATGTACCACATCGAGGTCATGCTCTATGTGCTCGGAACCCGCGCCGCTCTGGAGCGCTGCGGTCTCGAGGTTCCCTCTTCGATCGACAGCGCCTCGCGCGGGTTGTCCCGGGGCTTTGCCATGCAGACCATGCCCGGCTGCGTCATCGATGCCGTGGGCGATTCCGACCGCTTGGCGGTCAACGGCGTGGTGGCCCTTTCCGCCGCGTTGCTGCGCTCGGGCGAGCTCAAGTACATCTCCGGAGTGGAAACCTTGGACGCCCTTGACCTTATGGCATACGGTTGCGGTGTGGCGGACGCGCTTTGCGGCGTACCCGCCGTGGTGCCGCAGCAACGCGTCTTTGATGGCGAGGATTCCGGCACGTACACGGCACGCGGATCGTGGGGCCAGCATGCCGGCGCGGCGCTGTTCCTCAACGGTCCCCTTGGCAGCGGCCACGGCCATAGCGATAACCTGCACGTTTCCTTGTGGGTCGACGGCCTGCCCGTGCTGGTGGATTCCGGCCGCTACACCTATCGCGAGGACGTGGATATGCGCCCGTGGCTCAAGGGGCCGCATGCCCACAACGGCCTTATGGTCGACGGATCCTCGTCCAGCGCGCCCAAGGGCAGTTGGGGCTATAGCGATTTTTGCCAACCGCTTAAAACCTACGCGCGCCATAGCGGTCGTTTCCATTATTGGGAGGGCGCCGTGGTGGAGCATGACCCCTGCGCCGTGTTGGTGCGCAAGGCCCTTTTTATCGACGAAGGAATTTTGGTGGGTTGCGACGAGGCACATTGCACGGGCGACCATCAGCTAACGTCTTTGTTCCATTTCGATCCACAGCTTGAGTTGGAGGCGCTTGCTGAAGAGGGTGCGGACGATGCCTGCGGGGATTTGGGCGTCCGCTACTCCGTTCGCCGTGCGGGCGAAGAGGTCGCCGTGTTCTGCGCCGAGGGCGATTGCACGGTGGAGGAGGGCGAGTGCTCGCTTGACTACAACCAGCTCTCGACTCAGCTGGTCGCAAAGGTGACGTCCGGGTTTACCGCCCGCGCGGCGCGGCTGTGGTGCGTGGCGCCCGCGGGGGTGCGCGTTGAGCGGGCGCAGGTGTGGCGCAATGCGGACGAGGCGGTAGAGCGCGACTTGGCAAGCGCTTTGCGCATCACAACGCGCGATGGATCCGTGTACACCGTGGCGCTCTTCCACCGCGAGGCGTATAGCGGCGTCAAGGCGTTTGCGCTGGAGGGCGTCTCCTTCCATGGCAAGGCGGCGGTTGTCTCAGAGCGCGATGGCAAGCGAACGCTTCATCTGATGCGCGCCTAAGATTAAAGGCGGTCCGTTGCAATGCCCGCCGCGGGAAGGCGCGGGGGTGTTGCAGCGGACCGTTCTGCAAGGCTAAAACGGCACGCTCCGATACACGTTTGAAAATCGGTATCGGAGCGTGTCATTTTTTTCTAAAAAGCGGTTCGATGCGTCTACAGCAGATACCCCAACACCATCAGCTGGGTAAGCCCCGGCCAGGGCGAGGGGTCGTCGGCGCGAACCAAGTCGCACAGGCGGATCCATTCGATGTCGATGCCGCCCAAGTCGACCAGCTGCGGCATGCCGGTCTTCTCGAGGCGTGCGGCGATGTCGGTTCCGTCGGAGCAGACAAGACGTACCTGCTGCCACCAGGAATCGTGCGGAAAGTCCGCACGCAGCACAATGGCAGCCTGCTCGGCGTGGACCGTGCGGCCAAACTGAATCTCAAGATAGGCGTCGTCGCGACCGTTGATGCCCCAGCTCTCATAGGGCCAGCGTCCGTGATGGATGCTCTGGAACGTGCCGTCGATGGCGTTGCGCGCGATGAAGCGCGGGTTGGTGGCGCCTGTATTGGTCACCGCGTGCGGATAGATGGCGGCCTGGTCCATCAGGTCGTGGGAATTAAGGGCGAGGTTGCGGAAGTTGGAGCGCTCGCGCGGATCGAGCACGCGCGCGTAACCCCAGTGGCAGTCGCCGGTGAAGGCCTGGATGGGATAGCCGTCGCGATCGGCTCCAAAGGGGATGGGGAACTCGAAGCGTCCGCCTTTGAGGACGATGACGCTTGGCGGCAGGCTCTCGTCCAGCTGAACTTCAAGTTCGATGGAGTCTTGGTCGCTTTCAAGGACGAGGATGTCGCCCGGCTGGTATTCGGAGTAGCGGGTGTCGAGATGCACCAGCGTGTCACCGGTGGATGTTCCCAAAACGTCGCCGTCTTTATTGACGAGGCTCAGGGTGATGGTTGCCATGGGGAGTCCTTAGAACGAGGCTGCTTATGTAAGAGCATGGGTTGGCGAATGCTCGCAGAAGGATGAAACGCTAAAAAGAGAGCCACGGCGGCCATGGTCGCGCGTGGCTCTGTATGCAAGCGTGTCGGACGTGTCGGCGCTGCGTTTACGCAGGCTGCTTGCCGATGTAGGCGAGAATGCCGCCGTCGACGTACAGGATGTGGCCGTTAACGAAGTCGGATGCGTCGGAAGCCAGGAAGACCGCGGGGCCCTTGAGGTCCTCGGGGGTGCCCCAGCGGGCAGCGGGGGTCTTGGAGACGATGAACTGGTCGAACGGGTGACGGGAGCCGTCGGCCTGACGCTCGCGCAAAGGAGCGGTCTGCGGGGTGGCGATGTAGCCCGGCCCAATGCCGTTGCACTGGATGTTGGCCTCGCCAAACTCAGAGCAGATGTTGCGGGTCAGCATCTTGAGTCCGCCCTTGGCTGCGGCGTAGCCGGCGACGGTCTCGCGGCCGAGTTCGCTCATCATGGAGCAGATGTTGATGATCTTGCCGTGACCGCGCTCGATCATGCCGGGCAAAACGGCCTTGGCAACGATGAAGGGGGCGTTGAGGTCGACGTCGACAACCTGGCGGAAGTCCTCGACGCTCATCTCGAGCATGGGGATGCGCTTGATGATGCCGGCGTTGTTGACCAGAATGTCGACGCCGCCAAGGTCGCGCTCGATGTTGGCGACGAGCTCGGCAACCTGGGCCTCGTCGGTGACGTCGGCGATATAGCCGCGGGCATCGATGCCGGCCTCGGCGTAGTTGGCCAGGCCTGCCTCGAGCTTCTGCTGGTCGCGATCGTTGAAAGCGATCTTGGCGCCAGCCTGGGCGAGGGCGGTGGCGATGGCGAAGCCAATGCCGTAGCTGCCGCCGGTTACCAGGGCGACTTTACCGTCGAGTCGGAAACTGTCCATAGAGAATGCAAAACCGGTTTCTTCTGCCATAATAATGAACCTCCAAGCCGGATTATCGAAAAGTGGGCAGCGTGTAACTGGGGGTTGCTGCCCAATACATAGTCAAACTTAGTAAACCGGTTTTGTCAAGCGAGGATTTTGAACTTCCGGCGTGCGGCGCGCAATTCACAAGGTGTACACCGTACGGGTAAAAAAGAACCGCGCGCCGTCCCCCAGGGAAGGGGTCGGCGCGCGGTTGCGTTTCGGATGAATGAAGGCAGGAGCCGTCGTCGGCTTAGTCCTTCGCGGGCTTCTGCCCGGCTCCCGCCTTGGCAGCGGCGGCAATTGAAGACGTGGCGCTGCTGGCTACCTGGTTCGTCCTCTCGATCACCTGCTGCTCGGGATGGTCCTCGGCGTGCAGCGGCAAATCGGGGCGGACGGCATCGTAGACCAGCTGGATAAACTGGGCGGCGCCGTCGGACGAGAGGTGGGTGCCGTCGCCGTCGAACAGGTCGTTGCGGCCCTCGCTGAAGCCGTACCAGTCGATAACGCGAACGTTGGGGTAGCGGTCCGCCGCGCGCGTTATGGCTTCGTTGGTGGGGCCCACCCAGGGCTGGGGACTGCGAGTCGTTATAAACACCACTACGCGCTTATCGCCCAGCAGGCCCATCATCTGGTCGATGTTTTCGTCCGTAACAAGGCCGTTGGTGCCCAGCGCGATAACCACGATCTTGCCCGCTTGGTTTCCGGCGATGTACTGGGAGGCAAGGTCGACGCCCGTGGTGAACTGTCGGTTCTTGGCGGCGTCGATATGCCCGTGGGGGAAGGTCTGCTCAAAATTGGGGATGGTGCGCAGCGATACGGAGTCGCCGATCATCAAAACGTCGTACGCCCCGGCGGGGAAGCCGTTCTTGTCGGTTTCAACATCGCCGCCATCCGCGGCGGCATCGGTGTCGGCGGCGGGCTTGGTCGGGTCTCCGCCGGCGTTGCCCTCAAGCAGCGCGGCACCCTCCTCGCTCAGTGCGGAGGTGTTGGGGACAAAGATGAGGCCGCCGATCGCGAGGAGCAGCGTAACGCCTGCGATGCCAAACGGAACGATATGCCTCTGCACGATCTGCAAAGGCTTCTCGCCCTGGCGAACGCGGCGGATAAATGAGCCGAGCGCGCCGTGCCTAAACGGGGTCTCGATAAAGCGGTAGGAGCATTCCGCCACGGCAAGTACGACGGTGAGTTGAATCGCCGTCATCCACCAGGGGGTCTGTCGAATATCGGCCACGGGGTTCATGAGGAGCAGCAAGGGGTAGTGCCACAGGTAGATGCTGTAGGAGCGCTTGCCGATCCACACAAAGGGCTTAAGGGAGAAGAGGCGCACCAGCAGGCCGTCGTCCTGAACGCAGGCGGCGATGAGCATCATGGTGAAGAGGGAGCACAGCAGCATGCCCCCGCGGTACTGGAAGGCCGAGTAGCCGTTGCTCAGCGTGAAGAGCGCCAGCAAGCCGGCGAGCCCTATGAATCCAACAAGGTCGACCGTGGTGAGTGCGATGGTACCGCGCGACGCGGCGGGGGCCTCAGGAGTTCGGTCGCCGTTGTCGGCCGCATTCGAGACCGCTTTCGCTTTGCCTGCCAGCGCGTCAAGGCCCAAAGCGCTGATGAGCCGCGCCGGGGACATGTCGCGCGCGGGTATGAATGCCAGCCAGACGCCGAGCAGCAGGGAGAACACGCGCGTGTCCGTTCCGTAATAGATGCGGCTGGGGTCGACGGTGGGATTGTACAGCAGCGTCATGGCGAGCGCGGAAGCTGCGGCTAGGCCCAGGACTATACGGCGGACGGTCGGCTTCTTCACGTGCGTGGAGAGCAGTCCCAGCAGCAAGGGCGGCCAGATGAGATAGAACTGTTCCTCGATAGCGAGCGACCAGAAGTGGGTGAGCGGCGAAGGGTCGCCCAGGGCGTCGAAGTACGAGACGTTCTGGGCGATCTGCCACCAGTTGTTTACAAAGAAGAGCGACGGCAGGATATCCGGTCGCATCTTGGTGAGCATCACGTGGTTGAAGAAGGTGCAGAGGACGATGGTGACCACCATGAGGACGCCGATGGCTGGGAGCAGGCGCCTGGCGCGTCGAATCCAAAACGACTTGAGGTCGATGCGGCCGCTCTGCTCGAACTCGTTCAAGAGCAGGCGCGTGATGATGTAGCCCGAGATTACAAAGAACATGGTGACGCCCAGCAGGCCGCCTTGGATCCATGTGAGGTTGAGGTGGTAGAGAACCACGGCGATAACTGCGAGCGCGCGGATTCCGTCGAGCGCGGGAAGATAGCGGGACTTACCGGCGCGCGGGCTCTCCGTGGGCGCCTGCGTTGGCTTGGCATGGGCGCGCCCGGTCTTTGGGCGAGGGGCCGCGTGAGGCGCGTGGGGGCGCTGCTGCGGGTGCTGTTGCGGACGTGGTTGCTGCTGCGAAGACATCGATTGTTGTGGGGCTCGCTGCTGCTGGGCCTTCTGCTGGGGTTGCGGCTGGGGTCGCGGTTGGCTGTGCCCTGCCTGTCCCGCATGGTCGCTGGGCGAGGGGTGCGCGTGCTTTACGGGTTCGTCCGCGACGGGCTGGTCCGTAGTTGGCTGTGGTCCAAGGGGGTGTTCGTTCATATTCTGTCAATCGGTGCGTTGGTGTGCGGTTAAAGTGTGAATCGACGGTGTAAAAACGCCCCCTTGCTCCGGATGAGGCAAAGGGGCGTCCCAAGTTTTCGCGTGCGCTAGAACTTAACTCTGGGCGCCTCGCGCGCGGCCTCGGCTGCTTCGAACCCGGAGCGCTCCTTAAACTGGAAGACGCCGGCGAAGATGTTGCCAGGGAACGTCTGAATGGCGTTGTTGTAGTTCAAGACGCAGTCGTTGTAGCTTTGGCGTGCGTAGGAAACTTTGTTCTCGGTATCTTCAAGAGAGGCTTGGAGCTGGGCGAAGTTGGCGTTTGCTTTGAGGTCGGGGTATGCCTCGGCCACGGCGAACAGCTGGCGAAGTGCGCCGGACAAGATGTTGTCGGCGGCGATCTTATCGTCCGGGCTGGTGGCGGATACGGCGGCGTTGCGGGCGGAGACGACGGCGCCCAGCGCTTCCTTCTCGTGCGCGGCGTAGCCCTTGACGGTCTCCACCAGGTTGGGGATAAGGTCGTTGCGGCGCTGCAGCTGGGTGTCGATGTTCTGCCATGCGTTATCGATGCGGTTGCGCAAGGTAACCATGTTGTTGTAGATGCCCGCGATGGCGATGCCCAGCGCGACGAGGACGACGATTCCAACAATCCAGCCCATGAGTACCCCTGTTCCGTGCACGCGATTGGTAACGCGCGATATATAGATGCTTCATAGTATAACCGCGTGCGCGAAAGGCGCTAGACGGCGGGGGCGAAAGGGGTTTCGAGAGGGCTTTCCACGTGGGCGCACGGGCGCTGCGGCGCGGTCGTAAAGGCAGTTTTGGGGCCCATGGACGGCAAAGGATTTATCGTCGCTAAAAAAATCTTTTATCACACTGAAATTGTTCGTTGACAATTGTTTTCTAAAATACAAAATCTATGACTAGCTGCATACTTTCCATAAGAATCGGGGGATACGATATGGATCTTCGCGTGCGTAAAACGTACAGTGCGCTCATTGCCGCGTGCACCGACCTCATGTCCGAGATGCGGTTCGAGGACATCACCGTCGCCATGCTGTGCGACAAGGCTATGATCAGGCGAACCACGTTCTATAAACACTTTGCGGACAAGGCGGAGTTCTTCTCCTTCTATGTCGACAGCCTCCGCGGCGATATGGTCGATCGCGGGCGCCGGGCCGTTGACGAGTTGGAGCCGGGCGTCGTCCACACCGCTTTCGCCGAGCGCTCCGCCATCCTCGACGCCATGGCGGACTATTTTCTCGAGCACGAGACGCTCATGGACAACATCCTGAGCAGCTCGACGTGCGGCATGATGCTCGTTGTGATCTGCGAGAAGATGGCGCAGTCCTTTAATGACAAAGCCGTACGCGACCTAGGCATCGAGGCGCCGGGTCCCGACGATTTGATCTGTCGCTGCGAGTTCGCCGCCGGCGGTATCATTCGCATGCTGCTGCTGTGGTGGGATCAGGAGAACCGCCGCGCCGGCAAGGACGAGTTTGTGCGGACGTGCAACCAGCTTGCCGAGCGCATCCTGGGCGAATAGCTGCAGTTCAACGGCAACGAAAAGGGCGCCGGGTCTACTAGATGGGCCCGGCGCCCTTGCGTTTGCGATGGGAATGGCGGAGAGAGGGGGATTCGAACCCCCGGAACGCTTGCGCGCCCAACGGTTTTCAAGACCGCCGCATTCAACCGCTCTGCCATCTCTCCGTGCTTGGTAATGATAGCATCGAATGAGAGCGAATAACGAGAAGGGGTTCGATGCTTCAACAAGACACATCTGGCCTCGCGGCGGAGTGGGGCAGCGCCCGGTCCGATGACGAGCGCTTTATGCACGAGGCTCTGGAGCAGGCGCGCGCCGCCGCGCGTGCGGGGGAAGTTCCCATAGGCGCCGTGGTGGTCTATAGGGGCGAGGTCATCGCCCGCGCCCACAATCTGCGCGAATCCAACGAGGACCCTTCGGCCCATGCCGAGTTCACGGCCATGCTCGAGGCATCGCGCGCGCTTGGGCGCTGGCGGCTGGCGGGCTGTACGGTGTACGTGACGCTGGAGCCGTGCCCCATGTGCGCCGGCCTCATGGTCAACGCCCGCATTGATCGGTGCGTCTACGGGGCGTCTGATCCCAAAGGAGGCGCGCTGGGGAGCCTCTACAACCTCAACGGGGACCAGCGTCTCAACCATGTGTTCCCGGTGACCGCGGGAGTTCTCGAGGATCAATGCTCGGCCTTGCTGAGCGACTTTTTCTCCCAGGTGCGAGCCCGGCGCGCCCAGGGCGACCGCGTCCCCGAGATCCCGGATGATTTTCCCCAGCGCCAGCGGGCCGTATCCGCGGTGCATGCGCCCTCTCGGATCATCTCGCCAAGAATCGTTGTGGCCAGCGACTCGTATAAGGGGTCTGCAACCAGCGAGGAGGCGGAGCGATGGATAGCCACGGGCGTGCGCCGCGTGTTCCCCGACGCCGATATCGCGTGCGTTCCCCTGGGCGACGGCGGCGAGGGAACGGTTGACGCCGCGCTCGCCGCGCTGGATGGAACCTACCGCACCGTGCGGGTGCTCGATCCCATGGGAAACCCCGTGAAGGCGCGGTACCTGCTTGCAACCGACGGCCGGGCGGTGCTCGAGATGTCTTCCGCGGCGGGAATCGAGTTTTCCGACTGCACGCATGACGCGGCCCTGCGCGCTTCGACATTCGGCGTGGGCCAGCTGGTCATGGATGCCGTGGAGGCCGGCGCGACCTCCATCTACCTGGGTCTTGGCGGCAGCGCCACCACGGATGGCGGGCAGGGGTTCCTCCGCGCGCTCGGCGCCCGCGTTTTGGACGATGGCGGGCATGACGTGCCATGGGGGCTCGCGGGCCTTGGGCACGCGGCATCCATCGATTTGGAGCCGGCGCTGCGGGCTCTCGAAGGCGTGGAGCTCATCGTCCTAACCGATGTGGACAACCCGTTGGTGGGCCGGCGCGGCGCGGTCCGCGTCTTTGGCGAGCAGAAGGGGCTGGCCGACCTTCCCACCCCGCGCGGAGAGGACCCTACAACCTATGCGACGTACGATCGCTGGATGATCTCGTTCGCCCGTCTGCTCGATGAGGCGCGCCGCCGACATGCGGATTTGCTTCCGAACCCATCTCCCGGGGCGAAGCGATTCGCCAGCGTGGCGGGTGTTCCGGGAGCGGGCGCCGCGGGCGGCTTGGGGGCGGCGGCCCTGGCGTGCGGAGGCACGCTCACCTCCGGTGTCGAGGCCATGCTCGACCTGCTTGATTTTGACAACATGATTCGCGACGCGGACCTGGTTATCACGGGCGAGGGCTCGGTGGACAGCCAGACCGCCGGCGGCAAGGCGCCCGTGGGCGTGGCGAGGCGGGCGAAGCGCCAGCATAAGCCGGTGGCGTTGATAGCCGCCTCGCGCTCCTACGAGCTCGATCCGGTGTATGACCAAGGCGTGGACCTGGTGGTGACGGCGCTGCGTAGGCCCATGCCGCTGGAACGTGCAATGCAGCCGCGCGAGACGCGCCATAACCTGGTGTGCGCCGGGGAAACGGTGGCCCGGGCGATGCTGCTGGGGCGCTAGGCCGCGCAGCCGTCCGCCGCGATCGCGCGGCGAGCCGAACCGAGCGTGATACCATGCGGTACGCATACGTTGGAAGGGGACTACATGGCTCAGGAGAACTTCATCGACTTCGACGAGGTCATTGATCGCAGGCACGACGCATACAGCTACTCCAGCAAATGGAGCACTTCGCGCGAAACCGCGGAGCATTGCGGCCTGCGCGAGATCACCGACGACCATATCGCCCTCTTTACGGCGGATATGGACTTTCGCTGCGCGCCGGCCATCCTCGATGCCCTGCATGCGACGGTCGACCATGGCATCTTTGGCTACAGCACCATCGATGGCCACCCCGCTTATATGGATGCCGTTCGCGATTGGTTTGCGCGCCGCGACCAGTGGAGCATCAATACGGACCTGGTGCTGTATTGCCCCGGTACGGTGCGCGCGCTGGAGTACGCGGTCGAGGCGTTCACCGAGCCCGGCGATGGCATCATCATCCAGCGCCCCGTTTATCCGCCCTTTACCCGCAGCGTCGAGGGGCTGGGGCGTACCGTCCTCAACAACCAGTTGATTCGCCATACGGATAAGGACGAGCAGGGTGACCTGTACTACACCATGGATTTCGAGGGTCTGGAAGGGCTGGCGCGCCGGGATGATGCCAAGCTGATGATCCTGTGCAACCCGCACAACCCCGTTGGCCGCGTATGGAGCGTAGACGAGCTTCAGCGCCTTGCGGACATCTGCACGCGAAACGGCGTGATGATCATCGCGGACGAGATCCACGGCGACCTGATGCGCGCCGGCGTGAAGATGCGCCATCTGGCCCAGGTTGCTCCCCACGCCCGCGTGATGACGTGCACCGCGGTGAACAAGACGTTTAACCTGGCGGGCCTCGCCGCGACCAGCCTGGTGTTCAGCGATGCGAAAGATAAGGCCCTGTTCGGTCGCGTCATGGGTTTCGCCGAGCCCAGCCCCTTTGCCATCAGCGCCGTGATCGCCGCGTACGACCAGGGCGAGGACTGGGTCGAGCAGTGCTGCGGGTATCTCGACCAGAACATCGACGCCGTAATTGATTTCTTTGCTCGCGAGCTGCCCGATGTGGGCGTGCGTCGCCCCGAGGGCACCTATATCCTGTGGTTCGACTTCACGCATCGCTGCAACGCGCTGGGAATCGATGGGGATGAGCTGCACCGACGCATCTACGATGAGGCCAAGGTCATCTTGCAAGACGGTCTCAACTTCGATCCCGACGGCGGCGAGTTCTTCCAGCGCATGTGCGTGCCGAGCCCTCGTTCCGTATTGATGGAGGCCTGCGAGCGCATCGCTGCCGTGCTGGCGAAATAGGGCTTCGCGCAAGGCGAGGGGGCGGTGCTTGCGTCCGATCGCGTTCGGCGCGTTGCGACTCCGAATGCCCTGCTGCGCATATCGCCCCTCTCTGCGCGGCGACGCCCTTTTCGCCGTGGCGGTGCTGCGGTGAAAAATGATTCTCGACTTGTGCACCCAAAATGGGGTAGGATATCTCCTACACGCCTCGCGCGTTCAATGGGTTCGGGTGACGATATGTTCCGAATCTGGTCAGGTCCGGAAGGAAGCAGCCATAAGGAGCCTCTGACGGGCACCCGTTCCCATTGAGCACACGGGGCGTTTTTGTGTGAAAAGGGCCTGCCGCAACATTGCCCGGGCGGCGCTGTGCGAGCGCCGGCTTCGAAAATCCTCTCGCTATGCATCGCGGCGTTTCGCGACCTGCGGCTTTGCACTTCTTTATTCGCGCTAAATCAGCGGGGAAAAGTCGTACCTTTTTGGGATGGTCAATGAGGGCCACGAGGCGGGTAAGGACAGCGCGGAATCGGGGTAATTTCGGGCAGAAGGCGCCATGTTGGAGGTCTCGGGGCGCTTTGCGGGGCATTTCGGATGCCGATAAGGGGTTTCGGAATCAATTTTTCCTCTGCATAAAAGAAAAATGCCCGCCTGAAGCGTTTCAATTGACATGGCCAAGCGAATCGATTTGGTTTAGCTCCTTCTGGCTGCGTCGGTGGGGCGCTACCCCTTGAGCGTTGCTTGGGGGCTGGTGCTCAACAGCGCGTCTACCAGCGCGTTGTCCTCATCGTCGTCAGAGCCTAGGGGCAGGCCGCACGCTTCGAAGAAATGGCTGCCGGCAAACTGCCGCGCACGGAACGATTCGTGCTCGCCGTCGTCTAGGTAGCGGATGCGGCTACGACAGTCGGTGGTGCCGCAGAAGAGCGCCCCGCGCTTGGCGACGTAATCAAGATAGAGCGGCGAGTCGCTCCATAGCATCACGCCCGCCATGTTCTCAAGTTCGTAGGCTACGGCGTACTGCTGCCAGGCGATGCCGCGCTCGCGCACGTATTTATCCAGCACGGTTGCCATGCGGGTGACGCGCCGCAGGGTCTCGCGGGCGTCGATCAGCCGGTTCCCATCGTCCACGGCGAGCCCCGCCGCGCGCAGGCGCATGTTGGCGCGCTCGAGCTCCTGGCCATCAAGCAAGACGGCGGGAACGGTAAGCTTAATCGATTCGTCCCCAAACAGCTCGATGGCGGAGTGGACGTCCAGGGCTCCAGCCAGGGCGGACGCGCGGATAATGCGCGAGTCGTGCGCATGCTGCACGTGACAGCCCATACCGCGATCGGTAAAGACCTTGCGCATGGCGGCTACGTGCTCGTTGACGTCGGCGCGTGCCGGTGCCTCCGCAGCATGTCTGCTCATGCGGTAGAGGTACAGGTCGAAGAGGGGCGTGGGGTTGGCGGACTTGGGGACGCCGGTCGCGTTGCCCTGCGGCGAAGGGAAGCGGTCAGCCGTGGGATAGTAGACGGATCGTTGGCAGAACCCCGCGATCTCGCCGCGGCGCTTGGTCGCCTTGCCGTAGAGCTCTACCAACGCGGGGCTCTGCGCCGGACCAGAGGTGGAGCCCTCGCGCACCTCCACGATTCCGTTGGCGATATAGGGCGGGAAATTGCCCTCTGCCACCTGCATGACCAGCACGCCTTGCGAGGGGTTTGCGGGGTCGCAGATAAAGCGCGCGTCAAAGTGGGGGATGGGCGAGACGTGGCGTCGGCACAGCTCGCCGATGATTTGGCCAAAGTCCGCATTGGGTTTGGGGATGGGGCAGACGGATTTGTCATCGTCCGCAATGCCCACCACCAGCCAGCCTCCGCGCGAGTTGGCGAACGATGCGATGATCTTGGGGATCTTCTTCTGCACGGATGCGTTGTAGGAGCGCTTGAACTCCAGCGCGAAGCCCTCGTCCAAATCAGCAAGCTGGGGCAGGTCGTCCCATGTGACTTCGGCGAGCGTTTTGGGCTTGCCGTTGGCGGTGCGAAACGGACTGAACATGGCGGCCCCTTTGGATCGTGACGAGGCGGTGCGTTTGAGGGTATGGTACCCGCGCTTCAAGGTTGGTTTCGCGGCGGTTTCCATGCGCGCGGCGCGGGCTTTTAGCGGATGGGTGCCTGCGAGCTGGCATATTATGGATAGGTCTGTGAACTCCAACGAGCAGCGAGGCGTTTGATGCTGAACCTGTTGAAGCGTTTCTCCGGCGCGTATCGCCGTTATTTCATCATAGGACCTCTGGCAAAACTGGTGGAGGCGTGCTTCGACCTGGTCACGCCGCTGGTGGTGGCCAGCATGATCGACAACGGCGTGGGCGCGCGCGACATGGGTTCCGTGCTGCGCCACGGTCTGGTGCTGGTGGCGATGGCCGTGGTGGGCATCTCGATAACCCTTATCTGCCAAAAGGTCGCCGCCCTGGCATCGCAGGGAATGGGCACGGATATGCGTCGCGAGCTCTATGCGCATATCAACCGGCTGTCTTTTGCGGACCTGGACCGCTTTGGCACGCCGTCCCTCATCACGCGCGTCACCAACGACGTCAACCAGGTGCAGCTGGCGATCGCCATGACCATACGCATGCTGATTCGCTGGCCGTTTTTGGCGGTGGGCTCCATGGTGGCGGCGCTGCTGATCGATGCCCGCCTGGGACTGATCTTTTTGGTGACCACTCCGCTTATCGCCGTGGTGTTTTGGCTGGTCATGGCTAAAAGCGTGCCGTATTTCAAGAGCATGCAGGCAAAGCTGGACCATATTGGCTTGGTGCAGCGCGAAGGGCTTTCCGGCGTCCGCGTGATCCGCGCGTTCTCCCGCGAGCAGCACGAGCGCGAGCGATTCGCTGCTGCCGCTGCCGACCAAGCGCGGACCGCCATCGCGGTGGGAAAGCTTTCGAGCGTGCTTAATCCCGTGACTTTTTTGGTGATGAACTTGGGTGTCTGCGCTATTTTGTGGAGCGGCGGTACGGCCGTGAGCGTGGGCGACCTTACCCAGGGCCAGGTGATCGCTTTTGTGAACTACATGACCCAGACCCTGCTCTCCATTGTGTACGTGGCAAACATGGTGGTGATCTTTACCAAGGCCAGCGCCAGCGCATCGCGTATCAACCAGGTGCTGGCATGTGAGCCGTCCATTACGGATGCGGCCGCCACCCCGGTCGTGCTCCCCGCTTGCGCGGGCGATGCCGCCGCGGTGCCGGCGCTGCGCCTGGAGCACGTGGGCTTTCGCTACGGTTCCGCCTCTGCAGATGCTTTGGACGATATCACGTTGCAGCTGCCCGTTGGCGGAACGCTGGGCATTATTGGCGGCACGGGTTCCGGCAAGTCAACGCTGGTGTCGTTGTTGCCCCGCCTGTATGACGTTGCCCGCGGTAGCGTGGAGGTGTTTGGTGCGGACGTTCGCGCCTGGCCCCTGCGCCAGCTGCGCGGGGTTATAGGTATGGTGCCCCAGACGGCGCAGCTGGTCAGCGGCACGGTGCGTTCAAACCTGTGCTGGCGAGATGCGAACGCGAGCGACCAAGAGCTGTGGCGCGCCCTTGAGGTTGCCCAGGCGGCAGACTTTGTGCGCGCGCTGGAGGCCGGCTTGGATGCCCCGGTAGAGGCCGGCGGCAAGAACTTCTCCGGCGGCCAGCGCCAGCGCCTCACAATCGCCCGCGCGCTTGTGGGCGACCCCAAGATCTTGGTGCTCGATGACTCGTCCTCCGCGCTTGACTTGCAGACGGATGCCCGTTTGCGCCGTGCCCTGCGTCAGCTTGCCGCCGCGTCAGCCGAAGCCTCTGGGCCGGACGCGCCCGTGTCCCTTACCACGGTGATCGTGTCCCAACGTGTGTCTTCCGTGCGCGACGCGGACCTTATCTGCGTTATGCGCCGTGGGCGCGCGGTGGGCCTGGGCACGCATGCCCAGCTGCTGGCGAGTTGCGACGTCTACCGTGAGATCTGCGAGTCCCAGCTTGAGCGCGAGGAGGTGGCGTAGCATGAACCCGTATGCATCTACCGGGTCGGTATCGACCGTCGCATCGAACATCGCGGGCGGCTCATCGTCCAAAAACAGCGTCCGCGCCGCCGGCATGCTGGCGCCCGCCGTTCCCCTTACCACCAAGCAGGTGACGCGCCGCCTCATGGCATACGTGCGCCCGCACGCGGCGTCGTTCGCAACGTCGTTCGTATCCGCCGGTATCTCCGTGGTGCTGCAGCTTTACGTGCCCATTGTGGTGGGCCGCGCCATCGACCTCATCATCGGCATGGGCCGCGTGGACTTTGCCGCCTTGGCGCCGCTGCTGGTCCAGCTCGCCCTGGTGGTGCTTGCCGCATCCGTCTTGCAATGGGTGCAAGGGTATTGCGTCAACCTGCTTACGTACCGCTGCGTGCGCGACATGCGCGTGGACGCCAACGAAAAAATCGGTCGAATGCCCATCTCGTTCATCGACGCGCACCCGCACGGCGACTTGATTTCGCGCGTGGTCAACGACGTCGATCAGATTGGCGACGGCCTGCTACAGGGGTTCAACCAGCTGTTTACCGGCGTGGTGACCATTGTGGGAACGCTGCTGTTCATGCTTTCCATCTCAGTGCCCATGGCCGTGGTGGTTGTGCTGGTGACCCCGCTTTCCATAATGGCGGCCACGCTGATCGCCAAGTTCTCCAACAGGAGCTTTACGGCGCAGCAGCGTATCCAGGGCCAGCTGGGCGCCCATATCGAGGAGTACGTGGGCAGCCAGCGCCTGGTGAGCGCGTTTTGCTACGGCGACCGTGCGCAGGAGCGCTTTGACGCCATGAACGGCGAGCTGTATACGGCGGGCGAACGCGCGCAGTTTTTAAGCTCGCTTTCCAATCCCGGCACGCGCTTCATCAACAACCTTATCTACGCGGCGGTGGCGGTCATCGGCTGCATGTGCGTGGTCACCGGATGGCCGGCCCCGCTCACGGTGGGCGGCGTGCAGACCTTCTTGTCATACGCCAACCAGTACACCAAACCGTTTAACGAGGTTACCAACGTCATCACCCAGCTGCAGACCGCCTATGCTTCCGCCCGCCGCCTGTTTGCGCTGCTCGATGCGGACGAGGAGTCGCCTGAGGCGGTGGGCCGGGAGGTTCTGGCAGCTCCTGCCGCCCAGCCTGCCGGCCCTGCTGAGTCCGCCCAGCTTGTTGGCCCTGCCAGTTCTGCCCGCGGCGAGGTGGTTTTTGATCACGTCGACTTCAGCTACACACCGGAGCGCCCTCTGCTGCAAGACATCTGCATCCACGCCGCCCCTGGTCAGCGCATCGCCTTGGTGGGGCCCACGGGTTGTGGCAAGACCACCCTTATCAACCTGCTGCTTCGCTTCTACGATGTGCAGGGAGGCCGTATCGAGCTGGATGGCGTCGACATCGCCTCCTACGCCCGCGCGGACCTGCGCTCGCGCTTTGGCATGGTCTTGCAGGATACCTGGCTGTTCGAGGGCACCGTGCACGACAACATCGCCTACGGCAGTCCGGGCGCCACACGCGGTCAGGTTGAGCAGGCGGCGGCCCGCGCGCATGCGGACGGTTTTATCAGCGCGCTGCCCCAGGGGTTCGACACGGTGATAGGCGAGGGCGGCGGCACGCTCTCGCAGGGCCAACGACAGCTGCTGTGCATCGCCCGCGTCATGCTTTGCGACCCAGAGATCTTGCTGCTTGATGAAGCTACCAGCTCTATCGACACGCGCACGGAGGCGCAGGTGCAGGAGGCCTTTGACGAGCTCATGCGCGGCCGCACCAGCTTTGTGGTGGCGCATCGCCTCTCCACCATACGCGAGGCGGATTGCATCTTGGTCATGCGCGATGGTCGAATCATCGAGCGCGGTACCCATGAGCAGCTGCTTTCTCAGGGCGGGTTCTATGCGGAGCTCTATAACAGCCAGTGGGTGGACGAGTAGGGACCGCGGGGTTTTAATGGAGGGCCGCAGCCGTTTCACGGGATGCGTTCGGCGCCTCGCGCCTCGGAGCATCCATTGGAAAGGGGTTGCGGCCTTGTTGAAATCGACCTCCATGTACGGTCATTTGCTATTTTTGGGCTTCAGTTGGAGTAGATGCTACTAAAAACGCCCTCCAGTTGGACTTGGCATGGCCTCTCGTGAGGAGGTCTTTGAAGAAGTCGCAGGTAGACGAGGTATGCCTCCAGACAGCTCAATGCTGCAAGTCCAACTGAAGCTCGATTTTAGTAATTTGCACAACATGAAGCTCGTTTTTAGTAGAGCTCAAGTCCAACTGGACCTCGTTTTTAGCAGCAAGTCCAACTGAAGGTCGATTTTAGCGTGCTCGGCCGGAGGGCAACTCCAACTGAAGGTCGTTTTTAGCAAGGGCGCGGATCAGCAGAATCCAAAACCCGCGCGCCGTCTTTGCGCTGTATGTGTATGGCAGCTTATGCCAGCATTTTGATGAGCATGCCTATGCAGATGCCGATAGCACCGCCCACGGCAGCGCCGAGGATGATCTTCAGGGTGTTGATTACGCCCTTCCTCCACGGCTTCATCGCTCCCCGCGCGTAAGGATCGGCGGGTCCTGACCCTCACGGTGCGCCCTATGCCTTTGAGGCGCTGCGCAAAAATCGAAAAAATCCCCTTGCACTGTGTATGCGTGTGTATATACTGTACTTAACGAGTATACACACTATGCTCAGTAGCGTGCGGCGCCGACGGACGCCAACCGCGAGTCGCTCGAGACGTCGGGCGGCGGGCCGTCACCGGCTGGGGGACGCCCCGCGGCGGCGGTATGTAGGGAAAGGGACCAACAACGTGGAACTTATCATTTCAAACTCCAGCAGCAAGCCCATCTACGAGCAGATCACCAGCCAAATCAAGGCGCAGATCATCGCGGGTCAGCTGGCGGAGGGCGAGCAGCTCCCGTCTATTCGCGCGCTGGCAAACAGCCTGCGGGTGAGCGCCATCACCACCAAGCGCGCCTACGCGGACCTCGAATCCCAGGGCTTCATAGAGACCGTTCAGGGCAAAGGCAGCTTTGTCGCGGGCGGTAACAAGGAGCTCATCCGCGAGGAGCATCTGCGCGAGATCGAGGGCTATCTCTCCCGCGCGGTCGAAGCCGGGCGCGACCTGGGCCTTGGGCCGGCGGAGCTGCGAGAGATGCTCGACCTCCTGCTCGATCAGGACGAGTAGCCCTTGCTGTGGGTGCGGGCTCAACTCGTCCGCCTTGTCCAACCAAACCAACACGTAATCCAGCCAATACCAAGGATGGAGACCATGAACCAAGTAATAACTGCCGCGCCTCTTATCCAGGCAAGCGGCCTTACCAAGCACTATTCCGGCTTCTCGCTCGCGGGCGTCAACGTCACGGTCGATCCCGGCCAGGTGGTGGGCTTTGTCGGCAAGAACGGTTCCGGCAAGTCGACTACCATCAAAGCCCTGCTGGGCCTCATTTCGCTGGATGCCGGCCAGGCAAGCGTCCTGGGCTACTCGCCCCGCGATCTTGCGAACACGGCATCTGCTAGGGCAAAAGAGCAGGTGGGCGTGGTGTTCGACACCATCTCCCTGCCGGGTCACCTTAAAATCGAAGAGGTGGGCAAGCTTATGGCCCGCGCGTATTCAACCTGGGATACCGCCGGTTTTCAGCAGCGCCTGCGCGATGCGGACCTGGATCCCAAAAAGGCCGTCAAGGACCTCTCCCGCGGTATGGGCATGAAACTCTCGCTCGCCTGTGCGCTGTCGCACAACCCGCGCCTGCTCATTTTGGACGAGGCGACGGCTGGCCTTGACCCCATGGCTCGCGATGAGGTGCTCGACGTTCTGCGCGACTTTGTGGCGGTCGAGGATGCCCAGGGCAATCCCGTGAACGGCATCCTCATGTCTAGCCACATCACCAGCGACCTGGATAAGATTGCGGACACGGTGCTCTGTATCGACGCCGGCCGCCCCGTCTTCAACATCGCTAAGGACGAGGTCTGCGACCTTATGGGCGTCGCCCGCTGCCGCGCCGCGGAGCTTGAGCAGATCGCCCGCTCCGGCGTCATCGCCCCCGGGGCAATGCGCATCATGCGGCAGGATTACGGCATCGACCTGCTGGTGCCCGATCGCTTCGCGTTTGCGGAAAGCTTCCCGTCCATCCCGTGCGACCGCATGGGCATCGATGAGTACATGGTGCTCATGATCAAGGGCGAGCGCTACTGCTAGCCGCGTCGTGCTCGCGGCTTTCTCGTCCGCACTTCTCTGGACGATGTCCTCGTCCACCCCTGCTTCCTTTTGAAGGGACTCACTATGAAAAAGGCTTTTTTGGTCGAGCTGACGGTGCTCACCGGTTACATCAAGCAGCTTTTGCCTATTGCGGCGGTTACGGGCGTATTCGTTGCGGTGGGCATGGGCACCACGGTCGCGCTCGCCGGCATCTTTGTATGCATGTTCTGCATGATGGGATCGATGGCTGCCAGCGCGTACGATGACGCGAGCAATTGGGGCGCCTATCGCCTTACGCTACCTTTGTCCCGCCGCGATGTGGTGCTTGGTCGCTACGCCGCCGTGGCTGTTATGGGCGCCCTCGGCATCGCGATGGGCGCGCTGGTACAGTTGCTAGCGGCAACGGTGGGCGCTCTCGGCATCTTGCCGCCTGAAATCGGCGACATGTTCGTCATGTCTCCCGACGATGTTCTCGCAAGCATATTCGGAGTGTTTCTCTGCTTGTTGATGGGCATGACCGCGGCTTCGCTGACCATTCCCTTCTACTTTAAATTTGGTAATACCAAGGCGACGCAGTTCCTGCCGATGGCGGTGATGCTTCTCTACGCTTTGGTTATCTTCATTTTTGCCCAGATGTCGGACCGTATCGATGTGGCGCCCATGCTCTCCCAGCTCCTCGCGTGGATCGAGACTCCGACTGGCGTTGCCACGTGCGCCGTGGCGATGGTTGCGGCCGCCATGCTCATCCTTTTCGCCAGCGCCGCGGTCTCCATGCGCATCTACTCTCGTCGCGACCTGTAGGGTGGCCGCCTGCGTGCCGCTGCCCCCGTGCCGTTCTCGGCTTGCGTTTGCCCCGCGCCCGTCCTGCCCTCGCCCAGATGACCGTTCGCGTAAAGGGACGGTAAGCCCGCGCAGCGGGGAGGTACGCTCAAAAACAATTCGACTATAGTAAGAGCGTCCCGGCGCAGCGTCGGGGCGCTCTTGTTTTCTCACGTGCGGACGGAACCTCCTCCGCGCAATGTTCGGTGAGGCTCTATGGTAGGCGACAAACCATTTGCATCGATTCCGCTACCCCTTAAGGGAGCCCACAACGTGCGCGACCTTGGCGGGTATCCCTATACGGATCAAGCCGGTACCCGCGGAACCACGGCGTTTGGCGTCTTTCTTCGATCTGGCACGCTTCGCCGGCTAACCCTGGGCGATCGCGAGGCGCTGCGGCGCTATGGCCTTAGCCGCGTCATCGACCTGCGTAGCAACTTCGAACTCAAGCACTGGCCGGATCCCTATGCAAAGCGGCCGGAAAAGGGCGTTGCCTACACGCATATCCCCATGCTTGACCAGCTCAACTCAAGCGGCTTTCGCGGCGCGTTGCCAGCCTGCATGTTCGATGTCTACCAGTCCCTCTTGGACGATGACGCCGCCAGCATCCGTGCCGTCATGGAGGCGCTCGACGGCCCCGGTTGCTCGCTGTTCCATTGTCGCGCGGGCAAGGATCGCACCGGCGTGATTGCGATGCTCCTTCTTGGCCTTGCGGGCGTGGACGATGAGCATGTTGTCGCGGACTATCGCGTGACGCAAGACTACATGGGTCGCGGCCTTAGGGCGCAGCGCGCGGGCGTTTCCATTCTGCTGCTTAAAAAGGTGCCGCGCTGCCTGTTTGAGTCCGCGCCCATGGAGATGGAGCGCACGCTTGCTCACCTGCACTCTCGCTATGGCACCGCACGCGAGTACCTGGAGGACCATGCGGGGTGCGAGCGCGACCTTCTCGACCGCCTTGCCGCGAAGCTGCGCGGTGAAGAACTTTAGGTCGGGTTGGGAGCAGGACGCGGCGCTGGTGCAGATGCCGTGCGCGCGAGGACATCATGACCGTGTAAACGGACGGCAAGCGCAGGGTTAGACGCCTTGGGTTCCTGCGGCGCGCCACATGGGGGTCACACAATTGTTTCCCCTTGTGTACATTCGTTGGATTAGGCTCGCTACGTGCGGCCTGTCTCCACGCTTTGACAAAAACTCGATAATCGGGCGCTAGTATGGTGGGCTGCAAACCTAAGGGGAATACCTAACAGGTTCTTAACAGAGGTCGTCCGCAAGCAGTCGCTCGCGGTATCCCAAACAAAGAAGGATCCGTATGCTCGTAGCCATCATCTCCCTTGTCGCCTTTGCGGCAACGGCCGCTTTGACCATCCGCAAGGTGCGCGCCATGGACCGGGACGCACGCTCCGCGCGCCGCTCGGCCGTTCTCTCGGTCGCGTTCTTCGCTGTATTGCAGCTGTTTGTGGGAGTGTACGCGGCTATGGGCGGCGTCGCGAACGACGTGCTGTCGCCCCTGGTGCTCAACGCGGTTCTTGTGGGCTGCGCATGGCTCAACCTTGAGCGCGATCTGGTGCGTGAACGCCTCATGCAGCTTGCGGGTCCTCAGGGCCGCTTCGCCCACCCGCTTATCGCGAGCATCGTCCTGCTGTTCCTTGCGGGCGCGGGCGCGACGTTGGGGCTGGAGATCCCCAGCAATCACAACCTGCTGTGGATGTATCCGCTTTGCCTGCTGCTCGAGTGGTCGCTCATTACCGCCATTATGGCCGGGGTGTTCTTCATCTCCCAGCGCCGCCACACCCCGCCCACGGTCATTGCCGTGTTCATGAGCATCCTGGGCATCGTCGAGTATTTCATCATCACCTTCAAGTCCATGCCCATCGCCCCGGGCGATATCTCCGCCCTGTCCACCGCCATGGCCGTGGCAGGCACGGGCTATTCCTATATCTTGTCGCCCTTCTGCCTGTATGGCTTGGCGTTCATGGCGATTTCCGTGCAGCTGTGCCGCATGGCCGCCATGCTTCGTCCCCAGCGCGACCGCCGCGACCGCCGCGCGCTCGCCATCAACCTCATGGTGGGCATCGCTTGCCTGGTGGGCGTGGGCGCTCACGTGACGCTGGTCGATTACTACAACACCCTCAGCATCCAGGTCTATACCTGGCGCCCGCTCGAGAGCTATTACCGTCAGGGATTCCTGCCCAGCTTCATCTCGGGCGCCCAGACCATCAAGCCTCCCGTGCCGGAGGGCTATAGCGTCGAAGATGCTAAAGAGCTCATCTCCGACTATGCCGGGCGATACGATGCCGGGCAGGGGGCAACCATCGAGCGCTCGCAGGCTGCCGCCCAGTTTGAGGACGAGAAGCCCACGGTCATCACTATCATGAACGAGACCTTCTCGGACCTCTCCATCTACCAGAACCTGCATGCGAACTATCAGGGTCCGCAGTTCTTCAAGAGCCTGTCCGATACCCTGCAGCGAGGCGTGCTCTACGTCTCCGCGTTTGGCGGAGGCACCTGCAATACCGAGTTCGAGTACCTCACCGGCAACTCCATGGCCTTCCTGGGCACGGGCACCTATCCGTACACCATCTACGACCTCACCCGTACCGAGACCCTTTCCCAGCAGTTCAAGGACCTTGGTTACGACACCACTGCCATCCATCCCAACCATGGCACCAACTGGAACCGCGAGAATGTCTACAACGCCTTTGGCTTCGATAGCTTCCTCACCATTCAGGATTTCCAGGATGCTGAGAAGCTCCGCGGCATGGTGACCGACGCCGCGACCTACGACAAGATTCTGCAGATGCTGGACGAGAACCCTAACCCGCAGTTCATCTTCGACGTGACCATGCAGAATCACTCTGGTTACGACACCGGCCTGATTCCGGCAGATAAGCAGGTCAACTACGTTATCGACGGCATCAGCGATCCGGAGGTCAACGAGTATCTCGCCCTTATCGAAGAGTCCGACCGCGCCCTGGAAGACTTTGTGAACCAGTTGCGCAAGCTCGACCGCAAGGTGATCTTGGTGTTCTTTGGCGATCACCAGCCCTTCTTCCCGGATGACTACAACGAGGCCTGGTTCGCCAACGAGGACGCTGCGATCCATAACGAGCGCCTGTGGCAGACCGATTACATCATCTGGGCCAACTACGATGTCGCCGGACGCGACCAGGAGAGTGACGTGGACGACCTCTCCATCAATTACCTGGGCAGCGTATTGATGAACCTCATCGGCGCGCCTATGAGCGACTACCAGAAGGCCCACATCACCTTGCGAGAGGCGCTCCCTGCGATCAACGCCACGGGTTACGAAGACAAGAGCCTGCGCTGGTATCTTTCCAGCATGGCCGCCGAGGAGAACTTCCCGGCGGGCAGCCCGGGCGCCGAGGCGACCAAGGCGCGCGCGGATTACGCCAAGATGCAGTACTACGAGCTGTTCCGAGACGGAAAGGACATCTATACCAAGATGTACCAGTCCGCCGCGAACGAGACCGATCCTAACCTGGCGCCCGGTACCACGCAGATCAAGTAACCCCGCCATCCGACGGCCGGACATGCGATCAAGCAGCCCTCCTGCGGTAAGATGCTCGGTGTATCCGAGACATCTCGCAGGAGGGTTTTTCTATGGCTGAAATCGCTGCCGCCACGCCCGTGTCCGCCCTCGACCTCATCGAGCAACGCTCGTCCACGCGAAAATTCGCCGACGCGCCCATTACCGACGACCAGCGCGCCGCGGTGCTGCATGCCGCGACCCGAGCACCGTCTGCTGGCGCAATGATGATGTATTCGATTATCGACATCCAGAAGCAGGAAACGCTCGACCGCCTGTCAGTCCTCTGCGACAACCAGCCCTTTATCGCCAAGGCCAAATGGGCTCTTATCTTTGTAGTCGATTACTGCAAGTGGATCGATCTTTTTGAGCACGCGGGCTGCTTCACGGACGAGTTCGTGCAGAAAACGGGACGCTCTCCGCGTCGAACATGCGGACTGGGCGACTTTGCGATCGCCGCCCAGGACGCCGTGATCGCGGCTCAGACCGCCGTGATCGCCGCGGAGGCGGTGGGATTGGGTAGCTGCTATATCGGCGACATCGTGGAGAATGC
>DBEWRE010000062.1:0-12660 GCA_048207125.1 Collinsella sp.
GCCCGCGGCGATCGCTGGGCTCATCGTAGTTGCGCCAGGTATCGCGCTCGCTACGCGGTGTCGCCAGCACCTCTTCGCCGCGAGAGCGGTCGAAGCGGTCGGAACGAGGACGCTCCGAGCGCGAGCGATCGGAGCGCGAGGAACCAGAGCGACCGCGGTCAAAACGCTGCTCGCCGGATCGATTGCGCTCGGGGCGACCGCCGCGCGAACCGCGATCGTCGCGACCGGAGCGGCCAGCGCGATCGGACCGGTCATCGCGGTCGAAACGGTCCCCGCGCGAACCGCGGTCGTCGCGGTCGCGGCGAGGTTTGGAAGCGGAGGCCTCCTGTGCGCGCACGCGAGTCTTGCCAGCGCGCTTGCGTCGAGACGGCTTGGGCGCGGTCTCGAGCGCCTCGTCGCGCGGGCCATCCTCTCGAGACGGCTTGACGGGACGAGCCGCATTCGAGCGCTCCGCCTTGTCACCTTGGACGAAAGAGGGCTTGGAGGGATTCTTGGCTCCCGCAGCATCGCTAGCGGAGCGCTCATCGCGCTGCTGCCGCGAACGACGGGGCGCGCGGCCCTCGCCCTTGGGCTTAGAGGACGCCTCCGCCTTGGCGCGGCGACGCTTCTTGGCCTTCTTGCCTGCCGGCTTGTCGGCGGGGACGCGATCGGGATCGACGGCGGGAGGGTTCTCCCCCAACTCGAGCCCCTCGGCGTCATAGAGGTCCGCGGTCTTGCCCATCAAAGCCTCGATATCAAAGAACTCATCGATATCCTGGCTGGTTACGATGGTGACGGCCCAGCCAACCTCGCCGGCGCGGCCGGTGCGGCCGATGCGGTGGATGTAGTCCACGGGCTCCTCGGGCACGTCGAAGTTGACCACGTAGCGAACGTCCGTGACGTCGATGCCGCGGGCGAGGACGTCGGTGGCGACCAGCACGTCGCACTTGCCGGCGCGGAACGCCTTGAGCGCACGCTCGCGCTGGGCCTGGCTGCGGTCGCCGTGGATGGCGGCGCAGGAGATGCCCGCTCGCGCCAGGCGGCGGCAGCACGTGTCGGCGCGGCGCTTGGTACGGGTGAAGACGATGACGCGCTCGGTGCCCTGCGCGAGCAGCAGGTCTGCTAGGACCCCGTTCTTCGCCTCAAGCGAGACGGGCAGCAGGTACTGGTCGACGGTCTCGGCCGTGGAGGTGGCAGGGGCGATCTCGACGCGTGCGGGGTCGGTCACCAGATCGGTGATGGAGCCCACGGCGGCCTCGTCCAAGGTCGCGGAGAACAGCAGGGTCTGGCGATCGGTGGGCGTATAGCTCACGATCTTGCGGACGGCGGGCAAGAAGCCCATGTCCAGCATGCGGTCCGCCTCGTCCAGCACCAGGACCTGCACCTCGTCGAGCATGCAGGCGCCCTGGTCGATGAGGTCGACCAGGCGGCCCGGCGTGGCGACCAGGATGTCGCACCCGCGCTTGAGAGCGCTCTTCTGGGGGTTGTAGGACACGCCGCCCACCACGGTTACTGCTGCGTGGCGCGTATGCGCGGCGACCTTCTTGCAAACGTCATCGATCTGCTGGGCGAGCTCGCGCGTGGGCGTGATGATGAGCATGCGGGGTCCGCAGCCCACGGACATGGCGCGGCCGCGGGCGCGCTTGACGCGCGGCAGGCTGCTCATGGTGGGCAGCAGGAACGCCGCCGTCTTGCCGGTGCCGGTCTGGGCGGCGGCGAGCAGGTCTCGGCCTGCCAGGACCTGCGGAATCGCCATGGCCTGGACGGGAGTGGCGTGCTCGTAGCCAAGGTCTTCCACCGCGGCTAGGACCTCATCGGAGAGGCCGAGGTCGGCGAAGCGGGCGAGCTCGTCGGCTGCGTCCGCGGATTCAAACGAGGAAGAGGCGTCGGCAGCGGTGTCGAGCATCTCGAGGTCGTCGTTGTTCTGTGCAGTCATGCAGTTGTTTCCATTCTGGCAGGGTTCGCCGGCCGATCGGTCGCGCGTCTGGGGCGCGGTCGGCGCCGCGCGAACGCTGCAGGTTAGTTATCAGGCAAATTCAGAGTCGCGCGGGAGGATGGATGCCGCGCGGGCGGATCGCGGAAGCCGGAAAGGCCGTGGCGATGGAGCAGGTTCCGCCAAGCGCTAAGTATATGGGGCGCCGCGCCGCTCTCCCCCTACCGCGAATAAACAAGCACTCAAACCCCACGTTTACCGTCTAAGTTGCAACGTCTGCCGATTGGATGTGGAAACGTCGCGCTCCAAGCGCTTAGAGAGGCGACGAGACGGTCCGCCACGAAGCCTTGCGCTCACGCCGTTATTTCAATATCCGATACACCCCCAGGGGGTGTAGGTGCTATAGTAAGCCTTAGCAAACATACGAGAGGAGCATGCTATGGCTCATGAGAGATTCGACGTCGGCGGCATGACCTGCGCCGCCTGCCAAGCGCACGTGGACAAAGCGGTCTGCAAGCTCGACGGCGTGCAGGGAGTCGCCGTCAACCTGCTATCGGGATCCATGACCGTCGACTTCGACGCAGATAAGGTGAGCGCGGAGGACATCTGCTCCGCCGTCGACCGCGCCGGCTATACGGCGGCCCTCGCCAGCGTCCCCGTCGCGGGCCCCAACGCTGCCGGGGCACCGAACGCGGCCGGGGCCGCGACTCGTCCAGAATCGCCCACAAAGAAGCTGCAGGCGACGGCGGACGCCATGAAAGGCAGGCTCACGGTGTCGCTGGCGTTCCTGGTTCCACTCTTCTACATAGGCATGGGCCACATGCTAGGCTGGCCGCTGCCCGCCGTGCTGGGAGACCACGACCACGCGATGGCGCTGGCGCTCGCCGAGCTGATCTTGCTGCTGCCGATCCTGTACGTGAACAGCTCGTACTTCACCGGGGGATTCAAGTCGCTCATCCACGGCGCGCCCACCATGGACTCCCTGATAGCCATAGGAGCGGGCGCGAGCATCGCGTGGTCGGTCTACGCCATGTTCATCATGGCCGACCAGCTAGCGGGAGGCGACGTGCACGCCGCCGCAGCAACGGCGATGGACAACCTGTACTTTGAGAGCGCCGGAACCATCTTGTCGCTTGTCACCGCGGGCAAGTACCTGGAGACGCGCGCCAAGTCAAAGACCGGGGGCGCCATCGAGAAGCTCATCGACCTTGCGCCCAAGACCGCTTGCGTTGTGGACGAGGCAAGAACCGAGTCCACCGTGCCGGCAGAGTCCATCCTTCCCGGCCAGGTCATCCGCGTGCGCCCCGGTGAATCCGTGCCCGTAGACGGCGTTGTGCTGGAAGGCGCAAGCTCCATAGACGAGAGCGCGCTGACCGGCGAGTCGATTCCCGTGGAGAAGAACCCCGGCGACACCGTATCCGCCGCAACCATCAACCGCACGGGCACCTTCACGTTCCGCGCCACCCGCGTGGGCGCCGACACCAACCTGGCGAAGATCATCCAGCTGGTAGAGGACGCAAACGCCACCAAAGCCCCCATCGCTCGCCTGGCAGACAAGGTTGCAGGCGTCTTTGTTCCCGTGGTGTTGGCGATCGCCGTCGCGACCTTTGTCGCGTGGATGGTCCTTACCGGCGACGTCAACGAGGCACTTACCGCCGCGGTCGCCGTAGTTGTCATCAGCTGCCCGTGCGCCCTGGGCCTGGCGACGCCCGTCGCTATCATGGTGGGCACCGGCAAGGGCGCGGAGATGGGCGTCCTGTTCAAGAACGCCGAGGCGCTAGAGAACCTTCGCGGCGTGGACACCGTGGTACTGGACAAGACCGGCACCATCACCGCGGGAACCCCCAGCGTAACCGACGTCATGCCCGCCACCGGTCCGGACGGCGCGCCCGTCATGAGCGAGAAGGCGCTGATGAAACTCGCCGCCGCACTCGAGAAGGGCAGCGAGCACCCGCTGGCGGAAGCCATCATGGCCCGCGCGGGCAGGATGGGCATAGTCGCGCGCCGCGTGGAAGACTTCCAAGCGCTCCCCGGCCGCGGCGTGACCGCGCGCGAGGGCGCCAACCAGGTCGCCGCCGGCAACGACCGCCTTATGGCAGATCTTGGCATAGAGGTCGACCAGACGACGCGAGAGAACTTCGCCCGAGAGGGCAAGACGCCGCTGTTCTTCGCCAAGAACGGGCGCCTGGTGGGAACCATCGCGGTTGCGGACGAGGTCAAGCCCACCAGTGCGCAAGCCATCGCCGCCTTAGAGCGCTTGGGCATCAAGACCGTGATGCTCACCGGCGACAACGCCCTTACCGCGCAGGCAATCGCGCGGCGCGTGGGCGTGGCGCAGGTGGTCGCGGACGTCTTGCCCGCAGACAAGGAGCGCTTGATACGCGAGCTGCAAGATTCCGGCGAACGCGTGGCGATGGTTGGGGACGGCATCAACGACTCCCCCGCCCTAGCGCGCGCCGACGTGGGACTGGCGATCGGAGCGGGCGCGGACGTAGCCAAGGAGGGCGCGGACGTGGTTCTTATGCACAGCGACCTTATGGACGTGGCGCGCGCTATCGAGCTTTCGCGAGCGGTAATCCGCAACATCAAGCAGGACCTGTTCTGGGCCCTGTTCTACAATTCCCTTGGCATCCCGCTGGCGGCGGGCGTCTTCTTCCCCATCTTGGGATGGCAGCTCTCGCCCATGTTCGGTGCGGCAGCCATGAGCCTCTCGTCGCTGTGCGTGGTGGGCAACGCCCTGCGCCTGCGCGGCTTCAAGGCAAGCGAGTAACCAAGCCCGTCCGCAAAGAGCCCGAACCCGCCGACCCACACGGAACTCGGGCGAGGAGGCGCACCGCTTCCCAACGCGCCCGCCGACCACACGGCATTACACCTTTGATTGAAAGGACACCATCATGAAGTACATCATCAAGACCGAAGGCCTCATGTGCGGCCACTGCGACGCTTCCGTCGAAACCGAGCTGCTGAAGGTCGCCGGCGTGACCGACGCCGACGCCGACCACGAGACCCAGACCGTCCAGGTCGAGACCAGCGACGCCGTCGACACGGACCTGCTCGCCCGGGCCGTCAGCGCCGCCGGCGAGAAGTTCCGCGCCCTGAGCGTCACCGAAGCTTAAGGCGAGCGGCGCCATGATGGCAGACCACGACCGCACGATGCGCCTGCTCAAGACGGCGCGCGGACAGATCGGCGGAATCATGCGCATGGTCGAGGAAGACCGATACTGCATCGATATCTCCACCCAGCTGATGGCGACGCAATCCCTTCTCGCCCGCGTGAACGCCGACGTTCTCAAGGCCCATATCGAGCACTGCGTGCGCAAGGCGGCGGATTCCGGCTCGCCGCTGGAAAAGGAACAGAAGCTGCAGGAGATCGAGAAGGTTATCGATAAGCTCGCGAAATAGCGCGCCGATCCCCCAACCGCCGCTGCCAAGCGAGCCCGCGGTGTCGCGACATCCCGCTAGCGGTATCCTCGTCCACGAAAATGAACGGGGATGCCGCTTTTTTGCGCTTTTAGGGCGGCGCGGGGGACGTGGTGGCGTAGCATCGGGTATAACTGGTCTTTGACCATAGTGAAGGAGCTTGCACATGCAGGATTTTATGAAAGGACGCTACGGCGTCGATGACCTTACCCTCAGCCTTGGCGTGCTGGGCATGATTCTCGCCCTTGTAGGATCGCTCGCCAGCCTCGCGCCGCTTTCCTGGATCGCCCTCGTGGTTGTGATCCTGGCGATCCTCCGCGCGTTTTCCAAGAGCATCCCCGCCCGTGAGCGCGAGAACCAGATGTTTCTGGACCTGGCGCACAGGATTCCCGTGGTTGGGCCGCATATCGGGTGGCTCGACCGCGAAAAGGGCCCGCGCCCGGCGTCGAGCGCATCGGCCCAGCGTCCCGCGCAGGGATCCGGTCCCGACTTTGGCCGAACCAAGCGCACCGCCGAGCGCATGTGGCGCGAGCGCAAGACCACGCTCTTCTTTCGCTGCAAGACCTGCGGCGCCATCCTCTCTGTTCCCCGCGGCAAGGGACGCATCCGCGTGACCTGCCCGCGCTGCGGCACCAAGGTCGAGAAGGTTTCCTAAACGGAAGCACTCGGCGAAGCGACGGTAGATCACCACGGCTTGCGAACACGACACCTCTAATTGCATGTATTTGATGAACTCGCTGGGGATTTAGATCTCCGGCGAGTTTTTCTTTGGCGCGAACAGAGCTTGCTACCCGCCGAGACGGGATGCCATATAGATACGGGCGCGTTGTAGCGATGCTTTTTGGAAGATTCGCACGGCATTGAGTGGGCACGCAGCGAAATAGTATTTGCACCATGAGTATCTGCATCTGCAACGCATCTGCCCTCGAGGCACTTAGATCGAGCGGAAGGCTGCTGCCCACCTTGCTAGACGGCCCCCGCTGCTCGCAACTGGACGACACGCCCGTCCCTCATCCAATCATGCTCCATGACGAGATGGAGCGCATTGGGCTAAGGGAAGGGCCGTACCACGTCCTTGTCCCCGCGAAACGACTTCGCTACGATCGCGAGGACGTCATCTACCACACGAGAGAGCGCCCGCTGCCCTTCCAGACGCTTTTGCGCTGCGGGCACGGTGGGCCGCTTATCACCGGTCCCGAACTGCTCTTTTGCGACCTGGCCCTCTCCCACGACTTTGACACAATCGACCTTATAGCGCTTGGCTACGAGTTATGCGGCACCCACCTTATCAGCGACTGCTGGGACGGCTACATCTCCAACGCGGCGTGCGCCACATCGACCGAGAAGATCCAGCGCGTGGTAGACGACCTTACGGGGCGGCCTGGCATCGACACCGCCCGCAAGGCGCTTCGGCACATTCGCAATGGATCGAACTCCCCTATGGAGACGGCTCTCGCCATGATGCTCAACCTGCCCAAGCACCTTGGAGGGCAGAACTTGGGACCTATCAGCCTTAACCACCCCGTGGTCACGCCCCAGGGAACCAAGTATGTTGACGTAGCGTTCCCCGAACCAAAGGTGGGGCTGGAGTACAAAGGCAGGGATGCACACTCGATAGAAAAGACCGCGCGCGATGACCGAAGACAGAACACGCTATCGGGATCGGGGTGGACCATTCTTTCCGTGTGGTACGAGGACCTTGTCCAAGACCACCTCTATAGTAAGTTTCTCCAAGAGCTAGCAAAGGTGCTGCGTGTACGCCTGCGAACACGCAGCGAATACCATGAAACGATGATAAAGATGTTGAGAGCACGGCTCTTGCCCGCACTTGAAAAGTATTCTCAATAACCACGCTCGAGCAGCCGCCTATCACCTTATACAGGATCGCAAACAAGGCTTCGAGAGATGGTAAAGAAACCGTGCTCAGTCGGGTTGGTCAATGAGTGCCACGAGGTGGGTAGAATCCAGCCACGAGTTTTTTATTCATTAACTGCATCTGTAATTTATCTAACTATCTAATAAGTTATGCAACTGATAACTACCAGATGAAAACGCCCACGCGAGTCCTCGTAACTCAAGAAGCCACCTGAGACGCTACGAGATATTAGCAAACGACGAAAAAGGGCCGATTAGTGCTCCCATCAGTCACTGCCCACCATCAAGTAAGAGAATACCTACCCACCTCGTGGCACTCATTGACCACAGCGAAAGGCAACGGTTTTTCTGCGGGCCAAAATGAGACAAAAACATGAATAAAGATCCGGACAGACTGCATACTCGGCTCTTTACGACAGCGTCTCTCGCTACATAAAGCAAGAGGGCCGCCCACATGGACGACCCTCTTGGCAACTAAATGATGGTTACGCGACCCTTCACGCCCACGATGCCCTTGACCTCGGCAAGCAGCGGAATCGAGCGCGCATTCACGCGTGTGGGAATCTCCGCGCGCATGGTTTGCCCGTCCGCCTGCTCGATAAAGAGCTCGACGCGGTCTCCGCCGGGGTTGGTAGCGAGCACCGTCGCCAGGCGCGCCATGTTGGACTGGCTGAAACGCGAGCTCGGAACCATGATCTCGAAGACCTTCGGTCGATTGGTCTCCTCGTTGAGCTCCAGCGGCAAAATCTCCTGCGCGATGATCTGGTCGCCACGGTCGGAGCGCTCGAGCTTACCATGGACGCGAATGAACGCGTCGGACAGCACCGCACCGGTCTCGGGATCGGTCTCGCCGTAGAGATACCCCTCGGCCTCCTTGTAGGTCTTGGGAAAGACCACGACCGTGGCCTCGCCTTCCATGTCCTCGAGGGTGACGATGGCCATGGGGTCGCCGTTCTTGGTCACTCGCTTAGAGACATCGGACACCATGCCCGCGAACCAGAACTGCTTGCCCTCGGGAATCTCCTGGTTGATGGTCCCTTCGCCGGTAGGAGACGCGGTCTCGTAACCGGTATCGATCTGGGACAGCGAAAACTCGCGCGCCTTGCCCAGAGCGTATTCGTAGGGGCGCAGCGGGTGGTCGGAGACGTAGATGCCCAAAACGTCGCGCTCCTGGGAGAGCTTCATGTGACGGTCCCACTCCTGGCCGTCGGGCTCGGGAACGACGACCTCGAAGCCGGAGCCCTCCACATCGCCGAACACGTCGAACAGCGAGGTCTGGCCGTTAGCGCGGTCCTTCTGGCGCTTCACGGCGGCGTCGATGATGTTCTCGGGATTCTCCTTGTCCACGAAGTGCATCATCTGACGACGCGGGTAACCGGAGTTATCGAACGCGCCCGCTCGGATAAGCGCCTCGATGACGCGGCGGTTCGCCTGGCTGGAGTCCACGCGCTCGACGAAGTCGTGCAGGTTCTTGTACGGACCGTTCGCCTCGCGCTCGTCGATGATTGCCTGCGCAACACCCTCGCCCACGCCGCGGATACCCGCAAGGCCGAAGCGGACGCCCTCGGCGGTAGCCGTGAACTCCTTGCCGGACTCGTTGACGTCAGGGGGCAGGACGGGAATGCCGTCGTGGCGGCATGCGGAGACGTAGTGAACGATCTTTTCGGTCTTGCCCGTATAGGAGGTGAGAACAGCCGCCATGTACTCGTGCGGATAGTGCGCCTTGAGCCAAGCGGTCTGCATAACCAGAATCGCGTAGCCGGCGGAGTGAGACTTGTTGAACGCGTAGGACGCGAACTCCAAAACGTCATCCCAAATGCGCTGGGCGACCTCGCGCTTGTAGCCGTTGCGCTCCGCACCGTTCATCCAGTGGTCGTAGATGGTCTCGTCCTCGCCGTCCGACCACTTGAAGACCTGGTCGGTCAGCATCTTGATCTTCTTCTTAGCAACCGGCTTACGGATGCGGGAGTCGGACTCGCCCTTGGAGAAGCCGCACATCTCGACCGAGATGAGCATAACCTGCTCCTGGTAGACCATGGTGCCGTAGGTTTCGCCCAGGATGCCGTCCAGACGCGGGTCGTAGGAGACCGCCGGCTCCTTGCCGTTCATACGGTTGATGTAGCTGGTGACCATGCCTGCACCCAGCGGGCCCGGGCGGTACAGGGCGATCAGAGCGACCACGTGCTTGTACTCGGTGGGCTTCATGTTCTTGATGGTCGCGGTCATGCCCGCGGACTCGACCTGGAACACGCCCGCGGTGCGGCCGGCGCTCATGAGCTCGAAGATCTTGGGATCGTCGAACGGAATCTCATCGGGATTGATGTCGATGCCGTAGTTGGCCTTGATGTTGGCCTTCGCCTTGGAAATGACCGTCAGGGTGCGCAGGCCCAGGAAGTCCATCTTGAGCAGACCCATGTCCGCGACCGTGTGGCCTTCGTACTGGGTGATCTCGACGCCGCCCTTGGTATCGAGCTTGGTGGGGACGTGTTCGTTGACCGCATCACGGCAGATCAGGACGGCGCACGCATGGACGCCCTCGCCGCGGGTGAGGCCCTCGATGGAGAGGGCGGTGTCGATGATGCGGCGCGCGTCGTCGTCGCGCTTGTACGCTTCCTCAAAGTCCGGATTGTAAAGATCCTCCTTACCGGGCACCTTCTCAAGCACCTGGCGCAGCTTGACCGACGGATCGCTCGACACCATCTTGGAGAGGCGCTGGCCCATGTAGACCGGGTAGTCCAAAACGCGGGCCGAGTCGTTGATGGCCTGCTTGGCCTTAATGGTCGAGTACGTGATGACGTGGGTAACCTTCTCGGGGCCGTAGAGCTGGCGGACGTGCTCCACCACCTCCAGGCGCCGCTCATCGTCGAAGTCCATATCGATATCGGGCATCTCGGTACGTTCGGGCGACAGGAACCTCTCGAACATCAAGCCGTTGCTCAAGGGGTCGAAGGTGGTGATGTCCATGGCGTAGGCGACCAGGGCGCCTGCAGCCGAGCCACGGCCCGGTCCGACGCCGATGCCGTTTTGCTTTGCCCAGCGCACGTACTCCGCAACGATCAAGAAGTACGCCGCAAAGCCCTTTTCGCAGATGACCTTGTATTCGAACTCGAAGCGCTCGCGGATGTTGACGCCGCCGATCTCCTTGCCGTCCCAGTCCTCGCCGTAGCGCAGCGCCAAGCCCTCCTCGCACTCGCGGCGGAACTGGCTCTCATGCGTCTCGCCGGGGTCGAGCAACGGGTAGTTGGGCAGGATGATGCTGTCCCAGTCCAACTCGACGTCGCACTTCTCGGCCAGCTCGACGGTGTTGTCGCATGCCTCGGGGCAGTACGGGAACATGGCGCGCATCTCGTCCTCGGACTTCATATAGAACTCCGAGCCCTGCATGCGCATGCGGTTGGGGTCGTCCACCTTGGAGTTCATGCCGATGCACATCATGACGTCCTGCACCGGCGCGTCGTCGCGGGTGAGGTAATGGAAGTCGTTTGTAGCGATAACCTTGACGCCGATCTGCTTGGCGATCTCGATAAGCTGGCGGTCCATCTGCTCATCCGTCATACCGGAGTCCGTGGTGATGCCGTGTTCCTGGATCTCGATGTAGAAGCAGCCGGGCTCGAACAGGTCCCGGAAGGTCTCCGCCCATTCAAGTGCGCGCGGCAAATCTCCTCGGTCGATCATCTTGGGGATGATGCCGGCGATACAGGCGGAGCTCGCGATAAGGCCCTCGCGGTGGCGGCGCAGGTTGTCCAGGGTGACGCGCGGCTTGTAGTAGAAGCCGTCGACCGCCGCCTCGGAAACGGTCTGCATCAGGTTGACGTAGCCCGTCTGGTTGCGAGCGAAGAGCACCATGTGGTACAGCTCGGGCTTCTTGTCGCGTGCCAGGGTGTCGTCCGGGGTGAAATAGACCTCGCAGCCAAAGATGGGCTTGATCACCAGCGGCGGCTTGGCGGAGTCCACGCTCCCCTCGGCGTCCCACGCGGCCATGTCCTTACGGAATTGCTCGTAGGCGCGCGGATCCTTCTCGGGATCGGGCTCCTCCAACTCGGCGCGGCGGCCCTTCTCCAAAAATGACTTGTCGTGGCTCCAGGTCTTGTATTCCGGCGTGCCATGGTTAACCGCGTCGCATGCAAGACCCAACTCGGGGATGCCGTACATGTAGCCGTGGTCCGTCAGCGCGACGGCGGGCATGCCCAGCTCGACCGCGCGGCTCACCATATCCTTGATACGGGTCGCTCCGTCGAGCATCGAATACTCTGAGTGGTTGTGAAGGTGGACGAATGCCATGTGCGTAAACTCCGATCTGATGTGCTAAGAACTCTTCGGAATCCTGCCGCACAACCACGCCTCTTCATGCCCGCGCGGCGGATTCCACTTTTGAACGCTATCGATTCTAACCGACCGTGCGGACATTCGTTCGCATCGACTCGGTATCGTAGAAGCCACACAGCCTGTTCGATTCGCTGGACGAGAACGGGGCGCGGGCGATCGCGCCGACTCGTGCGCGGTCGCCCCGCTCGCCTACATCCGGTAGGACACCACCTGCGGCTGTCCCGCGTTCGCGGGATCCTCTACTTCCACGCGAACGAATTTGAGCTCCACGCTCTCGTACCCGGCCTTATGCAGCACATCGGCGTACACATGCGCCTGCAGGGCGTGCTTATCTTGCAGCTGCTCGAGAGTCTCCTGCGAAGACCCGCCGGTCTTGTAGTCGATTACCAGCGCGCGGGCGGGATCTGCCGGGTCGGTGCACAGCAAGTCGATAGCGCCCTCCGCGAACTCGCCGAAACGCTCCGCCAGATCGCCCGCACCCAGCGAGAAGAACGGCACCTCCGCACGGACCTGCGGCCAGGCCAGCGCCTCGGCGCGAACGGCGGACGAGCACCAACGGTCAAGTGCCGCATTCAGACGCTCCCGCTGCGCAGGCGTGCACCTCCAGTAGCTGGCGAGTGCATCGCGATGCTCCGCGGGCACGTTGCCCTCCCCCACCTCCACCATCCACTGGGCCGCCGCATGGAACGCGCTGCCCAGCGCCGTGGGGTCGCCGTCGCGAGAGACGGCGGCATCGGCGGCGTCCGCAGGATCCTGCTCGCTGGAACCCCGTCCGTCGTCGCCCGCCACGGCAAGCGGCTCAAACACCTCGAAATCGTCCACATCTTCCGGAGCGTCGATAGGGGGCGCGGGCATCGCGCGGTCCTCATCCTCCTCATGCAGCTCTTTGGCTATGGACGAGTAACTGTAGGATTCACGCGGGGAGCGCGGTGCCACGCTCGCTCGCCACGGGCGGACGGCGGGAACCACCAGCGTGAATGTATCCGACGCCTCACCGTCGTCCGCCATGGGGTCGCAGACGGGCTCCCCTGCAGCTGCGGCGTCGACGTCAGCGTCGGCAGCGGCGGCGTCGGCGGCGGCCTCAGCGGCGTCGGCAGCGGCCTCAGCGGCGTCGGCAGCGGCGTCGT
>DBEWRE010000063.1:0-141956 GCA_048207125.1 Collinsella sp.
GTTTCCAGGATAGTCTCTTCCGATGCATGCCTCGTCCTCATTAAACCCCTTGATTCTGACCCTGGAGCAAACCGCGTCCAACCTCAATGGCAGCTGAGTGCCACGAGGTGGGGAATGATTTTCTATACATGGCCAATTCAAGAAGAAAGGCGCCCCCGACATCACGAGAAAGCGCCGAATTGTCGATGACAGCAGTCATTTATACATCGTAATAGATGAACTTGCAATCATGCAATCAGCCGGCAACAGCTTCGATGTCCACGAATTGCGGGCTTAAAGACCACTGGAGGGAGAACGAGTCCTCGAATTAGACCCTTCCTTACCCACCTCGTGGCACTCAGCTGCCACACCAACCGGCGACGATTTGCTCCCCGCGATTTCCCATGGATACTTTTTTAAGAAATCTCAGGTCGCTAACACGTCATCTTGTATATCGATCCTTCAATGGCCGATTCGGAGAACTCTCTTTCTACGCTCCATACGCATTCTTCTCTGCAGCGCGACCGGATCGAATACCGCGCAGCACCGCAGCCCGCAGCTCGGGAATACGGGCCTTGTCCATCTGCGGAACGCCCTCGAGCTTATAGGGAATGCCAAGCTTCTCGTATTTCACAATGCCCATGGTGTGGTAAGGCAGCAGCTCCAAGCCAACAACGTTTCGCCACGGAGCGATCAGTCGACCCAGGGCCTCGCATTCTTCGACCGTATCCGTAATACCCGGAACGATCACATGGCGGATCACGGTCTTTATGCCGCGGCGAGCGATCTCGTCCCCAAACGCTATGATGCGCGCGGGGTCGCAACCCGTCAGCTCGCGATGACCCTCGGGGTCGGCGTGCTTGATATCCAGCAGCACCATATCGGTCTCGCTCAGCACCGCATCAAAACGCTCGGGATGCTCCGGAGAATATGCGTACCCGCAGCTATCGAGACATGTGTGAACTCGACCGCGGGGGTTCTCATGCATCGCGCGGAACAGATCGGCCAAGAAATCCGGCTGCAGCAGGGGCTCGCCACCCGTAACGGTGATACCGCCGGATTTATAAAATTGACGGTTGCTTTCGAATTCCTGGACGAGCTTCTCCACGGAAACCATGCTGCCCGCGTTCACCGCCCACGTATCCGGGTTGTGGCAGTACGCACAGCGCATGGGGCATCCCTGGGTAAAGACCACAAAGCGAATGCCGGGCCCGTCTACCGTGCCCATGCTCTCGATCGAATGAATACGTCCAAGGGTGTACTGAGAAGATGCGGCGTCTGTATCCGCATCGAATATCTTCTGAGCCATGCGCGCTCCTAACTTGAATGGTTCGCATCCATTTTAGAGCACGCACGGCTCTGGTAATGTGCTTGTTTTGCTGCTGTTACTCGCCGGCACAACTCGACGGCGCTACGCGCCCGCAGCATCAAGCGCGGCAAAAGCCTGGTCGAGATCCCAAATTATATCGTCCGCCGCCTCGGTGCCGATAGATAGGCGGATGGTTGCCTGCGTGATGCCCTGGTCGGTAAGCTCGGCATCGGTGAGCTGGGAATGCGTTGTGCTCGCTGGATGACCGCGCCCAAGGCAATAATGCCTTCGCATCAAAGCTCAACCTTGACGTATTATCGATAAGCTGCACATCCACCAGGGGGAACAACCATGACAATCAATCTTAGTTCGCGCATACGAGACTTCATCAAAGCAGAGGCCGTTTTAGTTATCGCCGCCGTCGCCGCAATCGCGTCCATGGCGGCATTCCCCCTCACCCCCGCAACGCTTTCCACCTACGTTGGATACATCGATATGCGCACCATCGGCTTGCTGTTCTGCCTTATGACGGTTGTCGCCGGATTGGGACGAGCAGGGCTGCTCGGCGCCATTCGCGATTGGCTCATGACGCGCGTGGGCTCCGCAAGGACCCTCGCATTCGTCCTCATCAACGTCGTCTTCCTCGCCGCCATGCTGGTCACCAACGATGTCGCCCTCATCACGTTCGTGCCTCTAGCCCTTGCCCTGTTTATGCATGCCGGCCAGCGGGCGACCATCGCCACCGTTGCCGCCATTACCGTCGCGGCGAACTTGGGATCTATGTGCACCCCTATTGGCAATCCCCAAAACATCTTTCTAGTCTCTGCCTTCAGCATGGAGATGCAGGAGTTCTTTGCGACGGTTCTTCCGGTAGGAGTGCTTAGCTATCTATGCTGCATCGCCCTTACGCTTTTGGTCCCCACCGAGCATCTTGAAGACGTGGAGTGCGGCGAAACATCGCCCGTCAACGCACGGCTGCTTGCGCTCTATCTGGCACTCTTCGCGCTTTGTATCGCCTGCGTTGGCCACGCTATCTCATGGCAGCTTTGCTGCGCCGTCGTTTCCGTCGCATGCCTCATTCTCGATCGACGCGTCTTTATAGGCCTGGACGTCAGCTTGCTTGTCACGTTCATTTGCTTCTTCATCTTTGTTGGGAACCTTAAGCAAATCGATGCGGTTTCATCCTTTATTAGCGGCGTCATGGCAGAACGCGAAATGCTGGTCTCCGCCCTTGCCAGCCAAATCATAAGTAACGTCCCCGCCGCTATTATGCTTTCCGGCTTTACCGACAATGCGCAGGCGCTGCTGCTTGGCACCAACATTGGCGGACTCGGCACGCCCATCGCGTCGCTCGCTAGCCTTATCTCGCTGCGCATCTACGCTCGCATGCCCCACGCCCAAACCGGTCGCTACCTGCTGTGGTTCAGCGTGGTCAACGTCGGCCTGCTTGCGCTGCTACTCTTCTTTGCATTCATTCTCTTCTAGCTTTATCGCTTTTGAGGCTCTGGCCGCAGTGGCGCCCTGCACTCATGACAGAAACATGCATCGATTTACGAAAAGGCGTAGTAGCCGCCCTCGCCTGACCGTAGAAACAGCTGGTAGACGCCACGCCGATCTAGGGCATACAAAGGGGATTTCAAAATTCGTGCAATTATCCGTCATAAGCGCGCGGCGGGTGCGCGACGGACAGCAAACGCATCGCTCTGCTCGCAGTCCCAGCGCTCGTTAACGCCAGCCCTAAAGCGCCTGCAGCGAAAAAGCCGCCGAGCGGACAAAGGTCCACCCGGCGGCTTTGCAAGCAACCAACTATATAAAGTAGCTAGATGAGCTATTACATGCCCTCGTGGAAGGTACGAGAGATAACCTCGTCCTGCTGCTCCTTGGTGAGGTTGTGGAAGTTAACAGCGTAACCGGAAACGCGGATGGTCAGCTGCGGATACTTCTCGGGATGAGCCTGGGCGTCAAGCAGGGTGTCGCGATTGAACACGTTGACGTTCAGGTGATGGCCGCCCTTCTCAGCATACGCGTCGATCATGCCGACCAGATTATCTGCCTGAGTCTGGGGGACGTCAGAAACCTTCATGTGAGCCTCCTTCTATGCCCGCGATGCGGGCCCGATACCAAAGTCGCTATCGAGATTATATCTCGATATGGAGTCATTGCCACTAAGAGAATGACATTTTTGCAATCGTACGCAACGTCCATACGCTGCGGAAATGTGCGAGTCGCAGCACAGATTGCAAAGCGGGCGGGCAAAAAGCCAACAGGCTCTCGCCCGCCGGATCAAAGCGATTTACTCGCAGTCGCACGCGCCCTCGGGAGCGGAGGAGTCGGTGCAGTCGCAGCAAGGAACGACGTTCTCGATCTCGATATCACCGGAAAGGTCCAGATCGCCAAAGAACACCTGGTCCTCCTTGCCCAGCGCGCCGGGGATGATGGAGAAGGTGTTGGAGATGCCGTCCTGAGCATCACGGAACGGAAGCTTGGAGACGGAGGACAGCGAGGCGATGGCGCCATGCGTATCGCGCTGGTGCATGGGGTTGGCACCGGGGGCGAAGGGCACGCCGGCCTTACGGCCGTCGGGGGTGGCACCGGTCTTCTTGCCGTACACCACGTTGGAGGTGATGGTCAGAACCGAGGTGGTGGGAACGGAGTTGCGATACGTGTCGTTCATGCGGATGTACTCCATGAACTGGTGCACGATATCGTGGGCAAGGACGTCGACGCGGTCGTCGTCGTTGCCGTACTTGGGGAAGTCGCCCTCGATCTCGAAGTCGACGATGACGCCCTGCTCGTCGCGAACCGGGTGAACCTTCGCGTACTTGATTGCAGACAGGGAGTCGGCGACAACGGAGAGACCGGCGATGCCGGTAGCGAACCAGCGGTGGACATGCTTGTCATGCAGGGCCATCTGGATGCGCTCGTAGCAGTACTTGTCATGCATGTAGTGGATGATGTTCAGCGAGTTGACGTACACGCCAGCCAGCCACTGCATCATGTCCTTGTACTTCTCCATGACGTCGTCGAAGTCCAGGGTATCGCCCTCGACGGGACGGAACTTGGGACCGACCTGCTTCTTGGAGACCTCGTCCACGCCGCCGTTGAGCGCGTAGAGCAGGCACTTGGCCAGGTTGGCGCGAGCACCGAAGAACTGCATCTCCTTGCCGACGCGCATGGAGGACACGCAGCAGGCGATCGCGTAGTCGTCGCCGTGGTAGACGCGCATGACGTCGTCGTTCTCGTACTGGATGGACGAGGAGGCGATGGAAGCCTTGGCGCAGAACTCCTTGAACGCGTGGGGCAGCTTGGTGGACCACAGAACGGTCAGGTTGGGCTCGGG
Organism: Collinsella sp.; assembly: GCA_048207125.1. Classification (GTDB taxonomy): domain Bacteria; phylum Actinomycetota; class Coriobacteriia; order Coriobacteriales; family Coriobacteriaceae; genus Collinsella. Next base: position 4,629 of record DBEWRE010000063.1, read on the forward strand.
GCTGGTGCCCATGTTCTCCAGGGTGTGGAGGTAGCGGAAGCTCATCTTGGTGACCAGGGTACGGCCGTCGACGCCCATGCCGCCGATGGACTCGGTGACCCACTGGGGATCGCCGGAGAACAGGTTCTGGTACTCGGGGGTACGGGCGAACTTGACCATACGCAGCTTCATGATGAAGTGGTCGACGAACTCCTGGATCTGCTCCTCGGTGAAGGTGCCGTTCTTGAGGTCGCGCTCAGCGTAGATGTCGATGAAGGTGGAGGTGCGGCCGATGGACATGGCGGCACCGTTCTGCTCCTTGACGGCGGCCAGGTAGGCGAAGTACATCCACTGGATGGCCTCCTGGGTGTTCTTGGCCGGCTTGGAGATGTCGAAGCCGTAGAAGTCGGCCATCATCTTGAGCTCGCCAAGGGCGCGGATCTGCTCCTGCAGCTCCTCGCGGTCGCGGATGTTCTCCTCGGTCATGACCTTGGGGGTGGAGGCCTTCTGGGCCTCCTTGTCCTTGATCAGGTAGTCGATGCCGTACAGGGCGACGCGACGGTAGTCACCGATGATGCGGCCGCGGCCGTAGCCGTCGGGCAGACCGGTGATGATGTGGGCGGAGCGGCAGGCGCGCATCTCGGGAGTATAGACGTCGAAAACGCCCGCGTTGTGCGTCTTGCGGTTGAAGGTGTAGTTCTCTACGACCTCGGGGTCGATCTCGTAGCCATGCTGAGCCGCGGCCTGCATGGAGATACGGATACCGCCGTTGACGTGCAGAGCGCGCTTGAGCGGCTTATCGGTCTGAAGACCAACGATGGTCTCGCGCTCGGGGTGAGCAGCGTCGATGTAGCCAGCGGGGTGGCTCACGATGCCGGTAACGGTCTTGGTGTCCATGTCGAGCACGCCGCCCTGCTCGCGCTCCTTGAGCAGCAGAGCCAAAACGTCATCCCACAGCTTGGTGGTGCGCTCGGTGGGGCCGGCGAGGAACGACTCGTCGCCCTCGTAGGGGGTGTAGTTCTTCTGGATAAAGTCGCGGACGTCGACCTCGTTCAGCCAATTGCCGCCTTCGAAGCCTTCCCATGCCTCCTGCATTTTTGTGACCACTCTCCTAGAGTCAACGTTGCGCGCGTTGGGGGCTCGCGCGCGAATATATTGGACCTCGATGTGTGGGAAAACCAACAACCCAGCGCATACTTAATTAAACCCATCAGGCAATAAGCCGTTCAACCATGCATAAGGCACCGTTCAGGGCGTAAGATGTGCGCTCAGGCGTCAATTAAGACCATTCACCGAGAAATCACCCATGTTCGTAAGAATATCATAGGCGGGCATGGGCGAACGCCCCCAACTCCTACAATTTTGGAGCAATTTAGATGTGGCTAACTCCATCATCTACATAGGTTTTACCTTGCGCTTTCATACAATAAAGTGTCGATCCTATTCATACTTTAGAACCCTGCCGTCCGCTATGGTCCATCTGATGGATGTGCACGCATCTAAAAAGCGCTCGTCATGCGATACCAGCAGCAGCGCTCCCGGGTATCCCGCGAGAGCCCGCTCCAACGCCTCAACCGAATGAAGGTCCAAATGGTTGGTCGGCTCGTCCATCACGATGAGGACGGGCAACGATAGGACCCCCAGCGCCAACAGCAGCTTTCGCATCTCCCCCGGGCTGGTTGCGCATCCCTCCAGTATGCGAGCCGGATCAGAATTGAGCCGGGCCACCACGCTGAGCACCCGGCCGCGCTCTCCGGAAGATAATGACCTCACGCGCTCGACCGCGCTGCGCGCGAGCCCCTCGTCCAACTCCTGCGGAATATCCAACCAAGCGACGTCATCCGGTATATGCGGACGAAGGTGCTCCAGAAGCGTCGACTTTCCCGCTCCGTTGGGGCCCGTGATGGCGATGTGGTCCGTATTGCCCACATAGAGGTCGGGAAGGTGCAGCGCGCCAGGCCCGCACGGAATATCGCGCGCACCGGAGCGTATCAGCACGCGGCGTGGCGCCGGGGCCACGTCGAGCCATAGGTCGCCGTCGTAGCGTTTTTCGACCCGGATGCGCGCCAACCGGTCGTGCGCGGCATCGAGGCGTCCCTCCAACTGGGAGGACAGCCTGCCCCGCTTTCCGTCTTGCCCGGTAAAGCGCGCGAGGTCGATTTTCGCCTTGGCGCTCCTGTCCTTTGGATCGATATGCCGCTTAGACATGCGCGCATCCGCCCGAGCAGCTTCGTGGGCGCGCTTGTCCTTCTCGACCATAAGTCGATCCAGCTGCTCCGCGGCGCGGCGCCTCTCGCGCATCGATGCCGTTCTCTCAAGATCGCGCTGGCCGCTCGCCCGCGTGAAGCCGCCAGGCCGCACCCGCACGCCACCCGACTCGAACGACGCGCACCGATCTACCAGACCATCCAATAACTCGCGGTCATGACTCACCACGATGCCTATGCCGTCGAAGCGACGCAGCACCGTCATGAGGCGAGATCGCGCGGCGGCGTCGATATGGTTGGTGGGCTCGTCCAGGACCAGCACGTCCGGCTTCGCCCACAGCGCGCAGGCGATCTGAATCTTTTTCTGCTCCCCGCACGAAAGGTCGGCGTAGCGCCAGGGCATATCGTCCTCAAGAGCGAGCTCGCAGCGCAGGTCACGCGCCTCTCGATCGTATGCCGCAGCAAAATCATAGAGGTTATCAGGCGCAAGAGCCGTCTCCTGAGAGCACAGCACGGCAACGGAAGGGCCCGTCACCACGCCTTCTTGAGGCGCCAGCTGCCCACATGCGATTTTTGCAAGAGTGGTCTTTCCGCAGCCGTTATCGCCCAGAAGGCCCGTCCAGCCCTGGGGAAAGACCACGTTCACGCCTTGTAGAACAGGCTCTATCGACGCAGGATAGGTATAAGTGATGGATTGAAGTGAAAGTTGCATGCATATCTCCTTGTGACATTTCGAGCCGCGCCCTGCCAAACGGCGGGCACCATTGCGCGCGCGGGGCGCGGTGGTGCGGACTCCCAACCGGCAACGCCGGCGATGTTGAAATGTCTTAGAAGCGCATGGCAGCCAATCTACGAGAAGTAACGCCCTCGCATGGGGCTCGGTTTCACTACGAGCGGGCGCTTGGACGAGCATAGCAGGGTCGATAACGCGCGGTCAAGAAGGCCGGAGGCCTGCTCCGCGATGACATGGATCCAGCGCCCCGCTTTTATAGAAAGACGCCATCACCGTGGCATTGCAGCCCCCCGCCCCTTCGAATTGAGAGCACCTCCCCCGCGGACACCAAATGCTGCATCACCTTTACGGCATTTACACAGCAACGAGTAAATCCGCACCCCATCCCATATGCGTTCATTACAAAACACTTTACACATTCTTGAGAAATTGCTCTCTTGACTTGGTTTCAGTGTGATATCACAATGAGACCAACGAAGCGCACGGAAAGCTTCGTATTGGGGGTCGTCCTCCCCCACGGAACAACAGGGCGGCGCCCGGGCCGTCACGCAAACGCGGGCGAATGAGTCGAGGAGGAACTTCGATGAGCGTGGAAAAGAAAATCAAGGCCAAAAGCGGATACGGCATGCTCGCCATAGTCGCCGTGCTGCTTGTAGTAATTGTTGGCCTGTTCATCTGGAGCGTCGCGGGTATGGCCGGCACGCCGGAGGGCATCGACACGCCCGCCGTCTACGGCTGGGGGCTAGGGACCAGCATCTTTGCCTTCTTGCTGTGGTTCATCCCGTTGAGCGGCTTTTTCTCCCTGCAACCCGGCCAGGCGCGCGTATGCATCCTCTTTGGTAAATACGTGGGCACTGTCCGCGACGAGGGCTTCTTCTGGGCAAACCCCTTCTACAGCAGGAGCATGGGCGGCAGCGCGGGCATCGGCGAGATGCTGGAGCTCGAGATGAGCGACTCCAAAGCCGCCAAGGCCGCGGCTCAGAAGGCCGCCAAGGGCAACCCCACCACCATCTCCACCCGCGTGCGCACCCTGAACGGCGAGCGCCTCAAGGTCAACGATAAGATGGGCAACCCCATCGAGATCGCCAACGTGGTGGTGTGGCATGTGGCCGATACCGCCAAGGCGCTCTTTGACGTGGACGATTACCAGAGCTACGTAGCCATGCAGGCGGAAACCGCGCTGCGCCATGTGGCGAGCATCTACGCCTACGACCATGCCGAGGAGAATTCCGACTCCATGGACGCCATCACCCTGCGCGCCAACGTGGAAGAGGTCTCCACCGCCCTGAAGCACGAGCTGTCCCAACGCCTGGCCCCCGCCGGCGTAACCGTGGACGACGCGCGCCTCACCCACCTTGCCTACTCGCCCGAGATCGCCCAGGCGATGCTGCGCCGCCAGCAGGCGGAAGCCGTCATCGCCGCGCGCAAGAAGATCGTGGAGGGCGCGGTCTCTATGGTCGATATGGCGGTGAAGGAGATGGCAGCCGGCGGCACCATCGAGCTGGACGAGGAGCGCAAGGCGCAGATGGCCAGCAACCTCATGGTGGTCCTGTGCGGCGAATCCGAGGCGCACCCCGTTCTCAACGCGGGATCGCTCTATTAATCAAGACCGTATGTGATGCCGGAGCTCCCCCAGCGGGAACGCCGGCATCTCTGGTAAGGTCAAGTAAGACACAACACGAGTTCACGAGGCAGCTTACATGGCACGCAAGCAATACCCCCTTCGCATAGACCCCGCCATCTGGGAGGCGGTGCAGCGCTGGGCCGACGATGAGATGCGCAGCGCTAACGGCCAGGTGGAGTGGATCTTGCGCGACGCTCTCAAGCGCGCAGGGCGGCTGCCCAAGAAGGAAGATGCACCCAAGAACGAAGAATCCTAGCGCACCGCCTTCAAGACGCCCCCGATGTCCAGCCATGAGATCAATCCGCATTTGAAGTCCGATTATCCGCCCCCGTTCTGACGACTCATGCCAGAATGGGGGCGGATTCCGTTTAAGGAGAAGATCATGAACACGACCTCGCGAAAAGTCCTCGCCGCAGCCATCGTTGTTGGAGCCACCTGCTGGCTGCTTCCCGCCCTATCCGTGCTGCTTGTTCCCGCCGACTCGGGCATGATGGTCATGATGGCGCTCCTTTATTTCGTCCTGCCGTCTGCGGCAATAGCCCTCGGAATTCTCGCGACAAGTTGCATGCGCGCGCTCTTCTGGATGCCGGCTGCTCTGGGGATCGCCTTCCCCCTGCTGTTCCCCCTTGCGATCGAAGGAAGCCAGGACGTAGCCATCTACGGCGTCGCATACTGCGCAATCGGCTACATCGCTATGCTCTTGCAAGCAATCGCCATCAAATGCGCTGAAGCAAGGCGGGGCAAGGCCTCGGACGGCACGTCCCCACGCTAACAAAAGAATCCCCAGCTCAACGGCATGTACAACAGATTTTGCAGCGCCGCCGGCACTCGTTTACGTAAGATGTACAACAGATTGGATGGCATTCCCGACGCATTCACGGGACGCTTCTTCACGACCGGGAGGTGACGATGGATATCAGTAACCAGATCAAGACAAGACGCGAGGCGATGGGCCTTTCCCAAGAGCAGCTTGCCGAAAAGCTCTACGTATCGCGCCAGACCATCTCGAACTGGGAACGGGATAAAACCTATCCAGACGTGCAGAGCCTGCTTATGCTGAGCATCCTATTCGACACCTCCATAGACACGCTCGTGAAGGGAGACGTGACCGTTATGGAAGAAGCTGTTGAGAGGGACCGCAAGCGTATGGGGACGAGGATGATGTGGCTCGCCGTGCTGATGCTTTTACTGCTAGCCGCGGCGTTCGCGCTCGTACTGTCGCCGGCATTCGTTTGGATGGAAGGGGCCTGGGGAGCTGGCGTCGCCTCCGCGATCGCATTTCTGCCCGCCATCGCGGCACTTGTTGTGGCGGCGGTCCTAGAGCGAATCAAACGCGAGAACGATCTGGTGACCTACCGAGAGATCCTCGCCTTCATGAACGGTGAGGAGGAAATCAATCGCGACCCGCGGGCACTCCCCCGCCGCGCATGGCCAACGCGCCACCGATTGGCATATGACGTGCTGACTATGCTCGCCGCGACGGCCATGGGCGGCGTGATTGGTTACGTTGCATGGAGTCTGCTGCACTAGCCAAGTAGCAGAGAGGCGGGAAGATATACATCAAGGGCCGGAATCACTTCTTCCTCCTCACCCGCTGGGGAAGCAGCCAATCGGCACGGGCGCGCCCCAAATCGGATTCGTATGGATCGATCGACTCGACAAGAGAGTCTAGAACCCCCAGTACGCGGCATACGCCCAAAAGCGCCTCGAGCCCCACGGAAGCCTCAAAAACCAAGGCCCCCTGGCGTGTGCGAAACCACAATCCGCATTCCTATGCACCATCGATCACCAGCGATCGCTATCGATGCCCTTGAGCACAATCGACACGATGCCGCACAGGATGCCACCGATCACCAAGGGAAGCCAGAAGTAGCTGACAGGCGAATCTGCCGCCGCGTGACCGCTGCCAATGGCGTCCCAGGTGGTCCCGGCGAGCGAAGGCCCCATGAACAACCAGATAAGGGTGAAGATGGTAGAGACGAGCATGATGACGACGCAGGCGGTCTCGATCTTCTTGTGCGTGCGCTTGGCTAAACGCAGCTCATCACGAACCGTCTCGGGCACGTCGATGCGGGCGATGTCCTCGACCTCAAGCTCCTCTACTGCGTCACGGTTGTACTCGTTGATATCCACACGGCCGTACATCATGCCCGCGTAGACAATCAGCCACACGCCAACCGCTACCAGCGCGAGCAGTGCGGCCCCCGCGGGTGCCTCCGCACCAGACTGGTGCTCGATGAAGTTGCCCAAAAGAACGCCCATCATGATGAACATAAGGCCGGCGACAAGCCCACGCACCAACACCTGGCGCGCCTGGAGCCGGTCCTCGTCCGTATAGAAATCCTCAATAAAGGGATGCGCCTTCACAAAGGCGGAGTGCTCCATGCCGGCTGAGACCAAAATGCCAACTCCCACAAGCACACCGGCGAACAGGGCGCCCAGCCCCAAAAGCTCGCCCCAGCTTGCCGCCATGCCGCTATTGAACAGGCCGCGCAGGGCCACACCGTCCTCGAACAGGATGAGCGCAACCGCGCCCAGCACACATGCGGCGACGCCCGTAGGAATGCGCTTGGCGAATGCGCGCATGTGCTCGTCGTAGCCGCAGACATCGGTCGCGGGACCGGTTGGCACCGCCTTGGCATCCGGCACCGGGGCGCGGTTGGTAAGATCGCCCTGGACAAGACCATCGAGCGAGCACTCGAAGATCTGGCAAATCTTGATGAGCTTGTCCATCTCTGGATAGGACTTCTCCGCCTCCCACTTGGTGACGGACTGGCGTGACACGCCAAGAAGCATGGCAAGCTGCTCTTGCGTCATGTTGCGCGTGGCGCGCAGATGCTGGAGGTTGTCGCGAAAACTCATGGTGGGTCCTCTCGTTGGCCCGGGACGCGACTTGCGGCCCGCTTTGGAGCGGGCGCGGCATCCCAAGCGATTGGCGTATTCCTGCCGGCGACTTACACACTACGGTAGCCACGCGTCGAGAACCACCAACTTGAGGCTTCATTTTACGCAACTTACAGGCACCCAGCGGTTGCATTCCGCAGGTAGATTGCTTGAACGGACGATGAGCGGGAATTTGCGCCCTTTATTACGGACAATCACCGCGCTGCTTATTGCGGCATCAGTGCTCGTTCTATCGATCGCGCTGCTCTTCCTTATCGCTCGCTAACGATATAGGGGTGAAACTCGCCATATAAGGGAACAGCCGCCCTGGCCGGAGCGGCTGTTCGTGCGGGTTTTACCCCACTTACACCAATCCAGGAGGGCGTACGCCTCCCAAGTCGCTACTAGCATACCCGCTTTTCGGCGCCCCTGCACTCCACTCGCGGGCTTCTGAGCGGCGCCGGGCTGCGCGAGCTCGATGCCGTTTTCTGCTTATCGAACCTCGATATAGCAACAGAATGCCTGGGGCTTCTAGAAACACACAAAGCAATCTCGTCGTCGTTCTGACGCTTAAGCCCTACGAACCGGATGCCTGATCACCGTCTTGAGCTTCTCGGGCGCAGTGCGGCGGGCATCGTTGAGGTAGATTTCATGGTGCAGGCGCTCGTCAGAAAAATCCTCAACATAACCGCTCTCCTCGGCGAAAGCTCGCATCGCGTCGACGGTCGCTGGCTCGTCATCATAGGGCCCCATATGCAAGCATTGAACGCACAGCCCCTCTTCGATAGTGAGCAGTTCCACCTGGGAAAAGTCGCGCTTTTTCTTGGCAGTCGCTTCTCCAACCGCCCACTCAAACTCACCGCTCGTCACAAAATCCGGCACTCGAATGGCCGAGATCCAGTTGAAGTCCTCCTTGCGCGCGTAATCCACGCCAAGTACGCCATCTTGCCACCAAAAACCTTCTAGCGGAGGTACTACAAAGTCAAAGTAGCCCTCAATGCGATGGTCGCCCTTCTTGGACATCTTGATGGTGTACGCCACGCCGTAGAGCATCTCGAGCGCATCCTTGTACGCCCCGCCCTCTTCGTTGGGATCGCCGTGCCCCCTCACCGCAAGAAACACCATCTTGGGCACCTCCACAATCCCCGGCTTCTTAGGCGGAAGATAGTACTCCTTATATTCCTTCTTGTAGTCAAACGCCACGGTAACCCCCGCTCAATAGATAAACCCGTCGCTTGTTACCCGCTGTTCAAGCACGACCATATAATGATTCAAAGATACCATCGCTTGGCCTTACGTCCGCAGGAGATGCCCATGCGTAAGAAGACCGCCCTCATCGCAGCAATAGGCGCCCTCATCATCTTTGGAGCTATCGTATCCGCGCTCTTTTCATCCGGCGGGGATACAAAATCGGTCCAACGCATCGCGGCGCCTACAAGCCTCTACGGAGAAGCCGACATCTCTTCCGCTTTCGATGCCATTGAGGCAACGTTCGCCTCAGACTTTACGGGATGCACCCTTAAAGAACTCCGCTACAACGGCGAGATTGAAATAATGTTTTTGGACGATGAACTCGGTCGCAAACAAACGGGAGCTGAAGACCGCATCATCGTCCTATCAACGTTCACAACCAACTGGAGATCCACAAACGAAGGCTTCTCACCAAATGAAACGTATGAAGACTGGCAGTGGATACTCACCAGGCCTACGCAAAACGCCACATGGAGCGTGGAAGGCTGGGGATATTGCTAACGCCATCCTCATTGCGTACGTCGACCCTTTCAACTCAAGCTAAGATAGGGCGCCAATTATTCGACCTCAAGACCCGCCATACGCACCAAGCCAAAACGAACGAGCAGCGTCTCGCATACGCGAAACCAATAGAAAACGACAATCAACGCCACAGCGTACAGGACGATAGAATCTTGAAGAAGCTGCCGCGCAAGCCATATGAGGACAAGAATCGGAGACATGAGAAGGGCAAAGGCTACTAAGGCAGCTGCTAATCTGCCGGGTCCGTCCAACGGCGCCCATTCGAACTCTTCTCCACAGGTACACCGCCTCGGCATGACGCCGCACTTGACTGGCACTCTTCGTCCGCAGCGCGCGCAGGCAATCCGCCTCATTATCTATCACTCTTCCGAACCGAGCTGCCGCTGAGATCCGCACACACAGCTCCTATTAGACGAGAAATCGTCTCTCCGCCCTCCAAATCGACAAGCCGCATCGGCTTTGCACCCTCATAGGGAACCGCGGTCGACCTCAGCGCTGCTAAAGAAGCAGGGGTCTCCTTGATAAGGAGGCGATCATCGTAAATTCCACCGAACAATATCCCATCCGAATAGAGGAGGTACTCCCCCATCATCTTCCTCGTAGTCAGTCCGTCGACTCCAGAAAGCAGCTCGAGAACATAATCGAGATAGCCTCGGGAAGATGCCATGGGGCCCCCTTGCATGCCGCTTCGTACCGTGATGAACAATGCCATTAAAGACGCTTTGCTTCGGCTGTGCAACGCTCAAACTCTTATTCTGACGAAGGGACACTGGAAAGTATCTCGAGCAGGCGCCTTTCATCACCGGGGCAACAGGACCCGTACGTTCAAGGCCCTTTGCATCGGGAAGGCCAATGTCGCCGAACGCGCAGAACTCGGCAAGAGACAGGGGCGCATGAGATGCTCAAGCAGCCTACCGCGGAATCGGCTTGCAATTTCATCGGCAGACAATTTGGACGAGGACTCTGTTACCCATAAAGAGAGCTTTCTTGAAGACCACCTCAGATGGCATCTCTATTCCCTACATGTTCGAGCAGATACTCGCGCATGTAGGGAATCGCGAAGCTGACCATGCCGTATGCCGGCGCCTCGATGAGCGCCGCGTCCACAAGACGACGACGGTAGGTGCCCACGGACGTGGGGTCAGCCCCCATCTCACGCGCAATATCGCCAGATGGCACGGGTCCAGACCCACATCGCGCCATGGCGGAAAGGTACTCGAGCTGTTTACCCGAAACACGCCTGAGCGCCGGCTCGATCACCATGCTGTCGAAGCTCCTACGCGCCGTCGCGATACCCTTTTCCGCATCGCACAGTTCAACCGCATCGGAGCCGCGGCGCGAAGCCGACTGCCACGTATAGTAACCGACAAGCTGCACCATGAAAGGATAGCCGGCTGCCGCCGCGGTAAGAGCGTCGGCCACCCCGGGCGCGACGGACTTGCCCGCGTGCACCATCGTTTCCTCAAATGAATCGCCGACTTCGAAGTCCATAAGGCGCTTGAGCTCGACATGCTTAGCACGTTGTAAAAACGTCAACGCCTCGTCCACCACGACGCCGTCAACCGAAGCTGGAAGCCCCGCGAATGCGAAGGCAACGTTCGCACCCTGACGCACCATCAGCTGGATCTCGTTACCCAATTCGCGCATCTCATCGAGCGGCGCATCTTGAATTTCATCGAGCGTGATAAGGAGGCCGCCGTTGCGCGAAGCCTCGTACATGGCCTGTCCCAGCTGCGTCGCCGACTTGGATATTTCAACGGAGCCCAGGCTCACGCCCAAAATCGAAGGCGATATCGACAGAGAGGACACTTCGCGATTCCGCGCAAGGGCGCCGAGAATGCGATCGCAAAAACCTGCGTTCGCAGCGACATCAACCACGTGGAACCCGTATTCGCGTGCGACATCGCCCAATGCATTGAGAAGCACGGTCTTGCCCACGCCACGAACCCCGGAGACGCGCAGTAGCCTGTCGGGAGCGCCTGGGCCGTTTTCAAGTGCTTCGATAAAGTCGTCAAGTATTTCGTCTCGCCCAATGAGTTCGGGCGGGTTCATCCCTGCCGTTGGCTTAAACGGGTTGATGCGTGCCACCGTGCATCACCTTCTACGGTCGAAGAACTTTAACAAGTTAAACAGAGTTTAACAAGATAAACAAAGTTTAACAAGTTAAACAGAGGCCCGTGCGGGCCTTGAATCTCGGCAAACGCCAGGAGCCCCAACGCCGGGCAGATGCAAAGCGACTGCGGAGGCAGCGCCTGCATACCCGTGGCGCAGCACAGAAAAGTCTGCCCCTACATTGAGGTCCGCGGTCCCCTATTCCCCGCCGTCCATAAGCGCCCAATGCCACGCAGGCACGACCTCAATCGTGCCCTCGGGAACCTCAATCGTCGACCGCTCGCGAAGCGTTACGACCAAGCCCTCGCGCACCCCGGCATACCGCATGGCGGACGCCAAAGAACCGATTTCGCGCGCCCGCGTGCGATCTGCCGTCATATCCACCGTCACCTGTATAAGGCCGTATGGCTCGAGCGAAAGAGCGTCGCCCACCACGAAGTCGACCTTCTCCCGCTTTGCGCCGGGAACGGCGAGCGAGCAAACCGTGTCAATCCGGGCCGATGCCGCTCGGCGAGCGAGCTCGTTATGCACGGCAGTCTCCAGCCGCTTGCCGGCATCTTGCTGGCTCGCGCGGGAGACGGCGTGCGCCATACGATGGAGAGAAGTTTAAGCCTTTTCTTCTCTCCGTTGGAGAGAAGTATGAGGGTACGTTGGGGGCAGGCCCGTTCCCTTACGTACTCGAGCCGGTATTCGCACATGTAAGGAAACGCGATACTAACCATGCCATATGAAGGAGTTTCGAACGGCACCAAGTCCACAAGACGCCTCCGGCAGAAGGCAGCCGCCTGGTATGGCAAACTTTAACAAGTTGAACAGAATCCTCGCACTGTAGCCCGCCTCAGCGTGAATACACCAGCTCGGCGAACTGGCCATATTGATTGACCGCCTCAAGCTTGAAGCGACGCACCTGCTCCCTTTGCATGAACAACGGAATGCCCTCGCCCAAAAGCACGGGCGCCACCTGGATGATGAGATGGTCCACCATGTCGCGATCAAGCAGGGGTGCCAGAACGGTGTTTCCGCCCACGATCCAAATATTGCGATGCGTGCCCAGCCCCTCCACAAACGCCGCGGGGTCGCCCGCCACCGCCGTGAACCCCGGGCAGTCGAGCGCGCGGTGGGTGAAAACAAAGTTCTCGGTAGTGGGGTACGCCGACGCGGGGTCATCGAGCTTCGTGACCTCCGCAAACGTGCGACGTCCCATCAGCGTAACGTCCATACGCTCGTAGAACTCGTCATAGCCCGTCTCCTCCGGCGCACCGGTCTCGTGCAGCCACCCAAGGTCGTGGTCGCACGTGGCCAGATACCCGTCCAGCGAGATGCATCCGTAAAAGCAAACTGCCATGTCGCCTCCTTTATCCCAACAAAGCCCGCCAGTTGCGGGACTCATGCTCGACGCGCTCGATGATGACGGCTTCTTCAGCCTCACGCACCGTGTACAGAACAATATAGGAACCGGCGCGGGCCCAACGATAGCCCAGCGATCCAACAATGGGATCGAGAGTGAGCGGAAAGGCATAAGGCGTTTGCTCAAGAAGGCCAATGAGGCGCTCGTATGCATCGAGCAGATTCGACCCCGCCTGCTTTCCGCCGGTGCGGTAGTTTAGGTAGGCGATTGGTTCTCGCAAGTCCTCTAGGGCCGCATGGGTTTCCACAACGGTGAACATATCTACAGCCCGAACTCTTCGCGCAGGCGCGAGACGCCCTCACGGGCGGGATGCGTGCGCTCCTCCACCACATCGCGATGTCCCTCGGCCAAGCTCTTGAGCAAATCGAGTCGAGCCATGAGCTGCTCATACGACTCGATGTCCATGACCGCGAGATCGCCTGCGCCATTTTTGGTAACAAAGACCGGCTCCTGTTTTTCCCGGCACCAAGCCGAAACCTCGTTATAGCTATTGCGCAACGTGGAGCTTGAAATGATCTTGGGCATGATATACCTCTATTCTTCCTATATTTAGTAAGAATTTCTTTAGTATATCACCCTTTAGATTCTCACTCGTCCAGCAATAGGATGCAAAACGTATTCTCGCCGCTCAAACTTATCTTCGCCATTTCTAGTATACTTGTCGATAATATTACGAAGATGGCGAGGATACCGTGACTCAATTTGATTTCAACAGGGCGCTTGCCAGCCTCATGATCCCGGAGGTCGTATCCGCTCTCGGGAACATCCGGGAGCTCAAGGGCAGGACGTCCCTGCTCTCCGCCGCACATCCCAACCGCTTCGCCGCCTTGGTGGAGGTGGCCAAGATCCAGAGTACGAGCGCTTCGAACAAGATCGAAAACATCTCGACCTCCGACAGGCGCCTGCGCGAGCTTATGCTCGAAAAGGCGGAGCCAAGGAACCGCGACGAGCGTGAGATCGCCGGGTACCGGTACGTCTTAGACATCATCCACGAAAGCCACGATGACATCCCCATCACGCCCGGCGTCATCCTCCAGCTCCACCGCGACCTATACCGTTTCTCTGGCGATTCCCATGCAGGCAGATGGAAGGACTCCGATAACGTCATCGTCGAGCGAACCTTCCAGGATGAGCTCGTCGCGCGCTTCATCCCCACGCCTGCCGCCGCAACGCCCGGTGCCATCGAGGCCATCTGCAACGAATATCGCAAACAGGTCGAGGCCATGGCGTACGATCCCCTGCTTGTCTCCCTTGTGTTTGCGTTTGACTTCGTGAGCATCCATCCGTTCAACGACGGCAATGGACGCATGAGCAGGTTGGTCACGCTGCTGCTCATGTACCGCTCTGGATACGACGTGGGAAAGTACGTCTCAATCGAAAGGGAGATTGAGCGAACGAAGGAGACCTATTACGAGGCCCTCGCCGCAAGCTCCCAAGGCTGGCGGGAGGGCGAAAACAACTACGCTCCCTTTGTCACGTACATGCTAGGCATCATCGGCGCGTGCTACCGAGAGCTCGCCGACAGGTTCTCTCTGGCGGGCGCCCCCGCGAGCAATGAAGATGCGGTCCGTGCATTTTTCAACAAGCTGCTCGGCGCCGCGACAAAACGGGAGATCCTGGACGCCAACCCCGGCATGAGTCAACGCACGCTCGAACGCATTCTCTCAAAGCTACAACAAGAGGGCGTTATCGAGAAAGTTGGCGCGGCGCGATCGACGGCGTACCGGCGACTATAGGGCACCCTCTCCCCCGCAAACCCTCCCCATGAAAGAACGGAAACCAGATGAAACTCCAGCAGCTTAGGTACATTGTCGAGGTGGCTACGTGCGGCAGCGTCACGGAGGCCGCACGCAGGCTCTTTGTGTCGCAGCCAAGCGTGACCGCCGCCGTGCGCGACCTGGAGCGCGAAATGAGCATCACGGTGTTTGAGCGGACGAGCAAGGGCATGGTGACCACCACTGAGGGGCAGACCTTTCTAGGCTACGCGCGCCAGGTGCTGGAGCAGGCCGACCTGCTTGAAGAGCGCTTCAAACACGACACCCAGCCCGTGCCCCGCTTCGCCGTCTCCTGCCAGCACTACTCGTTTGCCGTCAACGCTTTTGTGGACGTGATCCGCACCTTTAACGCCAGCCGCTACGAGTTCACCCTGCGCGAAGAGCAGACGCACGAGATCATCGAGGACGTCGCCCATATGAAAAGCGAGCTGGGCGTGCTCTACCTCTCGGACGCAAACCGCGAGGTCATCACCCGTATGCTACGCGCGGAGGAGCTTGAGTTCGAGCCGCTCTTCTCGACCGCATCGCACGTCTTTCTCTCCTCGACGCACCCGCTGGCAACGCGTCCCTCGGTCACGCTCGAAGACCTCGCCGGCTACCCCTACCTCTCCTATGAGCAAGGCGACTTCAACTCGTTCTACTTCTCAGAAGAACCGCTTTCCACGCTGGGCCGCGCCAAGAACATCCGCGTGCGCGACCGCGCCACCCTGTTCAACCTGCTCATAGGCCTCGATGGCTACACCGTGTGCTCGGGCGTGATCTCGCATGAGCTTAACGGCAAAGATATCATCGCGATTCCCCTTGAAGTTGAAGAGCGCATGGAGGTGGGCATTGTCACGCGCCGCGACACGCACCTCTCGCGCTACGGCGAGGCGTTTATCACCGCGATTCGCAAACATATCCCAAGTTCACCCACGCTATAGGTTTTTCCTATCGCATTGGCATTGATTTCCATATTTCTCAATCGAAGCATGCGCGTGCATACTCCTTTCATCAGATAACGCATCCAATGAAAGGAACCAACTATGACCGCCATCGCACCCACCCGCTTCGATATCGTCGGCAGCTTTCTTCGTCCCCATCGCCTTAAAGCCGCACGCGCCGCGCATGCCGCCGGAGAGCTGGACGATGCCGGGCTCAAGCAGGTTGAGGACGAGTGCATCACCGAGCTTGTCCAAAAGCAAAAGGATGCCGGCCTGCCCCTTATCACCGACGGCGAGTTTCGCCGCTCCTACTGGCACCTCGACTTTATGTGGGGATTCGCCGGCGTTGAGCACGTGGAGCTAGACCACGGCTACTTCTTTGTGGGCGAGGAAACCACGCACGGTTCCGCCGTCCTCACCGGCAAGATCTCCGGCGAGAACCATCCCTTTATCGACCACTTCTCCTTTGTGCACGCGCTTGAAGAACCCGGCCACGTCGCCAAGCAGACCATCCCCGCGCCCGCCCAGCTGCTGCTGGAGCTTTATCGCGACGCCGCTGCCACCGAGCGCACGCGCAGCATCTACCCCAATGAGGATGAGTTGCTTGAGGACATCGGCGCCGCCTACCGCACCGTTATCCGCGAGCTCTACGCCGCCGGATGCCGCAACCTGCAGCTGGATGACTGCACCTGGGGCGCGCTGGTGGACGAGGGCTTCCAGACGGCCATTCGCGCTGCCGGCTCCACGCCCCAGGCAGAGGCGGAAAAGTACCTGCGCGTGAACAACCTGGCTCTTGAGGACCGCCCGGCTGACATGGCCATCACCACGCACGTGTGCCGCGGCAACTACCACTCCGCCTACGCATCGAGCGGTCCGTACAACCCGGTCGCGCCCGTTCTGTTTGCCCGCGAGAACGTCGATGCCTTCTACCTTGAGTTTGACGACGAGCGCTCCGGCGGATTTGAGCCACTCGCCCACGTGACGCCGGGCAAGAAGGTTGTTCTGGGCCTAGTGACCACCAAGCGCCCCGAGCTTGAGGACAAACAGGCCGTCATCAGGCGCATCCATGAGGCCGCGCGCTACGTGTCGCTTGAGGACCTGTGCCTCTCCCCGCAGTGCGGCTTTGCCAGCTGTGAAATTGGCAACAAGCTCACCGAAGACGAGCAGTGGGCAAAGATCGCCCTGGTGCGCGAGATCGCTCAAGAGGTTTGGGGAGCCTAAGAGCCCTTGTAAGAATATCGGCCGCGCATCCACGCGCAGCCGCCGCGCGCAGCCGCGCATCCATACGCAAGCGGCGACCCCGGAAAACTCCAGGGCCGCCGCTTTTCTTTTGGACGATGTTCCCGTCCGCAAGCTCAGTAAGCTCAGCTACTCTGCGAACTGCGAGTTATACAGATCGGCGTAGAAACCGCCCGCTGCGAGCAGCTCATCGTGCGTACCGCTCTCGATGATGTCGCCCTCCTTCATCACCAGGATGAGGTCGGCGTTCTTGATGGTCGAAAGGCGGTGCGCGATCACAAAGCTGGTGCGGCCGCTCATAAGCTCGTCCATAGCCTGCTGGATCTTAAGCTCCGTGCGCGTATCCACGTTCGAGGTCGCCTCGTCCAAGATGAGCATGGGCTTGTCTGCGATCATGGCGCGCGCGATGGTCATCTGCTGCTTTTGGCCCTGCGAAAGGTTGATCTGGTCGTTCAGCACCGTGTCATATCCATGCGGCTGCGAGCGAATGAAGTGGTCCAGGCCCACGGCGCGGCACGCCCGGCGCACCTTTTCATCGTCCACACCCTCATCGCAGTAGACCAGGTTCTCGCGAATGGTCCCCTCGAACAGCCAGGTATCCTGCAGCACCATGCAAAACAGGCTGTGCACATCCTCGCGGCGCATGTCGCGCGTGGGCACCCCGTCGATGCGGATCTCGCCGCCGTCGATCTCGAAGAAACGCATGAGCAAGTTGACCATGGTGGTCTTGCCGGCGCCCGTGGGACCCACGATGGCGACCTTTTGACCGGGCAGGGCATGGGCCGAGAAATCCTTGATTACCGGCTTGTCCGCTCCGTCGTACGTAAAGCGCACGTGATCGAACTCGACCTCGCCGCGCACCGTGCGGTCGCCCAACGCGGGCTTGGCGGATTCGTCTGCCATCTCTTCCGCATCGAGGAACTCGAACACGCGCGTGCCCGCGGCCCCGGCAGACTGCAGCGCCTGCACGCCCTGGGCCATCTGGGAAAGCGGCTGCGTGAAGTAGCGCACGTAAAGCATGAAGGCGACGATCACGCCAAAGCCAATCTGGCCGTCGAGCGCGAGGGCGCCGCCCGCCACGCACACCGCCACGTACCCAAAGTTGCCAATGAAGGTCATGATGGGCATCATGAGCCCGGACAGGCACTGGGCGCGGAAACCCGCCGACACGAGCTCGGCGTTCATGCGATCGAACTCGGAGCCCACCAGGTCCTCGGCGTTATAGGCGGTGATGACCGTGTGACCGGTATAGGACTCCTCGATATGGCCGGACAGCGCGCCCAAGGCGTTCTGCTGGCGCATGAAGTACTTCTGGCTGCGGCCCATGATGGCCATCATCAACGCGAATCCCAACAGACTCGCGCCCACGGCGGCCAGCGTCATCCACCCGTTGGTGCGGATCATCATGAATAGGCTGCCAAAGAACAGCACCACGGCGGACAGCAGGGTGCTGACGCTTTGGTTAAGGGACTGGGCGAGCGTGTCGATATCGTTGGTGATGCGGGAGAGGATGTCTCCGGTGGGCACGCGGTTGAAGTACGACATGGGCAGGCGGTTGATCTTGGCCGAGATCTCGCCGCGCAGCCCGCGCGAGATGCGTTGCGTCACCGTGGTCATAATGAAGCCTTGCAGCACCGAGAGTACGTAGCTTGCTATGTAGAACCCAATGAGTACCGTCGCCGTGCCCAGCACAAGCTTCATGTCGATACCGGGCTCAACCAAGCTCTTGACGGATTTTGGCAGATTATCCAAGGCGGACATGGTCGCTTGGGTATCGCTCATATCAAGGTTCACAAAGATATCGAGCAGGTCGCTCTGGTCCTCAGCGGTGATGGTCATACCATCGACCTCGACATCGGTCATCAGCGCGGCGCGCGTCTCCTCGGGCATCTGAAGCAGCGCCTCCATGCCCTGGGCGGCACCGCCCGGGGCCGAGGTGCCGGGGGCGTCCGCAACGCTCGCCATATCCTGCATGGAGCCCATCGAGGCGGCACCGCCCGCGGACAGCGCGGCGGCAGGGTCCATGCCCGCGGCGGCTGCGGCAGCGGCCTGCTGTTCTGCCAGCTTTTGGGCGTTTTGCTGCATGTTGTCAGAAACGGTAGTCACAATGAGCTCGAGTTTGTCCGTATCGGGCGCGATGCCGTTTTGGATGGCATCGGTGATATCGGAGAGCATGTTGGGACCCAGCAGGGTCAAGATGGTGCCCACCGCAGCGCACACGAGCGCGATCGCGACCGCGGGAACGTAGCGGCGGCAAAACGCGAGCAGCTTGCCCCAGGTCTTGCGGTCTATCTTTTGGCCGGCGGCGCCGCGTCCACCCATGGGTCCTCGTCCACCCATATGGCCGTGGCCTCCCATGGGGCCGCGCGCCGGCATAGCATGATTGGTTGCCATTTACGCCAACTCCTCTTCGCTTAGCTGGGACAGGGCGATCTGCTGGTAGGTCTCGCAATCGCGCATAAGCTCCTCATGCGTGCCCTGGCCCACAATGCGGCCATCCTCCAGCACCACGATACGGTCCGCATCGCGGATGGTTCCTATGCGCTGCGCCACGATGATGCGGGTGGTGTCCGCGCACTCGCGGTCAAGCGCGTCGCGCAGCACGCGATCGGTCTTGTAGTCCAGCGCGGAGAAGCTGTCGTCAAAGATCAAGATCTCCGGCTTTCGGGCGATGGCGCGGGCGATAGATAGACGCTGGCGCTGGCCGCCGGAAAGGTTGGTGCCGCCCTGCGCGATCTGCGCCTGGTACGCACCCTCCATCTTCTCCACGAACTCAGCCGCCTGCGCGGTGCCCACAGCCGCCTCGACATCGGAATCGCTCACAGGGCCGCGTCCGTTATCGCCGTAGGCGATGTTGCTAGAGACCGTGCCGCCAAAGAGCGTGGCCCGCTGCGACACGTAACCGATCTTGTTGCGCAGCGCGCGCGTGGTGTACTCGCGCACGTTCACGCCGTCGACCAGCACCTCGCCCCACGTCGCATCGTAAAAGCGCGGGATGAGGTTGATCACCGTCGACTTGCCCGAACCGGTCGAACCGATGAGCGCCACCGTCTCGCCGCGATGCGCCGAGAAGGAGACGTGACGCAGCATGCTGCCCTCTGCATCCGGGTAGCGGAACGTCACATCGCGAAACTCGATCTCGCCCGCCTGCCCGGGTTTACCCTGTTCAAGCACGCCGTCCTCGATAGACGCCTCGGTATCCAGCACCTCGTTGATGCGCGACGCCGCCACCTGGGCGCGGGGTAGGATCATGAAGATCATCACCAGCATCATGAACGCCATAACCACCATGATGGCGTATTGGGAAAAGACCATCATGTCGGAAAACAGCGCGATCTTATCCGCCATGAGGGCGCTGTTGATAACCGCCGCGCCAATCCAATAGATGGCGAGCGACAAGCCGCTCATGGTCGCCTGGATGGTGGGCATGAGGAAGACCATGGTTCGATAGGCAACCAGCTGATTGTTGGTGAGCGTGTCGTTGACGACGTCGAAACGATCCTGCTGATAGGTCTCGGCATTATAGGCGCGCACCACGGATAGACCCGAGAGGTTCTCGCGCGACACGCGGTTCAGGTCGTCGGTCAAGCGCTGCATGCGGCGGAACCGCGGCGTCGCTATGAGCAGGCACACGCCCACCACGGTGAGCAACACGAGTATGGCGACGCCCGTGGCGACCGTCCATTCCCAGCGCTTGCCCGCGATCTTTGTTATAGCCCATGCCGCCGTGATAGGCGCCTTGATAAGCATTTGCAGGCCAAGGACGATGAGCATCTGGATCTGCATGACGTCGTTTGTCGACCGTGTAATGAGGCTCGGCGTTGAAAAGCGGCCGATCTCCTCCATGGAGAATGATTGCACCTTGTGGAACATCTTGGCGCGCATGGTGCCGCCAAAGCCCGCCGCGATGAACGACGAGCACACCGCGGTCGCCACGGCGGCGAGCAGGCTTCCCAGCGAGCAGGCGAGCATCTTTCCGCCCGCTGTCAGGATTTCGGGCATGGTCGAGCCCTCCACCTGCACCAACCGGGTGATCTCTGCCATGTATTCAGGTGATTTAAGGTCAAGCCAAACTTGAACGACGATAAACGCCAACGCCAGCACCGCCACCGCCCATTCGCGCGAGCGGAGATACCGTAGTAGCTTTGTCACACCTTGCTCCTTTTCTTCGCAGGCGCACGCGCCGATAGATCGACCATCGAACACGCGCTCCTTATACCTAACCCTATGAGATATTTATATGCAGCCATGCGCTGCAGGGATTGATCAGGACATAGCCGTATTAGGACGAGAACGGGCAGTGCGATGCGCCGGGTGCCCGCTCGCCGTCTTCCTCGTCCATAGCAACTGAAGCGGGACGTGCCACGGCGCAGATGTCGCGAGCCGTTTCGAAAAACGCCCGGAGCCTCTCGATACCCACCGCGTCTATGATGGCGGCCGCATGGTTGCAAACGTTCTGATACGCCGCATCTGCCAGAGCGCGCCCGTGGGGCGTGAGGGTGACCACCGTAACGCGGGCGTCTGATATGGCGCGCTCGCGCGCTATGAGCCCCTTAGCCTCCATGTTCTTGAGGAGCGCCGCGACGCGGGCCGTGCTGACGTGCAGCTCTTCGGCTATCGCGCCGGCCGTAACGGGATCGTCTCCCTCCTTGGCGCAGCACAGCATACGCATGATGCCGCCAGCGCCCACGGTGGTCTCATCGATGTGATGGAATAGGTGCACCGGCCTTGTTTCATCAACCAGCGCTATGAATTCATCGACCTGCTCTTCTGTAGCCACAAGCGGTTCCTCCTAATATCTAACGCCGTTAGATTATTCCACAGGAAAAAGGCTGATTGCGAATAACTTGGACAAACACACCTTGGACACACATGGCCGCCGTCCCGAAAACCTTTCACACCGGTGACGGCGAAAGGCGATCGCGTCTATTTCCTACGCCATTTATCGGGCAGGTGCACGTCGATGCGACCACCGGAAAGAAAGAACACCGCCGCGAGCACCACAAAGACCACGGGCAGGATGCGCAGCGCACCCACCACGATAACGCCCAGCAGAGATAAGACCAACGATACAACGGCAGCTATAATGAGCAGGCCGGCAAGTGCGTAGAGAACAGACACGGCATCCCCCTTTGATACATCTATCGACGCATTTGTTCCCCATTGTAGCCTCCCGCAATCCAGCAAAGGACCTACCCATGCAAACCGCGTCCCCGCTTGCGCCCACCCTGTTTATCGATGCCGACGCATGCCCCGTCACGCGCGAGGCGCTCGATGTCGCCAGGCGACGCGGCATCCATACCGTAATCGCCGGAAATAGCACGCAGAACCTGCAGCGCCGCATCCGCCGCGACGACCCCCGGGACGCCCCGTCCGCACGCCGGGGCTTTTGGGTTGAAACGCTCGACGTGAGCGTGGGCGCGGACGCCGCCGACTTCGCCATCATAGAGCGATTGCAGCCCGGCGACGTGGTGGTGACCCAAGATATAGGATTGGCGAGCATGGTGTTGGGACGAGGAGCCTTCGCCATAGGCGTACGCGGGCACCTGTACCGCAAGGAGACCATAGACATGCAGCTCTTCATTCGCCATGAGGAGAAGAAGGTGCGCCGAGCGGGTGGCAAGACAGGCGGATTCAGCGCTTTTGACGAAGACGACCGCGAGCGCTTTGTCCGCAACCTCGCATCCCTTATCCACGATGCCCTACGCAACGCCGCACAGACCGTTAGCAGCGAAAACAATACCGTTGATGTCGACGCGATCGGTGCAACTGTGGACTGAATCTGTATTCAGCCTTTCTTAAGGACCGCCCCTGATTAATAAAAAAGGGCGGTGGTACATATACAGCGGTGCGCCAAACGACCGTTGGGCCACTGGCCCGGCAACGCTGAAATGGAGTTGATCGTATGCGCCACAAAGACACGATTGCAAAGCCTGATGATGTCCCGCTCCCCCTGCAGGACGCAGCTCTTGCAACCATCGGCGAGACCGCCGTCGAGATTGCGCCCAAACCGGCACACAAGCCCGCGCCCGTTAAGAAAGTAACGCTGAGGCGCAACCACTCTGCCGACCAGCGAGCCAATCTAAAGCGTGCGTACGAGGCGTTTATCCGCGCATCCAAAAAGGCAGGCAATGCCGCGGCCCAGGCTCTTTCTCCTTCCGAGGCCTGGCCTATGCGACCCTACGCCGCCTCAATCTAGCCAGCACGGGGGAAACGAGTTCCCTTCCTCCTCCCCCGCCCCCGCGCTTGGCCCCAAAACGCCCCGGCTGCCTTGTACCACAGCCGGGGTGCATTTTTAACTCGATAGAACGCGAAAGCGCCCCGGTGCCAAACACGGCAGCGGAGCGCTATCTCGCATCATCCATCAACAGCCTGGCCGCAGAATCCTAGCCACGAGGTCCGCGCCGGTACATGTCAACAACCAACCAGACGACAGCCAGTCCGGCCGCCCATCCCATAACGGGAAGCAGCACGTCGTTAACACCGCAGACCATGGCTTCTATAACGGGACGAGGCACCATGGGATTCGCCTCCAATCATGCGGACGAACACGAAGGTGGACACAAGGACGCGAAAGCGGGCTCGCTAATGAGCGTGGCGCACGCGGATGGCGTCCGACACGATGCCCTTGCTCATAAGGTAGGTGACCAGGAAGTAGCCGCCGTAGCAGAGCAGGAAGATCGAACAGGTCATCCCCACCGTGCCGCCAATCGACATGCCGCCAAAAAGCGCCACGATCTCGATAACCACCTGGAGCGCGACAAGCGAGTGCGCCACGCCCATAACCAACGGGAACACAAAGAAGATCGCCTGCTGCACCAACACGGAACGCATGATCTCGCGGCGCGACGTGCCCAGCTCGGAGAGGATGCGGCAGTTCTTGCTGGCATCCGCCACGCCGGAGAGCTGCTGGATGGTAAGGATCGCCGCGCACGCAACCACCAGGACGAAACCGATATAAATCGCCAGGTAGCTGATGAGTCCGTTCATGGAGTTGGTGGACTCGTAGCTCTGCAGGCGCGTTGCCTCCATACCCCACAGGGCGCTCTCGGTGCCGTCCGGGTTGAGGATGTCGCCCCAGCTACGGTACTGGCGCACGTAACCTTCCGTCTCATCGTAGGACAGGCCGGGCTTGTAGTTGGCGATCAGATAGCTCTGGTACAAGGGACACCCCTGCGCCTCAACCAGCTCATCCGGAACAACGATGGTGCCTGCGTTTGAGCCCATGGACGAGTTGAAGAACGAACTCGCTTCCTCGTTGACGCGATCCGCCGCAGGATGCAGCGTGCGACCGCCGAACTCGATCTCTACACCCTGTGCCATGTCGGCGTTGTAGATCTTGTTGACCGACTCGCCCATATCGCTGGTGATAAGGTAGCCGTCCTCGCCCAGATCCACGCGATCCATACCGCGGAAGTCCAGGTAGGTGTTGTACATGCTCTCCTTCATCACCGCAAGGCCCATCATGCTCGAGTTGCTCGAGTTAGTACCCTTGGGCATGGCCATGTCGACGGCATCGGCCAACTCATTCAGGGTCACAACGGGCTGCTCCGCGCCCACGGGGCGGGAATCATAGATGTCGACCTGCACATACGCACCGATGATGTTCGCAAGATCAAAGGGACGCGCGTTCTCTCTTTCCGGATCAACGGTGTTTGAAGCGCTCGCTGCAAGAATGTCGACGGGCTCTTCCGCGAGCTTTGCCACGGGATACCCTTCCTGCGCGCGTTCCGCAGCCCAACTGGGGTCGAGGCACAGTTCCGGTGCGTAATACATGACGGCACGCGAGTAATCCGCGATGGTATTTCGCTCCACGCTGGTGTTCATGACGTTGGCGATGGACATGCCGCCCGTCACGCTGGTAATGGCAAGGAACAAAATCATCGAGATGATCGCCATGGAGAAACTCACCGTGTTCACCTTGGCGGAGAGCTGGCGCATGGTGAACATGTTGAGGCCGCGCCAGTACAGCCCGCGGGCGCTCTGGAGCACCTTGAGCAGAAAGCCCGAGAAACCGAAGAAGAACAGGATGGTGCCCACCACGACGATGCCCGTGGTGGTCATGAACTGGGCAAGCGCGTTGCCGTACTCGCTAGGCGCCGCGTCGACGGGCAGGCCGTCGCGCAGCAGGCGGTAATACGCGACGCCGATCATGATGGCGCCGATGATGAAGACCGCCGCGGAAAGAATGGGGTTGCGCGTCTTGATCGCTTCATTCTTGCGATTGGCGCTCATGAGGTCGATAACCTTGGCGCGGCGCACCACGCCCAGGTTGAACAGCAACGTGACCAGGAAGATGGCGACCAGGCAGCCCACCGTGATCAAGAGCGCCGGAATCGAGAAGAAGAAATGGAAGTCGCGAATCTGCGTCTTGAACAGCGACGCCGTAAAGAACGTCATTAGCTGTGAAAACGCTACGCCCAGCACGATGCCCAGCACCAGAGCCGCGCCGGAGACGATCGCCGTCTCAAGCGCCATGACGCGCGACACCTGGCCGCGGCTCATGCCCAGCACCTGGTAGAGGCCGAACTCCTTTTTACGCCGCTTCATGATGAAGTTGTTGGCGTAGACCATCAAGAAGCCCATGACCACGGCAAGAAATATGGTAAGGCCGGACATGATGCTGCTGAGAAGCTCGGGCAGCCCCTCTTCTTCCAGTACCAAGGACGCCTGGACGGAGATGGTGTTGAACGCGTAGAACACCGTTACGGCAAGCGTAAGCGTAAGCAGGTAGACCAGGTAATCCTTGCCCGCTCGGCGCACGTTGCCCCATGCGAGCTTAAAGAGCATCGGACCCCTCCCCACCCATCATGGCGACGACTTCCATAATGCGGTCGAAGAACTCGCGACGCGGGCTGTCGCCTCGGCGCAACTCGGTGAAGATCTTGCCGTCGCGGATAAACAGCACGCGGCCGGTATAGCTGGCGGCAAAGCTATCATGGGTGACCATGAGAACCGTCGCGCCGTAGTTCTGGTTCATATTCTCGAAGCTCTCGAGCAGCAGACGGGCGTTCTTGGAATCGAGCGCGCCGGTGGGCTCGTCCGCCATAATCACCGCGGGCTTGGTCACCAGGGCGCGCGCCGCCGCCACGCGCTGCTGCTGGCCGCCGGACAGCTGGTAAGGATACTTGTCGAGCGTCTGGGCGATGCCGAGTCGCAGGGCCACCTCTTCAACGCGAGCAAGCACCTCTTTGGCGGGAACGCGGGCGATGGTCAGCGGCAGCGCGATGTTCTCCCGCGCGGTCAGGGTATCTAGCAGGTTAGAGTCTTGAAAGATGAACCCGAGCTGCTCGCGGCGGAACTTAGTGAGCTTAGCTGATTTCAGCTTGGTGACATCCGCCCCTCCCACGATCACCGAGCCGCTGGTCACTTGGTCGATGGTGGAGACGCAGTTCAGAAGCGTCGACTTGCCGGATCCGGAAGGACCCATGATGGCGACGAACTCGCCCTTGGTGACCTTGAACGAGACATCGTCCAAAGCACGCGTCACATTATTGCGCGAGCCGTACACCTTCTCGATATGCTGCGCATCGAGCACCACCGGCGCCGACGCGACACGTGAGCCCGCAGGCGCCGCATGGCGACCGACCATATTGGGGGTGGGCACGTTCATGTTCATACATTGACTCCACTTCTCAACAACGCCAATCGGCGCCATATCCTTTACGTTCGCCCGCAGACCCTATAGGCCGGCGTGCGTGGATGCGTTTGCCATGAGCCAAAGCATGCCCAGAGACAATACGGTCATAACGATGAGCGTAAGCGCCATCTGACCTGTCGACATACCGTACGCGACACCATCCATCGTTCTGTTCGTTGTCTTCATGACCAACACCTCCTTGACCATATACTCTCAAGTTGGCGTTTTGGCAGCCATCGATTTGCCTTACGACTTGCTTTCGCTTTTGTAAGGTTCGCCCCCGCGTCCATGGAGCGCTACTATTACTAAGCTGGACGATAGCCCCTGCAGATCGGTAAGACGTCTAGCGACGTCGCTAAGGCGCGCGTGCGTCTTGGCTCCCCTTGCCCCGGATTCAGAAAGGAACGCCCAAACCTTGAAGACCGTCCACGTAGCCGCAGGAGTCATCTGCAACCATGAGACCGATGAAATCCTCGCCGTCCAGCGAGGATACGGCGACATGGCTGGCCTGTGGGAGTTTCCCGGAGGCAAAGTGGAGCGCGGAGAGCAGTCACTCGATGCATGTGTGCGCGAGCTTTCGGAGGAACTGCACGTAACCGTATCTAATTTAAGAAACTTCTATACCGTCGAATTCGACTACGACGATTTCCATCTCTCTATGGACTGCTTTTTATGCCAGATAGATTCTGGAGAGATAGAGCGAACCGAGCAGATGGACATCCGATGGGTCAAACGCGAATCTCTCGCGACCTTGAAATGGATGCCCGCGGACATCGAGGTTGTACAGGTCCTTACCGAGGCAAAAGACGCCGAAGGCGACGAGCGGCAGGTGAAGCGACGCCGCGACAGCAGAAAATCGATGCAGGGCAACAAGCGGGCAAACACCAAGCCGGAGCTTCTTGTGAGGCAGCGCTTGCGCGAAGCGGGCCTGACGGGATATCGATTGCAATGGAAAAAGGCACCCGGCCGTCCTGACATCGCGTTCCCCGGTCGCAAGATAGCCATCTTTGTCAACGGCTGCTTTTGGCACCGTTGCCCCCATTGCAACCCCTCCATGCCAAAAAGAAACACCGATTTCTGGATCGCTAAATTCAAGCGCAACGTCGAGCGCGACCAAGCGGCGATTGCAGAGTTAGAAAAACTCGGATGGACCGCAATAACCATCTGGGAGTGCGAGCTGAAGAAAAAGAACATCGACCAAACCATGGAACGCGTTATCGATCGAATCAACAAGGCGACAAATAGGTAAGGCCATCCATCGCAGACGGGTTCAGCC
The DNA here is from genome assembly GCA_048207125.1 of Collinsella sp. Taxonomy (GTDB): domain Bacteria; phylum Actinomycetota; class Coriobacteriia; order Coriobacteriales; family Coriobacteriaceae; genus Collinsella. The sequence continues at coordinate 32,201 of DBEWRE010000063.1, forward strand.
CCATTGCTCCGCATAACATCACATGAATTCGCAAGATTTTGTAACAGTTTATTGCGTAATGAATATTTTTTCTTGTTTACCTGTGATTATTTTATTCAATATGCAAAACGCCTATGGGATTGATTTCATTTGGTAACGCCATTTCCCGTCTCCATCGACCCCCTACCGTTTCATCACGAGGAGCACATGGTAAACGGTATATTTTTCAGGGCTAAACGGTAGGTAATTCTATTGTTAATAGCTTCTACCTGCGCTTTTACACACATCGTACTTGAGTGTGAGAGATTCTGGGTCTTTTCTAATCGTAAAAACAAGGGATAATGTCTAAAGCGCGTTACGAGAGCAGCGACTGTAATGCGCATGGTACAGGTGGACGGGCGAGGAGGTCGACGCATGCATTCTCCCAAAGACGCAGCTGGTACCTTTTCGGTGCAGCCATCCCGACGTGCGAACCATTTCTCCTTCCCCCCGACACAGAGAACTGGCCTCCTCGACTCCACCAAGCGTCGCTCCAATAACCAGCGAGTTAATTTGGAGCGCTCCTTCCTCAACCTGCTTGACGCGCTCAGCATTTCCCCCTTATAAGCTCGTCAAAGCCAGGGAATCTTCGCCCTATGGCGACTCAAAGGGTCCGGTTTATCCGGGCCCTTTTGCGTTATACGCAAGCTTGCCCGGTTGCGCGCGGAACCGTGGCGCGACTCGGAGGGACACCTCACCCAGGCGATCGAACTTGCCCGCTACTCACCCCCGCACTCGCTGCGAAGGAATTGAATGTGTCGCATCAACCCTTGAATCGCCGCACGGTCCGCGCGCCTTCGACGAGAATATGGCCGAGCTTCGCACGGGAAACCTCTCGACCGTGTAGCACCAACGCTATTTTTGGCCTTCAGTTGGACTTGGTCGCTGCTGAAATCGACCTTCATGTACGGTGATTTGCTATTTTTGGGGTCCAGTTGGACTTGGACATGCTGAAATCGACCTCCAGTTGGACTTCGGTCGTAACGGCATAATGCCTGCATTTAAGAAAGCGCAGGTAGATGAGAAGGAGCGCCGAGAGCCTCGCGAGGCCAAGTCCAACTGAAGGTCGATTTTAGTATTTGGAGCGAAATGAAGGCCGATTTTAGTAGGTGCCAAGTCCAACTGAAGGCCGTTTTTAGCAGATAGTCCAACTGAAGGTCATTTTTAGCAGCGGCAACTCCAACTGAAGCTCGATTTCAGCAGTGGCCCCAACACTGGGTAGCACGCCCGAAATCGTCGCAACCCATCCGAATTCGGGCGCATGCTACATTAGCTTGGTCTCCTCGAGCTTCTCGATAATCCAGTTGTTCGCGCGAATCACCGGGCGGCGGAACACCAAGCCCAGCGCCAGGGAGGGAATCAGATAGCTCGCCAGGGCGCCCATCTCAATCCAGTACTCCATTCCATATGAACCCGCCATGGCGGCGTGCATAGCGTTGATGCCATGGGTGAAGGGCAGGAACGGATAGACCATCTGGAAGAAGTCGGCGGTCATCTCGATAGGGAACGTGCCGCCGGAACCCGCGACCTGCATGACCAGCAGCACAACGGCGAGCGCCTTGCCGATATCTCCAAACGAGACGGTAAGCGTGTAGATGATGTTGCAGAACACAAAGCCCGCAAGCCAGCCTGTCGCCATAAAGAGCAGCGGGCTTTCGCACTGGATCTCGAAAAAGAGAATGTCTCCGGCGCAAACCAGGGTGCTCTGCAAAAGCGACAGCATCGCGAACAGTATGAAACGGCCCAGATAGAGCTCGTGCAGGCGAACGGGAGCAAGCTGCATCTTCACGCGATCGTCCACGCCGACCTTCAACATGGCTGCCAAAACGATGCCGCCCACCCACAAGCTCAAGATGGTGTAGAACGGCGCCATGGCAGACCCGTAGTTCTTGATGTGATAGACCGCATGGCGATCAAGGCCAACGGGCGCCGCAAGGGCCTTCGACAGCGCCGCGGGATCTTCGCCGATCAGATCGCGAATCTTCTGCAGGTCTCCGTTTTGCAAGGCCTCGTCGAGCTCGACCTTCATCTGCTGCAGCTCGTCGGCGGACCCGTTCAGCGTGGACGAGGTGTTCGCCAGCACTTTCTGCACCCTGCCAAGATCGGCTGCAAGGGACCCCGACGCGCTCTTAAGGCTGTTCACCGTGGCGTCGACGTTGTCCGATATACCGGAAGCGGCGGATGCGATGTTCTCCACAGAGGACCTCAGCTCCTCTGCTTGGCCCTTCAGGGTCTCATCGTAGTCGCCCTTTACCTGAGACAACGTCTGCTTCGCCTCCTCGATCAGGGCGATGACGTCAGCGCGGGCCTGCTGGGCGTCCGCCAGTCCACTCGCCAGGTCGGCTGCGGCCTGGCGCAGGCGGCTTTCGAGTTCGCGCTGCTTGGAGGAAACATTTGTCAGGCTGGTTATGATGTCGTTGAGGCGTGCCTCAAGGCGGGGCTTCAGGGCGTTGTCGGGCAGCTTTTGCTTGAGTGCCTCAACGTCTGCCGCGATCTTCTCCACCTTGGCAGCCTGGGCGCCCACCTTATCTGCAAGAGCGTTCATCTGGTCCCGGGTATCCTGCGACTGGGTTCCGGCGGCATCAAATACATCGTCCACGGCATCGGAAACATCGTCGAAACTACCGGAAACCGATGCGAGCGCATCCTTGATGGAGTCCGCAGAATCGCCGAGGGCTCCCTGGACGCTGGCTAGTCCGTCTTTGGCATCGGCCAGGAGGTCCTGCGAGCGATCGGCGGTTTCCCCGGATGTTCCCAAAAGGTCACCAGCCGAGGCTACCAAACTCGATGTGGAGCCCATCAGCCCGCCAAAAGACCCCGCGGTAGATGCCGCGTCGCGTAAGCTGCCGATGCCTCCATCCAGCGTCGAGCTAAGATTCGCAACGTAGTTCTTCACCTCGTCGCTGTCCGCAAATTCAAGCAGGCTCGAGGTGGTCGCAAGACCTATGTCGCCTATGGTTTCCGTAAAGGTCTCGTCGATCTGTTGACGTACCGTGCTGGCTCCCTTGTCGGTCACGCGCGGAGCGATGGCGTTGGCCTTCTGGTTCTCGTAGTAAACGATCTCGGAGTGCTTCACCTCGGTTGAGAACAAGGTCATCATGTCCGCGGAAAACTCGCGTGGGATAACCACGGCGGCGTAGTACTCCCCGGACTTCACGCCCTCGACCGCGGCATCCTCGTCCACAAACACCCAATCCAGGGCATCGTTAGCGCGCAACGCCGATGTCACGTTATCGCCCATGTTGATCTTGATGGGAATCAGGTCGCTCGTGTACCCCTCATCGCTGTTAGCGACCGCCACTTTTAGGTTGCCCGTATTGCCATACGGGTCCCAGCTTCCCGCGATGTTGAACCACGCGTAAAGCACGGGGACGATGACCAAGCCGACCATGACGATAAGGCCGATGACGCTCTTGCGAATGTTGGAGAGATCATGCTTGAACAGCTTGATGATGTTTTTCATTACCGGTCGCCTCCCTTCATATGCTTGGCGCGCGGGGCGCCAGACTCCCCCTCGGGCCCATCTGACCCAGCGGCATCGGCATCGCGATGCACCCTGACCGCCAGCGACCCGGGCAGCAGGGAGGTGTGCGAGCGGATCTCGTCCACCAGGGCGTCATCGGGCAACTCCGCGACGCGGAGCTGGAACCGAATGCTTTCCCGTACGTACTCGACCACTATCATGTAAGCGTCGGCGATGATGACCGAAGCGATCCAAAGCACCAGCATGATGATCTTGCCGTCAATGTCCAAATCAAGCGTCGCGGTGAGGACGAAGAGGACTACGGGCAGTCCGAACACCAGCACGAAACCCGCCTTGATCAGCTTGGGATAGCGCTCCTCGAAACGGGCCGCGCGCAAGATGAGGTCCTCGCGGTACCCCGCGGTGTCGAGCATGGCACGCAGGGCCCAGCGCAAGGAGAAGCGCTCGCGGGGACGGTCGTCCTTCTCGCAGATCATAACGCCCGTGCGCTCCAGCTCCTTATCAAACAGCAGGTTGAGGTTGAGCACCAGCGAGCGCAGCTTGACGCCTATGAACAGCGCAACCGCCAAGAAGATGGCCAGGGCGCCCAAGTTGATAAGGTAGTCCATCCCGTACATGCCGCCTATGGTCTCGCGCATGGCGGAGATGCCATAGGAGAAGGGCAGAAGCGGATGCAAGCGCTGGAAGAACTCCGGCATCATCTCGATGGGGTACATGCCCGATGAGCCCGGAATCTGGACGATGACCATAATGACGACCAAGGCCTTGCCGATGTGCTTGAAGGCGCTTGCGAGCGCATAGATGATGTTGACGTAGACGAACGACGTGAAGACGCCCGCCAACACAAACAGGCCGGGGCGCAGGCACTGCATACCCAGCGCCAAATCTCCGCAGCATACGATCAGTGCCTGGACAAACCCGAGCACCACCAAAAGCAGCCAGCGACCAAAGTACCCCTCGGTTGAGGAGAATGCGCCAACGCCCTCGTCATCGACTTCAAGCTTGATGATGGCGATGAGGACGCATCCGCCCACCCATAGCGCCAGGTTGGTGTAAAACGGGGCAACGCCGGAACCATAGTTGCTCACGGGATACACGGCCTTGGTGGTAAGGGTAACCGGGCTGGACATGAAATCAGCGAGGTCCGCCGAGCTCGCACCCAGAAGCTCGTCCAGCTTGTCCAAAGACTCCGACGTGCGCAACGCGGCGACGTCGTTGGCGGCCTTGCTCAAGGTCCCCTGCAGCTTTTCCAGCGAAGAGTCCGCTTGGGTCATGGTCGAGGACGCCTGGTCCAAGGTTGTGGTGAGCTGGGCCAGCACGCCGCGCGCCTGGGCGATGGTGGGTTCCAGTCCCGCCACCACACCGGTCAGGTCGCCGGAAACATCGGAGAACGAATCCATTCCCTGGCTCAGCTGCGGCAGCACCTTGTTTGCCATATCCTGCTGTACGCCTTCCATGGCGCCTATCCCCTGTTGGGTGGCGAAGTCCAGCGAAGATACCGCTCCCGAAATGGCGCCGGCGGAATTCTGGATATCGGTGCTTTGGTCCTGCAAAGCGTCCTTGAGCGTCTGGAGCTCTGCCAGCTGCTCCTCAAGCGCGGTGAGCACGATACCGCTATCGATGCCGGTGATTCCGCGGATATCGCTGATGATCTGGTTCACGTCGTTGATGACCATCTGGACGTCGGCAAGGGCGCCATCCACCTTGCCGCCCGCCGCTCCGATTGCTCCCGCGAGCTTGCCCACGGCGATATTCGCATTCGAAGACGCCTTGCCCATCTGGGTCAAGCCGTGGCTCAGCGTAGAGTTGAGCGACGTGGCGAAATTACGCGAGCTGGTACGGGCGGATGCCAGCAGCGCGTCGCCCTTCTCCAGGGCATCGACCAAAGAGGGGATCTGCCCGGAAAGCGCCTGAAGGGTTTCGTCCGCCTTCGCGCCCGCCTCCTTAGAGGTCGCTATGGTTCCCTGCATACCGGACAACGCGTCGCGCACATCTTGCAGAGCCTGGTTCGAGCGCTGCACGCTCCCCATGATGCCGCCCTCGGTCTGCGCTCCCTGCGCGTCGATCTCTCCTACGGCGGCCTGCATCTTCTCTACCAGCGTCTCGCTTACCGTAGAGACAAAGGTCTCGTTGATCTGCTCCTCAACCGTCTGCGCGCCCGTGTCGGTCACCTTGGGCGCGATGGCGTTCTTCTTCTCATTGCAGTAATACTCAAGCTGCGGCTGGGTAAACGTGCCCGTCAGCATGCTGGTGAGATTTGCGCTGAAATCATCGGGGATGATGATGGCGGCATAGTACTCGCCCGACCGCACGCCCTCGCGGGCAGCCTCCGCATCGGTGAACACCCAACCCAACTGATGGTTTTCCCTTAGCTTCGCGACCGTCTCATCGCCCGCGTTGAGCTCTCCCACGTACTCATTCGACGTGCCCTGGTCGTTGTTTGCCACGGCGACCTTGACGTTTGCCGTATTTCCATACGGATCCCAGTTGGCAACGATGTTATACCAGGCATAGAGCGATGGTATGACGCACACGCCGATCGTGATAACCAAAGCAACGGGATTTTTAAGCAAGCGCAGGATATCGCGCTTGAAAATCTGAACTGCCTTTTTCACTGGAACCATCCAACCCTAGTCAACGCCGTCTCCCCCAAACGCTACCCGTCTGGAACGGGAGCCGCCGGCAGCAGAGATACCGATACGATTGCTCCAGCACTATACAACAGTTGTGTATAAACGTACATATGGGGAGTAATTTGGTTAACACATGAAGCAAACCAACACATTCGGAACAAACGTTACAGGTGTTTTTCCGCTTCTACCCAAACACGCCCCCCAACGTATCCGCATGCTCCATCTGACAGACCGCGCACCGAGACCTTACGCGCCCCTGCAGCCATGCTCCCTATAATCAAAGTATTGTCGGCGCGTGCCCTCAGTCGCGCCGGGACGGGGGATGCTCATGTCGTTTGTCTTTGATACCGCTTCCGTAGATGATTGCGAACGCGTTTGGAATCTTATTTGCCAGCTAGAAAAAAGTCAGCTGCCCTTCGAGCCCTTTAGCGAGATGTTCGCCAAGCAAGTTAAGAGCACGCACTACTGCTGCCTCGTAGCTCGCGAAGAGGCAGAGTCTCCCGTATGCGCCCTTTTAAACCTTCGATTTGAGAACCAGCTGCATCATGCGGCTCGCGTTGCCGAGATTCTCGAGCTGATCGTGGACGAGCCCTATCGGGGGCAGGGCATTGGGGCGGCGCTCATCGAGGAAGGCGTGCGTGTCGCCAAGGAAATGGGCTGCGTCCAGCTCGAGGTCACAAGCAACCGCACGCGAAGCGAAGCGCATCGCTTCTACGAGTCTCAAGGCATGGTCGACTCGCATGTAAAGCTCACCCTGCCGTTTGAAGATATCGATTTGGAAGATATCTCGTAGGCCTCGCCTAGCGGCACGCCCAGACGCTGCCCTCGGTCACGATAAAATCAACCGGGACGTCGAATGAATCGACGGGAAGCGGATTCGAACTGATCTGCATGGTCCTTGCCAGGGCGATCTTGTCTCCCGGGTAATGCCAGAGAAAACGGTCGTAGCAACCGCCTCCATACCCTATGCGGTGGCCCTGGGCATCGAACACCAAGCCGGGAACCAAGCAGACCGAACCAAAGAAATCATCCATGCAGAGCAGGGGGCACTCATTTGGATCGGGCTCGAGAATGCCCCTGAAGCCAGGTGAGACCTGATCGAGGGATTCGATCTCGTAAAACGCCATCTCTCGGGTTGCCGAATCGACCAGCGGCACGCCCACGCGGCGTCCCGACTCGAGAACGCCCTGGATAATGGCGCGCGTATCGACTTCGTTCCCATAAGATATATATGACAAAACAAGCGGGGCCTCTGCAAACAGCGGAAAATCCAGTAGCGCTTCGTCGATCGATCGATCCATACGGGCCTTGAAGGGAGCGGGAATCTGCTGGCGCGCGGCAAGGTATCCCGCTCGCAAAGCGCTCTTGTCAGCATCGGTGCCGCACGAACTCGCCATGCACGCCTCCCATATCTCCCCGTGGTACTGGAAGTTTTATTTTAGCAGCCAAACCGGCCGCTCCACATAATTAGGCGCATCGACAAACATCACATCTCAGAATGATGGATCAAACGGATAGACAGCACCGAACATGCAGCGGTCTTGAAAGCCCCGCTCCCTGCGGAAACCAACTTGCAGCGCTGCAGATAAGCTGTATTAGCAATTGCCCCTCGACTTTCCGTACAAAAAGGGCCCCGCAACACGCAGGGCCCTCATGCTCATAATTCCCTTTGTAACGGACGTTACATCAAGCTGCAGATATTCTGGGCGAAGGCAACGGGATCGGCGGGCAGGATGCCCTCCACCAGCAGCGCCTGGTCATAGAGCAGGCCCGCGTACAGGGAGAGCTTCTCGGTGTCATCCGCCTCCTTAGCGGCCACCAACTTCTCGAACACCGGGTGCTTAGCGTTGAGTTCCAGCACGCGGACGGTCTTGGGCATGCCCTCGGTACCGGCCTCAGGCCCGCGAGCCAAGACCTTTTCCATCTCGAGCGACAGCGGACCCTCGGTGGTGATGCAGGCCGGGGCATCGGTCAGACGGGCAGAAACCGCAACCTTCTCCACCTTATCGCCCAGGGCTTCCTTCATGGCTTCGAACAGGTCGCCGTGCTCGCGCGTAGCCTCCTCGGCGTCCTTTTTCTCATCCTCGGTTGCCAGATCAAGATCACCGGTCGCAACGTTCTTAAACTCGATGTCGCGATCTTCCACCTCAGGCTCGGCGCCGTCGGCCACTGCCTTGGCAGCCGCCTCGCGCGCCGCCTCGTCCTCGTAGACCTTGGGCAGGCCGCAGGCGTGATAGGTTCGCATGGCCTGGAAAGTGAACTCGTCCACATCCATGGTGCACAGCAGCACGTCGTAGCCGCGATCGAGCACGCCCTTCACCACGGGCATCTTGGACAGGCGCTCGCGATCGTCACCAGCGGCGTAATAGATCGCTTTCTGGTCCTCGGGCATGGCCGCGACGTATTCCGCCAGCGTCACCATCTTGTTCTCGCGCGCGCTCCAGAACAACAGCAGGTCTGCCAGCTCGGAAGCCTTCATACCGTAGCTGGAGTAGATGCCGAACTTGAGGCCGCGTCCAAAGTTCTCGAAGAAGGCCTCATAGGTCTCGCGATCATCGTCGCGCATGGCCTTGAGCTCGCTGGTGATCTTCTTCTCTACGCGCGAGGCGATGGCGCGCAGCTGACGGTCCTGCTGCAGGGTCTCGCGAGAGATGTTGAGCGAGATATCGGCGGAATCCACGACGCCGCGCACGAAGTTGTAGTAGTCCGGCAGCAGGTCGGCGCACTTCTCCATAATCATGACGTTGGAGCTGTAGAGGGAGAGACCCTTCTGGTAATCCTTGCTGTATAGATCGAAGGGGGCGCGGCCGGGAATGAACAGCAGCGCATCGTACTCGAGCGAGCCCTCTGCATGGAAGCTGATGGTGCGCGCGGGGTCGTCCCAATCATGGAAGGTCGACTTATAGAACTCGTTGTAATCGCTTTGCTCTACATCGGAGCTGCGCTTCTTCCAGATGGGCGTCATGGAGTTGATGGTCTCGAGCTCCTGGTAGTCCTCATACTGGGGCTGATAGTCGTCGCCAGCATCCTCGGGACGAGGAAGCTCGCGGCTCTTGCTTACCATCATCTGGATGGGATAGCGCACATAGTTGCTGTAGCGGGTGATGAGGTCGCGCAGGCCCCACTCGGTAAGGTAGGTGTCGTAGTTCTCGCCCGCCTCGCCGTTCTCGCCCTTGGTGTTCTCGCGAATGGTCAGAATGACATCGGTACCGTGCTCGGCGCGCTCGCCATCTTCGATGGTGTAGCCTTCAAGGCCGTCGCTCTCCCACACGTGGGCCGCCTCCTCGCCAAAGGCGCGGCTCACCACGCGAACCTTGGATGCGACCATGAACGCGGAATAGAAGCCCACGCCGAACTGGCCGATGATGTCGACGTCGCCACCCTGGCTCTCGGCGTTCTCCTGCTTGAATTCCTCGCTACCCGAATGGGCGATGGTGCCCAGGTTGCGCTCCAAATCCTCAACAGTCATGCCGATGCCGTTATCGGAAACGGTCAGCGTGCGCGCGTCCTTGTCGAACGAGATTCTAATTGCCAGGTCACTGGAGTCGAGCTTGATATCGGAATTGGTCAGGCTCTTAAAGTTGAGCTTGTCCACGGCGTCCGATGCGTTGGAGATCAGCTCGCGAAGAAAGATCTCCTTGTTGGTATAGATCGAATTGATCATGAGGTCGAGCAGCTTCTTGCTCTCCGTTTTAAACTGGCGCATAAGCGAATCCCTCCGTAAATCGGGCGCCCCAAGCAACTGCCCGGACGCCCTATTCATTAACGGAGTCTATACTACCCACATTCGCGCTCATAAAACCTAAGCGATAAAGACTTAGATAATCTCTAAAGCCGCTTCGCCATCCAGAGATGGGGCTGACCCTCGTCCTCATAATCCACGTCGGAGATCTGGGCATACCCCATCTTGGCATACAAGTCGCGCACATACTCCTGCGCATGCAGCTTGACCAGGCGGGCGCCGGCATTTCGCGCTGCCTCGTCGCTGGCACGCACTATTTCGCTCGCGAGGCCGCGGCGCCTGTACTCACCCAAAACCGCCACACGCCCCAGCAAGTACGTCTCAGACGCCCCCACGCCCTCATCGAGCACGCATGCGGGCGACTTGGGAGCGTCGGGCGCGGCAGCCCTCTCCAGCTCCTCCGGAAACACGCGGGAGCAGCCGGCAACAGAGCCGTCTACGTAAAGGACAACATGGATGCATCGAGGGTCATCATCGATCTGGTCGAACTCGTTTTCATAGCCCTGCTCGTCCATAAAGACGCGCTTTCGAACAACGAAAGCATCGTCACGAGCATCGAAATCCACCGTCAAATCCATAAAGGGAACCTCCAGCTCAAGCGGAATCATCGGATAGTACGCCGCATAATCATACAAGCCTCTATCGGACGACTTCAGCGTGAATCGATTCTCTTTACCCTAGCGCTGCGGAGCAAAAGCCCCCTTAAAGCGAAGCGACATCAAACCCTTCTGGAAAAGTCACGGTGATGCACGTGCCCTCTCCCAGCTTGCTTTTGACGCTCAGGTCCGCGTTATGGAACACCGCCGCGTGCTTGACGATGGCGAGCCCCAGCCCGGTACCCCCGCGCGCCTTCGAACGGCTTTTATCCACCCGGTAAAACCGTTCGAAAATCTTCTCGTGCTCCTCGTCGGCGATACCGATGCCGGTGTCCGACACGCGGATGTAGGGGCGCCCTTCCTTGTCGAGGCCGCAGCCCAGCAGAACGGATCCATCCGCCTTGTTATAGCGAATCGCATTGCTCGCCAGGTTATATGCCATCTCATCCAGCAGGCGCGGCACGCCCTCGACCACCGCGGGACAAGCCGATACGGTCAGCAAGACCCCCTGTTTCGCCGCGACACCCTCCAAGCGCTGGTACACGGAATCAAGCAGGCGCGGCAGGTCGACGGGCTCGCGGGCGCCCAGCACGCTCGCTGCCGTCGCATCGGCGCTGTGCTCCGCCTCGTCCAAATTGGACAGGGTGAGGATATCGTTCACAAGCGATGTCAGACGCCCCGCCTCCTTATGGATGCGCATCGCGAAATCGCGCTTGTCCTCCTCATTCGCAACCATACCGCTACCGATCAGCTCCGCATAACCGGATATAGCGGTAAGCGGGGTCTTGAGCTCGTGGGTGATGTTCGCGGTGAACTCGCGGCGCATGCGGTCGTTGTCGGCGAGCACGCGCATCTGACGCTTGAGTTCCTGGCGCTGGTTCTCGATGCGTTCAAGCATGGGGACCATTTCCTGGTAGGCATTGTCCATATTCCTCTTGGGATGGTCGAGATCGACCAACTCCAAGGGAGCGATGATCGCTTTGGCCTCGCGCTTGGCGGCCGCCCATGCAAGCAGGGCGGCGACCGCGCCCAACGCGAGCAGCGGGATAAGAAGGGTGAAGAAGATCGAGAGGTAGCCCTCTTGGCGCTTCGAGAGGCGTATCACGCTGCCGTCGGCAAGGCGCACGGCGTTGTACAACATGGTCTCGCCCATGGTCGAGCTCGAGCGCTCGGATATTCCGTCGCCATCAGCCAGTGCCTCGGCGATCTCCGGGCGGTCGGCATGATTGGCCATATCGGTGGCGAGCTCGTCGCTATCGAACATAACGGTGCCGTCGCCCGCCACAAGGGTCACGCGCGTATCCCCCAGCTCGATCTGGTCGAGAAGGGCGTAATCGTCGCTCGACTGGTCAAGCGCGGCAGCGACCACGTCGGTCTCCTCGCGCAGCTCCTCATGGGTTGACTCGGCAAGGTTGCCCTGAAGGTACAGGGTGCCCGCAACGGTAAACACCGCGATGACCGCGATGGCAATTATGAACATGGTTGCGAAGACGCGTTGCGAAAGCGAATGGCGGGTGGTCACGATGGGCGCTCCGCGCTACTCTGCGGTATCAGCAAGACGATAGCCAACGCCGCGCACCGTCTCGATGCACCCGGCGCGGTCGCCAAGCTTCTGGCGAAGCGTCTGAACATGCACGTCGACCGTGCGGGAACCGCCGTCGAAATCCCATCCCCAAACGCTTTGCAGCAACGCCTCGCGTGAAAACACCACGCCGGGCTTGCGCATGAGGTACTCGAGAAGATCAAACTCGCGCAGCGTAAGCTTGACCTCCTGTCCGTCGACCACAACCTGTCGGTGGCTGGGCGACAGCGAGATGCCCCCCAGGGTCAAGATGTCGGAGGTCTTTTTGGTCATACCGCCGCGACGAAGCAGCGCGCGGCAGCGGCTGGTGAGCTCCATCAAGGAAAAGGGCTTGGTGAGGTAGTCATCGGCGCCGCCGTCCAAAGCGACCACCTTGTCGAGTTCAGTGTCCTTTGCGGTCAGCATCATGATGGGTACCGTCGCGGTGTCGGAAGACGAGCGCAGGCGGTGCAGGATCTCGAGGCCGTCCGTGTCCGGAAGCATGATGTCGAGCAGAACGGCATCGGGGACGCGCTTTGCCACCGCTGCCTTGAACTCGCTATCGCACGAGAACCCTTCCGCCTCGATACCCTGCTGGTGCAGGGCGTACAGCGTCAAACCCCTGATGTTGTCATCGTCCTCAACGTAATAGATCATGCCGCTCGCCTCCCGCGGATATCATGCGGCGCCGCAGACCATCCAGGTCCCGGCGCCCGTCGATTATCTAAAAGCTCTTATGCGACCCATCATACACCGCGCGAGCGAAAACGACGCCCCGACGGCGGCGATGCCGTCGAAAGCCGCGCTCAAGCGGCGCGCTTCCAGGCTGATCAGCCAAAACGGCCGGTAAGGTAATCCTGCGTCCTGGTATCGCGCGGGTTGCGGAACAGCTCGCCGGTCTCCGCGTGCTCGACAAGCTCGCCCAGCAAGAAGAACGCCACCGAATCCGAGATGCGAGAAGCCTGCTGCATGTTGTGCGTGACCACCACCAGGGTGTAATGCTGCTTGAGCTCCATGGCAAGCTGCTCGATCATGACCGTGGAGATGGGATCGAGGGCGGAGGTGGGCTCGTCCATAAGCAGGACCTCCGGCTTGACCGCGAGCGCTCGCGCGATGCACAGGCGCTGCTGCTGGCCGCCCGAAAGGCCCAGACCCGAGCTCTTCAGCTTGTCTTTCACCTCATCCCACAGCGCCGCGCGGCGCAGCGACTCCTCAACCAGGCCGTCGAGCTCGTCGCGGTCTTTTATACCAAGGCCGCGCGGGCCGTATGCAACGTTGTCGTAGATGCTCATGGGAAACGGATTGGGACGCTGGAAAACCATGCCCACGCGCTGGCGCAGACGCGTCACGTTGTAGTCCGCGTAGATGTCGGCGCCGTCCAACGTAATGGAGCCCTCGATGCGGCAATCCTTGACGCTGTCGTTCATGCGGTTGAAGCAACGCAGCAGCGTAGACTTGCCGCAGCCGGATGGACCGATGAACGAGGTGATCTCCCGATCGCGAATATCTATATTGACGTCTTTGAGCGCATGGTGGTCACCGTAGAACAGGTCCAGGTGCTCAACACCAAGGCGTACGTCATGCTGGGGCTTGGGCTCCTGATCGGCATAGACCGGGGACGCCACGGACTCCCCCATCTCGTACGCCCGCGCGGACGCGACCGCATCCGACCATTCCCGCTCGTTGTTCTCCACTCGCTACCTCCTCATGGGCTCATTAGCTCATCAGATGGTACGCGACTCACTTCATGCAGGTGAAAGGCAATTGTTAGGGCATTGTAATGTCAACGAGAAAGAGGCCCGAAGGCCCCTGCGTCTCGGGCAGAGGTGAACAAGAAGGCTGCGCGATGCCGTAAACCCACCCGGCTCGCAAGCCGTGCCGGCCAGGCCTGCAGGCGCGCACGCCCGCGGCAGGTTCTCCTCGTCCACATCCACCTATGGCCAACCAAAACCATTAGTCGGAATAGCCCGATTGGCCCGGCTCCTATTGTCTCATTCTGGGAGCGTGATAGTAAAGACCGTGTGCTCCGGAGTCGATATGCACTCAATAGCTCCACCATGCGCGCTCACGATCTCCCTAGCGATCGCCAAGCCCAGGCCGGCTCCGCCTCGGTTCGTCGCGCGTGCCGCATCCAAACGGTAGAACTTCTCAAAGATGACTTTGAGCTTTGGCGCGGGAATGGGATCTCCCTGGTTCTCGAAACGTATGCGCACGCAGCCCTTGCCCGTCGCCTCATCGCGCTCGCGCGCCGCGGCGACCCTGATGGTCGAGCCCTCGTAGCTGTAGGCTATGGCGTTTTTCATGATGTTGTTGAACACGCGCGCCATCTTATCGCCATCGACCAGCACGGTGAGACCGGGCTCCACCTCTATAGACGCGTCCTTTCGCTGCTCGGACAAGATGGGGTAGAACTCGTCCGCCACCTGGGCGAGCATGAGGCCCAAATCGACGTAGCCGCGCGTGAGGACGATGTCATGGAAATCGAAGCGGGTGATATCGAAGAACTCCTCGATAAGGGCATCCAGGCGATGCGCCTTGTCCAACGCGATCCCCGTGAAGCGAACGCGCTGCTCTGCGGGAAGGTCCGTTGCCTCTTCAAGCAGGGACAGGTACCCCACCACGCTCGCCAGCGGCGTTTTGAGGTCGTGGGCGAGATAGGTGACCAGGTCGTCTTTGCGGCGCGCCTCATCGGTCAGCGCCTGGGCGCTTTGGCGCTCGCGCTCGCGAACCCGGTTGATGGCTCCCTCGACCTCCAGGTAATCGCCGTCCAAGTTGTCCCAGTTATCGCGATGCTCGACCAAGCGGTCGATCACGTGGCGGGCAATGGCCCTGTCAGCTTCCTCGCGCCCCCGGTCGCGGCCGTAGTTGTACATGGCTCTTCCGGCGAAGAAGCTGCCGCAGACCGCCAGCGCCAAGAAGAAGCCGCAAAACATGAAGAAGTAGTCGATATTGAGGAACAGCGGACCGGATGCCTGCGTCACGATAGAGCCTATGAACAGCATAGATAACCAGGCGATGCCGCCCATGGTGATGGTGCGGCGAACGTTGACGAAACGCTCTATGAGCATGTAGCCCACCACGAACGCCGCCGTCGCCACGAGGATGTTCTCAAGGCCGAGCAGCTCGATGAGCAGCAAGCCGAGCACGACGCACGAGATGATTCGACTTTCGAACACGCGGCGCAGCTTCTGTATGGCGCCGTCAACGCGCTGGTCGACGTTATCACCCGGCCATGCGAACTCCTGGGGCGGATCCAGGGGAGCCTGCGGCTGCGCGGAACCCGCAGCAAAGGTTGAGCGGGACGCAGGGGCGGATACGTCGCGCTCACCGGCATCTGCCTGCTCGTACACGCTCGCGCTGGGTGCATCCAAGTCATTGGGACGACCCGTTATGGGATTGATGGGCGCACAATCCCCGTGCTTTCTAGCCATGGGGCACCTCTATAGATATGGGGCGTCGCGACAGCGGACGCCCGAGCGTTTAATCTTGGTATCGAGTATATTGAGCGCCCGCGTCCATGTGTACAAAAGACTTGCTTAAGCTCGCGACGCGCCTATCGAACGCATGACCACCCGCGGTCCCGCAATTACTCGTGCGCAGGTTTTCCCGTTCTCTGCTGCGGCTTTGCTATCCCTCGATGGTATAGCCCACGCCCCATATGTTCTTGATGAAGCGCGGGTTCTGCGCATCGTCGCCTATCTTCTCGCGCAGATGGCGGATATGGACCATCACCGTGTTGTTGGACGAGGACATGAACTCCTCTCCCCACACCGCCTGGAATAGGTCCGCAACCGGCACCACGCGGCCGCGGTTCTCGGCGAGATACAGCAAGATGGAATACTCCAAAGGCGTGAGCCGCACCGGCTTCTCGTCCACCGTAACGCTGCGCGAATCGCGGTTGATCACCAAGCCGTTAAAGCCAATCTCCGACGCCTCTTCCTCCGCCTGCTCGCGCGTTCCGTACTTGGTGTAGCGGCGAAGCTGGGCTTTGACGCGGGCGACCAGCTCAAGCGGTCGAAAGGGCTTCACCACGTAGTCGTCGGCGCCCAAAGAGAGGCCTTCGATCTTATCGGTTTGGGAATCGCGGGCAGTCAGCATGATGACGGGGTACGTGTGGTTGTTGCGGATGGTGCGCAGCAGCTCGAATCCGTCGATATCCGGCAGCATGATATCGAGCACCGCCAGGTCAAACTCGCGCGTCAAGATCTCGCGAGCGGCGTCCGCCCCCGTATAGGCGAGCGTCACCTCGTAGCCCTCGTTCTTAAGATAGATTCCAACCAAGTCGGTAATGGTTTTCTCATCATCGACAACGAGAATGTGCGCGTCCATGCGACCTCCCCCAGGGCCTTCAGTCCAGCGCCAGCGCGAATCCCGATCAATCGCATGGCAGCAGGTATACTCATCTTTAGCCAGTCTACACTCATTTGGCCGCAAGGTTGCATCCGCAACGCTCGGTCACATTCTTTTAAGGCAGGACACATGCTCGAGCAACATCATCAGCAACAGCGACGCCGCGCACCGAAAGCGAACAAGCTCCGCAAGATCGGCGCACGCGCCCTTCTCACCACCGCCGTCGTCGCGCTCTGTGGAGCGGCGACCGCCCCGACCGCTTTCGCCGACGTGCGCGACACGGACATCATCTGCGGCTCATCCTATGCAGAAGCGGCCCGTGCGGATGAAGACAAGCCGGATATAGCTGCCGCCGCCGCGATCCTCGTCGGGCAAGACGGGACGACGTACTTCGAACGCGACGCGGACGCGGAACTGAAAATCGCCTCGCTCACCAAGGTCATGACCGCCGTCGTCGCGTTGGAAAACGCCCAGCCAGACGACGCTATCAGCGTTGATAAGCGCGCTGCAACGGTCGGCCAGTCGACCGCCGACCTCAAAGAAGGCGACAAGCTGCCCCTCTCCGAGGCGCTCAAAGCGCTGATGATGCCTTCGGGCAATGACGCCGCGATGGCGATCGCCACGTCCGTGGGAGCGCTTATCGATCCGCAAAGCGACGATCCGTACCAGACGTTCATCGACGCAATGAACGACAAGGCGATGGAACTCGGCATGGACCATACCGTGTTCGCCAACCCCCACGGCCTTGATTTTGATGGTTGGGAGGGGGACTTCCACTCCTCCGCGCGCGACGTCGCCACCATGTTCGCCCACGCGATGGAAAACGAAGCGTTCCGCGCGATCACGGCGGATACCGACAACCATATAACCGTCGCCAGCGCGGACGGGAGCGAGCGGACCATAGAGCTCAAGCAACGCAACGAGATCCTAGGACAGGACGGCAACATAGGCGGAAAGACCGGTGGAACCTACATCGCCCTCTCCAATTTTGTCGGCGCGTTCAACCGGGATGCAGGCGGCGAGGTCTACACCGTGGTTCTTGGCAGCGAGACCAGCGACACGCGATGGGACGATACCCGCGCCCTCGCCAATTGGTACTACGATCACGTGGCCTCATACCCCGTCGCCAGCAACCGTACGCGAGCGATAACCATGGAGGGCACTCCGCTAGTGGGCAGGGCCGCGCACCGGGACTGGACGGATAAGACCGTCGACGTCACCCTTGCAGATCCCGAGCAGACGGTCAGCCTGTTCAGCTTGGCAGGCGACGTGGAAGCCTCCCTGGATATGGACCAGTTGCACGGCGATGTGAAGCGAGGCGACCCGGTCGGCGAGCTGGTGCTCACGCAAGGGGAACGAGAAGTCGCGCGCGCCGAGCTCGTCGCCGCAGAGGACCAGGCAGCTCCCCAGGGCATTGACTGGCTTATGGTTCAGTTCGATCGCTTGGCGCGATCCCTCCTGGGCGAAAGCGCCACGGCGCGAGCCCAAGAGCTCATCGTCCCCGTCGACCCACGGGAGCTCGATGCCGCTGGCGCAACGTCGTCTAGGTAAGCAGGACCTCCCTTTCGAAAAGTCGGGCGACGGCCTCGCCCGCCTCGTCCTCGCCTATAAAACAGCAACCGACGGCCTCGGGCTTGCCGAACGCGCCGTGGTAGTCGCTACCCCCCGTTGCAAACAGGCCGTAGTCCGCCGCGATTTCGCGGGCGCGCGCCACATCTGCCTCGGTATGGTCAGGATGATGGACCTCGATGCCCTGCAGGCCCGCGCGCACCAAGCCCGGAACGGCGCCCCAGGAGTCCATCTGGCCCGGATGTGCCAGCACGGCAACACCGCCTTGCTCGCGAATCGCGCGCACCGCATCTTCCGCGGCAGGGTAGTCAATGGAGCGATCCGCAATGCCTCCGCCCTTGAAAAGGCGCTTCACGCACGCCTGATGCCGCTCGTCGGCGTTGGGCAGATGGGAAAACGCCTCCATAAGATGCTGCCTATAGAAGCCGGTGCTGCGGGAGCCCACCCGAATCGCCTCGTCCAAAGACAGCTCTCGCCCGTCAAAGGTTTCGCCAGCGCGTATGATGGTCCACGCCTGCCACAAAGACAACTGCGTGCGTGCGAAAAGCGTGGCATCCACCATGCGCTCCAACGGACCGTCGCCCGTCGGCGTCGCCTCTAGGCCATATGCCAGCACGTGAAGCTTGCGCCCCGTCGCAGGATCCATCGCAGATACTTCCACCCCGGCGAGCACGGCCGCCCCCGCTTCGCGGGCCGCGGAGCGTATAGACGAGAGCTGGCGCAGGCAGTCGTGATCGGTCACGGCGATACCGGCAAGCCGGGACTCGCGCGCCGATGCGATAAGCTCCTCGACCGTCTCCGATCCATCTGAGTACACGCTGTGCATATGCAGGTCGAATGCCCCCGCTGAATCCCCGTACGCCACCGCCATGCCGCTCATCCCCTATCGTCTAGTCAGACGCGACGCATCTAAAGGCGCCGCCCTCAGTAGCTATTCTGCTACAAATCCACCCGCCTGCATGTTGTATTCACGATCGCAGACGCCTTCCATGAACTCAAGATCATGGAAGATTCCCAACATGGTGGTTCCGGAAGCTTTGAGCTGCTCGATCAGCTCGCGTACCTTCACCTTGCTAGCGTTATCCAAGCTAGCGGTCGGCTCGTCCAGAAGCAGGAAGCGCGGACGGCGCACCATGGCACGGGCGATGTTCAGCCTCAGCTTCTCTCCACCGGAGAACGTGTTGGGATACAGGTCCCACAAGTTCTTGGGAAAATCAAAATGCTCGAGCATACGCGTGGTTTCGGACTCAATCGCGTCCTCGTCCCCAAACGCCTCCGCCGCGCTGGCGCGAACGACCTGGCGCGCCGTGGTGCGCGGGACGCAGTCCAAGAACTGGCTGATATAGCCGATCTCGTTGTTACGCAAGTAGATCATGCGGCGCTCATCCAAAGTTGCCAAATCGACCACGCCAAACGCTGCCGAATCATAGAGGATCTGGCCCGACTCGGGCAGATTCGTGCGATAGATGCACTTGAGTATGGTCGACTTGCCCGAACCGGACCGCCCCGTCACCCCCACGAACTCGCCGTGGCCGACCGCCATGGAGATATGCTCGCATCCGCGCACGCGGCGCCCGGCAGCATGCAGGGTGAAGCCTTTGCTCACATCGCGGATATCAAGCAGCGGTGCCGCTTGCGCTGCGGCGGTCGCAGCGCCATCGGATACGTTTACCGTCAGCTCGCTCATGAGCGCGCCCCCTCGTCTACAAGTGTCTCCTCCACAGTCGCAGCATCGGTCGCGAAGCGCGCCGACATACTCGGAAGCGACGGATACCAGGTGCGCGACACCACGCGTCCGTCGACCATCGCCATGGTGATCACCGGATAGCTGCGCTGCCCCTCCTCCACCTCTCGCACCACCAGGATATCGGCCTTCTTGCCCTCTTCCAGACTGCCGATCTGGTCATCCGCCGCCACCGCGCGGGCAGGATTGATGGTGAGCATGGCGAAGGCCTCTTCCAGGGGCAATCTGAAGGAACGGTGCAGCACGAAAGCGCTCTGCAGCATGGCGGTTGGATAGTAATCAGAACATAGGCAACTCGCCACGCCGCCGCGGACCGCCTCGCTAGCGGAGAGATTGCCCGAATGGCTCTTCCCCAGCAAAATATTGGGGGTCCCCATCACGGTGTCCATACCGCGGCGCCGGGCCTCGGCGGCCACCTCCAAACTGATGGGAAACTCGGAGATAGTGCAGCCCAGCTGCTGCATGAGCTCGAGTTTCTCGACCGTATCATCATCATGGCTGGCAACGGGCACCCCGTGCTCGCGGGCAAGGGAGGCGAGAGATGCCAACGCTTCGAGCGCGATCTTGGGCGCCGTCTTTTGAGCCTCGGCGGCCTTGAGCGCCTCCTCTATCGTCACCTCTCGATCGCCGCGCACCGACCGACGCCAGATCTCTATGTCCCGATACTGCCCCTGGCCCGGAGTATGGTCCATGAAGCTCAACTCGTCCACCTCGCCGGCAGCGATATGACGAGCGACGTCTTCGACCACATCAACGTTATCGATCTCTAGACGAAGGTGGAGCCGATGTCGAATAAGATGGGCGTTATGCCCCTCGGTGCGCTTGGACGCCGCGATAAGGGCCATGATGTGCTCGGTGTTCTCCCAGGAACGCACCGGCTTGGTGTCCATCACGTCGCGGCCGTAAGCTGAAAGCGAGTGATACATGGTGGTGATGCCGTGACCCAGAAGCTCGCGCTCCGCTTCGAAGAACGCCGTGGGAAAATCCATCAGCACGGTCGGACGGGGCGAGATCACGGTCTCGATGTAATCGGAGTGGATATCGACCAGGCCGGGCACCACGTAGCCGCCATGCGCGTCGATTACGCCGGCATCGTGGGCGGGAGCGTCGAGCGTCCCCTGCTGCCGGATGGCGACGATGCGGTCGGCATCGACCACGAGCTCGTAGCCGAACAGAAGACGGTCGGGCTGGACGATGATACCGTTACGGATGACATACATGCTTTTAGCTCCTCTAAGAATATGCGGCAGGGCATCGCGCTTTCTACAACAGCGAATACACCAACTCCTGCGTATAGGGATGCTGCGGGTCCTGCATCACCTGGTCGGTAAGGCCATGCTCGATCACGCGGCCGTCCAACATCACCATGGTCCGGTCCGCGAGCAGGCGGATAACGCCCAAGTCATGGCTTACCACCACCATGGAGACCCCCAAATCCCTACGAAGCTGCAAGATCAAATCGAGCACGCGGGCCTGGACGGAAAGGTCGAGTCCGGTAGTGACCTCGTCTAAGAAAAGCAGGGGCGGGCGATTTGAAAGCGCCTTGGCGATTTGGACGCGCTGCTGCATGCCCCCCGAGAACGCGCGCGGAGCCTCCTGCTCGCGGCGCACGGGAATGTTGACGCGTTCAAGCAGCTCGCGACCACGGTGAACCATCTGCGCGACCTCGCGCGAACCAGCAGCGATCTGCTTCTCCGCGATATTTGACAGCGCGGAGAAATTCATGCGAAGGCCCAGATAGGGGTTTTGGTACACCATGCCGAAGATGCAATCGCGGATGGAGCGCTGTTGCTGGCGCGACACCTCGAAGCAGTTGGCCGCGCCCCCGTCAAAAGCCGCCACGCGCATATCGCCGCTTGTTGGCCGCTGGTCAAAGTAGAGGCACTGCATAAGCGTCGACTTGCCCGATCCGCTCTCGCCCACAATGCCGAGAATCTCGCCGGGATGAACCTCGAGCGAAACGTCGCGCACGGCGTGCACGGTACCGCACCTGGGACAGATATTGCGCTCCAGCGGTGCTGCGGCGTCACGGCAGTACTCGCAGCCCTCGCCGTAGCGCTTGGCGAGGTGGTCCACCTTGAGCACGGGGCTCTGGTCCTCAAAATGCTTGGTCACGGTCGCGGGCAGCTGCATGCCCGCCGCATTCGCGCCGCTCATCTACGCGCACCCGCCTTCCTGGTGGTTGGAGCAATAATCGGTATCCGAGCACTGCCATGCGACCCCGCCCGTAGCCGGATCGACGGTCTGGGTCATGAACACGCCGGTAGCGCCGCACACGCAGCAGCGCTTGTCCTCAAAGTCCTCGCGCACAAACGGGTAATCATCGAAAGCCAGCGACTCAACCTTGGTATGGGGCGGCACCGCGTAGATCTTCTTCTCGCGCCCCGCTCCAAACAGAAAGAGGTTGTCGGCATCGTTCAGCCTGCCATTGTCGTATCGAGGGATGGGGCTGGGCGCCATAACGTAGCGGCCGTTCACCATCACGGGATGGTCCGCGCCGGTGGTAGTGGTCCCGTAACGCACGATCTGCTCGAACAGCTCCAAGTAGGCGCCGGTATATTCGCCCTCCGCATGCAGCTGGCGCGTCACGGTTTCCCGCGGTTCGTAGCTGCGCAGCGGCTCGGGCGTGGGCACTTGCAGCACCATCAGCTGGTCGCGCGTAAGGGGGTGCTCGGGAATGCGATGACGACTTTGGATGAGCGTCGCCTCTCGGGTGGAAGTAGTGGTCGCGACCCCGGTGGTCTGCTGCACGAGCGATCGGATGGATACCGCGTTAACGCTGGCATCGGATCCTTGGTCGATCACCTTGAGCACATCGTCCGGGCCGATACACGACAGCGTCACCTGCAGGCCGCCCGTACCCCAACCGCGGCCGATGGGCATCTCGCGGCTGGCAAATGGCACCTGATAGCCGGGAATGGCCACCGCCTTGAGAATCGCGCGTCGAATCTCGCGCTTGGAGCCCTCGTCCAAAAACGCGAAGTAATAACTGCTATGCACGGATTGCCTCCTCTGCCGTCCCCGGCGCAGACTCGCCATCGCGCCGAGAGCGCACCGCGGAATCCAGCTTGCTTTGGAAGGTGACGTAGTGGGGCAGCTTGAGGTGGCTGATAAAGCCCGTCGCTTCCACCCCGTCGATATGGGTGAGGACAAACTCCTGGTCCTGGGTGGGATAGCGCACGTCATCCGCACGCAAACTATGGTCGAGCACGCTCATGGCAATCGCCTTGCTCTCGTCGCCGCCCATCACCAGGCCGTAGCCTACATCGAGCGAGCTCACGTGGCGCCCATCGACCACCTCATCGGAAACGATCAGGCTCTCAACCTCCACCGCGGGAATGCTGCCGAGATAATAGGAGTCGTCCTCATCTGCCAGCCCCTCGCCGCCCTGCACGCCGGCAGGCGAAATGCACACCGCCAAGTCACCACGACGCAGTTCGCCGACCGTTGGATGGGACAGGCCGAATCCACGAATCGCGGCGTAACCGATAGCGACCACCGCCTGGGTGAGGCCGCGAGCAAGCGCTTGAAGCACCACGCTGCGCGGCGCGGGAAAAGCCAAAGGGGTCTTGGTGATGTCCACCGGCTCCGCATCATCTTGCTCGTATGAGGGCGTCATACCCACCTGCCGTAGGTAGTCCAGCACCTTGGGTACCTCCTGCAGCGGGTCCCCGTCCACTGCTGGCGCCTCCCGTTCCAAACGTTCCCGTAAGAGCCGGGCGGCGTCGCGCAAGTCGTTATCGCCCTCGCCTGCGATACCGAAGTCGATGAGACGGTGACTGTAGTCGCGCGTGGCGCCCAGCACCTGACCTCCCTCGATATCCTTGAACGCCGCGGAGATGCGGCGGTTCACACGCATGCGGCAGGTATCGATGGTGCGCGAGGTATACAGGCGCTCGAGCGTGGAGCGGTACGCGCGCACCAGGAACACGGCTTCCTCGACCGACCCGCGCGCCTGCTTGACCGCGAGCGCCGCGATGTCGGGAGCCCATAGCGACCCCTCGCTCATAACCTGTTCGACCAAACACGGCAGATTGCAGGCAACGTCCTCCACGTCAAGCCGCCGACGGGAGGCGACTCGCTGCAGCTCGAGAAGGTCCAGCGATGCGGCAATCGCCTGCTCGCCGCCGCTAACGGCTACATATCCCATAAACTTCCCCCGTCCTCAAGCGCCCCTGCGCACTCAACCAAGCTGGACCGCGGTATAGCGGCGACATGGCCAGCGCCGTCCACCAACACCACATCGATCCCGCAGGGAAACTCGTCGCCCCGCTCCAGACGGGCCCGCAGGACATCGCCGCGGTCGCAGGCAATCGAGACCATGCCGTCTACGCCCGGCCCCGTGATCCTCCAGACCGTAGAGGCCTGCGCGCTCGCGACCGCTGCAGCCACCGCCCCAGGCTCGCAGCTCCGCTTCTCTGCTCCCGGGGACGCGTTGGATGATGAGCCCATCACGGCACCGGCTCTCCCCCGACCAAGCAGGGTCGAGCACTCGACTATGCATGTAGCCCCCAGATGGGGAGCCTCAAGGGTGCCGCCCGCCAGGCTCCGCACGCACGACGAAGCCGGCTCCCCGCGGACGCCCACGGGCACCACGACATAAGAAGCGCTTCGGCGATCGAGGATGCACGCATGGAAACGGCGCACCAGAAGACGTTCGACGCGGGTGCCCTCCTCACCCGTTACCGCCAGGCTCGTCGCGGAATCCAGCAGCGCGTCCGCCAGCAGCATGGTCGCCGGCATCAAGCCGACGCGGGCAGCCGGCGCCGCTTCGTCCGCCAAGCCCGTCAGGCGCTGCACCTCGCCGGGGCGCGCCATGGCATCGAGCAGGACCCTAAAGGTCGCCTGAAGCCTGAACGCCCGTTGGTCGGCACGCGCATCGCGCTCGAAGCGCGCCTTCGAAGTCGTCATTTCGCCACCGCCTGCACGCTCATGTCTTGTCCTCCCATTTCGTTAAAGGAAACGCGCGAAGAAAGCGTTAGCGCATCATGCCGCGCCCTCGCCGCGCACAGGTCGCGCCATGCGCGCTCGATGTACTGCTCGAGTTGAACACGGCATTCAAGGGGAGCCTCCAGCGCCAGGGCTGCATCGACCACAGCGAGGTCGTAGGCAAGGCCGTCGTCATCTCCCAAAACCGCGCCAAGGCCCTCCGCCTCTTGCTGGGACCCCGAGGCCCCAAGCAGGACGCGGCACTCCGTCATCAGTGCCTCTCCCATATAGAATCGTGAGCAACGAGCAGTTTCGCGCACCTCGCACATCACCAACCCCTGGCGCGGAGCGGTCAATACCTCGACCCGCGCCTCGTCTTCCACCATGCGCGCCAGCTTGGCCGCCAAGGATCGATCCCCCTCGATCAGGGCCTCGGTTCGCTTTCTCCTGCAGATCATGTGATCCCCTCTCGTAAAACCCCGCCGTTTGCAGCGGCATCGTCAATCAAAGCGCCACCGGCCCTAGTCGTTGATGATGTATCGCCGGCGAAGACGAACCGAGACGAGCTCCAACACAAACGCCACCGCGATGCACACGTAAACGATCACGCCCACTTCGTGG
This sequence comes from Collinsella sp., assembly GCA_048207125.1. Taxonomy (GTDB): domain Bacteria; phylum Actinomycetota; class Coriobacteriia; order Coriobacteriales; family Coriobacteriaceae; genus Collinsella. The sequence goes on from DBEWRE010000063.1 coordinate 57,448, forward strand.
AGGTTGTAGTATCGGGTTCCCGCCTGATAGAGCTGAAAGCCGATGCCCCCCGCCCCTGCGAAGGCGCCTACGGCGACCGCGTTGGTGAAGTTGATTTCAAACCGAATGAACGTCCAGCTCAGCAGCTTGGTGATAGCGCCCGGCAACACGGCCTGAAACACCGTTTGCCAAAAACCCGCGCCGCTCGCGTGCAGCGCCTCGATCACGCCGCCGTCGATCTCCTCGATGCTTTCCGAATAGCTTTTGGTGAGATAGGCGATTGAATGCAACGAGATTCCCAGGACGGCGGCCTCCGACCCCAAACCGATCGCCACGGTGAACACGAGCACCCACAAGATGGTGGGGATGGCGCGGACCACCGCCACCACGGCTTTGACCGCGTTCGACATCGCGGGGCTGGATAGGTTCTCGCTCGCCGCCAGCGCCAGCAAAAACGACACCACCGCGGAGAACAGCGTGCACACCACGGTGACCGCAAGCGTGATAACCGCGCTTTGCATCACGGTCTCCCAGGTAAAGTGACCCGCGCCATACGGCGGATCCAGCGCCGGCTGCAGAAACATGGCGCGCGCGTCGGCAAGCGCCTGCGTCGTCGCCACAAGCAAGTCGACCGCCCCATATTGCATGCGGACGAACGTAAACACCGTAAGAACCGCCAGCACCGCAAGGGTTATGGGAATGGCACGGCTTACGCCTTTGGACGAGGACGTGCGTAGGCGCCCCCGATGATCGCGCTCCACCACCGATGCGGCGGACTGGGTCAGCTGCATAACCGCCATTAGATCATCGACCTCCTCGCCACGTTGGATACGGCCTCGATCGCCAGCACCAACGCGATGGTCAGCACGATGACCAGCCCGGCGCAGTCGTAGCGAAACGAGTTGTAATACAGCTGGAACACAAAACCGATGCCCGTACCCGTAAGCAGGCCTATGAGCGTCGCGGACCTGATATTGGTCTCTATCATGTAAAGCATCCAACTCATGAGGTCGGCCGCCGCAAGCGGCAGGCCCGCCTGAAACACCACATGCCAAAAGCTCGCCCCGCAGGCGCGCAACGCCTCGACGGGACCCGTGGGAATCTCGTCAAACGTATCAAGGAAAAACCTTGTAAGCTGGCCAAACGTGGTAAGGAAGAGCGCCAGGAAACCAGTGAACTCATTTTGCTTGAAAGAAAGGAGGAGCAGCAGCGCCCACGCAACCATGGGAACGTTTCTCACCACGCTTGCAAAGGCGCGGATAACGCCGCGAACCGGTGCCCACTCCACGCCGACGGTGCGCGAGCCCAGCACGGACAGGATGATGCCCAGGATGGCAGCGACCACCGTTGCCGCCACAGAATCGAGCACGGTGGAAACGGTCTGCTCCAAAACGTATCCGAGCTCGCCCAGGGAAGAAGCCGTGGGCATGAAATTGCTCAACATCCATGTGAGCGCGGCGGGGACGGACGTTATCGCGTAAGACAGGCTAAAGTCGCAGATAACGGAACCCAGCTGAAACACCGCGGCAGCGAGCAGGACACCACCGACCGCCGCGAGCCGGCGGCGACGAAACCATGCAAGATCAACGGAAGCACGTGGGCGGACGCTAGAGCCCGCCGCGGAGAGGGCGCTCATCGCGCACCGCCGGGAACCGCGGCGCCGGCGCCGACTGTCGAGACATCCGCAACGGGCGCATCGGTTGAGGAGCCCGCCACCTCGACATCGACAAGCACCTCTTCATCGCCTTCATAGATGCGGGAGATAACCTCCGGCGTTGCTTCATCCGGCGTCCCCTCAAAGACTTTCTCGCCCGCGCGCAATCCAATAATGCGATCGGAATATTCCAGCGCGAAATCAACTTGGTGAAGATTCACCACGCACGCGATTCCATGCTGTCTGGTTACGCGGCGCAGGTGCTCCATGACCATACGGCTGCTTTTGGGATCGAGACTGGCGATGGGCTCGTCGCACAGGATGATCTTGGGATCCTGGATAAGCGCCCGAGCGATGCCGACGCGCTGCTTCTGCCCACCGGAGAGCTGATCGGCGCGACGGTAGGCGAATTCACCCAAACCGACCTCGTCCAGTAACTCGAATGCGCGAGCCTTTTCCGCCTCCGTGTAAAGGCCGAGCGCCCCCGCCACGGCGTTTTTATAGCCGAGCCGGCCGTGCAGCACGTTCTGGATAGCGCACAGACGGTAGACCAAATTGTAGTTTTGAAAGATCATGGCGATCTTGGTGTGGACCGCTCGCAAGTCACCGCGGCGAAGGTGCGTGATATCGTTCCCCTCGAATACCACGTTGCCCTCGCTGGGCTCGATCAGACGGTTGATGCAACGAAGGAAGGTCGATTTTCCCGCACCGGACGGACCGATCACCGTGACGAACTCTCCTGCCCCAATCGTTGTATCGACCCCTTTAAGGGCATGGCGCTGACCGGTTGCGCGAGGCCCGTCATAGCTTTTGCCAAGACCCGTGATTTCCAGAAGCGGCGCATGCTGCATCATGGCGCTCCCCTCTCCTTGAAAGCAATGCCAACAAAAGGCCGGGCGCGCTGCCCGCGGCATTCGCGCGCCCGGCCGACACTGTCCCGCCGCCGCGTTAGGCAAGCGCGCGAATGGGGTCGTACCAGCTGTCCTCGACCGCAATGAAGCCGGCGGTGTCGCCAAGGTTCCACACGGCGCCGGTGTCATCGCTATCCTCGGGGGCAAACAGCAGCTCGTTCTCTGCAGTCTCCTTAGAGGTGAGGCCCTCGAGCAGCTTGTCGATGATCTCCTGCGGCAGGACCTCCGTGTTCACGGCGATAGGTCCGTTGAGAACGGGCGTTGACTGGATGATGCCGAAGCTCTTGCCCTGCACGCGGTCGAACGGCTGAGCGGCCCCGTCCTTCACGTTGTAGACCTGGCCGGCGGAATTGGCCTCGTCGCGATCATCGGTGGGCACGTCAAGGTACATATCGACGTCGATGTCATCGAATGCCGCGACGTCGGCATCACCCTGCAACAGGTTGACGGCAGAGCCGGGGTGGCTGTTGCCAAACAGAACCTGGCTGAAGAAGCCGGGCTTGGTGAGCTCGTCGGTTGAAGCCACATCGTCGGGGAAGGCGCCCATGATGGCGTTGGAGGGAACCTTGAAGCCGGATGTAGAGGTAGCGGATACAAAGCTCATGCGCTTGCCCTTGATATTCTTGATGGAATAGCCGGAAGGGTCTGAGTCGTCCTTGTACTGGCCCATCTGATCGGCGGGAACGCAAATGCGGCTGAAGTACTTGGCACCGTCCAGCTTGCCATCGGTATCCGAGGTTGTGACCAGCGGCAACACCTTGTCGTTCTTCTTCTGCGCTTGGATAAAGCCCTCGGCGCCCATGTTGGCCAGTTGCGCCTTACCCGAAGCGATCGCCTCGATGGCAACGTTGTAATCGGTGGTGGTCATGAGCTCGACCGGCACGCCGGCATATTTCTCGAGCACTTTGCCAAACTCTTCGCGACCCTTATCGAACTCGGCAGAGGACTCGTTGGGCAGCCACACCATGGTGATCCTATCGATGGTCGCGCCTGCAGCGGAACCAGCGGTGGCGGCGCCGCCCTTGCCCTCGGTAGAGCCGCAGCCGGCAAGGCCCAGGCCCAACGTGATGGCGCCCGCACCCAAAAGACTTAGAAACGAACGACGCGTGACCTGCATCTTGGACTTGGTATCCGTGCCGGCATTCATGTTATTTTCGATATCGGACTGCATCTGATTCTCCCTTCAAGCATCCCTTCGCACACGGGGCGAAAGGGCGCGCACTCGAACAGCAGAATCGATAATAGGTAGGAGAAGGACCCGGACAGAGCCGCGCGCGGCATGCCTGTCCAGGCCCTGACTTCTATTACGGGTATTTGATTTTCCGCCCGAACAGATGGCGCGTTTCCTGACAAAGGCGATACGGGCTCCCGCCCATACGTCTTCGCATCCTAACGCGCCCAAGACAATTATGGGCGAGATGTGGACGAGGAGACTATAGCAGCTCCGCAATCGAATCCACCAACACGTCGCACTCGGTTTGGGCGTAGCCGAAACGGTCGTCGCGCTTGCCAACCACAAAGAGCCCCGCGCGGCGCGCGGCGGTCATGCCCGCATCCGAATCCTCGATAGCAAAGCAGTCACGGGCATCGACGCCGAGCTTCTCCAGCACATGGAGGTAGATTTCCGGATTGGGCTTGCTCTCCTCGAACTCCTCTCCCGATACCACGTACTCGAACGCGTCCTCGAGTTGGCATGCCCTAAGAACGTTGCGGATATCCGCAAGCGAAGATGACGATGCCAAGGCGCACGGCACCCCGCGCGACTTCAGGGAATCCAGCAGCTCCCGCACGCCCTGGTTGATGATCGACGCGTAGTCGATGCGATTTCTCGCGTAGAACTCGTCCAGAAGCGCATCGATTTCCCGATCCGTCGCCTGCCTACCCGTTCCGTCGCGCCACCATTGCCTCAGCAGGCGCTGATAGGTGTCGCTCGCCGCCCCGGCAAGCACGTTCACATCATCCATGTCGATGTGAACGCCCTGTTCTCTGAAAAACATCAGCACGTGCTCGCGATAGACGGGTTCGGTATCCACCACAACTCCGTCCATATCGAAAACCGCCGCCTTGAAGCGCGAGATATCGACCACGATGATCATCCTCCTTTTGGTATTCCGCCCCCGCAAAGGGAGCGTCAAGTAAAAATGAGGCGACGAGCCCGTTGCGGACCGTCGCCTCACGTCTGGGGGGCTATATGCAGCGAATTAGGCAATAGCTCGAAGAGCGATTGCGGGCGACCGCCTTAGGCCAGGAAGCCAAAGTAGGCGCCGACGACTCCCAAGACCATGGTGCCCACGATGAGGATCGAGGGGTTGACCTTCTTGGAGAGCAGCCAATAGTACAGGCCGAACGCGCCGAGGCCGAGAATGCCGGGCATGATGCCGTCGAGAATGCTCTGCAGGGTCGCGGCATCCTCGCCGCCGCCCAGCGGAATGGGCATGGTGGCCCAGAACATGCTGACCGTCATGGAACCGATGACCATCGCGCCGATGATGCCGATTCCCTTCATGACCTTCTCCATGAGGCCGGACTTGGTGGCCTGCTCGAGGAAGTTCACGCCCAGGTTATAGCCCTTCTGGATGCCCCAAACGCGCAGCCAGAAGCCCGGGATGTTGTAGATGGCCAGGAACGCGATGGGACCGAGCCAGCTGCCCGCCTGGCACAGGGAAATACCGATACCGGCGGCGAGCACGCGAAGGGTGGACAGGAAGATAGCGTCGCCGATGCCGGACAGCGGGCCCATGAGAGCCGCCTTGACCTCGTTGACGGACTCGGGGTCGGCCTCGCCGCGGGCGATGCGCTCCTCCATGGACAGCGCGATGCCGCCGACGAACGGAGCGAACTGCACCGTGATGTTGAAGAAGGCGAGATGGCGAACGAGCGCCTGGCGATAGCCTTCCGGGTTATCGTGGTAGATCTTCTTGAGCATCTTGGCCAGCATCAAGCAGAACGCGATATTCATCTGCTTGTAGTAGGTCCAGGAGAACTCCATGCCCAGCGAACCGATGTTCAAGGAGGTCTTGATAAGGTCGGACTTGGTGATCTTGTACTGATCGTCCGTTGCGGGAGCGGCCTTGACCGCGGTCTCATTAGAAGTCATCGTCGTCATCCCCTTCTGCGGCAAGTGCGGGCTCAGCGGCTCCACCCATCTTCAGCAGGTCGAACTTCTCGATAGCAATGATGATTGCCAGAATGGCCACGCCAAGGACGGGAATGCCGGCGTAGGAAGTGATCAAGAAGCCCAAGAAGAAGTAGGGCATAACCTGCTTGGTGAGCACCAAACGACCGAGCATCGCGAAACCCATGGCGGGAAGGATGTTGGCAGCGACGCCGAAGCCGTCAATCGCGAACTGCGGAATCATGTCGAGCAGGCCCTTGACGGCGTCAACGCCCAGATAGAACGCGGTGGAGCACAGGATGAAGTACAGAACGCAGCCGAGTGCGTTGCCGAGCAGGAAGTGGATGGCATAGATGCCCTTGACGTTACCCTGGGCGGCGAACTTGTCAGCCATGTCGACGAAGAACGGGTCGATGACGCGCATGATGTTCTTGAGCGACAGGGTGAGGACCGCGATGGGCATCGCCAGGGCGATGGCGGCCTCGGTGCTCTCGCCCAGAGAAATCGCGAAGGCGCAGGCGAGCACGCCGCCGACGGTCTCGTTAGGCGGCACGTAGGCGCCGATGGAGATGGAGCCCATGAAGAGCAGCTCAAGGCTCGCGCCGATGGCGAGGCCGGTCTGAAGATCGCCCAGAACCAGGCCTACCAGCGGGCAGAGAACGATGGGTCGGAATGCATAGAGCGTACCCAGCTGCCAGTCGAATGCGCCGAACGCGGCGATCAGACCGATGAGGATGGATTGCACAAGCATGTCTCCTCCAATCTACGGTGATAATGAGGACTGTGTGTTAGTTGAATAGATGCGATACCTACAGGAACGTCTTGGCGTCGATCTTGGTATCGTCCGCAAGAGGACGGACCTCGACCTCGATGCCCTTGTCGACGAGCTCGCGCAGCATCTCGAACTCCTCGGGCTCCAGGAATACCTGGCGCGCGACCTCCTTGGTAGTGGGGCTCGCCTTGGTGTTGCCCAGGTTGATGCTCTTGATCTGCGGGCATCCCTCGACCAGCTGCTTTGCCTCAGCAATGGTCTGGACGCTGATGATCATGCGGTACTTGTCGGTAACGCCGCTGTTGATCGCCTCGATCGCATGCTCCATGTCCTTGATGACCAACTTGCACCCCGCAGGCTTGCCCAGCTTGAGCGTGGTCTTCCAAACCGGGTCGTTCGCGATCTTATCGCCAACGCAGAACACGCAATCGGAGTGCAGGCCCTGCACCCAGGAGACGGCAACCTGACCGTGGAGCAGTCGATGGTCGACACGAAGTAGCAGAATCATTTTTCCCCCAAACGTTTCGTTTGTTTGTCGCTTGTCCTAACCGGTTCGATTAGAACTCCTCCTCGTCGTCTTCGTCGCTCAGGAGGTCGTTACAGAAGGTGACCCGCGTCTCGTCGGCGGTGACGATACCCCTGATGAGCTGGGCGGTGTCGCCTCCTTCCGGCATGAACAGGAGCTGAAGGAGCAGCGGCAGGTTGGTATTGGTGATAAGGAACACGCCACAGGTCCGCTGGATGAGCTTCAGGCACTCGTTGTTCACGCTGCCACCCAAGATATCCGTGCAGATAACGAGCTCGTCGCCCTCGGGTAGGGCTTCGACGCGCGATGTCAGCAGGGCCTCCGCATCATCGTTGCCGTCGACGTACAGGCACAGCACCTCTACGTTGTCGTGCTCGCCCGAAAGCAGCTCGATGCACTCGTTGATGCCCTGGGCAAAATGGGTGTGGGTCGCAATAAGAAAGCGTCTCATGGTTTCACCTCCTTGGACGAAGGTCGAGGGTTCAAACTCGCACCGCACGCGGGTCGCGAGCGCTTACGCAGCACGCGACCGGTGCGTTCTCGTCGGCTTATTAGTAATCGAACTGGTGATAGTAGCGACGATACTTGAGGTTGTGCTTGGTAACCATCTCGTAATGACGGGACAGGCGGTCGGTGATGCACACGGACAGGATCCACGGGGAAACGATGACGCGGAACTCGGGGTCGAGGCCGGGGATGGCGAACTCGGCGGTGTCGAAGATCACGTAGTCCTCGTCGCCGGTCACGCCGGAGCGCAGGAACGCCTCGACGCGGTTGTCGAGCTCGCGGCACTCGTCCTCGCCCTTGAACAGGAACACGGGAACGCCGGGCTCGAGAAGCTCCAGGGTGCCGTGGAAGAAGTCGTGGCTGGTGATGTAGCGGGTGCGCTTCCACTGCATCTCCTCGAGGATGCACATGGAGTACAGGATGGTCTCGCCCCACAGCGCGCCGGAGCCGATCATCATGGTGTAGGGAGCGAGCGCGTACTTCTTGGCGAGCTCCTCGGCGCGGGGCTCGAAGCGCTTGCGGATATCCAGCATATCGGCCCAGATGTTCTTGGTCTGCTCCAGGAACAGCTCCCATTTGGGGAAGCATCCGCGCAGGTTGAGCAGGCGCAGGCCGAAGCAGTCGGCGAGGTAGTAGCCCTTCTCGCAGCCGCCGGCACCGTGATCAGAAGCCATCTTGACGCAGCTATCCGCACCGACGACCTGCCCGATGGGGGCCTCGGGATCGGTCATGGCGAAGACGCGGACGCCCATCTCCTTCATCTTCTTGCAGGCCTCGAGCACCTCGGGGGTGGTGCCGGACTCAGAAGCGGTGAGGACCACGGACTTCTCGGTCATGCGCTTATGCCCCATCACGTTCCACTCGGCAGCATGGATGAGGTAGACCTCGAGGTCCTTGTCGCCGAACTTGTTCATGAGGTACTCGAGCTGCATCATCTCGTCCCACGTGCCGCCCACGCCCATCAGGAACACGGCGTCGTAGCCTTCCTCGTGCACCTTGTCGGCGAGCGCGGCCATCTTCTGGCCGGTCTCGTACAGGGCGGCGCCATCCTCCAGATAGCCCTCCTGGTCGAAGTTCATGATCTCGATCTTCTCGGTTATTGCCATGGTCGTTCCTCTCTCCCGTCAAGGATGTAGCTATGAGATGCGGCGCGGCCGCTTGTCTCCCTTGTCATGTGGCTCATAAAGCCCCGGCACGACGCCGTCGCGCCCGTGGTTCGCCGGCGCTATCGCCCGTACTGGTCCTTGGCGCGCTCCTCCAGCGTATGAATCGAATCCTCGTAACCATCCGCTTTGGTTCCAATGGTGTCGCGCAGGGCGCGTACATAGGGGTGCATTTCCCAGCGCTCGAGCTCCTCCGTTTTCTGGGCAGCCAGATACTGGAATGCGACCAGATTGGGAATCGCGCACATCAGCGGGTTGCCAGGCGCGGGAATCACCAGCTCGCCCTCGATGCCCCGCGGATGCGCCGTGATGAAGAAGGCGCCCTTGGTAACCGTGCGGAACTGGGCGTGGAGGCTCGCCAAGCGCTCCGACCCTCTAGGGTCATCCAACATGAACAGCAAGCTGTCAGGCGTTAGCTGCATCTGGGGACCGTGGACGAACTCCTCGCCCTCAGAGTGCATGGCTGCGATCTTGATGCACTCGTTGAGCTTGAGGGCGCCTTCTTCTGCAACACCGTAATTGGGGCCGTTGCCCACCACGCACGCGGGAACTCGGCGGGAAAGGGTCAGCTTTTCCTTCCCCACCCACTCCTCGCACGCGAGAAGCGCGGCGGCGTGGGCGTCAATCGCGGATTCGAAGCACTCGAACTCGCGATCCACGCGCTCGCGGTCCACACGGCCGACTGCATGGGCGGCGCGCAGCGCGAACAGCATGAGAAACTCCACCAGCGCCTGGACGCCCATGGTCACGAAATCAACCGACTCGACCCCGACTCCGTAATCGACCACCACGTCGGCATGATCCTTGATGGGGGCGAGCGTGTTTCCGGTGATCGCGATAGAACGGACGCCCTCACCGCACCCTCCCTCGCGAATGAAGTCGAGCGCCGCGATGCTGTTGGTGGAAAAGCCGCTCTGAGAGATCACCATGGTGAAGGCGTCGCGCGGAAACACGTGCTCGCGGTCGATAAACGCCTCCGGGGTCACCACGACGACCTGCATGCCCAGGACATCCTGCATGTAATCGCGAGCGCAGTCGGCGGAATGGCGAGAAGAGCCCGACGCGACGATGCGAACGGCGCTGGAAGCCGACGCCGCGAACGCCTCGACCAACGGGTCGGTGAGCTCGGCGGCACGGGCAAGGTTCTCACGCAGGCGGCTGTTGGCCATTACAACGTAATCGAGCATCTTCATGTTCTCTGCTCCCCGCTTTCCATCCACCTGGTCATCCGACCGATTAAATAGCTATATATGCTGCAAGTAATTAATACCACTTACAGCTATACAAGATAGCCATTTATTGATACCAGTTAACGAGAATGATGGTATTCAAGGCGAACGGTCGTTGTTTAGCGGTGAGCGTAAATGTGCCTTTTACCTCTAGAATCTATAGGTAAATCCGCTGCGCGCCCCGCAGCTGACAGATTTGGCATACTCTATTACCAATCCATCGCAATCCACCGTAAGGCACTCCAACACCAACGCCGGAGTATCGGCATCGACATGCAGAAGACGCGCATCGTGAGCATCGAGCTGGGTAATGCCCAGCTTCTGATGGGCCTCCTTAACAGGATGGCCGAGCATGCGGTATGTCTCGTAAAGGCTGAATGCCGTGATGTCGACGGTTTCTATGGACGGGAACAGCGGTATGGGGATGAGCGCCGTCTCAATCGTCGTCGGGACGCCGTCGACGCTGTTGAGCCTTCTGACTGAATAGAGGAGGTCGTCGGGTTCTATGTCGAAGATCGCCGCGTAGTACTCCCCCGCGATCCGCTTCGATTTCGCCAGGATGCGAACGGAAGGCTCGAAACCCCTCAACCTCATGGACTCGCGGAATCCCGATGTCACGCCTCCCCGGCCCGCCATCTCCCCCTGCTCGCCCGAAACATAAGCGCCCTTACCTTGAATTCGCCGGACAAGGCCATGTTCCACCATGGCATCGAGCGCCGCCCGAACGGTGAGGCGAGTCGTGCCGTACTGGCGAGCCAGCTCGTTTTCCGATGGCAAGGCGGCTCCCACGGGAAACTCCCCCCGCCCTATCCTCGACGCGATGTCCCTGCGGACGCGAAGGTACAACGGCTCGTGTTTTCCCGATGACGCATCGCTGGTTAGGACCTCAGCCATTTCTGCACCTTCTCGCTCGCGGCCCCGTCGGCGGAGTCGTCGTTTGCATATTGGAAATGATTCGCCAGGGTGACGGACCGGCAATACTCGATCGTCCTGTGCTCCTCATCCTGGTTGAAGCACTGCTCAAAAAACGCGGGCGTACCAAGGTCGACCCCCAGTAGCTTCGCTTCGCGTTCGTCCACTTTGGTTATCGAAATACGCTGCATGCCCCCCGCAATCCGGATTCCGCATGCGCTCTTTATTACGTAAAGCAGGCTCTCGTTATCGAAATCGTGTTCATCGATCCCCGGACAGCGCTGCATGTCGATATAGGACGTCTGGATGGCAATGGGCATACCGTCTGCCAACCGGACGCGCTCGACGATGAATACGGGGGAATCAGGGGCGATCCCCATCTTCTCAGCCAAGAGGTCATCGGCGCGCGCCGTGCGCGAATGCAGGGTGCGAGATCCGGCGCTGCGTCCGGTAGCCTCGACGATATCGGTGAAGCTGCCGGATTCCTGAAAGATCTGCGTGGGCTTCGGCCTGCGAAGATAGGTGCCGGACCCATGCCTGCTCTCGAGCACCCCCTGCGCCACAAGCTGCTTGATAGCGCTTCGCAGGGCGGTACGGGACACCCCCAGCCGCTCGCATAGCGCACGCTCCCCCGGCAGCTTATCGCCCGCTTTGAACAGGCCCGCAAAGGCCAGGCCCAAGATACCCTCGATCGCCCTCTCCTTGGGAGGAATGGGATAGCCGCTACCCGCCGTCGACCCCTCCCCGCTCATGAGCGCACCGCCGCGGCGAGTGCATCCTCCCTCATGGCAAGAAAAGCGTCGCGCATATCCCTGCCGTATTGAAGCAGATGCTTATAGGTTGCCGAAGTTTTCCGGACGGGGCGGGTGATAACGGGGATGACCAGCTGCGCCTCACCTTGCTCCGCGGCATCGGAGCGAGCCCTGATCACAAGGGAAACGCCTGCGCACATATCCTCGCTCGCGCCCGCGCTCGCGCGGGAGACGCGCGCGGGGTTGGCGAGTATCTGCTCGAAGAGCTCTTTCTTGTTCTCCTCCGCCTTGACGTCGATGGACCCGTCCTCCACAAGAAGGCAGTCGATCACGTCCGCATAGTCGAAAAGCGCCGGCTCGGCGCCGCGATACACCACGGCCCAGCGCTTGCTGCGAGAATCCTGGAAAATGCTTGGGAGCAACGAGAGCGCCGGCCCCTCGAAAATGGTATCGGTAACGGTAAAGTCCGTGGAGCCAAAAAGGTCCTGCGGGTCTTTGCGCCTGAACATAGCGAACTCTCCCATCGAAACAGCCATGATCTGAGACTATATAAGCCTTTGGAATATAGTACCACTTTAGCGTTTGCCCTATTCAGTCAGCGCCCGGCAATCCCGTTCCGCCCATATATCCGCACTCGAAGACGTCTACTTCTTGCGCTTGCGGCGGCGCTTCTTCGCAGCCTTGGCCTCCGCCTTCTCCTGCTTTGCCTGGGCGATTTCGCGCGCGACCGCGTACTTCTCCTCGTTGCGCTGGGCGGTCAGTTTCTTTGCCTGGCTACGCGAGACAAACCACACGACCACCGCCACGACGAACAGCAACGAGCACGCCCAACGCCCGCCGTAGAACAGCAGCTCGTTACCCATCTTGGACCCTATGCTCGATGCAAGGTACGCCAAGACGGCGCCGATGAGCAGAAACGGGAACGTCTTTGTCAGCGGTAGCGAAAAATGGATGTCGTTATCGATCGCCTTGCCGCCCATAGCGGCGTTACGGCGCTCGCGGAGCACCTCGGCAGAGGTCAGTTCGCGCTCCTCGTCCCGAGCCTCATCGACTTGAGCCTTGATATCGTCCATTTACTTCTGCCTTCCAAAAAGCTTGAGAGAATTGCGCCAGACAGCATACGCGATTTGGGCGGGGTCCTCGCCCGTCACACTCGAACGGTAACCCGTCAGCGCTTCGACGGTCCAGGGAATCATGGCGGGCTCGCACTCGAGTCCGCGGACGGGCTCGGGAGCCATATACGGACAATCCGTTTCGAACAGCAGCAAATCGAGCGGGCACGCGGCGAAAGCCTCGCGGACGCCATCGTTGCGCTTGAAGGTCGCCGCGCCACCGAACGCTATATGGCATCCAAGCTCGCAGAAGCGCTCCATGGTCGCACGGTCCTCGCCAAAGCAATGGAGCACGCAGCCGGCAGCCGGCACGCCAACCCGCTCGAGCACGCCGTAGGCGTCCATGTGCGACGAGCGTTCCTCGTCGTCGGCCTCGTGCCTAAGATGCAACTCGACGGGCACGTTGCGCTCGATAGCCACCTCGAGCTGGCGTGCCATGACCTCCATCTGCATCTGATGCGGAGCTGCCTCGATGTTATCCTCGGCATCAAAGTGATAGTCCAAGCCTATCTCGCCCACGCCCGCGCAAAGCGGATCATCGAGCGCCTCGAGCACCTGGGCGTGGACGGCATCCGTGTATTCCGGCGCGCCATAGGGGTGCACGCCGGCAAGAAAGGTTATCTGGGAGAGCAGGGACTTTGGATTGGAATCCCAAGGCGCATCGAGCGAGGGGGACGGAATACGGGGCAGCAAGGGCGCCGCCCCGGCGTCGATCGCCCGGTCAAGCAGGCCGCCCGCCCGCGCGATCCAGCCAACAAGCTGCTCATGATAGGTCGCCGCATCGCGATGATCCGCCACGGGATCCCATATGGTGGTCATCTGCCGCACGCCGGCAAGCGCCGCTCGCGCTATGACCTCGGCAGGGTCCTTGCCCCAAAAGCTCATGAGGTGCGCATGCGTATCAGCGATGGGAGCCAACGGCGCCGGCACCGAAAACTCCTTTTTCTTTTTTGCGAACGCAAGCGAGAAACGGGAATCTGTCTGGTTCACGTCCACCCCCTAGCCCAGCGTCGCCAACGTCGATGCCAAGCGGATGAAATCGCCCGTATCGAGGGTCTCCGCTCGCGCGGTGGGAGAAACGCCGCACGCCGCGAAGGCGGCATCTAGCTTGTCCTTCTCAAATCCAGAGGCGGACATGGAATTTCGAATGGTCTTGCGGCGCTGGGCGAACGCGGCCTCCGTCACGCGCGCGACGTCCTCACGCGAGCATCCGCTCTTCTCCGCCTGGTCCATGAGGTCGTACACCTCGTCGCCCGCATCGCGGCGATCGATGCGCACCACCGCCGAATCCACATGCGGAGCCGGCATGAAGCAGCGCGGAGGGACCTCGAAGCGACCGGTGACGCGCCCGTAAAGCCCGAGCTTCGCCGTATAGGCGCCGAAAGCCTTGGTGCCCGGCTGGGCAGCGATGCGGTCCGCCACCTCTTTCTGCACCATGACGACCGCCGCGCTTAGGCTGGGCATGGTCTGGAAGAACGAAAGGATGATGGTGGCGGCCACGTTATACGGCAAGTTGGCAACCAAGATGCTGGGATCGCCTCCGGAGACGTCGGCGATTTGCTCGGGCGCAACCTTGAGCGCGTCACCCATGATGAACGAAAAGTTAGGGTTGAGGGCGGCGTGCGCGCTCAGCACGGGCTCGAGCTCGGAATCCATCTCGATAGACGTGACATGGCCGGCATCTTGCAGCAGGGCGAGCGTCAACGTGCCTATGCCCGGGCCGACCTCCAACACAAGCTGGTCGCTCGACAGGTTCGCGAGCGAGCAGATTCGCTCGATCACATGGTTGTCGATAAGGAAGTTCTGGCCCAGACGGTGCTTGGTGGCAAGTCCGTAGGTCTCCAGCAACGCGCGGGTTGCGGATGGATTCGCCAGCGGCGACGTGGTCATTGCTCCTCCTTGGTTCTATAAGCGGAGGACCTGCCAAACGGATGCGCCGCCTGACAGGTCCGAAAATCAAATCGCATGCATGCGCCCCGGGCGCACGGGCACCCTAGTCAACCAGGCGCGGGAACAGCGGATCGCCCTTCTCGACGGGCTCGCCACCGGCAAGGCCGCCCCACTGGCAGGCCTCGGCCAGATTGCTGGTCGCCTCCTGCGGCAGGGACAGACGGCGACGAACCTCTGCGGACACGCTGGGCATAAAGGGCGCGTACAGTTCGGAGGCGATACGGATGACCTCCAGCAGGTTCCAGATCACCAAGGCCAGCTCGTCGGCGCGCTCGGGATCTTTCGCCAGGCCCCAGGGAGCCATGTCCTCGATGTAGTGGTTGGCGGCGGACACCACGGCGAGCACCTCCTGGGCGGCGCCGGAATAGTCGAACGCCTCCATGCGCGCGGCATAGCGCTCGTAGATGCCCTCGCACGCCTCCTTGAGCGGAGTCTCCTGCTCAAAGTTGGCGGGGCGGACCGGCGCGCAGCCGTCGAAGTACTTGCCGGCCATGTTGAGCGAACGGGACACCAAGTTACCCCAGCTGTTCGCAAGGTCGGCATTGTAAACCTGGCGCATGCGGCCCCAGCTGATGGGCGCATCGGTACCGTGGGCGACGTCGCACATGAAGTAGTAGCGATATGCGTCGACACCCAAGAGCTCGATAACCTCTTCGGGAGCGATCGCGTTGCCGCGGCTCTTGCTCATCTTCTCGGCAGCGCCGGTCTCCTCGTTGCGCACGGTCAAAAATCCGTGGACGAACACGCGCTCGGGAAGCGGAAGGCCTGCCGCCATCAGCAGCGCGGGCCAGATAACGCAATGGAAGCGGATGATGTCCTTGCCAACAACATGGACCTGCGCGGGCCAGCGGAAGACGACCTCATCGGCAGCCTCCTGCCCCTCGGCGCCGTATCCAACGGCGGAAAGGTAGTTGATCAGGGCGTCGACCCACACATAAGCCACGTGCTTGGGATCAAATGGGAACTGGATACCCCAATCGAACGTGGAGCGGGAGATGGAGAGGTCCTTCAGGCCGCCCTTCACAAAAGAGAGCACCTCGTTGCGACGAGTCTCGGGCTGGATGAAATCCGGATGGGCCTCATAGAAGTCAAGCAGCGGCTGCTCGAAGGCGGAAAGCTTGAAGAACCAGCTCTCCTCCTGGATGCGCTCGAGCGGACGATCGCAGTCCGGGCACAGCGGATGCTCGGGGTCGGCGGCGTCCATGCCCTTGGCGCGACGCTCCTCCTCGTGGTGGCGCACCTGCGTCTCGGTAAAGTAGGTCTCGTCCGGACGGCAGTACCAGCCATCGTAGCTATCCTTGTAGATGTAGCCGCGGTCAAGCAGGACCTGCAGGAACTTCTGCACGCCGGCGGTGTGGCGGTCCTGGGTGGTGCGGATAAAATCATCATTGGAGATGTTCAGGGTCTCCCACAGGTCGCGGAACTTGGGCTCCATGGAATCGCACCATGCCTGGGGCGAGTCGAAGCCGTTCTTCTCCGCCGCCTCGGCGACTTTCTCGCCGTGCTCATCCATACCCGTGAGGAACTTCACGTCATGGGCGTTCGCGCGCTGGAAGCGGGCCTGAACGTCCGCCATGACGGTAGAGTACGCGGTGCCGAGATGCGGCTTGGCGTTCACGTAGTAGATCGGCGTGGTGATGTAGTACGAGGGCTTCGAATGCTCCATGGCATATTCCCTTCCGATTAACTCCATACGGCGCAGCGTTCCTTATTCTGCGCAGGTTATTCCAACCTGCCATTTTAACGCATATTTGGACGAAGAGGGGCCAGCGCACTAGCAGCCCCCGCCAACTCGACCTGCCCGATCGAACGCCTTTGGCAAATTCCTTCAGCCGCTTCTTGGGCTACCGGTCCTGCTCCGCAAGCACCCGCTCGTACACAGCTCGCTTTTTGAGCGAATAGCGCTGGCTCAACCGTTTGGCTATGGCAGATGCCGGCTCGCCTTGCGCCAATGCATCTTGGATGTCTTTCTGCAGCGCCTCGTCCACATCGACCGCGCCCGCAGCGCCCGCAATCGCACCCGGCATCATAGAGGCAAACGCCGCCAGCTCATCCTCGGACGGAGGCGCGACCACCAACACCATCTCGCCCTTAAGCTCGCCACGCTCGCGCACCTGCTCAAAAAGTTGCGGGGCCTGCGCGCGCAGAACCTCCTCATGCAGCTTGGTGAGCTCGCGGCACAAAGCGACCTGACGGGCGGGAAACACCTCGGCGACCGCTTCGAGCGACGCCGCAACGCGATGGGGCGATTCGTAGAACAGCAGCGCCCCGGGAATTGCCGCCAGCTGCGACAGCCTGCGCACGCGGTCCCCATGCTTTCGCGGCAAGAAACCCTCGAAATAGAAATGCTCGCAGGGGATGCCGCTCGCAACCAGCGCGGTCACGCACGCAGAGGGACCGGGAATTACCTCCACATCAATGCCCGCTTCGCGTGCGGCGTCCACCAGCACCTGCCCGGGATCGGAAACGCTCGGCATGCCCGCATCGGAGGCGAACGCGATCACGTCGCCCGCGAGCATGCGGTCGATCAACTCGGGCGAGCGCGAGGCGATCACGTTCTCGTCGCACCGCACCAACGGACGAGAAATACCCAAGTGAGACAGCAGCTTTGACGTTACGCGCGTGTCCTCGCAGCAGACGGCATCCGCCGCCTCAAAGGCCTGCGCCACGCGCGGCGTGAGGTCGCCAAGGTTGCCAATGGGCGTGCCAACGATTATAAGGCGCCCGGAAGCGCCGCTGCATGCTGCCATAATGAATAACCGTCCAAATCAGCAGGGTCAAGGTAAGGCCGTAGAATCGAGAAGCTAATCGAGCATCGCGCGCTCAAGGGTTCCCAGCGCCAGGCGCGCGTCCCAGGCCGCTATGCGCTTCTCTGTCTTCCATGTCTGGAAGAACCAGCCCTCTGCCTGAGAGAAAGACGCGAGCTGGTTGGCCACGAAGACGCGCTCGTACGCGGAACGGCCCTCGGGCGTAACGGAAGCACTGGACATGACGGCCGCCGCTGACCACTCGCCGATGATAACGGGAAAGCCCGTGCCAACCGCCTCGCGAATCTGCGCCTTGTTGCGCGCGATCGCAGCAGAGAGGCCGCGAGGGGAAGTGATATCCTGCGCGTTCTCGTCGTGGTAATGGTACAGATGGACGTCCATCAACACATTCTTATACTGCGAGCTGCGCATGAAGTGCTTCCACAGGCCAGGATGGCCCGACGCCGAAAAGACCACGGCCTTGTCGTTTGTCATGTGCTTGCGCAGCAGGTCATAGGCATCGCGATAGAAGTTGCGCAGATAGTGACCAGGAATGCCGTCCGTCATGGTGAACATGTTCTTGCGAACGCTCATGACGGGAGAATCCAGCAGCTCGATACCGTACAGGGCATCTGCCACGGCATAGCGAGCCGCCAACCGCTCCAGCACTTCAAGCGCCACGTGCCGTCCGTTTGTGGACGAATGCCAGTCGGCGATGTAGCGCGAGGTGGTCTGGGGTTCGTTAGAGTCGCCCTGGCCGCCGGGGACGGTAGCGAGATCCAGCAGCACGCTGACGCCGTACTTGGAGCCCCACTCCATCGCGCGGTCGATGTAATCGATTGCAGAGATGTAAGTCGCCGCGTCGTTTTGCAGGCCAAAGACATGCCAGGGAACGGGAACCCTCACCGCGTTGAGGCCGATCGACGACATGCGCCTAAAATCCTCTTCGGTGATGAAGGTCTCGTAATGCTGGCGGATGCGCTCGTTGTACTCAACGGTGCCCAGATTCTCCTGCAGCTCGGCATCAGTGCTGGCGCCGGTGGCGGCGAACAAAGACGGCGTGACCCAGGGCTCGGGGATAAACCATCCCGAAAGATTGACTCCTCGAATTCTATCGTCCATGCCATGCCCCTTTACGTGCGAATGTGGTGTGTGAGACGGCTTGCATTCGGTTTGCGTCTATAGTGCCTTCGCAAGAGTATACCCGCCCGTGCGGACACACGTCCCCCGCCCTCTGCGAGTGTCGGATATGTAAGGAACTAAAAGATCGATGCCAGCCTTCGCCCTCTGCGGCAGATGGGTCGCATCCAGCAGAAAAGAGGCTCGCCACCACGCGATCGATAGATATGAAAAAACCTCCCGGGGAGGGAGGCTGGAAGTTAAAGGGTGGCCAGAGGGGGAGTCGAACCCTCGACACGCGGATTTTCAGTCCGCTGATCTACCAACTGAGCTATCTGGCCGTTTATGTCGTGCTGACTTGCAGCTCGATTACTATATCAAATCTCGAGCATGAGTCAAACGAGAATTTTAAAAAAGTTTGAGCGGACGCACCCGCTACTTAGAACAGAAGCGCTTATCCAACCGAACACTCATAGAGGAACATCTCGTCCACATCCCCTTCCGCAAGCTGTTTATCAAAAGCGCGATACGTCACCACGCTCGCAAAGCCCGCCAGCTTCAGACGCTGCTCAAGCTCTCCAAAACGATAAAGACGAATTCGGAAATCCATCCATTCTCTCTCGACCAGCTCTCCATCGCGATACAGCTCGTAGCAACCGGGCGAATATTGCGTCTGCGCATCCGCGTCGTAGCGGTCCATGGAGCTAAACCGCAGCTCGCCACCATCGTCCAGAGGCATCGCGAATACCGGGCGATACGACCCGTCCCCGCTGCACGCTCCAGCCATCGATTCGGCCGCGATCACCATTTTTCCACCCGGCGATAGAAGCGACCGCAGCTTCGCAAGCACCTTATCCGCAGTCCCCGCATCGGTAAACAGCGAGAACGAACCCGAAGAAATGAAGATGTAGTCGTAGGGCACGTCCGCGTTGAATTCCAGGATGTCTCTCTTGATCGCCCTCGCCCGCGGAGCCTTTCGATACAGCGCCGAGAGCATCTCCTCCGAAAGATCGATGCCCGTGATATCAAAGCCGCGCTCCATAAAGGGAATGAGAAACCTGCCGCTGCCGCACATGGGCTCGAGAATCCTGTCCCCGTCATGGGCGTAAGAAAGGTAGAACGCCAGCTCGTCCTCGGGAGCCGCGGGGTGAAGCGTCTCATAGATTTCCGTGCATAGCCTGCCGTAATAGTTCTCCATGGTGCCCCCTCCGTAAAACGCGGCGCACACCGCGACGCCCTCCTCATCCTACCCCGAATTCCCTCTCCTAGAAAACCGCTCGAGCGCAGAAGACGCCCCGTGACACCGAACGATTCGCCATGGAGGAACACCCTCCAAAGACAGCAGCACCCCGCCCTCACCATCTGCAAACACAATGTCCAAAGCGCAGCCCATAAAGAACGTATGGACGGACGAGCACTTGGGAAACCAAAGCACGTCGCCCGCGCAGCGTTCGGGTCGCCTGCCGATCAGTCCACGCAACCTTTTGAAAAACGTGTTTGCCACGATCACCCTGCAAGCGCCCCAGCCAACATGGGCCATGGCGATACGGCACGGCGTCGCGACGCGCCCGCCGCAATCACGCCCACTCATACCAGCACTCCCGAACGCCAAGGGTCCACCGTCACTTCGCGCACATGCTCCAAAGTGGCGGGAGCGCCCATGGACACGCCCGCTATGCTCAGCCCCGATGGCCACGGCTCATACTTCATGATGCAGCTATACGTCCTCAGCGCGCCCGCGAGGGACAACATGGCGACGCCATCCCCCTCGCCCTCGGCGTCCGCATACGAGACATCGACCTCGACGTCGTGGGCCTCCATCGCGCGCTCCAGCTCCGATTGGATAAAGCCCGTGCCGCCATCATCCAGCCCTGCGCCCTCAGCGCCAGACGTCGAGACGCCGTGCGCGATCACTATGTCTGGGGCAACCCTATCGAACCGCGCCGTTGCCGCCGCGAACCTCATGAGGTTGAAAACGACGAGTGCCAGCACCAGCAGAACCGGCACCACCACGACCATCTCGACCGTCGCCTGGGCAGATTCCTCCATCAGATTGCCGCGCGGAGCGCGTGCCGTCTTGGACACGCCTATACGCATCATCTTTTCTCTCACTATCACCACCCCTTGAACAGGTCTCCCAATCGAATGGTCAACGGAATGCTGCCGCCACCCGGCAACGGAATGCTCGCGAGCGTGAACTCCGTGGCGTAAATGCGCTCCCCCACCGCGTATCCAGCGCCCTGAAGAATCGCCCCGGGATCGGTGGAGCCCAACGGGATCGAGCGCAGCGCGCTCTGGAGATCACCCAGCCCGGCCACATCCGACTGGGCTATAACGTTGGAGCTGTCCGTGAGCACGGGCTTCTTGCACGAAAGGTCGACCGGCTCGAATCCAAGTCCGCGCACCACCCCGCCGATTCTGCCGGACAGCCAAGATGCCAACGGCCCCGCCCCCAGCGTATCCAATCCCCCCAGAAGGCCATCCATTACATCGCCAAGGCCTTCTCCCAAATCGCCATAGGAAATTAGAAGGTCGCCCCAAAGCCCCATGACGTCATCGATTAGCCCCACGGCGCCGCGATCTCCCACGCGCTCCCGCACCGTCGAGAAGAAATTCGACAGCACGTTGTTCTCGCGAGTCGCCGGGTCGGGCGCGAGCACGGCGGCAGAGATGGCGCCCCTGCGCTGCAGCTCCGGCGTAGGCGCAAATGGATTGGAAAGCGCATTGCCCGCAGAGATCTCGCCACTTGCCACCATCGCGATGCATCCGGCGCGCCCGGGCGGCGCTATCCGGGGCCTCTTGCCAGCAAGAACGGAAATCGCATCCTCAAACGCATCGCTTACGCCTTCTGCCTTAGACTTCGTACGTCGCTCCTGCTCCAGCTGCTCGTTGCGGGCGTCGACATATTCTTGCAGCGCCCGGGTAAACTCGCGCAGATGGTACTCGTATCCGTTCTCAATCGATGTCGAAGCGGCCGGGGCCTTCCCCACGTCGGTCACGCTGAATTTGCACACCTCGCATTCGTGGGCAACGGACGCGTCGATTGATTGCAGCGAAAGCGCAGGGCCGGCGGCACCCGTCGCCCCGGGGCATGATGAGCTGAAGTGCAAGGTAAGGCCCTGAGACTCGTAAGACGAGGGCCAGCAGGCGTCCGTATACAGCCTGGTTCCCTTCACCTCTTCCGTATTCCTCGGCAGCTCCGGCACGGTGGCAACCATGCGCCCGCCAATCTCCTCCACACTCGCATCCGCGAACTCCTCGCACGCGTAGGAATAGAACGCATGGCGAGCCGCCGCGTCGGCACGCGCCTCGACTCCAGACCCCGCGGGATCATCATGGTCGCGCCGCCAACGGTAATACGCGCGCGTGCGATCAAGCGCCACCTCCGGCTCCCACGTAAGGCACGACGCGTAGTCCGGATTTTCCGCCGCGCTTAACCCCGAGAGCGAAGCCGCGCGCTCCTGCATGTTCGCGCCGTCCCTGCCGCAATCCACAAGCCATGCCGCCTCTTTCTTTTGGGTGGCCTTTTCGTTTGCGCGGGCAAGATCGGTCGCCGCCTGATCAAGCTCGTCCGCACCCGCCTCGATTTCTTCCGTTTCTATTTCCGATCCCTCGAGTGCGGGAAACTCGGAAGCCGATTCGCGGGGAACCGCCATAGCAGAACCGCTGAACTCCACCGATTCAGTCGATTGGGCAGAACAAGCCCTCGCTCCGTTTGCGGCGACCAGCCAAGGAAGGGCGTCTTCCAGCGTCTTTAAGCCCCTAGACGTCGACGCCGCGAACTCGTTTCTCATCTTAATGATACGAATTCCCGCATCGACCATCTGCCCCGCTGCTGCCTGGGCACCGGGCACCAGCGTCGCGGCAAGACCAACGCCAGTCACCACAAATCCCGTGAGCCCCAGACTCAAGATGCTCGCGTCCACAACGGTCGCCGCTGTATGGTACGAGGAAACCACGTTTGCACCCGCCATAGCCGTCGCATCCGCCGCAACCTGCGTGTCGCCCGCCCGCGACATGCTCCATATCGCCGATGTGGACGAGAACAAGAGGACCATAACCAGTAGAATCGACACCGCGGCAGCGAGCGTGGTGTAGGCACCGTCCTCAATAAAGGCATCCACGCCCAGCCATCGAACCCGTGCGTCCCCACGCCGGCGCTTAACCCCACGTAGAAATCCAATCGCCATAGCTTCCCTCCAGCCAACTCGGCCTGCCGTCATAGGAAACCTCGACGCGCAGTCGCACATCGCCCATCGCGTTCGTCTCCCCAAACGCACCCGCAAACGCGCCCAGCACCGGCAGGGGCTTAACCGTCCCCTCTATAGAAACGCCCACGGCACCAGCACCGCCCGAGGCCCGCTCAAGCTCTATCCGCCAAGAAAGCGGGCCTCCCTCGTGAAAAATCGAGACATTGGGGATGGCGGCGAGCCTGCGCGTAACAAACGCCTGGACCGACTCGTCATCGACGTCCTCACCCGTAATCAGCAAGCGCGACGCCTGCGACGCGGCGGACTCCATGATGGACGTGGTGTAGAGCAAGCAGATCGGCTGCAGAGCAAGGAGCAGGACAATGAGAAAGCTCGGAAGCAGCACAGCGGCCTCAACCGTCGCCTGAGCTCGTTCTTCGCCCATCGTCGCCGATAAAACCCCGCTAGAACAGCGCCGCATCAATTGCGCCGGCGATATCGAACCCATGAGACGCAGCCTCCTCCACCAGCCGCGCAAGCACGCCGCGCTCGGCCGCTCGCCATATCGCCGCGATTCCCAGGATCATCCCCAGAAGCGCAACCGTGCACAAAGCCATCTCCAGCGTCGCCTGGGCGCTTTCGAACGCGCTCGATTCGCGCAAGTATTTCA
This sequence comes from Collinsella sp., assembly GCA_048207125.1. GTDB lineage: Bacteria > Actinomycetota > Coriobacteriia > Coriobacteriales > Coriobacteriaceae > Collinsella. The sequence goes on from DBEWRE010000063.1 coordinate 80,756, forward strand.
GCCAACCTTCCCTCATAATGCCTCCTGCAATACCGCCCCTCCGCAGCCACGAGCCCTCACTCTGCCTCGATACGCGCCACACGAACCGAGGCGGCGCCCTCATGCGGCCCCGCGACCGAAACGACGTCGACCCACTTATCTCCTTGCAAGACAGCGGCCCATGAAGTTCCGCGCAGATCCAAGAAGCCGTGCATCCGCAAAGAAGCCCCCGCCTGCCTGTAGACGCCCAGCACCTCGCCTCCCGCATGCTCCAATCCCTCGGCATCCGTCCACTCAACAACCCCCACCGGGTCGTCCGCACCAGACAAATCATCAAGAAACGCATCCAGACTCGATGGAGAAGCCTCGGAATTCATGGCCTCGCGAACGGTCTCGTCATCCTGTGCAAATCGCTTCGTCAACTCCTTGAAAGCCTCCCTTCCCCCATCTCCCCCATCGTGCCCTCCCGTTTCGCCCGCCTCGACGCCCGATGCATCGGCACCGAAATCACCTGGCAACGGTCCGCCATCATCCCTCGCCCCGCTTCTTACAAACGCAAGCGATAGGGCGATCGCCAAGACGCACAGCCCAACGGGAACCGTCAACGACAGGAAACGGCGAGCCGACCTCGCGCGCAAGCCCATGGACGTCATCTCCTACAAGCTGTTGATTCCAGAGGAGATTGCTTCCCAAAGCTCGCTCACCTTGTCGCGAAACGCGATGATGGCGACGATTGCGATCACCACGAGCACCCCCACCAAGATGGCGTATTCGGTGGTGCCTTGAGCAAGCTCCTCGCGCGGGCACACCGCATCGTGACGCACCAGGCGCAAGCGCAGCACCGCAGCCCGAGGGCCGCCGTCCCTCAGGCGCGGCAACCCGCGATCGGTACCGATCCCCGCGTCCTTGCCCTCCTCGTTCCGCAACCGCTCGTTTGCCTCCCCTGACAAAGCCTTAAGGCGGGCGGCCAGCCCCCGCAATCGCTCGGCAATCCAATTGCGTCCCATCACTACCTCCTATACCATTCCGCCTGCTGCAAGCAGCGGACCTATGATCGATAACAACAGCGCGGGCAAGATCAACGTGCCCGTGGGAATGAGAATCTTTACCGGCGCCCGCTCGATGTTCCGCTCGACCTCCGCGCGATGCGCGGCACGGCACTCGGCGCTCTGGGCCGAAAGCGTGGACGCAAGCGGGGCGCCCAGCGTAAGAGCTTGGGTTACCGCCGTGGCAAAAGATTCCAAAGCCCTTAACTCCAAATCGGCCGCCACATCCATAAGCGCCTCCTCCCTTGTCTGCATGCCAATCTGCCAGCTCATGCACGCCTGCTCCATACGACGGGCAAGCCGTGAATTCCGCTCGCGGCAGTACAGGGAAAGGGACGCATCGAATGACAATCCGGCAGATAGCCCCAGGCAGATAAGGTCGATCATCTCCGATGCTTCTCCCAGCGAAACCGCCTTGTCCATACTGGATGACCCCGTCCAACCCTCGATACGCTTTCGAACGATATCGAGGCCGGCGCCCGTCGTCCGCACCGCCCGCACGGCAAAATCCGAAGCTCCGGATATTGCGCGGAATACGGTTCGATCGTCCATCTCGCTCGCAAGCCATATGGCGCCTCCAAAGAGAAAGGCGATGCAGAATACAAGCCATTCGTCGCCCATCACAGCTCCACCTTCATGATCTTTCGGATAACCATCCAGGCAACCGCATTGAGGCCCAGTGCCGCCATCACGCAAAACGCCCCTGATACGGTCGCCACTCCCTTTCTGAAATCGCTGGATAGCAGGGTGAGAAACACGATCATCGCAACCGGCATACCCGCCACCAGGCGGGCAGACATACGCGCCTGCGACGTCTTCACGTCGAGCGTCCGCTGCAGCTCGATGCGATCCCCCACCAGCCGCGCGGCCTCCTCCAGCAAATCCTTGAGCGGCGCGCCCGTTCTCTGGGAAACCTTCAGAGCCAAGGTCACCATGTCCAGCCCGGGGGCATGCAGCCTCCTAATCAGGCTGTCGAGCGCTTCAGCGGCAGAGAACCCGCAATCGATGGCAAAGCCAACGCGCATGAACTCAGAGCGAATGGGCTCCCTTGAATGAACGCCCACGTACCGCATCGCCTGCGCCAGAGAATGCCCAGACCCCAGCGCAATAGATAGCGCTCCAAAAGCCTCGGGCATCGCACGTTCCACGTCGCGCGACGCCGCCCTCTTCGCACGACCTCCCGCTACGGCAAGGGCCATCACGGGAGCGGCGGCGCCGATTATCGCCCCGGAAACGGAGAGCGATACCGCGCCTCCCGCGACTAATCCGGCACCCATCAGCAACACGACCATTCCAGCCGCGCGCCTCTTGTCAAACACCTCCCCTTCGCTTCCACCAGAGGAGCCAAAGGGCAGCCGCCCTGCAGCCGCAGCATCGCGAAACGGCTCGGCTAGACCCGCCAAAACATCGACGGCTCCGGGAACCCGATCAAAAACGCGCCCTGCAACCATGAGAATCTGATCGATGCCACCGATGACGAACCCGCGAGAACGCGATGCAGAACCGCCGGGTAAAAGGCCTGCCACGCAAAACGCCACAAGCCCCGCTATGCCGCAGAACACGACCGCCTCCATTCGTCCACCTCCTCCTGATCCAAGGCACCCTCCAAAAGAGCGCGCTCGATAAAGTCCGGTTCTCGCACCAGCTCCCACGTTGCGGACGCGACATCGAACGCAACGTACTCTTTCAGCTCGACTCCGCCAGACGACCCTCTCTCCACGCCGCAATACGACCCCACAAACCTTTTTCCGTCCGGTCGGCGCAGCGACATCACCACTCCATCGAGCGCCATGGCTATCTGCTCCTCTATAAGGTCACTGGGCAGGTCGATTCCAAAACGCGCCAGAAGAGTCATGCGGACGATGGTCTCTTGGGGCGTGCCGGCGTGCAACGTGGTTAGAGAGCCGTCGTGCCCCGTGTTCATCGCCTGCAGCATATCGATGCACTCGGCGCCGCGGACCTCGCCGACCACAATGCGGTCGGGTCGCATGCGCAGGGCATTTGTCACTAAGTCGCGAATGGTCACGGCGCCCTGCCCCTCGATCGATGCCTCGCGCGCCTCGAGCCTCACCACGTGAGGATGGCGCGCAAACTTGAGCTCTGCCGAGTCCTCAATCGTCACAATCCGCTCTTTCTTTGGAATCTCGCAGGACAATGCGTTAAGCAGCGTCGTTTTACCCGAACCCGTTCCACCCGCTACCGCCAGGTCCTGCCGCAATTTGACCGCGCAAGACAGCAGGCCTGCATACCAGCTCGGCAGCGACCCCATCCCCACCAACTCGTCCAAGGAGCTAATGCGATCGGAAAACTTTCGAATAGTCACGCAGGTACCATCGATGGCAGCGGGCGGAATCACCACGTTGACGCGGTATCCACTGGGAAGGCGAGCATTGACCAGCGGGCTGCGCTCGTCCACGCGCCTACCCAAGGGCGAGATGATTCGATCGACCACGATGCGAATCTGCTCCTCGCTATCGAACAAGGGGCCAAGGGGATAGAGCTCTCCGGCGCGCTCGAAGAAAACGGAATCCATGCCGTTCACCATGATCTCCGTCACGCTATCGTCCTCGAGCAACGGCTGCAGCGGGCCCAGTCCCACCACGTCGTCCAAGACCTCGCCCACTATAAGGTCGCGATCGCGCTCGGGAAGATTTCCATGCCCGTCCGCATTCAGCACCGCCTCCACAGCGGGCCGCAATTCCTCTCGAGCCGCAGCCGCGTCCAGCCCTGCGGCGATGCGAGCAACCTCGGCAAAGCCGACGCGCTCCATCAGGGCGCGCTTGACCTCGGTCTTGATCGCGCGGGTCTTCGCCGAATCCTTTTCCGCCGCATCCGCAAGCCCGCTGCGCCCTTCCGCCTCCTTAACCCTCCCCATCACCGTCATGCCGCATCACCAACCCTCTTTTTCCACGGCAACCGTATGCACGGACGATCCTCCATCGACCTGCGTGCCTCGGCCTCGTCCACCTCGACCGGACATCCCAGCTCTCGAAGTAAGTCCCTCGCGAACGAGCGGACGCTGGTCGCAAAGGCGCCGGGACCCAAAAGCAAGCTATCCAGATGTCCAAACGCCACCATTCCGCGCACCTCGTCGCCCCCGTCCGCTATCCTCGCGCGCGAGCGCAACGCGACACCCATCTCATACCGCATCGCCTGCTCCTCCCCCGCCTCCTCTCCGCCAAAGCGGTTAAGCACGCCCGTCATCTTGGTACCGGGAACCCCCACGCGCGACGCCAATCTCATTGCTTTTACGGACGATGAGACCGAGCTGACGCCTGGAACCCCCACCACCAGGCATCGATCGCATGACGCCACCAGGGAAGCGACGCAGTCACCCCAAAACGTCGACGTATCGACGAAGATCACATCCGCCGCCGCCCTCAATACGCGCACCAGCCCATCCACGGGAACCGCCATGACTTCCGCCGTCTCCGGCGTCTCGAGCGGCCCCCATAGCGTGAGTCCCGGTGCGACCTTCATCGCAGTCGCCTCGGCAGCGGCCTCTGGCGAGGCGGACGCCTTCTCGTCGAGCAGGACGCCGAGGTCTATCGGCGAGTCGACGCCCAGCAGCTCATGTTGGTTTCCAAACATCAAATCGGCATCTATAACCGCCGCGCGCAGCCCCATGCGGGCGCTACAGCAGGCCAAAGACGCCACCAACGTCGACTTGCCGACCCCGCCCCTACCGGATATCACCGCCACCAACGGAGCTCCCGCCGAAGAGCCCGCCTCGCTCCGACCGCGAAAATCGCGTCCGTCCATCCCCATGGCGGCTGCCTGCGAACGGTGCCCCGGCGTCGGCCGCTGCGGCACCGACTCTGTGCCGACCTTCGATGCAGGCGCTCCCTCCTCCCTAGCCTCCGCTGCAGAAACGGAACCGGGCTCAGGAGTTCCAAAAGGCACTCGCGTGGTGACAAGGCCGGGTACCGCCGCACGTGAACGCTCTTCGATCGATTCGGGCGGAACCTCGTTATTGCAAGCGGGCCGTACGGCGGCTGCAGCATCTTCCGGCCCTCTCTCCGCACATGCCCCATTCGATTGATTCGACGACGCCGTCAACGGGCCCGCCGCAATAACCTCTGTAGCCCCGGCATAGAACAGCCGGGCGAACAGCGCCGGATCTTGGGAGTCGGCGAGCACGAGTATCTGGCTCGCCCGCCCGCAGCGCGCGATCGCCTCCACCGCGGCGTGGACGTCCTCGTCCCCCGCCTCTAGCACGAAGGCGGCGTTCAAATCTTGACCGGGAAACTCCCCTATCATGAGCGGAAGGTCGCCTACGCCTCCGAACCTCAGCACGTTTGCCCGGCTGTCCCTCGAGCGTACCTCGGCGAGAAGCCGCGCGTACCCTTCACGCGAGCAGCACGTCAACCATATGGAACCCATCACGCCCCGCCCCCTTGGGCATCCCGATCGGTATCGCCCGGAACCACGAGCGTCACCGCTCCCTGCGTCGTTGCCGCCAGCAGCTCGCTCACCGATGCGGGATCCACGGCAAGGGTCACCCATGCGATGTCTCCGCCGCCGTTGGCCAGCGAACTCGTGTCCAGCACGCGGGCACGCACCAATCGGTCGGCAATCGAATCCCTCGACACGTACACATCGACCACCGCGTTTCGCACGAGGGCTCCCCCAACAGCGTGCTCGGGATCGCTCGAGACCGATACGGCGACCTTTCCCGAGGGAACCTCGATGGCGTTCTCGTCCTTCTTGAAATAGGCGGCGCTCAGGGGAGCGCGATGCGGGATATGCGAGGTCGCAGTCTTTCCCAACACGTCATCCAGCGACGTCACCGCACCTGAGGGGAGCAGGCTCGCAAGCCACTCCTCAGCCGCAACGCAGCTCTCGTCCAGCACATCGCCGGGATCGATATCGCGCGTCGCCACGCATACCGAGACAACCTCCCCGCCGTAGCGAGAAAGAGCCTCTTGCTGCGCCTTCTGGGCCTCCGTCTGAACAGACGATGCGTAGAGCAACGCAGCTATAGCCGCTGCAACGCCCGAGACCACGCTTAAAGCTATTCTCGTCCTGCGTTTCACACCATACTCCCCTCGTTCGCCGGCACCCGACCAAGACGGCCTTCCGCCGCCTGTCGTCGGTGCGTGGATTCCATTGTGCAAGGAGGAACGGGGACCCATGGAGAGCCATTTGAGAAAGTGAAACCCGATATTACAAATGTATGCCCCCAATCTTCCACCGCCTGAAAGATTGGGGGCATATCGAGTGAATATAGTGTTTAGATACGGCGCGCATCGTCACGCAGACAGACTCCCAATTGCACCCATTTTCTCGCAGCAGCGCCGCGAAGCGCCATTTTGGGCCTGAGGAGCGCGCCTACAAATGAATATCCGGGTCGAGGGACTGGGCACTCACGCGCATCTCACCAGCCAAAGCTAAGAACGCGTCCACACGGGCACGGTTAATCTCCTTGGTCTCGACCGCTTCGAGAACCGCGCAACCCGGCTCGTGGGTATGCGTGCAGTCGTTGAAACGGCAGGCCCGCGCGGCTTCGACCACCTCGGGAAACGTCCGAGCAAGGCCCCTCTCATGCCCAACCAGGGGTAGGCTGCGCAGACCCGGGGCATCCGCGATGACGCCGCAGGGATCCGGAAGGGCGACCATAACGCGGGCGACGGTCGTATGCCTGCCCATGTCATCGCGTTCGCGAACGCCGCTTGTCGCCAGCGCCTCGTGCCCCAAAAGGGCGTTGAGCATAGTCGACTTACCGGCGCCGGATTCGCCCAAGATCATGCCGCACGTCCCCTTTAGGATGCAGGAGCGGACCTCGTCCAAACCACGACCGTCGGCAGAGGAGGTCACAAGAACGCGGACTCCTTCGCCCACCAGGCCCTCGATCTGGTGCACCACGTCCGCCAGCTCGTCCTCATCGCAACGATCCGCCTTGGTAAGAACCACAACGGGCGTTGCCCCGCAGTCGTTGACCAGGACGAGCGACCTTGAGATGCGGTCGCTCATAAGCTTGACGCTATCTCGCGCCGCACCCAGCGGTTGGACGATGAAGATGATGTCGACGTTGGCTGCGAGCACCTGGCGCTCGCCACGGTTCTTACCGCGCCAGCGCTCGAACGTGGTGCGGCGGGGCAAGACGCGCTCTATCACGCCCATATCGTGGCCGGAGTCGCATCTTACGGCCACCGCGTCCCCCACGGCCGGCAGCATATCCGCGCCCTTGGCGAACGCCACGGCATGCTCGGCGCGCAGCGTCAAGCCTTCCGTCGCCACCAAGGGAAAGCCACGGTCCAACCGGACCACGACGCCCATGCGCATGGTATCCGCCACCGCGTCCTCGCCAGACGCGCGAAGCTCGTCCACAAACGACTGAAAAGCGGCCTCTTGGGATTGGTCCACGCGCAAGTCGCCAAACGCGGGAACATCTTGAAGCGCGTCGATTTTAGGAAGGGCGTCTATCAGCGATTCGTCCATCGAGGGATCCGAACCCGCAGACCTAAGCGCCTGCACCTCGGCACGGCGGGCACGCGAACGACCCTTTGCCGCCTTGGTCTTCTTCATCTTCTGCTTTGCCACAAGAGCCCCCTGCGTCACGCCGCGAGCGCCGCACCTCACGTGCGCCGCCTGCAATAGCCGGTTCCACCTTTTGTGAGTATAGCCAACGGCCCCTGCGCCCACCAACGTATAGCAACAAAATAGTCGCCCCGCGTTCCGAGCACGAGGCGACCTGCACATGTGGAGCCGCTGGAGGTGGAGTTAGTTTCCTTGGCTCTAGGGCTATTGTTCTCTAAAGTCGCGTGCTTGCGCCACTTATTCGCACATGTCATACGAATCACATCGAAACGCACAAAAGGACACACCAACGGCTCAGTTGTACACGCGAGGATTTCGCCGGGCATCAGATTCGAACAGCGCGATTCATCTGTCTCGAGTCAAGGCGGACAAACCGTGGCGAGCCGTAGAAAAGGGGCCGTACCCACTATGGATACGGCCCCGGTAAATGGATGCAGGCGAGCATCGATTATGAAAAGCAGCGTCGTAAAGAAACCTTACGCGTCCTTATCGACCTTGCGCATGATCGCCTTGTAGACCTCCATGATCGGAATGATCAGGAACGCCAGGCCAAGAGCGGTCAGCAGGGCGTGGACGGGCAGCGGCATGAAACCGAAGACCTCGGCCAGGAAGTCGACCTCGACGGGAACGATGGTCAGCGCCAGCGCGAGGGCAGCAGCGCCCCACAGCCACTTGTTCTGCTTCTTCATGGTGAAGATGGAGGCGCGGCGGCTGCGCATGTTGAAGGAGTGGAAAATCTCGACCATGGACAGGGTGATGAAGGCCATGGTGACGCCCTCGGCGTCGGCATTGCCGGCGATCATGTCGGCGATGTCGATGTAGCCCATGTCGAAGTAGACGCCTGCGAAGAAGGAGGCGAGCACCAGCAGGGTGATGATGACGCCCTGGAAGGCGATATCGAGGCCCATGCCGCCCGCGAAGACGCCGTCGGAGGCGTTACGCGGCTTGCGCTTCATAACGTCGCCCTCGGCCTCCTCCATGCCGAGCGCGAGCGCGGGCAGGGAGTCGGTGATGAGGTTGATCCACAGCAGCTGGACCGGCTGGAAGATGGTGAAGCCGATCAGGGTCGCAACAAAGACGGAGAGAACCTCGGCGATGTTGGCGGACAGCAGGAACTGGATAACCTTGCGGATGTTGTCGTAGATACGACGGCCTTCCTCCACCGCGTTGATGATGGTGGCGAAGTTGTCGTCGGCCAGGACCATGTCGGCAACGTTCTTGGTAACGTCGGTGCCGGTGATGCCCATGCCGACGCCGATGTCGGCGCGCTTGATGGACGGAGCGTCGTTAACGCCGTCGCCGGTCATGGCGACGATGTTGCCGCGGCTCTTCCAGGCGTCGACGATGCGGGCCTTGTGCTCGGGCTGGACGCGGGCGTAGACGGAGATCTGGGTGACCTTCTCCTTGAAGTCCTCGTCAGAAATCTTGTCGAGCTGGGCGCCGGTGATGGCCTGGGAGGCGTCCTCGACGATGCCCAGGTCCTTGGCGATTGCGACGGCGGTATCGATGTGGTCGCCGGTAATCATGACGGCGCGGATACCGGCCTCCTTGGCCTCCGCGATAGCAGCGGTGACCTCGGGACGGACCGGGTCGATCATGCCGGACAGACCGCAGAACACCAGGTCGTGCTCAAGGGCTGCGGGGCTGAAGTCAGAGGGCTTCTCGGTATAGGTGCGGCTGGACAGGGCCAGAACGCGCAGGGCCTGATCGGCCATGGCCTTGTTGGCCGTGAGGATCTCCTCGCGGCGGGCGTCGGTCATGGGGACGATCTCGCCGTTCTCGTACACATGGGTGCAGCGGGACAGGACGACGTCCGGTCCGCCCTTGGTGTACTGCTCGAACGTACCGTCGGCCTCCTCGACCACAACGGACATCATCTTGCGGCCGGAGTCGAACGGAGCCTCGCCAACGCGGGGATGCTCGACGTCGAGGCCCTTCATGCCGGCCTTGGCGGCGTCGTTGACCAGGGCGCACTCGGTGGGCTCGCCAACGGCCTCGCCCTTCTCCTCGTCCCACTTAGCGTCGGAGCATAGCGCCATGCCGGCGAGGAACTTCTCCTCGGAGCAGGCGAGCTCGTGCTTGACGACGGTCATCTTGTTCTGGGTAAGGGTACCGGTCTTATCGGAGCAGATGATCTGGGTGCAGCCGAGGGTCTCGACAGCGGTCATCTTGCGGATAATCGCCTGGCGCTTGGACATCTTGGTGACGCCCATGGACAGCACGATGGTAACGACGGCGACCAGGCCCTCGGGAATAGCGGCAACTGCCAGGGACACGGCGACCATGAAGGTGTCGAGCAGCATGGCGGGGTTGGAGCCAAGCTCACCGAAGTGACGGATGATGTCGACGGCGAAGATGATCACGCAGATGGCGAGGACGAGCTTGGTAAGGATGCCGGAGAGCTCGTTGAGCTTCATCTGAAGCGGGGTGAGCTCCTTCTTGGCCTGGGTAAGGGCGGTGGCGATCTTGCCCATCTCGGTCTTCATGCCGGTGCCGACAACAACCGCGCGGCCGCGGCCGTACACCACGGTGGAGCCCATGTAGCACATGTTCTTGCGGTCGCCCAGCGGCACGTCATCGGTATCGGCCGCAAGGGTGATGGCGTCGGCGTGCTTCTCGACGGGGACGGACTCACCGGTAAGGGCGGCCTCCTCGATCTTCATGGAAGCGCTCTCGAGAACACGGCAGTCTGCCGGCACGGAGTCGCCCGCCTCGAGCAGGACGACATCGCCGGGAACCAGCTCGGAGCTGGGCAGGTGGACGAGCTTGCCGTCGCGGATAACCTTGGACTGAGCGGCGCTCATCTCCTGCAGGGCTTCGAGAGCCTGCTCGGACTTGGCCTCCTGGACCACGCCCAGAACCGAGTTCAAGATAACGACGGACAGAATGATAGCGGCGTCCGCCCACTCGGGCTCGCCCTGGATGAAGCCGGTGATCACCGAGATGGCAGCGGCGACGAGCAGCATGATGACCATGGGGTCTGCCATCTGCTCGAAGAAGCGCTTCCACATGGGTGTCTTCTCTTCTTCGTCCAGCTTGTTGGGGCCGACGCTCGCGAGACGCGAGGCGGCCTCAGCCGCGGACAGGCCTGTCTCGGCGTTAGAGGACTGTGCAGCGAGCACGTCCTCGGCCGAAGCCAGGTACTCCTTCTCCATAAAATCCCTCCTGGAACTTTCTCTTGGGCTGCGGTGCGCCCGCACCCCACTCCAACAGTCTGACACCCGATTATAATTCCCCCAGGAGGGGCAAGGGCTTGTCATAGGTCGATATGGTACCCAACCCTTACGGCCCTAGTACAGAAACCAACAGAGCTTCCAGATTTGGCACCAGCCCGCCTTACATGATGATAATTTATTCTTATTAGCGAGCGCAAGGCGCTGTTTCCCCTAAGGCCCACACTTAATATATCTGCGTCATGAATCTGCGTATCGCGCACCACGCTCTACAAACTACTCGAACAGTCTCGAACATAAGCCGCGCTAAACCAAACAGAGTTGTGGAGCTACGTAGAAGTTTGCCCGCCGTGGAGGACCTTTGCATTAGAAAGTGCGCATCATGGGAACGATTACGTCCAACGAGTTTAATCATCCGTTCGCGTAGTAGAGGCTTGACAGAGTTGCAGTAAAAGTTATATCCGCATCTCTTTCATTCCACTATAATAATTGACGGTTGTATTAGCGCAAAAAACCACGTCAGATGGAGGTCTGAATGTTCAAGCGCACCAAGATTGTTTGCACGATGGGTCCCGCCTGCGATAGCGATGATATCCTGCGCGAGATGATCAAGGCGGGTATGAACATCGCCCGCTTCAACTTCTCCCACGGCTCCTATGAGGAGCACCACGGCCGCATCGAGCGCGTCCGCCGCATCGCCGCCGAGCTGGGCCAGCCCATCGGTATCTTGCTCGACACCAAGGGCCCCGAGGTCCGCACCGGCCTGCTCGAGGGCCACAAGAAGGTCTCCGTCACCGCTGGCGACCCCATCATCGTTACCGCCGAGCCCACCACCGAGGAGAACCTCGGCAACGCCGGCCATATCTCCCTTGACTACCTCAACCTCCCCAACGAGGTTAAGCCCGGTTCCCACATCCTCATCGACGACGGCCTGATCGATCTCAAGGTCGACCACGTCGAGGGCGCCGACATCCACTGCGTCGTTATGAACAACGGCGAGATCGGCGAGCGCAAGGGCGTCAACATCCCCAACGTCGACCTGAGCCTGCCCGCCATCACCGAGCGCGACCGCGAGGACATCCTGTTCGGCATCTCCGAGGGCGTCAACTACGTCGCCGCTTCCTTCATCCGCAGCGGCAAGGCCGTTCGCGAGATCCGCGAGCTGCTCGACAGCAACGGCGGCGAGCACATCTCCATCTTCCCCAAGATCGAGAGCTCCCTGGGCGTCGACAACTTCGACGAGATCCTCGAGGAGTCCGACGGCATCATGGTCGCCCGCGGCGACCTGGGCATCGAGATCGCCCCGCAGCTGGTCCCCTTCATCCAGAAGGAGATCATCGCCAAGTGCAACGCCGCCTACAAGCCGGTCATCACCGCTACCCAGATGCTCGACTCCATGCAGCGTAACCCCCGCCCCACCCGTGCAGAGGTCGCCGACGTCGCCAACGCTATCTACGATGGTACCGACGCCGTCATGCTCTCCGGTGAGTCCGCTGCCGGCCAGTACCCGGTAGAGGCTGTCAAGATGCAGGCCAGCATCGCCATGGAGACTGAGCGTCACCTGCCCGCTCACCGCGAGCTCAAGGTTCCCGAGGGCGCTAAGGGCACCCGCGTGATCAACAACGTCGTGGGCCTCTCCGCCGTGAACATGGCCACCACCGTTCGCGCCAAGTGCATCACCGTCCCCACCACCACCGGCCGCTCCGCCCGCCTGGTGAGCCACTTCCGTCCCAACATGCCCATCGTCGCCTTCACCCGCAACGAGTGGGCCGTCGCCAAGATGCTCATGTACTGGGGCGTCGTTCCGTTCCACGTCACCACTGAGGGCGAGGACGTCAGCCTGACCGCCGCACACGCCATCGAGGCGGCACGCGACCGCGGCTTCCTCAAGAAGGGCGATGTCACCGTCGTTACCGCGGGCGATCCCAAGACCTCTGTCACCCTGGAGGACAAGGTCACCTCTACAAACGTTGTCTGCGTGGCCCAGGTCCGCTAAGCCTCGGCGCAAAAAACATCTGCGCTAACAATAACCCCGTCGGCACGATGAACTGCCGGCGGGGTTTTTCGTTAGCCCATTCTTTTCGTTAGCCCAATGTAAAGCTACAAAACCTGAAGTCCTGCACGCGCACGCTTCATGGCTGCGCGGCACCTCTCTAGCAGCGCGGAGCTTCTCTAGCAGCGCTCCTCGAACAAGTCGATGGTCCGGTCGACGACCTCTGCAAAGGTCTGCATAAAGAACTCGTCCGTAAGCAGCTGATAGGGAGGGTGCTGGTCGGTCCCCTCGTTCACGCGCACCGTCTCATGCGCCACGCCGACCGTCACCAGCACCTCGTCCCGGCTGATCGGGTACTGTTCAAAACGCGACGCCGCCTCCACCAATCGCTTGTTGGCGACAGGGACAAGATATAGCGGACGAGAACGGCCGAACCAATCGAAATCGCTTTGCTTCTTGATGCGAAAGGACTCGCTGGGACGGCCCCCGTGCGCTTCGAGATACTCGTTCACGCGGGTATTCCAGATGTTGTCCGCCAGCAGGTGGGCCCACGCACCGAGTGTCATATCAAAGCAGGACGACGCCACATCGACCTCGGCAGTCGAATTCGCCGCAAGCACCTGGCGAGGATCCTCGACGGGCGCGGGCTCGTTTTCATAACGCGCCGGGTAGTGGATGCGGTTGATACGATCGCGCTCCACCTCGATACTTAAGGCGAAAACCCGCGACCCCTGCTCGCCAGCCGATGCGGACTCGCCAGCCAGCCTGGGCGCAACGAAGGTCTGCCAAAACTCGTCCTCACGGGGCTTGGGGATGGGCTCCGGTTTGGCGAAATGCGTGATGCGGTAGGGCATGGGCTCGCAGATGCCCGGAACCATGTAGCCGACGCGGATATCGGGCAGCATGTTGCCAAACAGAAAGGCGTTTTGATCGCGAACCGTACGGGTTAGCGCGCAATCGCTCGCCAAGACCTCTTGGACTTGCGCGATATGAAGATTCCAGCTTGGCATAAACAACCCCCAGTATTCGCGACGCGGCACGGCGAGCGCGACAACACCTTATATATGGCAAAGCTCCGGCACGCGGCAACGCGCGCACCGGAGCATTATACGTCTAGGCTATCAACGGTCTGTAGATAAGCCCTAGCTGCGGACCTCGCCGCCAACGGCCTTGCAAACCTTGGTGACCAGCTTCTGATGGGTCTTCTCGACCTCTTCAGAGGTAAGCGTGTGGTCGTCGGAGCGATAGGTCAGCGCGAACGCCATGGACTTCTTGCCCTCGCCCACGCGCTCCTTGTCACGGTAGACGTCGAACAGGCGCACGCCAACCAGCAGCTTGCCGCCGGCGCTGCGCAGGCGACGCTCGAGGTCCTCGCAGGCAACGCTGTCGTCGACAACGATGGCAAGGTCATGCTCGACGCTGGGGAACTGGGAGAACTCGCGATAGGCCTCCTGGTCGCCGGCCACGCTGAGCAGCGCGTCCAGATTGAGCTCGAAGGCGACCACGGGAATATCGATGCCGTAGACGTCGCGCGCATCCGGATGGATCTCGCCCACCCAGCCAAGCACCACGCCGCCGGAAAGGACCTCGGCGCAGCGACCGGGCTGCAGGAAGGCGTAGCCCTCGCCCTCGGCGGGACGGAAGCGGACCTTGGGCACGCGCATCTGGTCGAGGAGCTCTTCCACAACGCCCTTGCCGTCGAAGAAGCGCAGGGGCATGGGCTTCTTAATCCAGGAGATGTCGCCCATGGAGCCGGACATGACGCCCGCGACGCTCTCGCGCTCCTTGGGGGCGCTGGCGTTCTCGCGGCCGATGAAGACGGTACCGGTCTCGTACAGCTGCACGTTGGCGGTGCTGTGGGAGATGTTGTACTCCACGGCCTGCAGCAGCGCTGGGATAAGCGAGCGACGCATCTCGGTCTGCTCGGCCACCAGCGGATTCATGAGGACCACGGGGCAGCCCAGACCCTCCTCGCCCATGCCGATGCGCTCGAGGTCGCCCGGAGCGGCGAAGGAGAAGTTCATGGTCTCATTGAGGCCGCAAGAGCGCAGCACGCGCCCAACCTTGCGAATCTGCTGTTGGCGATGGGTGAGGCCGCCGATGTGGTTCTTGGCGGCGGGGATGGTCGCCTCGACGCGGCCCATGCCCCACAGGCGCAAGATCTCTTCGATAAGGTCGATCTCGCGTGGGAGGTCGGGACGGAAGGTGGGCGGCGTCACGGTGAAGACGGTCTCGCGGCCCTCGCCCGCGGTCTCGACGGTGCAGCCAAGACGGGTTAGGGAGCGCTGGATGAAGTCGATCTCGATGGGGGCGCCGCACAGATCGAGCACGCGGGCGTAGCGCAGCTCGATGGGCTGGACGGTCTTGGGCGCGGGGTAGACGTCCACGTAACCGGGAGCGACCTCGCCGCCGGCGAGCTCCTCGATAAGAGCGCAGGTGACGTTGGCGACGTCCACGCAGCCGGTCTCGTCCACCTGACGCTCGAAACGGATGGAGGCGTCGGAGATGAGCGCAAGGTCGCGGCTGGTGTGCGAGGTGCGGCCGGCGTTGAAGCAGGCGCTTTCCACCAGCACGTCGACGGTATCGTCCTCGATCTCGGAATCCATGCCGCCCATGACGCCGGCAAGGGCGACCGGGCGCTCGCCGTCGGTGATCAGCGCCATACCCTCTGCCAAGGTGCGCTCGACATCGTCCAGAGTACGGAACGTCTCGCCCTCGCGCGCGGCGCGAACCACCACGGAGCGTTTGCCGTCGCGCTCGGCGAAGGTGGAGAGGTCAAAGGCGTGCAGGGGCTGGCCGGTGAGCATCATCACGTAGTTGGTGATGTCGACGATGTTGTTGTGCGGACGAATACCGCAGGCGTTCAGGCGCTCAACCAGCCACTCGGGCGAGGGGCCCACCTTCACGTTGCGGACGATGCGCGCCACGTAGCGGCTGCAGAGGTCGTCGTCCGCCAGCTCGACGGACACCTCGTCCGCGGTGGCGCGACCGACCTCGGCCTTGATGGCGGGCAGCTCCACATGGAAGTCGCGATCGTAGATGGCGCCGACCTCGCGGGCGATGCCAATCATAGAAAGGCAGTCGGCGCGGTTGGGCGTGATCTCGCAGTCGAGCACGGTATCGGACGTGCCGTGGTACTGGGAGAACGGCATGCCCACGGGAGCGTCCTGCGGCAGGATCATGATGCCCGCATGGTCGCTCGAAAGCCCCAGCTCGCGAGCGGAGCAATTCATGCCCATGGACACCACGCCGCGCAGCTTGCTCTTCTTGATCTTGATGTCGCCCGGCAGCTCGGCGCCGATCATGGCGGTCACGATGTGGTCGCCCTCGTTGAAGTTCTGAGCGCCGCAGACGATCTGCAGGGGCTCGGGGTTGCCGTCGGCGTCCACATTGCAAGCGCCCACGTCGACCTTAGTGACCCACATGTGGTCGGAATCAGGATGCGGCTCTTTGGAGACTACCTTAGCGGTGACGATATGGTCAAAGGACTCGCCCACGGTCTCGATAGCCTCGACCTCGGTACCGGTGCGAATGAATTCGGTCGCGAGCTCGGAAGGATCCTCCGGAACCTCGACCATGCTGGAAAGCCAATCGTATGAAACCTTCATCTATGTACTCCTTTGGAATGAAATCGGCTTTT
Source organism: Collinsella sp. (assembly GCA_048207125.1). GTDB lineage: Bacteria > Actinomycetota > Coriobacteriia > Coriobacteriales > Coriobacteriaceae > Collinsella. Next base: position 97,127 of record DBEWRE010000063.1, read on the forward strand.
GGATTGGGCGTGCTTAGAACTGCTCCAGGAAGCGCATGTCACCCGTGACCAGGGCGCGCAGGTCGGGCAGGTCGTAGCGAAGCGCAGCGATGCGCTCCACGCCGGCGCCAAAGGCGAAGCCGGAGTACACGTCGGGGTCGATGCCGCAGTTGATAAGGACGTTGGGGTCGACCATGCCGCAGCCCAGAATCTCGATCCAGCCGGAGTGCTTGCAGAAGGGGCAGCCCTTGCCGCCGCACACGCCACAGGAAACGTCGACCTCGCAGGAGGGCTCGGTGAACGGGAAGAAGTGCGGACGATAGCGCGTGGCGCGGTCCTCGCCAAACATGCACTTAACAAAGTAGTCGAGCGTGCCCTTGAGGTCGCCAAAGGTGATGCCCTTGTCAACGACCAGGCCCTCCACCTGATGGAACTGCGGCAGATGGCAGGCGTCGGCAGTATCGGGACGATACACGCGGCCGGGGGCGATCATGTAGATGGGCGGCTTCTGGGACTCCATGGTGTGGATCTGCACGCCGGAGGTCTGGGTGCGCAGCAGCACGTCGGACTCGCCGTGCGCATGCTGCTCGGGATGGGCGGCGGTGCCGGGAGCGTTGTCCTTCACGTAGAAGGTGTCGCGAGCGGAGCGGCTGGGGTGGTCCAGCGGGGCGTTCAGCGCGGTGAAGTTGTACCAGCTGCTCTCGACCTGCGGGCCGGTCTCCACGGTGTAGCCGATGCCGCAGAAGACGTCCTCGATCTCCTCGATGATCTGGTTGATGAGATGCTGGTGGCCGATCTTGGGACGAGCGCCCGGCAGGGTGATGTCCACGGCCTCGGTTGCCATAAGCTCGCGAATCGCGGCGCGCTTGAGCTGCTGGGTGCGGTTGTCCAGCAGCGTCTCGGCCATGCGGCGCATCTCGTTGGCGCGCTTGCCCAAAACGGGACGCTCCTCAGGGGAGATCTTGCCCATCATGCGCATCAGGCCGGTGATCTCGCCCTTGCGGCCAAGAAGCGCCACGCGCGCTGCCTCGAGCTTGTCGCTCGTCTCTGCACCCTCGATCAGCTCCTTCGCTCGCTGCTCGAGCTCCTCAAGTTCATCGATCAAACTCATGCTGTCCCCTCTCTTTCCAAGCGGCGCCGCATCACGACACCAACTTGTTCCATAGAAAAATCCGCCCTTGGAATCATGTGATCGCTCACACTCCAAGGACGGATCAGATTTCCGCGGTACCACCTTGATTGGCCGCCGGTTGTCCTCCCGGCGAACCCTCTTTTGCCCAATGTCGCTCAGGCAGGCGGCTTCCCTACTCAGTATGAACACGCAGAACGAGCGCAAGTATCATCTTGCACACCCGTATCTCGGCACCACCGTTCAAGTCGCAGCTCGGGAGTGAACTCGGGCTTCTATCGTTGCAGGCGGGCTTGCAGCCGGCGACCCTCCCTCTCTTGGCAACGATGCGGCGAGGCCCAACCTCTCCGTCAACGCAATTGGCAGAAGGATAACACAACGCAATCAGAGTAAAAGAGTGCATCACCCTTTAAGCTGACAGAACTTGCAGAACTTGCAAACAAGTCGCAAAAAGCCCCGTCCCTCTCCATCTATAACTCAACCCCATACCTCGCAAGCAAGCTCCTGCGATTTTGAACAAGGTACTCGCGCATAAACGGAATCGAAAACGCCACATACCCACGCGCCGTGGGCTCGATAATCTGGCGCGACACCAAAAGCTTACGCGTGGACGTAAGCGAAGACGCCCCGACTCCCAACCGCGCAGCGATTTCGCCCGTCGACGAAGCGCCGTGGTCTTCCGTCATTGCAAGCAGATACTCCATGGCGGTCTTTGGAAGATGCCCGATAGCCGCCTCGAGCACACAACGATCAAAATCGTCCCGTGCCATGCGAATCCCGCGCTGTACGTCCTCTTCCAAGATGCTGCCCTCATCGCCTTCCCGGCGAATCTGCGAGCAACGCCATATGTTGTATCCGACCAGCTGAATAAGGTAAGCATAGCCAGCAGTTGCGTCCGCCGCCGCAGTCAGGGCCGCGTCGTCGATGGCCATACCGTTTTTTTCGATGGTGCTCCGCAATGCCGCCGCCACCTCATCCGTTGGGATGGTGCCCAGCTCCTCGGGATAAGCCCTGCGCAGAAACGTCGGTCCGTCCTCGCCCAAAAGGTCCATGACGCCCGAGGTCAACCCGGCAAAAATGAACGCGATATTCTGCTTTTCCCTAATGAGGTGCTGAATTGCAACGGCAATCTCACGAACCTCTCCAATACTCGCGTCTTGGATCTCATCAATAGTGACAAGGAGGCCCTTTCCATGCTTGGTCAGCGCGCGGGCAGATCGCCCCAGCGCTTCGTAAACGTCATCGGCGGACTCGCCCTTATCGCCCAATCGCGCAGACGCCTTAACAACCATGAGGTCGACCTCAAGCTCATATTCAGCATCGGAAGATTTCTCTAGCCTGCGACAGATCAGCTCGGGCAACCGCTCCGCCGCCGTTACGTCCAACACGCGCCATCCACGTCGACGGGCGATATCGCCAAGCCCTGTCAGCAGGACCGTCTTGCCCGAACCCCTTGGCCCCGTGATGCGCATGAGCCTGCCGGGGGCTCCCACCCCTTCCTCGAGACCCATCTCAAAATCGTACAAGATGCCATCGCGACCGGCCAAAACAGGCGGCTCGGCGCCGGCGGTCGGCTTGAATGGATTCATCCTCATCATCAGCACCTCGTTTTCCCACAAGCACGTCCTGTGATCATATTCGCCATTATAGCAATTATAGTTTTTATCGTTTTTGTAGTGAAAATAGTATTAATCGCAAGAAAAGACAGCCAAACCGCCTTTCGCCCATACGAAGCGACCTTGCTATTTCTTGATGCGACAGCCCTATCAAGAAGGGCTTCATCGCCAAACGCAACGATGCGCGCTACGAAGCGCCCACACACGGTGACCAAGTCACCGACAATTGCGCAGCATCTCGAATACACTTTCTACAATGCGCAAAGACCGTGAACGCCGATCTAATTGCCATAGTGAAAACCGCCCCGCCTCGCGAACAGGACGGCCCGTGACCTACCTCGCATCCTTTCTCGAGGGCATCATCACCTTCATCTCGTCCCTTATGCTCGGCATAGTCTTCTCGCTAGGATGGGCCCCGTGCATGGGGGCGTTTTTGAGGCCGGCCCTGATGCTCGCCGGTCAGCAGGGCCACGCCTAGAGGACATGCTCATGCCGCTCGCGTACTCCGCCGGCCTGGGAATCCCCTTCCTCATCAGCGCGCTGATCGGCAAGGGCATCGTGGACAGCTCGTTTGTCTACCACCTCCAGAGCGCGCGCAACAACGGCGTCGCCAAGTCCGAGATGGCAGAGATCCTCACCCGCATCGCCTTCTACGCCGGCTGGCCCAACGCCTGAGCAGCCTTCAAAATGGCCAAGGAGACCTAGGGTCGCCCGCGGCTGCCGGCTCCCTTGTCTCCGAATTCAGACGGGTGGCGCGCCCCACTTGCTCCTTCCCGGAGTCAGAGCCCCCTTTACCCCAACCCGTATCTAAGCTCGCGCGGCTACCACTCGTTTCAGGCGAAGGGCCATATCGCGCTCTACCTGTACTCCGATGGCATCGCTTACGTGGACCGCGTCTTTCATCGGTCACAGGACTACACAGCCTTCATCGTGGAGAATGCCGAGTGATTTGCGACTCCTTGCGAATTCTGCAACGGCCGTTGCAGAATTCAGAACTGACCCCACGGACGAATATCGCCATATAACACAAGCTGCACCCGGCCATTCCCTAGAGGCAGGGCGGGGATGCGGGGTGCGTTGGCTCGGCGTGGATTGTGGATCCCCTTCCCGCTCGCCCTACCTGAAATAGACGTCGAGCTCCAGCTCGTGGATCCTCGCATATTCGTTACAGGCGTCAATAGTGCGATGGCGGGCGCTCGCCACCTCGGCCCAGACGTCGCGACCCTCGTTGATGCGCTCGACTATGAGCGAGACGGCGGACTCCTCCTCGGGAGTAGCGCGCCAAGGGATGTCCGCCAGCTCGACGCCGTCCTTGACGATCGCCAGGAAGGGCACGTCCTTGGGCAGGCTGGGCTCTTGCTCGAACCTAAGGACGTCGCCGGCGGCAAGCGACTCGCGCAGCTTCTCCGCCGCGTCCATAGGTCCGACGGGCTCCTCCCCCAACTCCATGGGCCAGAGGTGACCGTACCCGATGGTGCTGAGGCTCACCACATAGCCGCCCAGCGGCGGGGCGGCCACGGCGAGGCCGGGCTTCAGGAAGAATGCGGTCGCAGCGGACACCGCCAGCACCACGAAGCCCCTGCGCGTGAGCTCGGCCTCTATGGCTCTCTCATCTCTCATCGGGGCTCCCCCTATCAATCGCCACAATAATGACCCCCTTAAGCATAGCGGAAGTCTGGGTCAGACACCTGTTCTATAACTGATATCCACCGCTGCACGTTTTACGATCAGGCCAATGCAATAATGAGATCGCCGCAAAGGAATGGCGGCGCGAGACTATGGAGACACGCGAGGTCGCCGCCGCTCAAAGGCGCAGCACCTACAAACGGCCAGCGTAGATAATGGAGGCGGTTGAGCATGATATCAGCGGGATCGCTCGCAAGGGACAAACAAAGCGGCCAACTCGTCTACGTGTGCAATGTCGAGGGTGCCCCCAGCAAAGGACGTGATGACCCGTCCCGGATCCTTGGCATCGAGGTAATCGACCCGAAAATGCCTTGCAAAGAGCCGCAGCTCTCGGAGTGCTTCGAGGCCGATCTTGCCGAGGTCACCGAGGCGCACGGCACCGAAAGGCAGACGGTGTGCGCTCATTACGACTGTATGGTAATTGAAAACCACTGGACGGAAGACACACCGATGGAACGGCATTACCTCATCTGGACGCTCAGGGAGAGCGACCGCGCCTCCATATGGCTGCAGCGAGGCTATTTCAGCAGATTCGAATTGCTGCGAGGACTTTCGGCAACAAACACCGTCGTGCTCGCCCATGCGATCCAGGAATCACGCCTGTTCGAGTGGGGCCAAAAGTACGGAAACAAGAACGACCAAGGATGGACGATCGGCGGAAACGCATGGAGCATAACGCTCATAGCGGGCAATTTGAAAGTCAGCACCGAGGGATTGGACGCGTTCCCTCCCATGCTGGCAGGTCTTTGCAGGAACCTGAGAAAACTAGGTGTACCAGTGAGGTTCCGGGAAAACAGGGGTCTTGAGTATGCACCGATACGAAAGCAACGATGAAGTCGCTGCCGCGCTCGCGGACACCGAGGGCCGCGGCGGCCTCGTCGTATGCGAGGGAGATCACACAGGTGCACATGGCGCGGGCCTATCCTCGCCCGTCGGCGTCGTCGGTTCCCAGCACCCAGTATCGAGTTGAAATGCCATCGGCGGCGTCGCTGCCGTCGAACACCGCTTGGAACCCGTCGCCGACCTACAGTTTGATGGCCATACGGCCCGAATCTCCTATTCGGCTGAACCCGAAACGAGCATAGAACGCCGCCGCCGAATCGTCCACGGGATCGACCACGAGCGCCCGTGCACCGGCGATCGCCGCGACCTTGGAGGCGTTGATGATCGCGTCGCGCAGCAGGGCGGCGCCAAGTCCCATCCCCTTGAAATCGTCATCCACGCCCAACATCCCCAGAAGCACGGCGGGGACCTGGGAGGGGGCGTTGCGGGCGAGCCGTCCCCCGCCGATGTCGGACCGCACGATGGAATGCGTGCTCAGCGTATAGAAGCCCGCCACGCGCCCGGCGCAGCGCGACACGTAGACCACGGCCGTTCCCCGCACGCGAGCGGTTGCGGCATGGCGCGCGGCCCACGAATCAACGATTTCGACGCCGCAGTGGAAGCCCTCTATACCCTCCCCCGCCGCAAGCTGGACGGGCCGGGAGAACCCAACCGTCATACCCAGATCTCCTCACGGACAAGAAGCTCGCGGGTCGACTCCGGCAGCGGGGCGTCGAGCATCGAGCAGAACTCCTCGAACGCGGGCCCCGCGAGCCGCGTAAGGCGCGCCGCCTCTATATCTGCTGCCGCCGCCTCATCGAGCTTGGAGGTCGACCACTGCGTGAGCGTCTGGCCCCTGAGCGCCGCCGCCTCCTCATAATTGGCTCGCTGGGAGCCGGTGAGCCTCAGGTCCATCCTGCAGGGCTTTTCCAAAGCGGGCGCTGCCATGTCGTCCCCCTCTTTAAACGTGACATCTGTACGGAATTACTACGTACGATTGTAGCGCTGAGGGGCCAGCTCGTCTATATGGCGTTGCAGCGAGCACCATATACGGCATGCGCTGGCTAGCCAAGCGAGATAGAAAAGCGCTTCTCAAGATCCGCGATATCCCACTCGCTGGGCAGCACCCATGTGCTGTCGACGATGACCACCTCAAGCTCGTCCCATTCGCGCGCGAGGCAGATACCATCGGGCAGATCAGCGGCGATGAGGTCCCCAATAGACGGAAACGAAACCCAGGCATGCTCGCCATTCCCATAGGCCTGGAATATGGCACAATCCTCATCCTTGATAACCATGTAGTCATGAGGCTGCTCGCCAAAAAACTGAAGCTCGATCTCGTCGCTGCCGGGGAGCGCGTCATAAAGCGCTATGAATGCATCTATGGGGATCATGAGCCGCCTCCATACTCTGAACGCGCGCCGATAAATTGCACCCTGCCCATTTTAAATTGGCCTTAATGATAGACGCTAAAATAGATAACTGACATTGCAGGAGTCTTGCGACTGCAAGCGCACTGGCGCTACTTCGCGTAGCAACCTTTCTCGGGAAACACCCCGTCCGCCTGGATATGGTACGGGTCTTTGAGCGCCTGCTGGGCGAGTTCGCTCTCCGGCGCGGGCAGGGTGCGGGAGAAGTTGGCCACCTTGCCGGCGAGCTTCTGGCGCTCGTAGAGCTGCAGGTCAATCTGGTGGTCAAGCATAATCTGCGACCGCCCGTTTTCAATGATCGCCTGCCGATACCACTCGCGCCTCTCGCCGGGATTCGTCTTATCGAGAAGTTTGACCACATGGCCCCATGGAATTGTGCAATAGCTATTGCACAATTCAGAATCCACCTCACGAGCGAACTTTGCCATGTACTTGGGACTACAGCCCGAGAATCCCCTGATACCGGGGAATGCAGTCCTGATGTCCTTCGAAAGAGTTTCGATGTATTTGTTGTCCCACTCCGAACGCGCCACAAGCTCGTTGCCTATGAGCCAGTACATGCGAACCATCTCTGCAGAAGCCTTCTGCGCCGCATTCGACCGCGCGGAAGAGATGACCTTGACCACATGACCGAGAGACTCTTTGTATTCACCCGCGTTCAGCAACATAGCAGCTCCTCCAGCTTACAAGGGTATTAAAACGGAGCAGAACCGTTCTCGCGGTCCCGCCCCTATAAGCCCGACGGCCTTACTAGGTGCGGTTATTGCGGCGAACCCGTCGCCTTCATGAAGCGCCCCGCGGCGGCATGGGCCTCGGCTGCGTTCGGACAGCTTGCGGCTACAGAGCCCCGACACGTGGCGCTTCCCGGTCGTCCACGACGCAGGATTCGTAGTTTAGCTCCGTGATGCGGGCGTTGAGCTTGCCCAGAAGCTCGAGCATGAGGGGCTTGTCGGCCTTCCCCTGCCCCTCGTTGAACCAGCAGTCTTGGCCGTTCGAGTCGAACTCGTAATGCGACGAACAAAGCTCGCAAATCTGATTGCTGAGAGTCTGCAGGGCCTTATCGTCATCGATCGCGAGGATGCCAGTCCGGACCTTGCCGTCGATGAACTCGTCCTTCCACAGAGGCCAAACTAGGAAGTCGAGTGAGCTCTCGAGAGTCCTTAACATTGTACCTTTCCGCTCTTCAATGAATAAACGCTGACAAGGAAGCCGTTTAAGCCCACGCCTACAAGATGGAGACGCCCGCCGCCGCATTCACAAATCTGTTCGCAACCTTCCTACATAGCGCTCCTGGCCATGCGCCCCATGCAAGCCGATGCCAGGCGCATCACCGGCGAAAGACCATCATCGACGGCCATTCAAGAAGCGCTCTCGGGCGTGGTGGGCCGCTGCCTCGACGAGAACCGTTGGCTCTTTGACTACCGAAGCGACCTGACCGACGTGCTCGGCGGGATTGTAGATGCCGACCTCTCCCGCCGCGTGGGTTCCAAAGGCAAAGTTCGAGACATAATGGCGTCTGTGAGAAAACCGATGACCTGAGCCAGACAACGACGAAATAGTCACAGCGAAAGAGACGGTTCCCCCCAGCTAGATATGGGAGAACCGTCTCTTTTAGCTTCAAAAGTCAGGCGATACCACAGGCATTTACTTACAGTGCCGACCTCTTACTCAAGGCAGGAGCCGTTAGTTGCTATAACGCGCTTATACCAATAAAAACTGTCTTTCCGATACCGCTTTAACGATCCGTTTCCCTTGTCGTCCAAATCGACGTATACCAGTCCGTAGCGCTTCTTCATCTCACCCGTACCCGCCGATACGATATCTACGGCGCTCCACATGGTATAGCCAAGCAAGTCCACATGGTCTATCTCCACGGCATCGCGCATTTCGGCTATGTGATCCCTCAAGTAAGCTATGCGGTACTCATCATGCACGCTTCCATCAGGCTCCAACGTGTCGACATTTCCCATGCCATTCTCAACCACAAAGAGCGGCTTTTGGTAGCGATCGTATAGCTCGTTGAGAACAAAGCGAAGTCCCTTGGGATCGATCGGCCAGCCCCACGGCGTCTTTTCGAGATAAGGATTCGGAGAAGCCTGCTGTCCTCCCGTTGTTGTGGTGTTGGGGGAGTTCCGGTCAAACGCAGTTGTTCGATAATACGAAAAAGCAAGGAAGTCCGACGTGTTTTCGCGCAGGAGGTCCTCATCCCCATCTTCCTGTTCAAGTTCAAATCCGTATGCATCAAAAATGGACTGAGCATAATTAGGATACGCGCCCCTCATGGTCACATCGGAGAACATGAGCGCTTTCCGACGAAACTCGTAGGCACCAAAAACATCATCCGGATGACAGGTCGCGGGATAAATTCCAGACAAGGCGCACATTGTTCCCAATTTGAAGTGCGGATTGACCTCACGTGCGATAGCGTTTGCACGGGCGCTAGCCACCAGCAGGTGATGAATGGATTGAAGCTTGATGCCGGCATCCCCCATGGGAGTTTCACCTTGATTGGAGAACGATCCGTCCTTGCGGTTATTCGAAGCAAGCCCAAGCGTCCAATAGCCTCCCAGTACGTTTATCTCATTAACCGTAATCCAGTATGTCACCTTGTCGCGCCAGCGCTCAAAGAGCGTTGTTGCGAAATTGAGATAGAAGTCGATGAGCTTTCGATTCGCCCAGCCACCATATCGAGATGCCAAGTTCAGCGGCATATCGAAATGAAGAATGGTGACAAGCGGCTCGATTCCGTGAGCAATCAACTCATCGATGACGCTGTCGTAAAACTGCAAGCCAGCCTCGTTTGGACGCTCGTCGTCACCATTAGGAAACACCCTGGTCCAGGAGATAGACAAGCGGAATGTCTTAAACCCCATCTCCGCCATCAAAGCAATGTCTTCTTTGAAGTTATGGTAGAAGTCGGTTGCCTGATGGCTCGGATAATAATACCCCTCCTTGAGATGTCCTTCATAACCAAAGGGGATGCACTCGCCCTGTTGGATGGTCACCTCATCTCCAGAATTGTTCATGCAGTAGATTCGGCGAGGCTCGTCTTTAGTTCCATCCGTCATAAGATCGTGGACAGCCACTCCGCGGCCACCCTCATTCCAACCGCCCTCATACTGATTAGCAGCAGAAGCGCCACCCCAAAGAAAATCGTTTGGAAAAGCCATGGTTCACCTCCAGCGATTTTACGCGCTCATCGTAGACGAGGCCTTCTCGTTCTCTTTCTCCGCAAGCCTGTTCGACATAAGGACGCACGGCGTCCAAACAAGGAAGCCAACGACAAGGATTGCCAGCTGGACAAGAGCGCCCTTGGGGCCAAAGGACAACATGGCGTTCACGAATAACGGAAGGCCGAACGGGGCGTCAACCGTACTGCATGCGATGAACCCCGTATTGATGGCAAGCAAACCAATGCCAGCAGCAAGAGCCGAGTTGATAATGAACGGAATAGCGAAAACAGGGTTAAGGACAAGCGGGAAACCAAATACCATAGGCTCGCCAATGCCACAGACGCCAGGAAGGAAAGCCAGCTTTGCAATCGCCCTCTGATCATCGCGCTTGGAGAAGGCAAGGATGGAAAGGATCAGAGAGAACGTAAGGCCTGCACCACCGGCAACAACGAAAACTGTCCAGAAACCACGAGTAAGAGGATTCTCAGGATTTAGCCCAGCCTGAACCGCAGCGATATTCGCCGCAAGGGCAGCAGCAGAAAGCGGGCTGCGAATCGGCTCGATAATCAGACCGCCGTGAATGCCCAGCAACCAGAACAGTTGAGAAATAAGGGCCATGAGCACAGCGCCCATAGGACTATTAAACAGAGTCTCGAGAGGACGCTGGAGAATCAGATAGAGCCACTCGTTGATATAAGCGCCTGAGACGGCCTGGAATAGCACACCAAAAAGCGAGGAGCAAAGGATGACGATAAATACCGGAATGAGCGTGTTAAACGATACTGCGATTCCAGCGGGAACAGAGTCGGGCATCTTAATCTTGATGCACTCAACTCTAGTCAAAAGCGCAAAAAGCTTAACCACAACAACCGCTACAATCATGCCGACAAAAAGACCCTGCGCGCCCAAGGCATTGCTGGGCAAGCCCGCGGCAGCGCCCTGCAACACCTCCCCCGCGCTTTCAATCGTTGCTGAAACGCTATTGGGAACAACAGCGATATACGAGCAAAGCGCCAGCACGGCCGCAAGATGCTCCGGCAGCCCCTCTCGCTTGGAAAGATTCATCGCGATGAGATAAACAATGGGAAGAGTCATGCACGAAATAGTGCAGAAGCTCATTGCACTAAACGCAGGGCCAAGCGTCGACAATGCCGGCACCCACTGCGCAAGGCCAGTTGTCGAGCTTGAAATAAGCGCTGTAAACAAAGTTCCGAACGAACCCGAAACAATAAAGGGGACGTATGCGGTGAATGCGTCTTTGATGCTCGAAATGTACTTATTTCCATCAATTGCATCCGCAAAGTCGAGCAAAGCATTCTCGACTGGTTCGGGAATTGAAAATGCCATAAAGCAATCCCTCTTTCTTTTGCCTAACGTCTTTTGCTATCGTTAAGGCTGGACGGCACACCACCGGTCCAGGACGCGAGCAATAAGGCACCCAAAGCTACATTGCTCGCGTTTATCCTTATTCTCCAGAAACAAGATCTTCTGCCTGCTTAAGAACCGCGGCGCCGTCGCAGCGACCGTATGCAGCCGCATCGATAACCGCAACGGGAGCCTTGTCGCCCACAAGCCTGGTGACCTTACGCTGAATATGGCGAACCTGAGGGCCGAGAAGCAGAACATCAAAATTACCCAATTCAGACTCAATCTGCCCCTGCTCAACTGCCCAAATCTTGTAGTCCTTACCCTGTGCCTTTGCCTCTTCCTCCATCTTGCCCACAACAAGTGAGGTCGACATTCCAGCACAGCACGCAAGCATGATATTCATAATCGATTCCTTTCTTTGCTTGACTGCAATCCACCTTGCATTAAGCGGCAATACCCGCCTCGCGCTTATATAGGTCAATGAAACGCGAAGCCAGGTCGTTCGCCATGATTGCCATAGTGAGATGATCCTCGGCGTGAATCAAAATAATGTTAAGGTCGACGGGCTCACCACTCGCCTCCGCCTTGGTGAGTCCGAACTGGACATGATGGGCCTCGGCCATCTGTAACCCCGCCTCTTCAAGTTGGCGGTCGGCCTCTTCAAAATCCCCCTCAGCCGCAGCATCGATTGCAAGCAAGGCTGCAGACTTCGCGTTGCCCGCGTGTAGAATAATCTGCATAGCGTCTTCGTACTTGTCCTTTGTCATCTTCTCGTCCTTCCTTCATTCTTTTCCAAACAACTCAAGTAAAAGGTCGAAATCCTGATACTCAATTAGCCTGTTGATATCGCCCTGGTCGCCCAGCAACCGCGCCATTCGTCGATAAAAGGGCTGTAGATCTGAACTCTCATCCGGATCGACCGCGACAAGAAACACCGCTTGAATCTGGCAGGGTCCCCAATCGATGGACTTTTTCAGCAAACCAACGCTCACAAAAGTGGAATCAGCACAAGCATCAAAGGGATGAGGCATCGCGACCGCACTTCCAAAGCTAGTTGGAGCAAGCCTTTCACGCTTCCAGACTAGATCTTCGAAGTCATCCGGCAGCACGTGCAATGCTCCAGATTCTCGGCATAAAAACGAAAGGACCTCATCTTTGGTCTCAAAGTCCAGATGATTGAAGAATAGGCGTTCGTCAAAATAGCGCGCAGCCATAGAATCAAACGCGGCCCCGGTCAAAGCCGCCTTCACGCCCTTACGGTCGGCTGCATCGAGAAAATATCCAACCTGCCGCACCGGAACAGGAGGGGACCAATCCAAGGGAACAGTGGTAAAAACGTAATCGACCTTCGAATAATCCACGTTCCTCGCCGATTCGTAATCGCAAAGGACGATACTTTCCAGATAGCTACCAAATTCCTCACGGTACCTATGCTCAAGCAAGCGAGCGCTCCCAGCACCCGAAGCGCAGACTATCAGAATTCTCTTCTTTGGAACCCCAGCGCTCTTCCGCTCGATGGCAAGAGCAAACGCTAAGGCAATGTAGCCGATTTCATCATCGGAAAGGCTCTCGGAGCACTCCAACGAAATGGAGCCAGATGCTTCGCACGCCATCGCATAGGCAAGAGGTAATCTGAGCTTGATTTCCGAAAGCAATGGGTTGTTTATCTTCATTTGATAGCGCAAACGAACCGACAAGGGCTGTAAATGACGAGCAAGGTTCATGCGAAGTTCAAGGTCGCCCCTGAAATCAAAATGGAACGAATCCCAAACCCGGTCGAGCATTCTTTCAACAAGAGCCCATATTTCATCGGAAATAAAGGGGCCTTCACCTTCATGCATATTCTCACCGGCGAGGCTTCGTTTGCTGGCTATATGGATGGCTATGTACGCAGCCTCCTCGTCAGGAAAACCGACGCCAAAGCACTCTCCCACACGCGATGCCACAAGAAGCGCGCACGCATACTCTTCCGCATCCTTTATCTGCTCAAGCTGGCTATAGGGCATAGGAACATAGCAGCCTTGCTTCATTCGCGCTATCGCGATGGCGATATGAACGAGGAGGTTCTGATACGCCGCGGCATTAATCTGCACCCCGGCTTCTCGAATCGCTTGTTGCACGCAATCGGAAATCCGAGAGAGGACTTCGACGCTCGTCATATTGTCCACCGAAAACGAATCGATTCCTTCAAGGGTCTCATTCGCCAGGCAAACCCTGCGACTCAGCTCCGGCCCCTCAACACGAATGCCGTAACGGGGCCTTCTGGTCAAGGTCAATCCTACTTTACCAAGCCTATTCTCGACCGCCTTCAAGTCGTCAGATATCGTGACGCGCGAAACGTACAGCATGGAGGCCAGTTCATCAACCGTCACCCAATCCGTCCTGTTCAACAGATTCATAAGAATGAAGCGCGCCCGTCCCGAAGCATCGGACGGGACCTCGATCTTTCTCAATGCGATAACCCTGCCAAGAGCCTCATCATCAAGGGTGATGAGGCGATATCCGTCCCCGCGCCTAAGCTCGATCGCCGCCACACCAGAAAGCTCCTCATTTACCTGGCGCACCCAAGTCCTGATGGTGCGAGGACTGACGCCCATCTTGTTTGCCAGCTCTTGTTGCAAAAGAGACTTCTCGTCCCGCAAAACACGCACCAGCTGAATCAACCTTGAATCCATGTCCCCCTCCTTTCTTAGCCATAATGGTATCGGTGGCATGAAATCAACACCATAACGGCTATTTCCACTTGAAGGGGAAGCAACCTTACGAAGCCTACAACGAGCTCTTCGCCGCATTCCTTCTTTACGGTGCGCAACAGTCCTTGCACGGTGACCAAGTCACCAACAATTGCGCAGCATCTCGAATACACTTTCTACAATGCGCAAAGACCGCGAACGCCGATCTAATTGCCGCAGCAAAAACCGCCCCAACTCGCGAACAGGACGGCCCATGACCTACCTAGCTTCCTTCCTCGAAGGCATCATCACCTTCATCTCCCCCTGCCTGCTGCCCATGCTGCCCATCTACCTGGCCTACTTCGCTGGAGGAGAACGCCGCGGCGGAGCCCAGACCCTCAAGAACGCCTTTGGCTTCATCCTGGGTTTCACTTTTGTATTTGTCGCCATGGGAGCCATGGCGGGAACGATCGGCAGCTTGCTGCGCCAGTACCAAACCGCCGTCAACCTCCTGTGCGGCGGCGTGGTCATCCTGCTGGGCCTCAACTTCCTGGGAGTCATCAAGCTTGAAATCTTCAAGGTGCCCGGCGCCAAGATGGAGCAGGGGCGTCTCACATTCACCTCGTCTCTCGCGCTGGGCGTCGTCTTCTCGCTGGGATGGACCCCGTGCGTGGGGGCGTTTTTGGGGTCGGCCCTCATGCTCGCCGGTCAGCAGGGCCACGCTCTAGAGGGCATGCTCATGTTGCTCGCGTACTCCGCCGGCCTGGGAATCCCCTTCCTCATCAGCGCGCTTCTCATCGATCAGCTTAAAGGCGCGTTCGACGCGATCAAGCGCCACTATTCGCTCATCAACACCATATCCGGCGTCTTGCTCATCTGCCTTGGCCTGCTTATGGCCACCGGAGCGATGACGGGCATGCTGGGAGCGCTCGTTTAAGCCGCGCACATAACGCGAACGGCTTCCCTAAGGCACCTCGTCCACCCCAGAAAGGAACTCCCATGAACAACAAGAAGCTCCTGGTTATCGGAACGCTCGCCCTCATCGTCCTTATCGCCGGGGCAGCTGCGCTCTACAGCTCCTTCAGCGGGATGGGCCACTCCCCTGTCCCCGCCTCGGCAAACGCATCGAGCGGCCAGTCGCAGGGATCCACAGGTGACGATCTGCAGCCCGCGCCCGACTTCGCCGTACTCGACCGCGACGGCAACCAAGTCAAACTCTCGGACCTGCGCGGCAAGCCGGTTGTCCTTAGCTTTTGGGCAAGCTGGTGCGGCATCTGCAAAACCGGCATGCCGGACTTTGAAGAGGTGTACGCAGACACGGGCGAGGAGGTCCACTTCATGATGATCAACCTCACCACCGGCAGCGAAACCGAGGAAGTTGCCACCAGCTATATCGATGAGAACGGCTATACGTTCCCCATCTACCTGGACACGGGGATGGAAACCGCCAGCGCTTTTGGCGTAACCGGAGTACCCGTCACCTACTTTGTCGACAAAGAGGGCAACCTGGCGGCCTACGGACAGGGCCGGCTGGGCGTCGAAGGCATACGCCAAGGCATCGAGATGGCGAGCTAGCCACCCTTTCATAGACAGTTTCCCCCGCCCGCTGGGTACACTCTCAATCGTCAAACAAACCCCCACGTACGCGCCAGGAGGCACCATGGGTAAACACAAAGATGACTGCACCTGCAAACACGACCATAAGCATGAGCACAAGCATGACCGCAAGAACGAATGCTGCGGCGGACACCACGAGCATGAGCACAAGCACGGCGACGGCGAGTGCTGCTGCCATGGCCACGAAGAAGGCCACGTCTGCCAGGCGCCCAAGCGCGCCGAGGAGTTCCGCGCCCTGCAGCGTGAGCTGTGGACCCGCTCCTACCTGCTAAAGATCACCGAGTTCGACGGCGCCACGGTCGCTCCGGAGAACGCCGCCCCCGCCCGCGGCGAGGCCATGGCGGCCCTTGCCGGCGAGCACCACCAGATCCTCACCAGCGAGCGCGCGCAAAAGCTGGTCCACAAGCTCAACAAGGCCATCTACAAGGGCAAGCTCGCGGACGCCCAGCTCGCCGACGAGGTCCGCGTCTTCGAGCGCGACCAGCGCGAGGCCATGGCGTTCCCCCAGGAGGAGGTCGAGGCCTGGAGCCGCCTCACCTGCGAGGCGGACGCCGTGTGGCACAAGGCAAAGCTCACCAGCGACTGGGATTCCTTCGAGCCCTATATCGACCGCATGGTCGAGGCCCTCAAGCGCCAGGCCGACTACCTCGATAGCGCCCGCGATCCCTACGACGTCTGGCTCGACCAGTACGAGCGCGGCATGGACGCGGCGGCCTACGACAAGTTCTTCTCCCAGGTTCGCGAGACCGTGGTTCCGCTGGTCCGCGACATCACGGAGCGCGGCGAGCAGCCCCAGGCGGATTTCCTCGCCGCCCGTGTGCCCGAATCCGTCCAGCGCGACCTGTCCTTCGACCTCATGAAGCTCGTTGGCCTGGACATGGCCTCCACCACCCTGGCCTTCACCGAGCACCCGTTCTCGGAGGGCTTCAGCGTGGGCGACGCGCGCGTGGCGACGCACATCTACGAGGACAACCTCATGAGCAACGTCTACTCCGTCATCCATGAGGCCGGGCACGCCATCTACGAGCTGGGCGTCGACCCCGCCTACGCCTTCACCTGCCTTGAGGGCGGCACCTCCATGGGCATCCATGAGAGCCAGAGCCGCTTCTTCGAGAACACCGTCGGCCGCTCCCGCGCCTTCATGGGCCCGCTGCTCGCGCTGCTTCGCAAGCACGCGCCGGAGGTCTACAACAACGTGGACGAGGACGCGCTCTACCGCGCCGTCAACATCGCCCAGCCCTCGCTCATCCGCACCGAGGCAGACGAGCTCACCTACCCGCTGCACATCATGATCCGCTACGAGATCGAGCGCATGCTCTTCTCCGGCGAGGCAACGGCCAAGGACGTCCCCGCCCTGTGGGCCCAGAAGACCAAGCAGTACCTGGGCCTGGACGTTCCCACCCACACCGAGGGTGCCCTGCAGGACACCCATTGGTCCGGCGGCGCGTTTGGCTACTTCCCCAGCTACGCCCTGGGCAGCGCCTACGACGCGCAGTACGTTCCCGCCATGCGCGCGGCGGGCATCGACCTGGAGGCAGCCTGCGCCGCAGGCGACCTGGCTCCGGTGCGCACCTGGCTGGGCGACAACATCTGGCGCTTCGGCCGCGGCAAGGACGCCCCCGAGCTCATCGCCGGCGCTTGCGGAGCCCCCTTTGACGCCACGCTCTTCTGCGACTACCTCTCCACCAAATTCCGCGACCTGTACAAGCTCTAAAGAGTCGGCGGCGACGCGGCGCAACCGTTTTTCTCCGCATCAAGTTGCGTCTTTGGACGAGGAACATCCCGGGCGGCCCCATGCGGGTCGCCCTTTCTATGCCGGGACAGCGGCTCCGTCAAAGCGGCGAGCGGTCGCGTGGGGCGGCGAGCGGCGGATGTCATTTCTCACCCCGCAAATGGGTATCCTGTTGCCTAACGTATCCCGTTTCTGGAACCGGACCGCTTCCCTATCGTGCCGCCGGCCGCATTCGGCGACACCCGGGTCGGGTCCGCTCGTCCAGAACCCGTTCGAAGGAGCACGCATGCTCTACGCAATCTTCAACCTCTTCGGCGGCCTCATCGGCCTCGCCCTCATCCTGCTGGTGATCGCCGCGCTCACCGGCAACGTCTTCTTCGTAGTCAAGCAACAGCACGCCGTCATCATCGAGCGGCTGGGCAAGTTCCACCGCATCGTCGGCGCGGGCTTCCATGCCAAGATCCCCTTCATCGACCGCAAGGCCGCCACGGTAAGCCTGCGCACCATGAAGAACGGCTTCGACATCGACGTGAAGACCGAGGACAACGTCACCATCGGCCTGGAGGTCTCCGCCCAGTACCACGTCAGCTACGACATGGGCTCCGGCCCTGCGGACTCCGGCGTCTACAAGAGCTACTACATGCTGCAGCAGCCCGTCGCCCAGATGCGCGACTTCATCACCGACGCCCTGCGTTCCTCCATCCCCGTCTATACGCTGGACGAGGTCTTCGCCAAGAAGGACGACATCGCCAAGGACGTCAACGCCACCGTCTCCGAGCAGATGGCAGCCTACGGCTTCACCCTGGTCTCCACGCTGATCACCAAGATCGCGCTGCCAGCGGAGGTAGAGGATTCCATGAACCAGATCAACGCCGCCCAGCGCACCAAGGCCGCTGCGCAGGATCTGGCAGAAGCGGACCGTATCCGCCGCGTCACCGAGGCCAAGGCGGAGGCGGAAGCCATGGAGAAGGCCGGCGAGGGCATCGCCAACCAGCGCAAGGCCATCGCGCTGGGCATCAAGGACTCGCTTGAGACCATTCAGGAGACCGGCGTGGGCAACGACGAGGCCAACCAGCTGTTCATGTTCACCCAGTGGACCGAGATGATGAGCGAGTTCGCCAAGAGCGGCAAGGCCGCTACGGTGGTGCTGCCCACGGACTTCCGCGACTCCACCAGCATGTTCGAGCAGATCATCACCGCGGACCAGGCCGGCGAGGGCATCAAGGTTCCCGCCGTGGACCCAGTCGAGTAGCACCTCGCCTCGCTCGCGCAAGGTGACTCCCGGCGTCTATCGCGCCAAACGATGACGGCCCCGATCTCGCAATGGAGATCGGGGCCGTTTTTGCACAAACACCTATTTAGACGCGGATCTGCCGATGCACTCCTACGCCGTCAGGAACACCATGAATATGATGAGCGCGAAACCGACGATGTCCGTGGGAGCGAAGAAGGTTCCCAAGAACAAAGCACTGGTAACCGTAGCGGAAACCGGCTCCACCGTACCCAGCAGGCTGGCGCGCACGGACCCTATGTCCTTCACGCCCTGCAGGTACAGCGCGTACGCCAGGCAGGACCCCACAAAGATCAGCACCAGCAGCGCGCCCCAGCCCATTCCGTCCAGCACGGGCACGTTGTTCCATGGCTGAATGAAGAACGAGCTCACAATGCCCGAGATAAACATCGCCGTGCCCGTAACGATAGCGGAACCGTAGATGGGCAGGATGCTGGTGGGGATGATGGACATGCACGCGGCACCCACCGCCGCGATCAGGCCAACAGCCAAGCCCTCGGGCGGAATCGCGAGCTGGGTGGGGTCGCCGCCCGTAGCGATAAGGTACGTGCCGCCAAACGCCAGGATCAGGCCGGCGAGTTCTCGGCGGCGCGGCAGGCGTCGCACGGTCACGCACGTATAGGCCATGATCAGCACCAGCTGCAGGCACTGCAGCACCGTAGCCGTGCCGGCATTGGTAAGGCGCACCGCCAACAGGTAGAAGAACTGGTTGAAGAACACGCCGAACGCGGCGAGCAGCAGCAACGTTTTAAGATGCTTGGGCGTAGTGAGTAGGGTGAACAGGCGCTTGCGGTCGAACATCAGCACCACGATCAAAAACGTGGCGCCCGCCAAGATCTGGCGTATGCAGGTGAGCCACATGGTGTCGATGTCGTAATTCGCAAACAAAAAGCTGGCGCACGTGCCGGAGAATCCCCAGAACGTACCGCCGGCGAGCGTCGCGACAACGCCCACCAGGGCCTGGCGCGCCGCCTTGTCATTCAAGCGATCCCGCCATGCCTTGCGCTGAGCACGCGACGTGGCGTCGCGCCCGTCAGACGGCATGTGCTCTCCCTCCACCGCGTCCTCGATGCGCGATCCATCCTGCCGTCCCACCTTTTCGAGCCCGCTATCCATGCGATTCTTCTCCCGTCATTCGTCCCCATAGGCGTCCACCATATCGCACAACCACGCGCCGCAACAACACCAAAAAGCAAGGTCACGGCAACTTTTTCATAGCGTTGCCCAAAACGATGCACCACGCTAAAGCATATACTGGGACAAGATGGGCACCAGCTCGGCGCCCGCCTAGCTCGAACGCCACCAATCAGCAGACGGAGGACGCCATGGACCGCACCATGCAAGAGGCCATCGATATCATCGCAAGCGATTCCGCCATCGGCAAGATCGTGGACGAGCGCCTGGCGCAGATGGGCGCCTATCCGCGCGAAGCGCTCGTCTCCCTCAAGAAAAAAGAGGTCGACTCCACGCTCCAACTCAGCGTCTCTCCCAACAGCTGGCTTGCCGGCGCCCTCAAAACGCTCACCCAGCAAGACGGCGACTTCGCCTACCCTCCCGCCGTTCTCGCCTCCGCGCTGGGCTGCAGCGAGAACCTCGTCCAAGCTGCGCTCGATAACGTGGACGAGGTGCCGCTCGAAGAGCGCTACCCGCTCGCCGTATCCGTCGCCCGGCTCATGCTCGTCCTAAGTCGCTAGCGTCGCCGCGACTTTCCATCCGAGCGCGCACCCAGAGCATCGCGCACATTACACGCCGGCAACCCAGGTGCTCCTATTCGATAGGCTCCCCCGCCGCAAGCGGTCCGTCCGCATCGCGCGCCCCCACCAACGTACCGGTCTTTGGATACCAGCGGACCGTTGCCAGCGGCTCGTCGAGCACCCGCTCGACCTGTGGCCAATCGGAGGCGTTGATGGAAAGGTGCGCGCTCGCACGGCGAGCCTCCGCCGCATCGGCGTCCTCATAAAGATCGACCTCGACCGTGACGGGCATGAGCGCAGAGCCGCGACCGCTCGGACGGTTGATGCTCGCCCCGTAGAACGCGAACTCCTCCTGCTTCCACCCGCCGGCAAGATCGTCGAGCATATCGCCGCAGGAACTGGCGCCCGCCACCATGGAGAACAGCGCGAGCGCCCCGCAAAGCGCCGCAAGCGCCGCCGACCCGGCATACCTATATACGATGGGATTCTTCTTGCGGTGACGACGATAGAAAACGGCAATCGACCCAAAGGCGATCGCGAGGATGATTCCAACCGGACCAGTCTCATCCGCAGAGGAAAGCGCGCCCATGGCAAAGATAAACGACGCGCCGTAGCAAAGAAGCCCTAGGACAACGCCCTTGAGCTCCCTGCCAAGTTGACTAGGGTCGATATGGGCTCGGCGCATGCGCTGCAGAAAGAGGCACGGTGTAAAGAGCGCCATCGAAATGCCGAACAAGATAAAGCCAACGCCAACGGAAGACCTGCCGTACAGCCCCGCCGTACCGATACTTGTGCAAAACCGGCCATACACAAACGCGCCCAAGGCAGCAAAGAGAAACGCGCAGCCTACCATGACGGCAACTGCCTGGCCGCGACTTTCCGCAGTGGTAAAGCGCCTCATCCGTAAAACCCCTATCGATGTCGTTGGTTATCGCAGGATACCATCGCGCTTCAAGCCGCAACTCCTTGTTTCGGCGATAGGCGAAAGGGAGGCCAAGCGACGCACGCGATCGGTTCGCAGCGCGCCGTCGAAGCCCAATTGGCCCCGAACTGCAACCACGCGCCCCCTAACGGGTAAGCTATGCCTTAGGCAAACTCACGCCGGGCCGCACCGCATCGGGCGCCGCGCACGCACGCCACGCGCCGCGCGCCGCAGATTCCCGCCGTCCGCGACCCGCCACCGCAGAATAGGAGCACTATGACCACATCGCAAACCGGCGCTATCCAGCGCGCCGCCGCGCTTCTGGGCAAGAACCCCGCCCTCCATGGCTTCACCGTCCTTAGCGACCAAGATGTCCCCGAGCTTGATGCCCACGCCTACGTCATGCGCCATGGCGCATCGGGTGCGCGCCTGCTGTACCTGCCCTGCGAGGACGAGAACAAGGCGTTCTCCATCGGCTTCAAGACCCCGCCCGCAGACGACACCGGCGTCTTCCACATCCTGGAGCACTCGGTCCTGTGCGGCTCTGAGCGCTATCCCGTCAAGGAGCCCTTTGTGGACCTCATCAAGAGCTCCATGCAGACGTTCCTCAACGCCATGACCTACCCGGACAAGACCGTCTACCCGGTCGCCTCCACCAACGAGCAGGACCTCGTGAACCTGGCGAGCGTCTACATGGACGCCGTGCTCAACCCCGCCATCTACACCAAGCCCGCCATCTTCGAACAAGAGGGCTGGCACTATGAGCTGGACGTTCCCCAGGGCGGCAAGCTAGGAGACGGCACCCTGCGCTACAACGGCGTGGTCTTCAACGAGATGAAGGGCGCCCTCTCCGACCCCATGGACGTGCTGGACAACGCCGTCACCGCGGCGCTGTTCCCCGACACCGCCTACGCGCACGAGTCCGGCGGCAACCCGCGCGCCATCCCGCAGCTCACCTACCAGGACTTCCTGGACAACCACGCGCGCCACTACAACCTCGCCAACAGCTACATCACCCTCTACGGCGACCTTGATGCCGACCGCATGCTCGCGTTTTTGGACAAGGAATTCCTGTCGCGCGACAACGCCGCCTCGCGCGCATGCGCCGGCGACCCCAACCCGCTCGAGCGCCAAGAGCCCGTGGTGTGCGACTACGCTTCCGTCCAAATGGATACCACGCCGGAAAACGCCCTGGTGGGTATGGCCTATGTGCTGGGCGACGCCTTGGACCGCAAGCGCATCGTCGCCGCAGACCTCTTGATGGACTCGCTCATGGGCTCCAACGAGGCCCCCGTCAAGAAAGCCATCATGGCAGCCGGCCTGGGCGGCAACGTCACCTACTACACCGCCGGCGACATGCTGCAGCCCTACGGCCTCATCATGCTGCAAAACGCCAAGCCGCAGGTGGCGCGCCAGCTTCGCCAGGTTATTCAGGACGAGTGCCGCCGCCTCATCGAGCAGGGCGTGCCGCGCGACCGCCTGGAAGCGGCCATCTCAAACGACGAGTACGATCTTCGCCAGCGCGACTACGGCATCGCCGACGGCGTCGCCATCTCCTGCGACGTCCTGAGCACCTGGCTCTACGACGATGATGCCGCCACCCTGGCCCTTAGCTACGCCCCCATCTACGCAGAGTTGCGCCGCGAGCTTGACGGCACCTACTTTGAGGACCTGCTACGCGACCTGGTGCTCGAAAGCGACCATAACGCGCTGGTGGAGCTCATCCCCACGGGCGTCGCATCCGCCGCGCTCGACGCGGGCGCCGAGGACGAGAACGGGCTCGAGGACGCCGGCACCGAAGCCAACGCCTCCACGGCGGACGCCGGCGAGGCAGCAGAGCTCGCAGCCATCAAGGCATCCCTTACCCATGAGCAGCTGCAGCAGATCGTGGACGATGTCGAGCGCCTGCGCGCCCAGCAAGAGGCGGAGGACTCGCCCGAGGCCAAGGCCACGCTGCCGCGCCTGCATGTGTCGGACATCGGCCCGGCCCGCCCGGAGTCCAAGCCCGTGCTGGACGCCAACGCGCCGCTGCCCTGCCTCAAGCACAACATCCCCACGCACCGCCTGGCCTACGCGCTCACCTACTTCGACATCTCGCACCTCAGCTACGCCGAGCTGCCCTACGTCACCATCCTCTCCCGCTTGATGCAGCAGCTGGCAACCAAGCGCCGCAGCGCCGCGGAACTGGATAGCTATATCGATTCCAACCTTGGCTTCCTCTCCTTCCGCGCAGAGGTCATCAGCCAGCCCAACTGGAAGCTCGCCGCGCCCAAGCTCACCGTCGCCGCCGGCGCCCTCTCCGAGAAGGTCGACGCCCTGGCGCAGATTCCCGCCGAGGTCTGGAGCGAGACGCTCTTCGAGGATATCGACCGCATCCACGACGTGCTGGTCCAGATGCGCATCGGCGCAGAGCAGGGCTTCCTCAACGCCGGCCACGCCGCCGCGCTGGCACGCGCCATGAGCTACGTATCGCCAGCCGCCGTGGTTGCCCAGCAGCTTTCCGGTGTGGACTTCTACCGCTTCCTGCGCGACCTGCTCGACAACTTCGATGAGCGCAAGGAAGATCTTGTCGCCAAGCTGCAGGAGCTCCAGGCGCGCATCTTCACCTCCACCAACACCGTGACCAGCTTCACCGGCTCGGACGAGGACTACCAGCGCTATTGGGACGTCGCCGGCAACTTGGGCCTTACGCCCCGCACCGCCCCCACCAAGGAGCTCTACGTTCCCATGCCGGAGCCGCGCCGCGAGGCCTTCATCATCCCCTCGGACGTGTGCTACGTTGCCCGCAGCACCGACCCCCGCGTGCTCGACATCCAGATGGACGGCACCTGGGCCGTTGCCGCGCAGGCGGTCACGTACGAGTACCTATGGAACGAGATTCGCGTCAAGGGTGGCGCCTACGGCTGCGGCTTCCGCGCCATGATGGACCGCCAGCTGGCGTTCTACACCTATCGCGACCCGGCGATCGACCCCTCGCTTGAGCGCATCGCGCGCGCGGGCGAATGGCTGAGCACCTTTGAGCCCACGCAGGACGCCTTCGAGGGCATGGTGGTCAGCTGCGCCTCCGGCTTCGATGCGCCCATCAAGCCCTACGCGCTCACCAAGCGCCAAGACAACGAGTACTTCGCCAAGCGCCCCAAGGGCTGGCGCCTGGAGCTGCGCGAGCGACTGCTCAAGGCAACGCCTGAGGACCTGCGCCAGCTGGGGCAGACCATCACGCGCGTAGCGGAGGCCGCCCCGGCATGCGTCTTTGGCGGGCGCGACATCATCGAGGCGTCCCGCGCGGACCTGGTGCCCGTGGACCTGCTGGCCTAGCCGCACGCTTCGCGCTCGCAACCACGCTGTACCATGCAAACGGGACGCACCGCGCAACCACAGCGCGTCATCCATACCATAGAGCCCGTTTTCGACGAGTCCTCGCGGGTGCTGTTGCTGGGCACTATGCCCTCGCCCGCATCCCGCGAGGTGGGCTTTTACTACGGGCATCCCCAAAACCGCTTTTGGCGCATAATGGAGCGCCTCTACGGCTTGCAAGAACATGCTTTGGACGAGAACAGGCCGCGTCGCGCCTTTCTTTTGCAACACCGCATCGCCCTGTGGGACGTCCTGCGCTCCTGCACCATCGCGGGCGCCAGCGACGCCAGCATCTCGCAGCCGGAGCCCAATGACCTTACCTGTATTCTGGACGTCGCACCCATCCAGCACGTCTTCTGCACCGGCGGTAAGGCGGCAGCGCTTGCCAAGCGATTTGACGGCGCCATGCTACGCGAACGCGGCATTCCGCTCACCGCCCTACCCTCCACCAGCGCCGCTAACGCCCGCATGCGCCTGCCGCAGCTGATTGAGGCATACAAGGTCATCCTTGCCAGCTCCATATAGACGCGGCATTAAGATTGTTGCGCAGCATGTACAATGCAGACAGTAAGCAGTCTCAGACAATGCATCCGGCCAGGTAGCGCAACGAACTCGATCAGCGCGGCAGAACAGACGGCACCAGCGAAAGGTTTAGCGATATGGATATCCTCGATTTGCGCGAATGTGCAAAATCCGGCATGTTCTACGGCGGGCGCGCCGGAAAAAAAGAGGGCATAGTCTATAAGGGCGCGCATTGGATCGCAAAGTTTCCGCGCTCATCGCGCGACCTTGCCGGCAAGCACCTCCCCTCGTACACCTCCTCACCCGTAGCCGAATACCTTGGCTCGCACCTATACCAGATGCTGGGAATCCCCGCCCATGAAACCGTGCTAGCCTACCGCGGCGGCAAAATCGTGTGCGCATGTAAGGACTTCACCTATCCTGGCAAGCGCCTGTTCATGTTCTCAGAGCTTAAAACCGAGATGGACGATGATGACGATGGCTTTCACGATTCCCCCTCGGACGGGGCGTCAGTTTATCTAACCGACGTGCTCCTCAGCATCGAAAAGTCAGAAACGCTATCTAACATCCCGGGAACCCTCGATAGATTCTGGGATATGTTCGTCGTCGACGCTCTCATCAAGAACCCCGATCGCAACAACGGCAACTGGGGGGTTCTCATGGACGAGGACGGGCGCTACTCACTAGCACCCGTCTATGACAACGGCTCGTCATTTTTCAGCAAGCGCAACGACTCCACCTTTGAACGCCGGCTCGGTGACTCCGACGCCATCTTGCAGGACGCATTTGGCACCAACATATCCGTCTACCTCACCATTGGGGACGATGGAAAACCAAGACACATCCATCCGTTCGACTACATGCGCACAACCATTAACGCCGACCTCGATAGAGCGATAGAAAGGATTGCCACAGCATTCGATCTGACCGCATTTGAGAATCTCGTTGATAGCGTCCCCCGCGAAGCATATGGATGGCGCGTCCTGTCTGAACCGGCACGGGAATCCCATATCGAGCTGGTGAAAGCGCGGTACGAGAAAGGGCTTTTGCCCCTAGCCGATGCAATCGCCCGAAGGCGCGCGTCCGCGCAGTAGACCCTACTCGCCCACGCGAGCGATGTCGTAGGGCGTGGTCTTGTACAGGTAGTAGTTGAACCAGCTGGTATAGAGCGGCTGCGCCTGGCTGCTCCAGGTGTTGAGCGGCTCGCGCGAAGGGCAGCCACCCAGGAAAAGGCGCCAATACATACGGGTCAATCGCTCACTTGGAACGGCAATGGAGAGGACCCTTCGCCGAAGGCGGCGCAGAAACACATCCATGCGCCGCTATACTTGCGACAATGCCCCAGGCACCCAATTCAAGGAGACCGGCCATGGCGAACCGTGATTCCAACATCGACCCCTTCAACGCTGGCGAACCGGTCTCGCCCTGGCAGGACCCAGAATCGGAGACCCGCGACGACGAGGGGCAAGAAGCATACGAGGTGCCTCATCACGGTGATAGCATGTCGAAGCCTCCGATTGGCCAAATGCCCGGCTTCGCTTCCAACAACACCAACGGGCCCAAGGCACCCCGCACCCGCCGGCGCAGCGCCGACTCCCTTAAGCGCGAGGAGGCCCGCCAGGCCCGCGCTCAGAGGGCACGCAACAAAACGCCCGAGTCCATTGCGCGCCGCATCTTCAAGCTGATCCTGGGCATATGGATGCTCTTTCTCCTCCTGTCCACCGGCAGCTCCATCGTGAGCTGTACGACAAGCCTATTCACACCCAGCGCACCGAACAAGTCCTACGACACTCCCGCATTCGAAGAGGACGAGGACTCCCCTGAAGCCCAGTGCCTCCTGCTCGCTAACACCCGTATGGAGCACCTCTTGCTCGCGGAAACCCCCGAGCACGCCGCCGTCGCCGACCGCATTGCAGCAGCTTTCGCGAAGCGCATCGAGAACGACTTCGACCTCACTCCCGATGAGCTGGGGGTTAACCCCGCCATCGTCGCCGAATGGGTCATCGGTTCTCTCATCTACGAGGAGGTCGACGCCCAGGCATTCCCCGAGGCCGATGATCCATACGCCTCTGTCTACTTCGATGCCGAGGCGTGCTCGATGATGACCATGTACTACGAATTCCAAAGCGACCTATACGATTACCTGAGCGAACAAGGTCTCTACCTTCTCGATATCAAGCAGGGCAAAGAACTCGCCGATGCGCAGAAAGCCGATATCGCCAGCATCTTGCAGACGGCGATGGCAGAGACGGGATCACGCGAATCCTCGATGCGAGTAAGGCTCACTCTCCAGGACGACACCTGGAAGATCGACGAGGCAGACTTTGAGCGCTACTGCGCCTATATCTTCGGCATGCCTGCGTAGCACACACTCCACAATGCGCCCGGCGATACCGAAACGCCCTGCATTACCGTCACCACATCCCTTGGAGCAACTATGCCGCGACACGAACCAGACTTCGGCCCCTTCAATGCAAGCGAACCCATCCTACCCTGGCAAGACCCCGATTCCGAAGTTTATGACGACCTGAACGAGCCCCACGAAGCTCCACGCGTGTCAAGCGTAGACGATGTCACCGCTACAGAGAATGAAGAAGATGCCGAAATTGCCGCCCTGGTCGAGATGCTCGAACTCGAGCGTCAGCGTCTAATCGAAAAATCGAACGAGCATGATTCGCAAGGTTCCACCACTTCCCAAGAATCTGAAAGCCCTCGTGCAGAACTGCCCTCAGATCGCTTCGACAACACTCGCGCCACCTCCCCCAAAGCCCATAGCGAAGAGGCTCCCGCAAAGGAGCGTGCCTCGCGGAGCGTTCGAGCGAACAACCGCCCCGCGTCAACGTCCCCAAGCGCGCGCCCATACCGAAAAAGTAGCCGATTGTGGAGAGCCCTGCCCATCTTCATGATCATGCTCGTCGCATCTAGGGTCGGGAGCTGCGCCTACCAAGCGTTCACCATTTCTAAACTCGATGAGCGCCCAAGTGATGATCATTCATTTACCAATCCGCACCGCAGCGAAGATGCCGCGATATGCCGTGCCCTTGTTGAGGACCGCCTCTCCGGCATCACAACGCCCGATTCGCCGCAGTACGCCGATGCCGCCCAGCGCATCACGAGCTGGATGGAAAAGCGCGTCTACGATGACTTCGCCAGAACGCCCAAGGAGCTCGGCATCGATGTGGGGCCGCTCGCGGAGCTCGCGCTTGGAGCCCTTTCCGTCGACATCTCGACCGTATCAGCCTTCCCCGATTCCGATGAACCGCACGCATCGGCATATACCAGCGCGCAGGCACTCAGCATCTACGAAATGTACTTTGATTTCCAAGATAATGCTCGACGCTACCTGCGCGAAAACGGACTCTCGGTCTATACCAACGACAGCGCCCTGAACGATGAGCAAAAAACGCAGCTTTGCGCATACTTCGACAAGGCGTTCTCGTCTAGCAAGACAAAAACGTCGTTCGTCACCTTCGAACTCACGATGGAAGACGGCGACTGGGTTCTCGAAGAAAGCGAATTCAGCGACGGCTTCCGCCATCTCCTGCTCCTCCCCGGGCCGCTGTAGGCATCGAGTTGCAGGACGCTCCCTCCGTACGGGCTGCCGCACTCCTTATCGCCGCTCCCGCCCGCAAGAGGACCCCATTATCGCCCTCGCCGCACCCGTGCTCCATCGACCAAGCAGGCGCGCTTCCGCGCGGTAGACCTTACTCGCCCACGCGCGCGATGTCGTAGGGCGTGGTCTGGTACACGTAGTAGTTGAGCCAGTTGGTATAGAGCAGCTGCGCCTGGCTGTTCCAGGTGTTGAGCGGCTCGCGCGAAGGATCGTCGTTGGGGAAATAGTTCACCGGCACGTCCGGGTCGATGCCGCGCTTGACGTCGCGCTCGTACTCAAGACGCAGCGTGTCGCTATCGTACTCCGGATGGCCAAAGACAAAGAACCGCCTGCTATCGACCGATTTCACAATATAGAGCCCGGCGACGTCGGAAGTCGCGACGATCTCCAGGTCCGGATTAGCCGCGACGGCATCCTCGTCCACACCCGTATAGCGGGAATGCACGGCGTAGAACCGATCATCGAAACCGCGCACCAACGGCGAAGAGGGTTTGAGCACACGATGCTCGTACACACCGGAAAGTTTAGCCGGCAGCTCGTGCTTGTCGATGCCGTAGTGGTGGTACAGGCCCGCCTGCGCGCCCCAGCAGATATGCAAGGTGGAATGCACGTTGGTGGTGGACCAGTCCATGATCTTGACCAGCTCGTCCCAATAGTCAACGTCCGCAAAATCCAGCTGCTCAACGGGGGCGCCGGTGATGATGAGGCCGTCGAAGTGGGAATCGCGAACTTCATCGAACGTACGGTAGAAGGTGTCCAGGTGCTGGGCGGACACGTTTTTAGCCTCGTGGCTGCTGGTGCGCAGCAACTCCACCTCGCACTGCAGAGGCGTGTTGGAGAGCTTGCGCATGATCTGCGTCTCAGTCGCGATCTTGGTGGGCATGAGGTTCAAGATCAACACGCGCAGGGGACGAATGTCCTGGTGCAGCGCGCGAAACTCCGTCATGACAAAGATGTTCTCGCTCTCCAGCGTCTCGGTTGCCGGCAGGGCGTCTGGTATGCGAATGGGCATGGTCCACCTCGAGGTTTCTGGGCTCTATTGCTAGGCTCTCACGTTTACGCGTAAAGCATACGATACCCGCTTGCGCCCCGCTTGTATCGCGCGAAAGCCGCAAGCGGCGAAATGGCGCGCGCGGCAGCCCTCGGGCATGTTCTGCAACAGAGCTGACACATTGCAGCGCTACCATGCACGCAAACAAAACGCCGCCGCGCCGCGAAAGCCCGCGACGCTCTCCAGCTAGAAGGGATGCATAATGATCAAGCCGCGAACCGTTGGTATTGTAGGCGTAGGCCACGTGGGCGCCCATGTGGCGAACAGCTTGCTGCTGCAGGGCTTGGCGGACGAGCTCTACCTGTGCGATATCGACCCCGTCAAATCCGCGTCCGAGACGCAGGACCTGCGCGACTCGCTGCAGTTCTGCCCGTACAACACCAGAATAGTCGACTGCCAGGACCGCTATGAGGAGCTTGCCGGCTGCGACATCATTGTCAACGCCGCCGGCAAGGTCTCGCTGGCCGCAGGCAACCGCGACGGCGAGCTCTTCTTTACCACCGATGCCTGCCGCACCTTTGCCAATCGCATTGTCGATGCGGGCTTCGACGGCATCTGGGTTTCCATCTCCAACCCCTGCGATGTGGTCTGCACGGAGTTTTGGCACCTCACCGGCTACGATCCCTCGCGCATTATAGGCTCGGGCACCGGCCTGGACTCCGCACGCCTGCGCTCCCAGATCTCACTCGCCTGCAACCTGGACCCCAAATCCATCAACGCCTACATGATCGGCGAACACGGAGCGTCCATGTTGGCTGCCTGGAAGTCCGCCTCTATCTCTGGCAAGCCCTTGGTGCAGTTGGCGGACGAGGAGCCCGAGCGCTTTGCCTTTGACCTGGCCGAGATGGAGGACAAGGCGCGCCAAGGCGGCTACGTCACCTTTGCCGGCAAGCAATGCACCGAGTACGCCGTGGCCAACGCCGCCGTGCGCGTGGTCGCCGCCGTGCTGCATGACGAGCACGCCGTGATGGGCGCCTCCACCCTGATGACCGGCCAGTACGGTGAGGAGGGCATCTTCACCTCGCTGCCCTGCATTATCGGGCGCAACGGCGTCGAGAGCGTTATGGAGCTGGACCTCTCCCAGGCGGAGCTTGAGGCGTTCCATGCCAGCTGTCAGCACATCCGCGACAACATCAGTCGCCTCACCTGGTGGTAGAACACAGCGCACGGAGCCGACCTGCCGAGGAATCCCTTGCAAGCCGGCTCCATCTGCCATTGAACATACTATTGGTCCAAAGCAAAATGCTTGCTATGCAATACCGCCCAAAGAGGAACGTTGACCAACCATCCATCATCCCGATACGAGGCCAGCGACGTTCGGACGGCGCGATCGATACAGAACTTATCACACGCAACGCGCAGGCTTTTAGCTCGAAGGTTCTCCCCTGCTTTCACTTCAACGGGAATAATGCCGCGCGGAGTTCCAAGCGCGAAATCTATCTCTGCAGACCCAGAGTCATTAGCCCAATAGACCGGCCTCTCTCCTTGGGCGACATACTCCTGCAAAACATATTGTTCGGTTAGCGCCCCCTTAAATTCAGTGAAGACACGCTGCCCGTCAAGCACTGCCGCCTCCGACAATCCCGCCATTGCACCCAACAAACCCAAATCGCAGCAAAAAAGCTTGAAAGCAGAAAGATCTTCATAGCCGACGAGGGGAACGCGTAGCGCGGCGACGCGCGGAACCTTATATACCACGCCATAATCTTCCAGCCATTGAAGGGCCTCTTCAAAATCCCGAGCCCTAGCGCCCGGCCTAACCGCTCCGTATATAAACTTTTTATTCTCGTGCGCTAGCTGACCAGGTATAGAACGCCACGCCATCCTCATACGCTCTAGCAGCCTGACCGGCGCGTGCTTGCTGAAATCCGCATCATAAGCTTGGAGGATATCGTTTTGAAGCCGTCGGCACTCCGCATAATCACCGGTTGCGGCAAATCGCGCCACCACTTCTGGCATACCGCCAATGACCATGTACTCTTTCAGGCGGCGCTCGAGCATATCCGATACGCTGCCGAGCAATGCCATGTCTCCCGTCTCAAGCGCATCAGCGAGCATATCGCCCGCAACAGCACGAATAAACTCTACAAACGTCAGAGGATAGAGAGTCAACGTGTCAACTTTGCCAACTGGAAAGCTCTCCCCCTCGCGACGCAAGCCAAGACCCATATAAGAACCAGCCGCGATAACGTGATATTCATAAGCCTGTTCGCAGAAGTATTTAAGGGATGCGATACCGCGAGGAGCTTCTTGTATTTCATCAAAGAATAGTAGCGTGTTCTCGGGATCTATACGGCGCCCCTCGCGCAGCTCGATTTGAGCAATGATTCGACGAGGGTCAAGATCCTGAATGAAAAGGGATTTATAGCTCTCGTCGAGCATGAAATCGATCGTCACCGTATCGGTAAACTCCTGGCGTCCAAACTCCTTTACAAGCCAGGTTTTTCCTGTCTGACGAGCACCCTTTAAAATGAGGGGCTTACGTCCGGAGCGGCCCTTCCATACGGCCAGCTCCCCCATACATGTCCTCTTCACGGCATCCTCCATACACGCTCGCCCTCGCCTTTATGTCAGTTTAGCAACTTCCAAGGCAAAATGTGGGAGTCTCGCACAAAGTTCCAAGGAGAATTGTAGGAGCAGAACATTTACCTGCGATTTTATAAATTCGGCTAAACCTCACCCAAATGCTGGTCCTCAAACTCCTCGATGCGAGTCAAAAACGCTTGCCCAAAGTCCGCCGCCTTCTTCTCGCCAATGCCCGGAACATCCAAAAGCTCCTCAAGGCTATGGGGACGGCGGCGGCACATGCCGCGAAGAGCCGCGTCGCTGCACACCATATAGGGCGCCCAACCCCGCTCACGTGCAAAATCCGTGCGCAGCTCGCGCAGGCTCTCGAACAGATCGGCGTCATCGCCCACGCGCGGACGAGCATCCAGGGCGGCCTCCTCGCGCAGCAGATCCACCGCACGGCGGGCGCGAGCGGAGCCAGCTCTCTTCGAGGCGCGGCGCTTCACGGTGAACTCAAACGGCGCCGCAGTCAAAGACCCGTTGCCTGATCCGTCAACCGACCCGCCGCCAGACCCCTCGCCCAGCGCCTCGACCGCGCGCGGCCCCAGTGCAATCACCGGGTACTGCCCCTGCGACACAGACAGGTAACCGCGGCCAGCAAGCTGGTCGATCACATCCTTGATGCGCGCCAACGGGCAGTCATGCAGGTCGCCGTAGCCTGCCGCCTCATCCAAATGACAGCTGCGCACGCGCTCGTTGTTGGCGCCGTGAAGGGCGTCGGCTATCAGCGTCTTGCCAAATCTGCCCGCCCGCGGCGCGACAAACCGCACGATCGCGCGGGCAATTTGGGTTACGTCCTCCACCTCAAAGGATGTAAGGCAGTTGGAGCACGCCCCGCATCCGTCCGCCAGTATGGACGATGAGCCACCGGCGATAGCGGCGCCCGCGACGGCACCAGGGTCGCCCGCACTGTCCGGCACAGCGGCGGCACCCAGGGCACCCTCGTCCCCAAAATAGCGGAGCATGTACTCGCGCAGGCACCCGGTGGTCTGGCAGTAGCCTTCCATTTGACGCAGAAGACGGTAGCGGTTCTGACAGGCGCGCTCCAGCTGCTCCTGGTCCAGGTCGGGGCGAGGCAGACCGTCCTCGTCCAGCTCCGCCGCGTCGCGGCTCTTTTCAATCAAAAACCGACGCAGCCTAAAGTCGTTGCCGTTCCACAGCAGATAGCAACTTGCCGGATCGCCGTCGCGACCGGCGCGGCCAGCCTCTTGGTAATACGCCTCGATGCTCTCCGGAACGTTGTTGTGGATTACGTAGCGCACGTTGGGCTTGTCGATACCCATGCCAAACGCATTGGTCGCCACCATCACCGGCACGCGATCATCGATAAAATCAGTCTGGTTGCGCGTGCGCTCATCCGTGCTCAGGCCCGCATGGTAGCGCCCCACCCGTATTCCTTGCGGCGCCAGCGCTAGGGATAGCTCCGAGGAGAGCTCGTCCACCGCCCGGCGCGTGGAGCAATAGATGATACCGCTCTCCTGGCTGTGCTGCGAAACGTACGCGCGTATCCAATCCGCCTTCGCCTTGTCGCCCAGCTCCTCAACCCCAAAGAACAAGTTGGGGCGATCAAAGCCGGTCACCACGGTTTGGGGCGAACGCAGGCCAAGCATATGGACAATGTCCGTCCGCACGCGCTCGGTCGCGGTCGCCGTGAAGGCCGCCACCACCGGACGCTGGGGCAGCGCCTCTATAAACGCGGAAATCTGCAGGTAAGATGGACGAAAATCCTGACCCCACTGCGATACGCAGTGAGCCTCGTCCACGGCGACCAGCGGAATGCCAAAGCCTCCGGGAGATGCCAAGCGTTGCGCAAACTCTATAAAGCGCGGGTCCGCCAAACGCTCGGGCGCCACGTACATGATCTGGTACCACCCCTCCTCCGCGCGACGCAGCACGGTGTTTTGCTGAGGCACGGTGAGGGACGAGTTGAGGTAGGAAGGATGCGCGCCTGCAGCCAACAGCGAACGCACCTGGTCTCCCATCAGCGATACCAAAGGGCTTACCACCAGCGTGAGGCCGCGCATCATGAGCGCGGGCACCTGATAGCAGATGGACTTGCCGGCACCGGTGGGCATAACGCCAAGCGCGTCGCTTCCAGACAAGATGGCCTGCACCATACGGTCCTGCCCGGGCCGAAAAGACCCGTAGCCAAAGTAGGTTTTGAGTGTCTGCAGCGCTTGGTCATTCATACGGCCACCCGTCTTTCGCCTCGCTTCGCCGCGCTTTGCTATGCATCGGTTTAACGTTTCCGTCCATTATCGTCCAAAACGCATGACGCATGGAACATGCCGGGCAGCCCGGCAACCAGATACCGTCCGCTAAGCATAGGCTAGCGCGCTGGACTCGCATGTCATAAGCACCCGAAAACGCAGACTTTGAACCAACTCGAACTTCAAAAAAGTGCGGAAATCGGGTAAATGGGCAAAATAAAAAGTGCGGAAATCGGGTTAGGGCTATTCGATGTCGACAAGACGGTGAACTCACCTGCATACCGACGTATATGGCGCGCTTTCTGTAAACAACCCAAGAGCCATCGCGCGCCCCACAACAGGTCCCGGGCCATGTCTGAACCCTATCCTCGGGCTTGGCAGCTTAAATCCCGCAATCCTCGCAAGCGGGCCATTATAGCTCCAGCACCCGGGGTAGGATCTCATCCAACGTCGCAACGCATTCGTCCGCCAAATTCTGGTCGATATCAGGGAAACTTGGAACCTTTCTGGCAATCACGTAAGCACCCGCCGCCTTGGCCGCCGCGATGCCCTTAGGCGAATCCTCCACTACAATCACCTCGTCCGGTTCAACGCCTAGAGCCGAGAACGCGTTGAGGTACACGTCTGGGAACGGCTTGTGGCGAGCGCATTCCTCCCCACTCACAACGTAGTCGAATAAGGCATCGAACCCCGCCGCAGCTAAAAACTTGTCAATGTAGGCGCGTGGCGAGGAGGATGCGAGCGCGGTCATGTAGCCTGCTTTGCGAATCGCGCTCAAAGCCCCACCCGCTTCGGGATAGATATAGTCTGCGTAGACCATGGGCTCGTCCTTAAAGCGCTGGACGAATCTCCCAAACAGCTCGGCGCGACGAGCTTCGTCAGCCGACTCGACCGTGCGCCAGATCTCATCGTTGTTGGAACCGTAGAAATCGGGGAACGCCGAATCATCGATGCCCTGCTCAGCAAAGAACACCTTGCGCCTTCGGTCGTACTCAGCCTCGCTATCGAGCAGCACGCCGTCTTTATCAAAAACCACCGCTTTGATCATGTAATCCTCCATCAACCGCCAAACGTGCCAAATGCCGCCCGCTCGGACTTCCCAATACAAAAAACCCGGTGCCCCGCCCTGGGAACACCGGGTGCTCAAGCAAGCTATCGCGCGACCTTGCCCATGCAGTCGACCTCGACCAAGGCGCCTCCGACCAGGCCCGTCACGCCAAAGGCGCTGCGGACGGGCATCTTTTCCACACCGTCGAAATACGCCGCGTAAGCCTCGTTGACCTGCGCGATGTTTTCGATTTGCGTAGTGAAGACGCTCACCTTGCGAATCTGGTCGCGAGTAATGCCCGCTTCAACCAGGATGGCGTCCATATTGGCGAGAGAAGAGGCGGTCTGTTCCACAAGGCTCGCCGTCATGTCGCTGGGCAGCTGACCGGAAACATAGAACGTTCCATCTTCATCGATACGAATAGGAGAGAATAGCATGGTACCTACCTTTTTAGATACGTGGACAATAACGTGGTGCCGCTACGCCTTAAGCTGCTTGGCGAGCATAATGGAAAGGATCGCCTCGTCCGTCTGGGCAAAACCCTCGCGCATAAGGCGGCCGATATTCTTGATAGTCTCCTCGGCGTCATCGAAGATGATGCCGTCCTTGCTGGTGGGGGATATGTCCGCAAGGGCAAGCGTGGAGCTCTGGATAGCAGCGCTGGTGCCGGCGCAGATTTTGAGGGCGCACGTCGCCTTGGCGCCGTCGCAGATCATGCCGGAAAGCGTCGCCAGCATGTTGTTGACCGCGAACTTGATCTGCTGCAGGTCTCCGCCTTGCAGATAGGTCATGCCGCAGCACGCTCCGGTGCCGCCGGCGATACCCGCTCCGCACAAGGGCGACAGACGACCCATGTACTCCTTGATATGGATAACGGTGAGGTCGGAGATGACGATTGCGCGGGCGATCTCCTCATCGCTAGCGCCCAGCAGCCTGCCTAGCTCTATGACGGGCATGGAGCTGGCGATACCCTGGTTTCCGCTACCGGCGCATGTCATGATGGATAGTGGACAGCCACCCATACGCGCATCGCTTGCGGCAGCGGTCGCGGCCATAATGCGCAGCGTCGCGTTGTTGAGCAAGGCGCCACGACAGCTGGAGCCGGCTCCCACGCGACGGCCCACCTCTAACCCGTAGCCGCCTTTAAGCCCCTCTTCGCTCACGCGGGTGTTCATGGGAACGCAATCTAGGATGAAGGCTATCTCCTCAAAGGGAGTCGTGGTAGCGAACTCGAAAATGTTCTCGAGCGTAAGACCCGTTCCCTCGTCTCCCTCGCCCTCGCCCACCGAGATCTTCTGGTCCACCAGCACCTCGTGGTTGCGCTCGATGCGGACCACGTTGGTGTGGTCGCGGCAGATGACGACCCGGGCGGTGTCCACTCCGTCGGAGACGATGGCCTCGATGTAGAGGACCTCCGGGGTCGCCTTTTGCTCGACGTGGATAACGCCGGCATTCACCAGGGCGCGCGCGGCATCAAGTTGGTCGGGCGTAAAGCCGGAGAGCACCTCGAGCTTCTTCTTGGACTGCTTCACCACGGCGCCCAGAGCAGCAGCGATGTCGATACCCACCATACCGGTACCGGGGATGCCCACGCCAAGAGCGTTCTTGATGATGTTGGCGCTCAGCTTTAGGTCGATTCGAGACGCCTCGCCGCCCAAATGCTCCGCCGCAATCGCGACGGCGTATGCCACGGCGATGGGTTCCGTGCAGCCCTCCGCCGGCACAACTTCCTTCTTTAATAGCCCGATGAAATCGACCATATGACGTTACTCCTTCTCGTTTTCCGCAAGGTCGATGATGCCTTGCAGCGCTTCTCGATATACCTCGGTCGCCCGGACGACGTCCCCAAGCGCCACGCGCTCGTCGACGCCGTGCGCGCCACAATGCGTGTTAGGGAACTTGGGCCCAAACGCCACCAGGGCAGGCAGAAGGCTAGCGTACGTTCCGCCGCCCATAACGGAGCAGGACCCTGGCAGTCCCGTCACGCGCTCGTAGGCGGATAGCAGAATCCCCACACACGGATCATCCTGGCCCACAAGGTGAACGGGCTTTGAGGCGAGAACCTGTATGTTCCACGCGGGGCCAAGCGCGCGAAGCATTCGGGCGAGAACCTCCTCCTCGTCCAGGCCGCGCCCAAAACGCACGTCGAGCTCACACATCGTCCCAGAGGCCCCCAGGCGAACAACGCCCAGGTTGACCGTGACGGGGCCAAAAAGCTCGTCCACCTGGTCAATACCCAGGGCCTCGCCATGCACGTCGCGACACAGAAAGGCCGATAAATCAGCAAGGGCGCCGCGACCCGCATCTGATGCGCGAGATAGCGCATCGTCAAGAGCGTTGAGCAGTCCCGCGGCGGCGTTCTCCCCGCGCTCTGGACAGCTGCCGTGCGCGGACTTACCGCACACGGAGAGCTGCACCAGGCCATCGGCCTTGCGCACGGTAAGACCAGAGCGCTCCAGCCTATCGAGGGCGGCGCGGTCGAGAAGCCGTGCGTCCAAACGAGCTGTCGCACGATCGGGGACCACGTTTGCCATCGACCCTGCCTGAACCTCGATACCCTCCATCGAGACAGCGCTGGTCAGACGCAGGTGAAGGCGCGCCTTCTCACCGCGCACCACGGGAAAGGAAGCGTCCGGCACAAAGCCCCAGCGCGGCTGCTCGCACCCCGCGTCAAGGTAGGACTGCATGTCTCCCATACCGGACTCCTCGTCCGTTCCAAAGATGAGGCGAAGCCTACAAGGCAGCTGCTTTGCGCGCGAAACCAGATCTCCCAAGAGCTCGATGAGGATCGCGGCGGAAATCTTGTTGTCCATGGCGCCGCGACCGTATAGGACGCCATCCTCTATACAGCCGGCGTAGGGGTCGCGCGACCATCCGTCCCCCGCCGGAACCACGTCCAGATGCACGGGAAACGCTGCCAGGGGGCCGCGGTCTCCCACTTGCGCCCACGCGACCGCATCGTTTAAACGATATGTTGCGATACCGCGCTTGGAGCATTCCTGAAGGGCTAGAGCGAGGGCTGCGGCGCACCCCTCGCCCATAGGAGCGCCGGGACGAGCCTCCGCGCGCTCCGAGTTGATGCGCACTAGGCGCTGCAGCAACTCAATGATGCGGTCGCGCTGAGCCGCGACATCATCTGGGCAAGGGGCGCACGTCACGGCTACTCCCCCTTGGGGGTGAAGACCAAGTCGCAGGTGTCGTCACCACGACCGATCTGGGCTCCGAACTCAAGGTTTACGTTTGCGGAGTCCGCGCGGGCGAAATCGCTATAGCAGGCGAGGCGGCATAGCTCAGCGACCTGCTCCTCGGGAAGGCCCATGGAGCGCCAGGTAGCTGCCAGCGGGCAGTGGTGGAACCTCAGCAGGCCGCGCTCGTCGGTCTCCTCGACGAGCTCCATCTCGAAAACATCCTGGCCGTTGGAGTTATAGAGCATGCGGGCCATCTTGCCGGGGTTGCCCTCGCACACGCCATATTTGCGACCGCGCTCGACACCAAAGGCGTAGATGGTCGCCTTGCAAAACTCGTCGGGATCGATGCCGTGCTTCTTGGCCTCCTCCAGCATCAGGTGGAACCACTGGGCGCGGGTGCCGTTGGCGCCGCGGACGCCCTCCAGGAACTCTTCACGGGTAAAGGTCTGCTTATCGGACATGTTTTCTTCCTTTCAAAAGCCGGCTTTGATGCCGAACGTTATGGTGCGGAGGCGGCGGGCGCGCGGCGGCAAGGCTTCGCCCAGACGCGTCTGAAACGTGCCCGCCATGGAGCGGATGAACGAGAGGGGAGGTTGTATCAAGGGATTGCCCCGCCCGCACATCCTGGTATTGGAATGTGCGTCAGTTTGCTTGCGCTAGACGGACAGGATGCCGAAGAAGGCGCCAACAATAGAGGCGATAATGAGAATCACCAGGCACTTGGTAATGGTCCACTTCTTGTACTTGATGCCCCAGAAGACGAAGAACACGGCGGCCAGAGGCAGGATTCCGGGTGCAATGGCGTTCAAGGTGTCCTGCAGGACGATGGCCTTGTCGCCAAAGGTCCAGGACAGCGGGGTGGAAACCTTGACGATGGAAGCGGACAGGGCGCCCATCATGAACATGCCGACGATAGAGGCGCAGTCGATGATGACGTTGATAGCACCGCTGGACAGGATCTTCTGAATGGACTCTTTACCAAGGTTGTAGCCAAGACCGAAGAGGAAGCGGGCCTCGAGGAAAGTGATGACGGCGAACAGAATGGGGAACACGACGCCCACGGCGTTACCCGCAGTGGCGAAAGAGGCACCGAGGGCGAACAAGATGGTCTGGATGGTGCCGAAGTCAAGGGTATCGCCGATGCCGGCAATGGGGCCCATGAGGCCGGTTTTGATGCCGGTAATCATCTCGCCGGGGATCTCGGCGCCCATGGCGCGCTGCTCCTCCATGGCGAGGACGGTGCCGTGGATGAGGCAACCCCAGTTTGCCTGGGTGTTGAAGAAGGTCAGGTGACGCTTCAGAGCCTCTTCAAACTCCTCGTCCGTGGTGTAAATCTTACGCAGCGCAGGGGCAAAGCTTGAAGCGACCGCCAAAGCCTACATGCGCTCGAAGGAGTTGGAGAGCTCCGCGGTCCAGATCCAGCGCAGGAACACGCCGTTGACGTCCTTTTTATCGAGCAGGCGCTTCTCGTCCTCGGCCTTCTTCTCGCTCTTAGCGAAAGAGAAGCTCTCGAGTGCCTGGCCATCCTTACCCATAAAGGTGATGAGCAGGGCGATGCAGATACCGAAAATGGCAGCGGCCATGGTGGGAATCTGAAGGTACTGAACAAGGAAGTAGCCGATGATGAACAAAGGCAGGTACTTCATCTTGCCTATCATGAAGATGGTGGTAGCGAAGCCCAGCGCCGGGAGCATACCGCCCATGACGTTGAAGCCGTTAAGCAGCCACTCGGGGGTAACCTCGAGCATCTTCATAACGAAGTCGGCGCCAAAGTAGTTGATCACGAACATGAGCGGGAAGCGGATAATGAAGCCCATGATCAGCGGATAGGTGGTCGCGCAGCGCCAAACTGCCTTCTCGTCGCCCTTATCGGCGTATTTGTCAGCCCAATGGACAAAAAACAGCGTTGATGGTGCGGCGCAGGTTGTTGACGAACACGCCGAGAACACCGAGCGGAACCGCGATGGAGACGGCGACCTCGGGGGTCACGCCGGTCTGGATCGCGATGGGGATGGCGATGAGTGCGGCGAAGCAACGGTCGGAGGGAATGTTGCCGCCGGCGGCGACCATGCCCAGATAAACCATTTCGATACTACCGCCGGCAACCAGGCCGGTCTCGAGGTTGCCCGTGAGCAGACCGAGAACGGTACCGATGACCAAGGGCGATTTGAGCGTCTGGATCCAGCTATAGCCCGCGAGGCTCGCAGCGAACCAGAACCACAGGCCGCTGACGATCGCGAAGAAAAGGTTGAGTTCCATATCTTGCGTCTTTCTTTAAGCGATGTGTAGAACAGGCGGTCGATCAGATTAGGCGTTGTACTTCCTGATCGCCTCATCAAAGGTCATGCCGGCTTCCTCGGGAACAACCTGGAGGGTGATCTCCACGCCGGCGTCATGCAGGTGCGTGATATCCTCGACGTCCTGACCATTGAGCGCAACGGCCTGGAAGACGATCTTGCGGTCCGCCTCGGCGGGTACGCCGCCAAGCTGCAAGGCCTCGAGCTTCAAACCCGCATCGAACGCCTTGCGCGCCATCTGGATGCTTTTGAACAGCATGAAGATGTTCTTATCGCCAAGCGCGTCCTGGGAAAATGCGGCGCCCGCCTGCTCGGCGCTCATGATGTCAACCTCGATGCCGCTGGGAGCAGCCATCTTGTAGATCTCGACCATGAAGCTATCCTGGCCCAGCACATCATCGACGATGATGATCTTCTGAGCGGCCGCAATCTTCGACCATTTGGTGATGACCTGACCGTGAATGAGACGGTGGTCCACACGAGCGAACGTTACCTTGGGCATGATGCCTCCTTGGACTCGTTTTGATTACAGCGCGTGCGCACGACGATCGAACCCCGTGCGCCAGAGGGGGAGGCGGTTAGCCAAGAATCTCATTGATTAGCTTGACGCCATCGGTCGCCGCTGACCGGCAGTTCTGCGCCAGCGCCTCGACCGTCATGCCCTGTTCGCGAGTGATAAGGGCCTCGAGAAGCATGGGCAGGTTGACGCCGGTAAGCAACTGGAAGCCGCGATTGGTGCGCAGGTGCATGCTCGCAACATTGCACGGGCTGCCTCCCAGCAAGTCAGTGAAGACCAGCACCCCCTCGCCCGTATCGACGCTCTTTACCGCCGTGGCGAACGCGGCGCTCAGATCATCGATGTTGTCCTCACGCTTCAGCGAAAGCGTCTCAACCTGTTTTGCCGGACCCGTGACAAGCTCGCATGCGTTGACGATTCCGTCAGCCAAGGCGCCATGTGTCATGACGACAATCCCGATCATGGGACCCCTCCCGTCTCAAACATGTGTAGTTCAAAAGTGATTGATGTCCCGCGGTGCACTGCAAGGTGGCTCCGATATTCCTCAGACCCCAATTCGCTGTCAACGAACGTCCGTGAGCGGTATTTTTTACACGTTAATCGGTTTTCTCATATTTACTGTATTAGTTTTCGAGTATGTTTAAGAATTTGGTATTTACTACTATCTATAATTTTCGATTTTTTGATTAATTATTTTCCTCGTTTCTAGATTAACTTTTAGCTCGAATATCATTAATATTAGATTATTAATCATTTTCGAGCGTTTTTTTCAGGACTAGAAATGGCACTTGCAAACCACCCTCTTATGCCGCGCGGATACGTTCTCCGTAAAATAGA
This sequence comes from Collinsella sp., assembly GCA_048207125.1. GTDB lineage: Bacteria > Actinomycetota > Coriobacteriia > Coriobacteriales > Coriobacteriaceae > Collinsella. The sequence continues at coordinate 139,463 of DBEWRE010000063.1, forward strand.
TTCCGATTTGGACGTTCTCCTCAATTCCTACAAGATTATCGAAATCGAGGGGGTCCTCGGATGCGGCAAGAGCTGGGCCGCGCTCACCCATGCCCAAAGCGCCACCACGTTGAGCGACACGGAATTCGTGCTCCCCATCATTCAGGCGAACACCCATCTTGCGCTCACCGGCACCGCACCGCACCTCATTGACGATTGGTCGAGCATCCCGGATCTGCAAGAACTCATGTACCGTGAAGCCGGCAGGACCGGCTCCTACATAGCCGTCTCCTCATACACGGAGGATCCGCAAGATGCGTATGTGCAAAGGCACGCGTCGAGGGGAATCAAGGTCAGGATGCGCCCATGCACCCTTGCCGAGCTCGGCCACTCCAGCGGCCAGGTATCCTGGAGCGACCTTGTACACGGACGTTTTATCTCCGGCGCCAGCTCGCTCGACCTCAGGCAGACCGCCGACCTCATTTGCGCTGGCGGCTGGCCCGCCGGCATAGGGCTTGACGAAGAGGGCGGCCGAAGGGCGGCCGAACAGTGCGTGGAGGACGCACTCTTGCAGGCGTCGACAATATGCAAGAAGAAGGTGCCGACCGCCTCCGCCGTCCTCACGGCAATCGCAGACGGCGCGGGATCGGACTCCGGCTATCCCGCCCTCGCAAAGCTTGTCGAGGGCCTCAACACGAAGGCCCCCTCGCGAACTACCATGTCAACCTACATAGGCGTCCTCGACAAGCTCTGCCTCATCGAAAAGATCCCCGGCTGGGATGCGCCCATACGCTCCAGCTCGCGCGTGAGGACAAAGCCCCGCCTATTCCCCGTCGATTGCTCTGTGGGAACCGTCATGCGCCAGTTCGCGGGCCCCGATCTTCTCCATGACGCACCCATGCTTCACTCCTGCCTCAAATCTATGGTGTTGCATGAGCTGCTCTGTCGCGTCGATTCCCCGGTTTCTGCCACACCCGGACGAGTGTGCTATTACTCAGACGCGGATGGGCTGGATATCGATTTTATCGTCCTCTTTGAAAATGGTTCCTGGGCACCCGTCAACGTTGAACTCGGCGAGCGCCATGTTCCCTCGTCCGCAAAGCGGATCGCCCGTCTCTATAAAAAGCTATCCGCAAACCCCAGTTGCGAGCTCAAGCCGCCGGCGTTCTCGGCAATTATCTTGGGCGCTTCCACAAGACGCTGGAGGGAGGATGTCACGGGAACACTGGTCTTTCCCGTCAACGATCTTTTCTAGAACCCGTCGACGCATGCAAACACGTCCGCGCCGCACCGCCTAACAGGAACGGCGATATGTGAAGCAAGCGCATGATACAATCGCTCGGCACATCCCAACCATCACCCCCACCACCGCAAAGGAGCAGCATCCGTGGCGAACGTCGTCGACAACCTCACCGACCGCGCGTTAGAGCTTGCGCGCCTCACCATAGTCCGCCGCATCATCACCGCGATCGCCGTCTTCGTGTCAGCTCTTATCCAGACGTTCCTCATCCAGGCGTTCGTCCAGCCTGCGGACCTTTTGCCCAGCGGCTTTACCGGCGTGGCGGTCCTTGTCGACCGCATCACCTCGCTGGGAGGCGTTCGAATCGACACCTCCCTCGGCATGCTCGCGCTCAACATCCCTGTCGCCCTTATGTGCTGGAGCGGCATCAGCAAGCGCTTCGTCATCTTCTCCATGGCGCAGGTCGCGCTGTCCTCGCTCTTCCTCAATATCTTCCATTTCGCTCCGTTTTTGGGCGATAAGATCATGCACATCATCTTTGGCGGCGTGGTCTCCGGCCTCTCCATCGCCATTGCGCTCAAGGCGGGCGCATCCACCGGCGGCACCGACTTTATAGCCCTATGGGTCTCCAACCACACCGGCAAGACCATCTGGGGCGTCATCTTCGCTTTCAACTGCTTCATCCTGGTCATCTTTGGCTGGATGTTCGGCTGGGACAACGCGGCGTATTCCATTGTGTTCCAGTTCATCTCCACCAAGACCATCGACAGCTTCTACCATCGCTATGACCGCGTAACGCTGCAGATCACCACGCGTTTGGCGGACGAGGTCATGACCGCCTATGTCAACCATTTCCAGCACGGCATCAGCTGCGCGGAGGTCATCGGCGGCTACAGTCGCGAAAAGATGTACCTGCTGCACACCGTGGTCTCCACATATGAAAGCCAGGACATCATCAAGCTGGTACAGGATATCGACCCGGGCGCCGTCATCAACGTATTCCACACGCTCAACTTTGTGGGCGGCTGGTGGGGAGGCCACGTGGACGAGCCCCTGCCCACGGCGGTTCCCGATCCCGATAAGCCCGCCCGTCTGCTCTCCAAACAGGCTCGTCGCAACGAGCAGTCGCGCCTGCAACAGGACGACGGCCGCTAAACCATCCTCATCCACGCAATCCGCCCGGTATCCCACACAACATAGGGAATCGGGCGGATTCTTTATACGCCGGCGCCCTTACGCGTTATCTATATAATCATGATTATAATAATCTAGATT
>DBEWRE010000064.1:0-1965 GCA_048207125.1 Collinsella sp.
CGTCTAGTAGGGAAAGGCCACCGTCTTTTGACGATGGCCCTCTCCAGCCTCTGCCTTACTTATGCCTCATGCCACGCTGCGCATGCCGTCCACCCCCGCTAGGCAAGAACGGTGCCAACAGGGAACGCGCGACGGAACAAAAAGCGAGCAACAGGACCCGCCACCAGCAGGTTCCACGGCAGCGCCATGATGAAATTGGTGGGGATGTTGACAACCCACATAAAGGGAATCGCGGCAAACTCTCCGGTTTGAAAAGCGACCTCGACCGCGCCGAACAGCGACATGATGATCACCATGGGTACAACCATGCAGCTGCTCACGGCCAGCGTCATGGCCATCGGCGAGCTCTTGCCGGGCGTCACCAAAAAGCGAAACGCAAAACCCTTGGCAAGCGGAGCGGCGACAAACCAGTCGGCACACATGGCGAACACGTAAGCAACGGGGAATCCAAGCCACGCCTGCGCGACGGCGCTCATGGTAAGCCCGCCCTGGTACAGCGAAACGTTGTAGATAGACATCCACAGTACCATGGCAAAACACATGATGAAGGTAAAGATCAGGCTTTCTCGTTTGTTGGTGGGCATCCCCTTGTCCTTTCGTTTGGCGCCGCGCACCCGCGGCAAATCGACCATCGCGGCAACAAAAAAGCGCCACCGATTCGCGCGGTGACGCCAACTGATACAAAGAATATTGCAGACGTGGGGAATACCCTATCAGATTTCGCGGACGCTCGTAAGCGAAGATGTTATGGATATGGACGAGGGACCTGACGACCGACGGGGCATGGCAGCAAGCCGAGCAGGAACCGAGCAGGAGCGCAATCCAACATCCGCTCATCCACCCGCGCCGTCGGAAAGGCGCTACCACACTCCAGACTCTTTGCGCAAGTAGTCCGCCAGGTACGGCACGGCAAACCTAATGAGGCCCCAGCCAGCGGGCTCGATCGCCCCGGCATCGATCAAACGCTTGCGGTACTTTTGCGCATAGTCCTGTGTCACATTCATGCGCTCGGCAATGGCAGAGATGTTGCTATCGCCTTCGTCATGAGCCATCGCGCTGAGGAACTGAACATCTCGAACCGACAGCGCAGCCAGTAGCGTGCCGCAAACGTCATTCTCAAAATCCGCTTGCGCCGCCTCGACCGCCGCATCAATCATAGAGCCGTTTAACTGCCCTTGGTCTGTTGCGCGCACCACCATATTGTGGCCCAAAAGCTGCATAAGGTACGGAGACCCCATGCTCTCTTTTACTATGCGCTTTCGCTCACCGTCTGAAACGCTGACCCCCAGTTCTGCAAACGCCCGCGCGTAATACGCGTCGACATCGCCCAGGGCAAGCGGCGGCAGGTTCACCTTACGCGCTCGGTTAAGGAACGTTAGGACCTTGTCATTCAGTGTGGCGGAAACGGCACCGGGAAGGCCGGCCATAACAAGCGCAACATCGAGTTGCTCCCCCACCAGCTCTTGATAGAGCGAAACCAGCTGTCGTATTTCCTCTGAGTTCGCCTGCAGCTCATCGATCAAAATCAGCATGCCATGGCCTTCTGCCGTGAGCTTTCTAGCCAACTGGGTGAGCTTGAACTGAGAAGACTTGCCCTCTTGAACCTCTCGTGTGAACTCCAATCCAGCTGAAAACCCAAACGCGCCAATCGATGCATTGGCGAGGCGAACGCTCTTGCTTCCCAGGTGCCTGCTGCCGTCTTGCTGTACTTTCTCAACAATTCTGTCGAGCATGCCCGACGACACGATGGTTGGGTGCGCCACCACATACCCCATGGCTGTGGCGCGGTCCGCAAGCTCCCATAACAGCACCGTCTTACCGTAGCCCCTCTGGCCGAGCATTACCACGGCGCGATCGCGGCTGCCCGGCTCCGCAGATAGCCCTTCAACAAAGCGCTCGACAAGGGCATCGCGTCCCACAAGATACGCAGGCCTGTTGCCGAACGACGGGGCGAACATCGTATCT
>DBEWRE010000065.1:0-10004 GCA_048207125.1 Collinsella sp.
GCTCGAGAAGTACAACAAGCTCATGAACATCGAGGCGACCACCATGGTCCGCGAGGCGCGCCGCACCTACCGCCCCGTTATCACCGCCTACGCCACCAAGGTCGCCAAGGGCCTGGAGACCATCCGCGCCGCCGGCGCCGAGGCGGCTATGGCCTTTGAGCAGGCGACGCTGAACGATCTGTGCGAGGGCATCACCGCGATCAACATGTCGATCGCCAAGCTGGACGAGCTGCATGCCAAGGCGGAATCCATCGTGGACGGCCAGGCCCAGGCAGAGGTCTACGCGCATGAGGTCGCGCCCGCCATGGCTGAGCTGCGTGCCGCCGTGGACGCCATGGAGGAGATCGTGGCCGCCGACTACTGGCCGGTGCCCACCTACGACGACATCCTGTTCTACGTGTAGCTCTCGATACTCAACGGATAGATGGCGGCGGGGGATTTCATCCCGCGGTGCGTTCGGCGCTCGTCGCGCCTCAGAGCACCGCGCGACGAAACCCCCGCCGCCTTTGTTGTCCAATTCGGCCGCGCGAGATGCCTGGGAGGCGATCATGGCGTTTTCAAGACTCATCTTTTTCGATATCGATGGCACGCTCACTCGGGGCGTTAATTCGGGAACTTTTATTGCCGATCGCTTGGGCATTGGCGAGGAGATGCGCGCCGCCGAGGAGGCCTACGCTCGCGGTGAGATGGATAATGCCGCGGTGTGCCGCGTGGACGCGAAAGGATACGCGGGGCTTCGCCTTGCCGAGGTCGAGGAATGGTTGGACGATATGCCCCTAATCGATGGAATTCATGATGCGATCGGGGCGTGTCGCGCGGCTGGCTTTGCGCCGTATCTTGCATCCTGTACCTGGTCCTATATTGCCGAGTATCTAGCCCGGCGTTTTGGCTTTGAAGGCTGGTGCGGTCCCGAGCTCGAGGTTGTCGACGGGGCTTTTACGGGGAATGTGGCGCGCGACGCGGACGAATATGAGAAGCCGGCGTTTGCACGTTCCCTTTCAAGTATGTTTGGCATCGATTTGGAAACGTGCGTTGCCGTGGGGGATAGCCGTTCCGACGTCCCGTTGTTCAACTCGGTTGGAGCATCGCTTGCGCTTAACGCTTCGAATGAGGCGAGAGACGCTGCCACGGTTGCGTGGGATGGCGATGACCTTGCCGAAGCGATGCGTTTTATTATCAATGCGATTGATGGCTAGCTGGCGGCAAGCCTTTCAGTTCGCCTTGGATACCTTCGGCAAGCCTGCTCTCAGTGTGAGATCGTGTAGCGGGCGGTTTCCGCTTCCGACTCTTTTCACGTGCCCCTGTGTTTCCAGCTCTTTGAGGAGTCGAATCGCCGTTGATTGGGAAACACCAAGTTCGTCTTGGATTTCTTTTCTTGAACGAGTCTTGCCATCAATCGACTCAGGTTGGGTGGAGCAATTCATGAGGATGTCCGGCCTTATTGAGTCGCGCATCATGTTCGAGAGCCTGGTAAGTTCCTCATCGAGGTTGTTTATTCCGATAATTTCACCGTCATCCGCGACTCCTGTATGCATTGAGCGCCATCGCCCGAGCCCTCTGGCTCGGACGATGCGATCGACCTATTCATAAGGCACCCTTGCTACATCCCGCACAGACCGCACTAACGCATGATTTGACACGATTTGAACCGCACTAGGCGATTATTTGGCACTCCGGCTGTTTCGCACTAACGCATTATCTGGTCCGGGTCACGCACCAACCGGATGACCGTTCCAGCCTTTCTGCGCGAGTGGTTGACGCGCGATGCAAGAGGGCGGCGGGGGTTTCGTCGCGCGGTGGTCGGAGGCGCGATGTGCGCCGAACGCACCGCGGGATGAAATCCCCCGCCGCCCTCATATCATGCGTGCGGTAAGCGATTTGGCTACAGGCCGAGCTTCTGCACTACCTCGTCCGCACATGCTATGGCGTCTGCGATGGCGTTGACCACCAGCGAGGAGCCGGTGCGCGCGTCGCCGCATGCGAAGACCGCGGCTGCACCTGGCGTGTCTTGCGCCTCGACGGCGCAACGGTGGGAATCGTCCTCCATAACGGGCAGGGGACGTCCCTGGGCGGAGACGCTGGCGCCAAAGGCGTCGAATACGCTTGCCTCCGGCCCGGTGAAGCCGCACGCGATCAGCACCAGCTGCGCGGGCAGCGTGCGCTTGGTGTCTTCAAGGTGCTGGGGCTTGCCGGCGCTCCAGTCCAGGTCGACCACGACGGCGCCGGTCAGGGCCCCGGATTCATCGCGTTCGATCTCCAGGGTGTCGACGGCCCAAGACCGCATCTCGCCGCCCATGAGGTCGATGGCCTCCTGCTGGCCGTAGTCCGTCTTGAGTACGCGGGGCCACTCGGGCCAGGGGTTGGAGCTCAAGGGCTTTTGCGGCGGCTGCGGCAAGAACTCGAGCTGGGTGACTGAGCGCGCGCCCTGGCGCACGGCGGTGCCGACGCAGTCGTTGCCCGTGTCTCCGCCGCCAATCACCACGACGTCCAGCCCTTCCGCGCTGATCTGGGGCACGGTGTTCTCGAGTAGCGAGCGCGTGGCGTCCGTAAGATAGTCCACGGCGTAAACCACGCCCTGGCCCTGCGCGCCTTGGGCGGTGATGCCTCGGGCGGCGCGCGAGCCGGCGGCGATGACCACCGCGTCGAACTCGTCCAACAGCTGCTCGGCTACCGCGGGGTCGGTGGCATCCGTGCCGAGGTGGAACTCGATGCCAAGCTCTTCCATAAGCGCGGTGCGGCGCTCGACCACGCTCTTCTCGAGTTTCATGTTGGGGATGCCGTACATAAGCAGGCCGCCTGCGCGGTCATCGCGCTCGATGACGGCGACCTGCGCGCCGCGGCGAGCGAGCTCCCAGGCGCAGGCGAGGCCGGCGGGACCGGACCCCACCACGGCCACGCGCGGAGCGTCCTTCTGCGCGGGCTCAAAGCGCGCCGGGCCGCCGTGGGACCATTCCCAGTCCGAGATAGCGCGCTCGTTGTCGTGGATGGTGGTGGGTTCGCCGTTGACCGTGCCCAGGTTGCAGGCGGCCTCGCAAAGCGCGGGGCATACGCGGCTGGTGAATTCGGGCAGCGGGCTGGTGAGCGCCAGGCGCGCGGCGGCACGGCCCCACTTGCCGCGATAGATCAGCTCGTTCCATTCGGGGATGAGGTTGTGCAGGGGGCAGCCGCTGGGACGCGCCTTGCCAAACGATGCGCCCGTCTGGCAAAACGGCACGCCGCACTTCATGCAACGGCTTGCCTGGGCGCGGCGCGCGTCCTCGTCCAGCTCTACATAAAGCGGGTCGAAGTCGCGGACGCGCTGGGATACGGGGCGCAGCTTGCTGGCCGCGCGATCGATGTCGAGAAAGGCTCCCGGTTTACCCATGGCCTAGACCTCCTTTTGGTAGCTGGCGCCGGCGGACTGCTGCATGACGCGCTCGTATTCGGTGGGAATCGCCTTGATAAAACGGTCTTTGACGGCGTCGAAGCGATAGAGCAGCTTGATGCCGCGCGGGCTCTGCGTGGCGGCGACGTGCTCTTCGATCAGGGCGCGTATCTGGACGAGTTCCGCTTCCGTGGGCGTGCGCAGCGCGACGCCCTCCTCGTTGATACGGCTGGGCAGGGTGCCGTACTCGTCGTAGACGTAGGCGATGCCGCCGGTCATGCCCGCGGCGAAGTTGTGGCCAACTTCGCCCAGGACCAGCACGCATCCGCCGGTCATGTACTCGCAGCCGCAGTTGCCCACGCCCTCGACCACGGCGACGGCGCCGGAGTTGCGAACGGCGAAGCGCTGGCCGGCGAGGCCGTTGATGTAGGCGCGTCCGCTGGTGGCGCCGATGAGCGCGACGTTGCCCACGATCACGTTCTCGTCGAACTTATAGCTCGCGGTTGCCTTGGGGCGCACGGAGAGCTCGCCGCCGGACAGGCCCTTGCCAAAGTAGTCGTTGGCGTCGCCCTCTACGTTCAGGGTGATGCCTGCGGGCAAAAAGGCGCCAAAGCTCTGGCCGGCAGATCCATCGCAGTCGATGGTGATGGAGCCGGCGGGCAGGCCGTCCGGATGGGCGGAGGTGACGGCATGTCCCAGCATGGTGCCCACGCAGCGGTTGATGTTGGCGATGTCCGCATGGAAGCGAGCCGGGCGCAGGTGCTCGCGCGCTTCTGCGGTGTGGGGGATGAAGAGCGTGGCGTCGAGCGTGCGCTCAAGCTGGGAGTCCGCCGCCATCTCGGGCAGGTAGCGGCATGCGTCGGCGCCGGGCAGGTGCCTGCCGAAGCTGCAGGTTGCGGGCGCCAGCACGGCGGAAAGGTCGATGAGGTTCGCTTTGTCGTTGCCCTCGACTTCAACCTGGCGCAGGCATTCCACGTGGCCAACCATCTCGTCCACCGTGGCAAACCCTAGGCGCGCCATGATCTCGCGCAGCTGCTCCGCGACAAAGAGCATGAAGCGCTCAACGTGCTCTGGCTTGCCGGAAAAACCGTGGCGCAGGCGGCAGTTCTGCGTGGCGATGCCCGCGGGGCAGGTGTCCTGCTGGCAATCGCGCTGCATGAGGCAGCCCATGGCGACGAGCGGCATGGTGGCGAAGCCGAATTCCTCGGCGCCAAGCAGGCATGCCACGGCGACGTCGGTGCCGTCCATAAGCTTGCCGTCCGCCTCCAGCACCACGCGGGAGCGCAGGCCGTTTTGGACCAGCGTCTGCTGGGCCTCGGCAAGACCGAGCTCAAGCGGCAGGCCCGCGTGCCAGATGGAGTCGCGAGGCGCGGCGCCCGAGCCCCCGTTATGACCGCTGATCAAGATCTTGTTGGCGGCGCCCTTGGCCACGCCGGTGGCGATGGTGCCCACGCCCGCCTCGCTCACCAGCTTGACGCTGATGCGCGCGGACGGATTGGCGCACTTGAGGTCGAAGATCAGCTCTGCTAGGTCCTCGATGGAATAGATGTCGTGGTGGGGCGGGGGAGAGATGAGGCCGATGCCGGGGGTCGAGCGGCGCACCTCGGCGATCCATGGGTACACCTTCTTACCGGGCAGGTGGCCGCCCTCGCCGGGTTTGGCACCCTGTGCCATCTTGATCTGGATCTCCGTCGCGCTTGCCAGATAACGGCTGGTGACGCCAAAGCGTCCGCTGGCGACCTGTTTGATGGCGGAGTTCTTGGAATCACCGCCCGGCAGCGGCGTCTCGCGGCGCGGGTCCTCTCCACCCTCGCCGGAGTTGGAGCGTCCGTGCAGGCGGTTCATGGCGATGGCCATGCATTCGTGGGCCTCTTGGCTGATGGAACCGTAGCTCATGGCGCCGGTGTTGAAGCGGGTGACGATGCTGCGAGCGCTCTCTACCTGGTCAAGCGGCAGGGGCGTGCGGCCGTCGGCGTTGAAGTCCAGCAGGTCGCGCAGGCGCACGCAGCGGTCCGGGCGGTGCAGGCGCGCGCTGTAGGCGGCAAAGTCCTCGGCGCTATCCGTGCGGACGGCGCGCTGCAGCAGGTAGATGGTCTGCGGGTCGATGAGATGGTCCTCGCCGTCTAGCGGTCGCCAGGTGGTGAGGCCAAGGGTGCGCAGCTCGTCGGGGGCGGGGGAGCGGGTTATGGCTTGCGCCATGTCGAAGCGGCGCTCCATCTCGTTTTGGATTTGGGGCAGATCGAGGCCGCCCACGCGGCTTACGGTGCCGGTGAAGTGGCGGTCGATGAGGTTGTCCGCAAGGCCGACGGCCTCGAAGATCTGGGCGGAGTGGTAGCTTTGCGCGGTGGAGATGCCCATCTTGGACATGATGCCCACCATGCCCGCGACGGCGGCGCGGTTGTAGTTGGCGATGCCCTGCTCGGCGCTCAGCGCGCGGCCGGACGCGTCGACAAGGTCGCCCTCTTGTGCCATGGCGGCGATTTGGGCATGGGCTTCGTAGGGGAATATACCGCTGGCAGAGTAGCCCACCAAAGCGGAGAGGTCGTGGGAGGACAGGGCGTCGCCGCATTCCACGATGATGTCCGCAAAGGTGCGAAGACCGTGTCTGATAAGGTGGTTGTGAACGGAGGAAACGGCAAGAAGCGACGGAATGGGCAGCTCGTCTGCTCCTGCGCGATCGGACAGGGCGATGATGTTGGCGCCGTCGCGCACGGCGGCTTCAACCTGGGCGCCCAACCGCTCCAGGGCCTTTTCGAGCGCGCCTTCGCCGCCGTCGTGCTTGAATACGGCGCGGAAGCGGGCGCTCTTGAAGCCGGTGCGCTTGATGGAGACGATGCTATCGAATTGCTCCTGGGTCAGCAGCGGGGCATCCAGTCGGATGAGCTGGCAGGTGTTGCGGCAGTCCTCGAGCAGGTTGCCGTGGTTGCCCAGGTAGAGCACCGTGGAGGTGACGTGGGCTTCACGCAGCGCGTCGATAGGCGGGTTGGTGACCTGGGCGAAGAGCTGGTAGAAGTAATCGAAAAACGAGCGCGTCTTGCTGGAAAGGCAGGCGAGCGGGGCATCGATGCCCATGGAGGCGAGCGGTGCCTTAGCCGTGGTTGCCATGGGACGCAGGATCTCGTCCACATCATCCCAGTGGATGCCCAGCTTGGTGGCGCGCACCGTGCGGGGGACGTCCTTGTCCTCCGCGTTGTCGACCTGTTCGACCTTGCGCTCGCGCCGCTCTTCTACAAGGGTGTCGAGGGTAAGGGTTTCCTCATCGATCCAGTCGCGGAACGGCTTGAGCTTTGCCATCTGGTCGCGCAGCTGCTCGTTATAGCGCACGCGGCCCGCCTGCATATCGACTTCGAGCATCTCGCCCGGACCCAGGCAGCCGCTGGTCAGCACGTTGGCGGGGTCGATCTCGATGGTGCCCACCTCGGAGGAGAGCAAGAAACGGTCGTCGCGGGTGACGTAGTAGCGCGCGGGGCGCAGGCCGTTGCGGTCCAGGGCGGCGCCCAGGGTGAGTCCGTCCGTGAAGGCGATCGCGGCGGGGCCGTCCCACGGTTCCATCAGCATGGACTGGTAGGCATCGTAGGCGCGGCGCTCGGGCGAGAGCGCGTCGTTGTTATCCCAGGGCTCCGGCACAAGCAGCGAGACGGCGCGCGTCATGGGGCGGCCGTTCATGACCAGGAACTCGAGCACGTTGTCCAGGATCGCGGAGTCGGAGCCCTCGCGGTTGATGATGGGCAGCACGCGGTCCAGGTCGCCCTGCAGCACGGGGGAGTATAGGTTTGGTTCGCGGGCGCGAATCCAGTTGACGTTGCCCTTGAGCGTGTTGATCTCGCCGTTGTGGATGATGAAGCGGTTGGGGTGCGCGCGCTCCCAGCTGGGGGTGGTGTTGGTGGAGTAGCGCGAGTGGACCAGCGCCACGGCGGTTTTAACCGCGGCATCGTTGAGGTCCGTGTAGAAGCGACGCATCTGGGTGGCTACCAGCATGCCCTTGTAGACGATGGTGCGGCTGGACATGGAGCACGCGTAGAAGATCTTGCCCTCGAGGGCGGGGCAGGCGTCGGCGCGCTTCTCGATGGTGCGGCGGCAGATGTAGAGGGCGCGCTCAAAGGCATCGCCCGCCCCAACGCCGTCGGGCCTTCCCAAGAACGCCTGCACGATAGTGGGCATGCAGGCTTGCGCGGTGGAGCCAAGGTCATGTGGATCGACCGGTACCCGGCGCCAGAACAGCAGGGGCATGCCGCATGCCGCGCAGCCCTCTTCGAAGACGCGCTTGGCGTCTTTCACACCCTGGTCATCTTGAGGAAAGAAGAGCATGGCGACGCCGTAGTCGCCTTCTTGCGGCAGGACCTGACCGCACTTCTGGGCCTCTTTGCGGAAGAAGCGATGCGGGACCTGGAATAGGATTCCCGCGCCGTCGCCCGTGTTGCGCTCCAGTCCCACGCCGCCGCGGTGCTCAAGGTTGACGAGCACCGAGAGCGCATCGTCCAAAATCTGATGGCTTTTGTGGCCGTTGATGTTTGCGAGCGCGCCGATGCCGCAGGCATCGTGCTCGAATTCGGGTCGCCAAAGCGTATTTGCGCGGGAACTTCGCTGCGCGGGTCCTTTGGATTCTATAGCGTCCATAGGGTGCTCCTATCGATGGCTCGTGTTCATGAACGTTCGGCTGAACATGCTATGGGCGGGTTTTTTCCATTCGTTTGCGCTCTTGTTGCCCGTGCGTTTCGAAACACACATGCAACGAATCCTGCTTAGTCTGCCAAGGTGTCATCCACAAGAGGCGCCGTGGCGAATGCCGCGGTGCGACAGGAAGGAGCGAGTCATGTCCAACCTTACCGAACGGTTCGGCGCCAAGGTCTTCTCCGAAGACGTCATGAAGCGCTGGCTGCCCAAGGACGTGTACAAAAAGCTCGCGGCTACCATCGAGGAGGGCGAGCCGTTGGACCTGGACGTCGCCAACGCCGTCGCCCACGCCATGAAGGAATGGGCATTGCTTAACGGCGCCACGCACTACGCCCACTGGTTCCAGCCGCTCTCCGGCATCACCTCCGAGAAGCACGACAGCTTCCTGGAACCCAACCACGATGGTACGGCGATTACCAAATTCACCGGCAAGGCGCTGATCAAGGGCGAGCCGGACGCCTCGAGCTTCCCCAACGGCGGCCTGCGCGCCACCTTCGAGGCCCGCGGCTACACCGCTTGGGACGCCACCAGCCCCGCCTTCATCAAGGACGAGGTGCTCTGCATTCCTACCGCGTTTTGCTCCTACACCGGCGAGGCGCTGGACAAGAAGACGCCCCTGCTGCGCTCCATGACGGCGCTCGATCGCGAGGCCAAGCGCGTTCTGGCCTTCTTTGGCAAGCATCCCAAGAAGGTCGTCCCCAGCGTTGGCGACGAGCAGGAGTACTTCCTCATCAAGAAGGACGCCTACCGCCGTCGCCGCGACCTGGTCATCACGGGCAGGACGCTGTTTGGAGCCGCCCCCGCCAAGGGCCAGGAGCTCGAGGAGCACTACTTCGGTGCCATCCGCCCCACCGTTTCGGCCTATATGAAGGATCTGGACGACGAGCTGTGGGCGCTGGGTATTCCCGCAAAGACCAAGCACAACGAGGTCGCGCCCTGCCAGCACGAGCTGGCGCCGGTCTACACCGAGTTGAACGAGGCTGTCGACAACAACCTGCTCACCATGGAGAAGATGAAGCTCATCGCCAGCCGCCACGACCTGGTGTGCCTGCTGCACGAGAAGCCCTTCGAGGGCATCAACGGGTCGGGCAAGCACAACAACTGGTCGCTGGGTACGCCGGATGAGAACCTGCTGGACCCTGGCGACACCCCGCTTGAGAACCTGCAGTTCGTGGTCTTCCTCACCGCGGTGATCGAGGCCGTCGACAAGTACCAGGACCTTTTGCGCGCCAGCGTTGCCAGCTGCGGCAACGACCATCGTCTGGGCGCCAACGAGGCGCCGCCGGCGATCATGTCCATCTTCCTGGGCGACCAGCTCACCGAGGCTGTCGAGCTGATCATGGACGGCGTGGCGTCCGTTCATGCCACCACCGGCGTCATCGACCTGGGCGCCGTGGTCCTGCCCGATCTGGAGCAGGACAACACCGACCGCAACCGCACCAGCCCGTTCGCGTTTACCGGCAACAAGTTCGAGTTCCGCGCCGTGGGCTCGGAGGCCAACGTTTCCGACGCCAACATGGTGCTCGACTGCGCCGTTGCCGAAGCGTTGCGCGACTTCGCCGACGCGCTGGAGGGCGCCCCTGCCGAGGATTTCCAAGAGAAGGCGCTTGGCTACTGCGCTGATCGTCTTCGCGAGCATCGCCGCATCCTGTTCTCCGGCGACGGCTACTCGGATGAGTGGCCCATCGAGGCCGAGAAGCGCGGCCTGTGCAACCTCCGCACCACCGCTGACGCGCTGCCCGCATTCATCGCGCCGAAAAACCTCGAGCTGTTCGAGAGCATGGGCGTTTTGTCGCGCGCCGAGGCGGTTTGCCGCTACGACTGCAAGCTCGAGAAGTACAACAAGCTCATGAACATCGAGGCGACCACCATGGTCCGCGAGGCGCGCCGCACCTACCGCCCCGTTATCACCGCCTACGCCACCAAGGTCGCCAAGGGCCTGGAGACCATCCGCGCCGCCGGCGCC
>DBEWRE010000066.1:0-9148 GCA_048207125.1 Collinsella sp.
GGAGCGCGGTCACGCAGCCCAGAGCGCTCTGCACCAGCGAGGTGAAGGTGCAGACCAGCAAAAATGCCACGGGAACGTAGAGCATGGCGCCCTTGCGGCCGGTCGCCTTGCAGAAGACCGCGATGGTGATCATGGTCATGCCGCCCAAAAGCTGGTTTGAAGCGCCAAACAGCGGCCAGATGTTCGCGTAGCCGCCAAAGGCGAGAGCGAGGCCAGGAACCAGGGTGACGGCGGTGGCGAGCCAGGGATTGGATACGACCTTCATGAAGCCCGTCGCGGACGAGGAATCCTCGGATGCGAGGGCATCGTTAGTGGTGGCGAAGAACTCCTGGAAAGACAGGCGGGCGATGCGAGCCACCGCGTCCAGGGAGGTAAGGGCCAGAGCGGAGACGCACATGGTCATAAAGACGGTTGCAACCGTAGCATCGACGCCAAAGGCGGTCATGCCGCGGGCGATGCCCTGGGAAAAGATCTGGAAGGGCGTTGCGGCGACGCCGTTGTTGAGGGCGCCGGTGCCGGCGGTGTTGAGGTCGCTGAACATGATACCGGCGATGACGACGGCAAGGATACCCACAAAAGACTCCACGATCATGGCGCCGTAACCAACGGGCAGAGCGTCGGACTCCTTCTCGACCTGCTTGGACGAGGTGCCGGAGGAAACCAGGCTATGGAAACCGGACAGGGCTCCACAGGCAACGGATACGAACAGAAGCGGGAACATGTTCTTGCCGGATGCGGACAGGGCGGCCAGGGTCTCGCTATCAACGATCATGGGGGCCGTCATAGTTGCCTTGCCGGCGGCGCCCAGCACCACGATACCGATGACGGCGCAGGCGATCATGACCAACATCATGATGCTGGTAAGGTAATCGCGCGGCTGCTTGAGCGTCTGAATGGGCATCGCGGCGGCGAAGACCAGATAGACCATGATAACGGCGAACCAACCAAGCTTATCGAGGTAGATGGGGAACTGCATGCCCACGGCGAACATGGCGACCATCAAAACCACGGCGAGAGCGAACTCCTTCGCGCCGGTGAGGTTCCATTTACGGCAGCCCCAGCCAAAGGCGATGGCGACAAAGGTGAACAACATGGAGATCGTGCCCGCGGTGCCGCCCGCGTAGGACTTGGCGTAATCGACTGCGCCGGTGGCGGCGTCTGCGACGGTCTTGAACGTGCCGGCGACCATGTCGGTAAACGCGGCGATGACGATAATGCAGAACAGCCAGCAGAACAGCAGGAACAGGCGGCGTCCCGTACGGCCGATATATTTCTCGATCAGCTGGGCGAGCGACTTGCCGTTGTTCTTCATCGATGCATACAGGGCGCCAAAATCATGCACGGCGCCAAAGAAGATGCCGCCCGCCAGCACCCACAGCATAACGGGTAGCCAGCCAAACATCATGGCGACGATGGTACCCGTGACGGGACCCGCGCCGCAGATCGACGAGAACTGATGCGAGAACGCGGTGAAACAGGATGCCGGAGAGAAATTCTGCCCGTCCATCATGCGGCGCGCAGGCGTCAGCTGCGCGTTGTCCACGCCCCAGCTCTTGGCGAGCCAACGGCCATACACCAGGTAGCCAACGGCCAAAACGACCGCAGCGACCACGATTACTGCAACTCCATTCATTGAAGCTCCTTCCCCCAAGAAACTCGTCCAAGCCATAAAAAACAAGGGCCGTCGATTCATCTCGACGGCCCTTGCATCGCTCGAAGCCGCCCGCTATCGCGCGGGCGAACTAAAGCATGCTCACCCGCGTTAGCTAATAATGCTGATAATAATTAGCTGGGCTTGTAGCATGGCTCTAACAACTTTCTTACGTAAACGTGCGCACTCTAGGCGCCACCACTCCCTCGTGGAACGGCTTAGTAGTTTGTCACTTTAGCTTGATGCAGTCAAACGGCGCTCTCCTTCGTTGCCATCATGTAAACGCAGCGTTTCGAGTAAGAAACGCACATCATCCCCTACAAGGTCATGTTGGGATCGGCATCCATATCAAAGCTCGCAAAATCCCCCTCGCCGAACTTGCGCCGCGCCACCTCGGCGATCATCGCGGCGTTATCCGTGCACGCGTGCTGCGGGGGAAGGGTCACGCGAACGCCCCTGCGACTCAGTTTACGGACGAGGAGCTCGCGTAGATGCGGATTCGCCGCCACGCCTCCGCCAAGGCAGTACTCCTTGGCGCCCGTTTGCTTGAGCGCATCCCAAGCCTTCTTGAACTGCACGTCGAACACGGCCGCCTCGAAAGATGCAGCCAGATCGGGCAGATGGATTGTACGACCCGCCGCGGTTTCCTGCTCGATATAGGTAACCACCGCCGTCTTGAGTCCGGACAGCGAGAAGCGGTAGTCATGGCTGTGCATCATGGCACGGGGGAAATCGATAGCCTTAGGGTCGCCATCCTCGGCTAGGCGGGAGATGACGGGTCCTCCGGGGTACCCCAGGCCCAACGCCTTCGCGACCTTATCGAACGCCTCGCCAACGGCATCGTCCAAAGTCTCGCCCAGCACCTCGTAGTCTCCCCATGCGCGGACGTGAACCAGCATGGTGTGTCCACCGGAAACCAACGTGAAGATAAACGGCGGCTCCAAATCGGGAGTGGTCAGCAGATTGGCGTACAGATGGCCCTCAAGATGGTTGACGGCGACAAGGGGCTTGCCCGCGGCATACGCAAAGCCCTTTGCAAAAGCGACGCCCACCACCAGCGCGCCGACCAAACCGGGGCCTTGCGTCACACCGACTGCGGCGAGCTCGCTGGGCGCAACGGGGTCGCGCATGCCGAGCGACGCCGCGGCCTCTTCGAGCGCGGCATCCACAACGCCCACGATCACCTCAACGTGCTTGCGCGACGCGATCTCCGGCACGACGCCGCCAAAACGCGCATGAAAATCAATCTGCGTCGACACTTGATTCGCAAGCATCTTACCGTTCGCATCTATGATGGCGACCGCGGTCTCGTCGCAGGAGCTCTCGATCGCAAGCACCAAGGCACCGTCTTCGAGGAGCTTGCGCTCGGCATCCGTTCGGCGTGGGGCGGGTAGGGGCCATGGACGAGAAACGGCCGCGGTGGGCTCCGGAGACGCAGCGTCGACCGGCAAGACGAGCGGCAGCGTAGCGGTCATGACGCATGCGTCCGCCCCGGCGCCGTAGTAGCCGCGGCGGACACCTTCTCGCACAAAGCCCAGCGCCTCGTAGAGGGCGATCGCGCCCTCGTTTCCAGCTTCGACTTCAAGTGACGCCGTGGTACAACCCAGCATCTGCGCGTCATAGCTCACATGCGAAAGAAGCTTGCGGGCAATTCCCTGACGCCGGCGGCCGGGAGCGACCGCGACATCCAAAATCTCAACGTTTGCATCGATCGCCATACCGCCCGCAATACCGACCAGCTCGCCGTTGTCATGCGCAACCCACCAAGAGCGCTGTGCCGCGGCGTCCGACGACAACTCGGACATAAATTGCTGAGGGGACCACGGCGTATGGTTTGCACCGGCAAAGCACGCGGCTTCAAGCGCAGCGGCCGCTTCTGCATCCGCCGGACCCATGGGACGAAATTGGAGATGCCTTCCAGCGAGCTCGTCAGCAACACCCGTCACCTCGCTGCGAGCGCTCTGCTCGAGGCCAAGGCGCTTGCGCTCGTTCTCCTCCGCATCCGACAGGCGGGTATAGATGGGCAGCACCAAAGCGGGGTCTCCGTCCTCGGCCTGAAACAGGCCCTTGGAGCTCGCGGCTGCCAGCAGCAATCCTTCTCCAGTGGGCCACCACAACTCGCGGTCGAGAGCGCAACCCATAAGGCCCGCCTCTTCGAACAGCTTCGCATAGCGAACCAATCCATCGCCCGTAAGCTGCAGCTCGTCGCGATCAGCTCGCGCCGCCCATTCTTCTACGGCGACGGCCGCCTTGACTACGCGCTCGCGCTCGAAAAGGCGGCGCGGACCGTCCTCGTCCAGAATATAGAGCGCGGGATACACCTCTCCACGCATCGCATCCGCCGCCACGCCCAACAGGCCGCGAACGCCGGCGCGCCATGCGGTCCAGGACGAGGCGTCCAATGTCGACACTCCATACAGGGGCGCACCGGCGCCGCGGGCCAAGCCCTTCGCGGTTGAGATGCCAATGCGCACCCCGGTAAACGAGCCGGGCCCGCGACCCACCAGCAGCGCGCTAACTTCTCCCATCGCTTTCCCCGCGTCCCCAAGGACGGCGTCGACCGTGTTCACCAACTCCACGTTAGCGTGGCGACGACACATGTGGTCGCGTTGGGAGAGGAGCTCGACGCTGGGGCCGTCCGGCGCCTCCGACCACTCCGCGCACGCGCAGGCGAGCATGTCGGTCGAGGTATCTAGTGCAACTACAAGCATGGTTTCCAACCGTTTTCCAACCGCGGCAAAAGGCCGCATCGCAATCTCAGTCCTAATTTCGCAAACGTCACCTAGGCGATATCCCTCATCGCGGCATCGATGCTCGTCGCCAGCTCTTCTGCGCGGGGGCCGAATGCCTCGAGGCGAATCGTACGACCGTTCTCTCCTTTGCGTTCGATTACCACGGAAAGATACTCGTCGCACAACTCATCCTGGAATTGCTCGCCCCATTCAAGCAAGCATGCTCCCTCGTAGCCAAGAACATCGAAGATTCCCGTATCCTCGAGCTCGAACGCGTGCTCAAGGCGATACAGATCAAAATGAAAGAGGGGAATCCGCCCTCCATCGTGCACGGCCATCAGGGCGAACGTGGGGCTCGTCACGAGATGGGAGTCCCCCAAACCCCGTGAGACACCTTTGGTGAAATGGGTCTTTCCCACTCCAAGGCCCCCGGTGAGGATCAGCACGTCGCCCTCTTCCAGGGCGGTGGCGACCATCTCTCCAAAACGTTCGGTATCCTCGACCGATTCGCTCTGATAGCAGCTCTTGTCCACTCGCTTCAACGCCATGGCTACTCCCTAATCTTGGGCAGCGCATCGGAATGGGCGGCTTCGGGGTGCTGCTCGTCCTGAGGATGCCTGGACAGGTAGTCGCCCAGCATTCTAAAGTCGGCTTCCAGAAGCTCCTGCCACGCCGGGTTGCGCAGCGCCGCCGCAGGATGGAACGTGGGCATGACCACAAAATGTCCCATTTGATGAAATCGGCCGCGAAGCTTTGTGATGCCGATCTCGGTCTTCAGCACAAAATGCGTTGCCGGGTTACCGAGGGTGACGATGATATCCGGCCAGATGCTTCGAATCTGCTCGCGCAAAAACGGCGAACATGCCAAAACCTCATCGGGTTTTGGATTTCGGTTGGCTGGCGGACGGCACTTGAGAACGTTTGCGATATAGATGTCCTCGCGAGCAAGCCCCGCCAGGGAAAGAATGCCGTTAAGGTTCTCCCCCGCCCGCCCGACGAAGGGTTCGCCCTGTAAATCCTCGTTTTTACCCGGAGCCTCACCCACGAACATAACGCGAGCGCGGGGATTTCCCACACCGAAAACAATATTGCTGCGCGTCTCGCACAAAGGGCACAGGCGGCAATCCCCCAATACGTCGCGAATCTCGTCCAAAGACACTTCGCGGGGCGCTTGGTTTTCGTGCCCAGGAATATGCATTACGCCCATGGGGCCTCCTAAATGTAAACCTTCTCAAGCCTCATACCGAACCCGCATGCGACCTCGTAATTGATAGTCCCGCGCAAACGGGCCATCTCGTCCATGGTAATTGCCGCATCGCCGTCTTTACCGACGATGGTAATCAGGTCACCCACCTCCGCCTCGGGCATTTGGCGTGCCGGCGTCTGCTGAATTGCAACCATACATTGGTCCATGCAGATATTGCCTACCTGGCGAATCCGCTGTCCGCGATAGAGAACATCCATCTTGTTGGACAGCGTGCGGGACAAGCCGTCTGCATAGCCAACGGGAATGGTGCACACCTGAACTCGTGCGCGCGGAACGCGGAATGTAAACCCGTATCCCACGCCCTCGCCCATCGCGGGATGGATGGTTCGCGTCACGCGAGCCCGAACGCTCATAACGGGCTCGAGGGGCATTACGGAAGCGCTCTTCTCGCAAGGCTGCAGACCGTACAGGCCGATACCCGCCCTGATCATGTCAAACTGCACCGATCGATCGAGCATGGACGCCGGCGTATTGCTGCAGTGGACGATGCCGCACTCAAAGCCAGCGTCCTTCATCGCGGCGACCGCCTCGCTAAAGCGCGTGCACTGCAGGCGATAGTCCCATCCATCCGGATCGTCAGCCGTAGCAAAATGCGTGAAGACGCCATCGCATTCTATTCCGCGATGAAAATCGATCTCGCGGCGAAACTCAAGGACATCGGTGAAATGAACCCCGATACGGTTCATGCCCGTCTCTATCGCCATGTGGTACTTGCCGACGCAGCCCAGCTCAACCGCCCTCTCGCCGTAGGCAAGCGCAAATTCGGACGAATAGACCGATGGCATAATTTGATATTCCAACAAGGTGTCGCAGGCATCGACGGGCGGTTCGCTAAGCACGAGGACAGGCGACTTGATACCGCCTTCACGCAGCTGCACGCCCTCGGCAACCGTTGCAACCGCGAACATGTCCGCACCCGTTGCATGCATGATCTTGGCGCACTGCACAGCGCCGTGTCCGTATGCGTCCGCCTTGACCACGCAGCACAGGCGCTTGCCGTAGCCAAGCACGTTCTTAAACGCGCGCGTGTTGCGACGAAGAGCACCTTGATCGATCTCTACCCAGGCCCAGCGAGTTGCGGGCTCTTTGCTACTTGGCATCGCTACTCTCCTTTAGATGCGGATGCATCGAAATCCGTAAGGACGCGCATCGCCTCATCTTCGACCAGCTGAAGCGCCTGGCCGATAACATCGATAAGGTCCGTCGCGATAACGCTGCGTTCTCCCATCTCAGCCGCCGCCGCGAACCCCGTATAGGAATGAACGGTAACGGCGTAGGCGCCAAATTCGGGCCAGGAATCAGATTGAGCATGAGCGGTCGCGACGGTGCCGGCGATAATTCCACTGAGAACATCCCCGGACCCAGCGGTTGCCAGAGAAGAGGGACCAGCGGTAGGAATCAGGACCTTATCAACCCCAACCACTGCGGTCGTCGGCCCCTTAGCGATAACGAGCATGTTGTCCGACCCGCAGGCCCATAAGATCCTCTGCGATGCCTCGATGGCGCTACGGAGATCGTGAACGGGCTCACCGGCGACAAGGCGAGAAAGCTCGCGATGATGCGGCGTCAGTATCAAGGCGCCATTGCGTCGATACAGCTCGGGCGTCTTATCGATGCCGTCAATCGAACCTCGACCAAGGCAATTCAAAGCGTCGGCATCGAGAATCAAGGGAACGTCGCTTTCCAGAAGACCAGTTACCACCTGCATGCAGCCGGAAGCGGTCGTCATACCGGGACCGCATAGAACCACATCGTACTTTGGAGCAATCTCGCAAATCACCGAACGGGCAGCGGCTCCGAACGAACCACGAGAGTCAGATGGTATGGCGACAACGGGGATGGAGGGAAGCGCGAGCCGAATAAGGTTGGCACAAGAATCTGGAGCAGCGACGGTAACGTAGCCCGCTCCAGCACGAGCAGCCGATTTGGCAGCCATGATAGCCGCACCGGGGTACATTGCAGACCCCGCAACAACCAAAACTGACCCACGGGAATATTTATCTATGTTGCCGGGCAACGGCGTGATGAAGTCTACAAGATCAGCGGGCTCAACAAACTCCGCCGCATGATCGACCTCGCTAATCACTTCATCCAATTTGTCATACAGCTCGCCGCAAACAAGCTCGCCAGCGTATTCGGGACCATCACCACTGTACAAGCCGATTTTTGGCGCAAGCATGGTGGCGGTAAGATCCGCCCTGACACAGACTTCCCCACGCTCACCGGTCTCAGAATCAAGTCCAGAGGGAACATCGACAGAAACAACGACGGCATCCATGTCATTAAGAGCGGAAATCCAGATATTAAAGGGAGGACGCAGCTCCCCATGAAACCCAGTGCCCAGAATTGAATCAATAACCAGATCCGACTGCTCGATAAGCTGAACAAGCTCATCGCGAGATGGACCAACATGAACCGTAACGTCACGTCCAGCTGTTCGTCGCGCAACATGGCGAGCAAGGGCACTCGGGATCTCGTCAGGATCAACGGGACTCGCGACGTGCACCTCAATACCCTTTTGGCTCAGGATATCAGCCGCGACCCAACCATCTCCCCCGTTATTGCCGAAGCCGCAAAGAACGAGAAGCGTCTTGGGAGAACGAGCTTCAGCGAGACCGGCGACAAACTCACCGGCAAGCTCCATAAGCTCAGCTTTTGAAGTTCCCTCTTTTTCAATGAGGTCCTCCAAACGCCGAACCTCTTCAGTATTTAATACCGGCTTCATCTCAATTCTCCTGTTCCGCGATTTGAGATTCTCCAGATAAAGAGACAAGCTCAACTTCCTGAATACGCTCGAGTTCATCAAGGACGCTCTTCGCTTCCTTAAATGATCGGGCGATACGCGCTTTCTCAGTCTCTTTATCCGGCTTCTGTTTAGGTCGGACATCCTCAGTGATTGTCATCGCGTTTGCGACGGCAACATCGTTAGTAAAGGAAAGAGAAAGCGCCACTTCGATAACACCAAGATCATGGGCGATCTCCAGAGCGCGGCCAGAAAGAACAGCGATGGGCTTTCCGGAAGAATCGCGAGAAACAGATACATCACGCCTACCAACACCTGAGCTGAACCCAGTACCCAAAGCCTTAAGAACGGCCTCTCGAGCGGCAAAACGACAAGCATAATGGGCGGCAGGTCGATTAGAGGACTCACAGTAAGCGCGCTCTTCATCGGTAAATACGCGAAGGGCAAAAGAGGGAGTCCTTTTTAGAATCGACTCCATGCGTCCAATCTCAACGATATCAACGCCAATTCCTGCGCGAGCCATAAACACCTCCGAACATAACGCATATCCGCAACATTGTAGCCGCTTATAAAGATTGATGAGGCGGGGCGCGCACAATACCAAAAGCACAGCGAAAGCGCAGCGCGCCGGGCGAAAAGAAGGGCGGGGCCCCGGAAGGGCCCCGCCCGCTGCGTCGATATGAAAGTGCCGTCCACCGGTCAGCGGCGCCCTGCTCTCCCACGGGCTTCCCCCGCAGTACCATCGGCGCTCGGCG
>DBEWRE010000067.1:0-40282 GCA_048207125.1 Collinsella sp.
CATTGCCTCAAATCAGCCCCTTCATATGGGGTGAGGGGCCACTGTAGCCCCTCCCCGCTCAATATGAAGGCGATATCGAAGCCGATCTTTAACGTGCATCAATTACCATCTGGGCGACCCTAGAGGCGACCTCGTCGATAGCTACGTCGACACGATCACCGGTGGATCGATCCTTCAGCTCCACGGTGCCGTTTTTGAGGCCGCGCTTGCCAATGACGATCTGATACGGGAAACCCATAAGGTCGTTATCGGCGAACTTAACGCCAGGACGCTCGTCACGATCGTCCACAACAACCTCGATGCCGGCATCGCACAGGGCAGAGGAGATGGCATCGCAAGCGGCAGCGCATTCATCCAGTTTAGGATCGAGTGGAACGATCGAAACTTCATAGGGAGCGATGGAAACGGGCCAGATAATTCCGTGTTCATCGTTATGCTGTTCGACAACGGCGGCAAGGGTGCGGGAGACGCCGACGCCATAGCAACCCATAATGAACGGCTTCTCCTCGCCGCTCTCGTCCGCAAACGTAGCCCCCATGGCCTCGGAGTACTTTGTTCCCAGCTGGAACACCTGGGAGACTTCGATGCCGCGCGCGCCCTTGAGAGGACGCCCGCAGTGCGGGCAGGGGTCACCCTCGCGAACCGTAATGAGGTCGGCCCACTCATCCACGGTGAAATCGCGGTCGGGGCAGGCACCGGTGAAGTGATAGTCAACCTCGTTTGCACCGCAGGCCCAGCTACGGGACTCGCGAAGAGATTCGTCGACAACAAGGCGAATATCCTCGGGGAGGTTCACGGGGCCGATGAACCCCTTGAAGAGACCGGCCTCGACAAGCTCTTCCTCGCTCATCATATGGTAATCGCCAAATAGCTTTTCAGCCTTGCATTCGTTGAGCTCGTGGTCGCCAGGAACGATGGCAACGACCCTGGTACCGTCCTCGGCGATGAGGGCCAAAGACTTACGGGTGCCGTTCTGCGGAAAACCAAAGAACTCGGCAACGGCCTCGATGGTTCCCATGCCAGGGGTGTGGACTTTCTGCAGGGTGCCGTCGCCAGGACCCTCGGTAACGGCGACCTTGGAGGTCGCTGCCTCGTCATCAGCCGCGAATCCACAATCGTCGCAGTAGACCAGGCTCGCCTCGCCGGCGTCCGCAAGGGCCATGAACTCAACGGAGGTGTCGCCACCGATCTGGCCGGAGTCGGCGACGACGGGCAGCGCCTTGAGGCCGCAGCGCTCGCAGATGCGGGCATAAGCGTCCTTCATGTCATCATAGATCTCCTGCAGGCTCTCCTGCGTCGCAGAGAAAGAGTAGCCATCCTTCATGATGAACTCTCGGCCGCGCATAAGGCCGAAGCGCGGGCGCATCTCATCGCGGAACTTATCCTGGATCTGATACAGATTCACGGGAAGCTGCTTATATGAACGAAGCTCGTTCTTCACCAGATCCGTAATGGTCTCCTCATGAGTGGGACCAAGGACGAACTCGCGATCATGGCGGTCCTTCATACGCATCAGCTCGGGGCCGTAAGCATTCCAGCGGCCGCTCTCATGCCACAAGCCGCCATCGACCACCATGGGCATAAGGAGCTCCTGGGCACCAGCAGCGTCCATCTCATCGCGAACGATGTCCTCGATCTTCTTGAGTGAGCGCCATGCAAGCGGCAGATAGCTGTATAGACCGGCGGCCTGCTTGCGAATCATGCCGGCGCGCAGCAGTAGACGATGGCTGGCGAGCTCCGCCTCGGCAGGATCCTCTTTAAGCGTGGGGGCGTACAGCGCGGACATCTTCATGACCTTAGTACGTTTGGTAGACACTGTGGAACTCCTCTGATAAATGTGCAAAACAACAGCAATGATACCGCAAACAGCCCAAGTCTACAGGGCATCGACCTCGTCCATGAGCGATTCGACTATCTGCGACTCATCGACCTTTCTCACCACCTGGCCATGGCGGAAAAGCAACGCCGAACCACGGCCGCAAGCAACGCCCACATCGGCATCGGAGGCCTCTCCGGGTCCGTTAACGACGCATCCCATAACCGCAACCGTAACGGGCTTGGTGCAAGACGAAAGTCGACGTGCGACCTCATCGGCGATCTCGATAAGGTTAACCTGGCATCGGGCACACGTGGGGCAAGATACGATCTCGGGTCCGCGACGACGAAGTTCGAGGGCGGACAAGATGCCCCAGGCAACGGGGACTTCCTCGACGGGGTCGGCGGTAAGGGAGACGCGCATGGTATCGCCGATTCCCTCGGAAAGCAAAGCGCCAAGAGCGATAGAGCTCTTGATGGTGCCCTGCTGAATGCCTCCGGCCTCGGTAACGCCGAGGTGCAGGGGAATTTGAGGGAGTTCCGCCGAGAGCCTGCGGTAGGTCTCCAGCGTAGTCAGCACGCTGTGCGCCTTGGCGGATAGAACGATATCGGTAAAACCTCGATCCTCAAAATGCTCGACGAACTGCATGGACGATGCTACAAGCTTGTCGACTTGAGACAGGTCGTCTCGAGCGGCGATATCTTTATCCAAAGAACCAGCGTTGACGCCAATGCGAATAGCAGCTCCGGCCTCGCCCGCAGCGTCGATCACAGCATCCACGCGATCCCAGGACCCGATGTTGCCGGGATTGATGCGCAGCTTTGCTGCCCCGTGCTCTACCGCGGCTATAGCCAAGCGATAATCGAAGTGTATATCCGCAACGATAGGAACAGGGCTCTCGGCGCAAATACGCCCAAACGATTCGACGGCATCCATCGTGGGCACGGAAACACGGACGATATCGCACCCAGCGTGGACGAGCTCCCGGACCTGCTTGATTGTAGCCTCGGAGTCGATTGTAGGCGTGCACGTCATCGATTGGACGGCGATGGGCGCCCCACCGCCGACCTGGACGCCGCCGATGTTAACCGGCCGCGTGGAGTTGCGAGCGGCGACGGTCGAATTCGTCATGGGTACCCCCTTCTAGAGCAATCGCAGGATATCGATCCTGAGCATGTACACAAACAATATTCCAAACAAGATGATGCCAAGCCAGGAGAATGCAGTCTGCACCTTGACGGAAACTTGTCGGTGAAGCACCGCCTGAATGACCTCGATCAGAAGCTTGCCGCCATCTAAGGGAGGAATGGGCAGCAGATTCATGAATCCCAGCGAGAAGGAAATGAGGGCTGCGAAATTAAGGAAGGTTCCGATGCCGGCTTGGGCGGCCTGGGCTGAAAGAACCGAGATGCCCACAATCGACGCCGAGTTGTTAAGCATCTCGACGGTGTGCTGGGGCGTGAGCATTCGGATGATACCCTGCGCTGTCTGGACGATATACGAAACTCCGACGCGCATGGAGTCCAGAGGATTGAGCCGAACGGTTCTCAAAGACGCCTGAATACCCAATATACCCTCATCGGACAGCTGAATAGATAATTGCCGTTGAGAGCCGTCATGATTGACGGTCAGATCGACGGCGCCGTCGGCTCCGGATTCCTGTAGAGCGCTATACACCTCTTCCCATGTAAACGTGCGCTCGCCGTCGACCATGACAATGGAATCTCCGGGCTCAAGCCCTGCGCCGGCCGCAGGCGATCCCGCCTCTACACCGCCTATGACATTCACATTATCGACGGTCTGGACCCCGACTATCGAATAGACGGCGACCATGAGGATAAGTCCGGTCAAAATGTTCACCACGATGCCAGCAACCAGCATCAAGGAGCGCTTCCAAAAACCCTTACCCAAATACGTACGAGAGCGCTCGCGAGCATAAAACGCATCGTCGTCCATGGGAGGGATCCACACATCTCCCTGCTTCGAAGCGTGCTTGCGATCGAAAACCCTACCATCGTAAACGGTGTTTCCAGCGGCATCGCGAGACATGGACGCATACGTCATGGGGTAATACTTGGAATGTGCGTCCTTACCGTCCTCATACACGGGAGCAATGGAGCCCCAGCCCAAAAGAAACGTGCAAGCATCAAGGACGTCATCTGGATCAAGATCGAGTTCTTTCGCAAGTTCTGATACGGAAGCGGTGCCATGACGGTGAATGGAAGCGAGCACCGCGGGAGCGCAGGGCACCGTCTGTGGATCCATTCCGCAAATAGCCGCATAGCCACCGATCAGAAGCGGAGTAACGCCAAATGTTGTACCGATACGCTTAGAGCTGATATGGATGTTAAAGCGGCATGGCATGCCAAGAAACAGCTCTGTGACGCGGACCCCACACATCCTCGCTGCAAGAAAATGTCCGCCCTCGTGAACGAAGACGAGCACCGATAACAAGAGAACGCCCCAGAATACCGGGGCGATGATTCCAGAAACGACTTCCATATGAGAAATACCCTATCTCACGCGGGAACGAATGGCCTGACGTGCCCGGTCGCGAGCCCACGCGTCGACGTCCAGTAGTTGCTCAAGCGACTCAACGTTTTGACGGGTATGGGAGGCGAGGCATTCTTCGACGACCTCGTCGATACCCGTGAACGAACAGCGGCCATGAAGGAACGAATCGACCGCGACCTCGTTGGCGGCGTTGAGCACACAAGGCATCGTTCCCCCTTCTCGGCCAGCGCAGCCAGCAAGCTTAAGGCAGCGGAAGCTCTCCATATCCGGCTCATCGAAATCAAGACCGCCAATGGTGCGGAAGTCGATACGGGGAGCAGGGGTAGTCCAGCGCTGGGGGTATGAGAAAGCATACTGGATGGGAATGCGCATATCGGAAGCACCGAGATGGGCGATAACGGACCCGTCGTCGAACTCCACCATCGAGTGAATCTTTGATTGGCGCTGGATAACGACGACGATATCGTCCATCGCAACATCGAATAGATGCTTCGCTTCTATCCGTTCGAGCCCCTTGTTCATGAGAGTCGCTGAATCGATGGTGATCTTAGCCCCCATATTCCATGTGGGATGCGCCAAGGCGTCCGCAGGCGTAACCGATGCGAGCCGATCGCGGGTACGACCAAAGAACGGACCACCCGAACAGGTGAGCCAGATGCAATGGGCCTGACGAGGGTTCTCACCCTGATAGCACTGGAAAATCGCGGAATGCTCCGAATCGACCGGAAGCATTTGTCCGGGCTTGACCATGGGCATGATGAGCTCGCCACCCACAACTAGCGATTCCTTATTCGCAAGCGCAACCTTTTTACCTGCGGCGATCAACTGATACGTTGCAGACAAACCGGCAGCCCCAACGATGGAGACAAGAACTATATCGACGTCAGCGCCCATGCAAATATCGATAGCCGCCTGCGACCCCTTATAGAGTGAACAGGCGTCGGGAAGATCGAGTAAAGCCAGGTCTTCGTAATGAGCAGGATCGGTAACCGCGATTCGAGAGACGTTGAATTCCCTAGCGGAGGAAACGAGGTCAGCGGTCCTGGAATGAGCGGAGAGCGCAACGACGCGAAGCTTATCCGGATGCTGTCGGCAGACGTCGAGCGCCTGGGTGCCGATGGAGCCCGTGCAGCCTAAAATGGCGATCCTCTTAATCTCCTCCATTACAGGATGCCTCCAATGGTCAAGATGAGATGGGCCGTAATGCACCCGAAAATAAGGGAATCGCTGCGGTCGAGCATCCCACCGTGACCGGGGATAAGGTTGCCGGAATCCTTTACACCCACCCCGCGCTTGATTCGGGACTCGATCAGGTCGCCGAAAACCCCAAGAATCGCGACGGCAACGCCACATAGCACGGTCTCGAAAATACTCAGTTCATAGAGACCTGTAGCGTAAAGAATGAACCAAATGATAAGCGAACCGCCTATACTGCCCGCAAACCCCTCCCAGGTCTTATTGGGAGAAATCTTAGGCGCCATCTTATGCTTTCCGAACCTGCTTCCAACCATGTAGGCGAAAGAATCGCTTACCCAAAGCGATGCGCAGATGCCAATGGACATCAGGGCTCCGGCGATGCCGGGGATAGACCCACGCGTCAACACAATTGCTGAAAGCATGAAACCGGTATACAGCGGTCCGAACACGGTAACCGCCACATCAGCGATACGGGTACGGGGCGAATAGAGATACCAAAGCCCGACCGACAAGATAAGGATGAAAAGGGTCGCGGTAAGCAGCACCGACTCTCCGAGGGCGGACAACGGGAACAGGACCGCAGCGGTAAGTCCCAACGCCTCGTTGGGAACCTTTCCGTCAAGCCTCATCATCCGATAAAACTCGAAACAGCAGAACCAACTCATAACGGCAACAAAGACCGCGGTTGGCACCACCCCGAGAAGAAGGCAGGCTATGAATATGGCAGCGTAAGCGATGCCGAAACCCGCGCGAACGATAAAGGCGTGAAGCCGCGAGGAAGCGGCCTTCGAATCGGCAGAAGAAGAGGCGTCGCATGCTTCCTGCACAGACGCCCCTTCAACTGCGGAATTATTCTTACGAGAAGATTCCACCGTACATACTCCTAGTGAACGCGAAATGATGGTCCGCAGCAATATTTATGCGTTGAGACCGCCAAAACGCCTGTCGCGCCCCTGGAATGCGGCGACGGCGCGCAGCATTCCCCAACGATCAAAATCCGGCCAATACGTATCCGTAATATAAAACTCAGAATACGCCGCCTGCCAAAGCAGGTAGTTAGAAATCCTGAGCTCGCCGGAAGTGCGAATGATGAGCTCGGGATCGGGTAGACCCGCGGTGTAAAGATGGTCGCTCACGGCCAGCTCATCAATGCCATCGACATCGATAGACCCAACCAGGGCCTCCTTTGCGAGCAAACGGGCGGCGCGGGCGATCTCAGCGCGGGCGCCATAGTTGACTGCGAGCGCAAGAACCATACCGGTATGCGACTCGCACTCTTTTAAACCATACTCAAAAACGTCACGCGTCTTCTTTGGAAGAGCGGAGATATCGCCTAGAAAGACGACGCGAACGTTCTCGCGCTTTAGCAAGGGAAGCTCATCGATGAACGTCTTCGCAAACAAATGCATAAGCACGTTGACCTCATGCTGAGGCCTTCCCCAATTCTCGGTCGAGAAAGCATAGGCAGAAAGAACGTCGATACCGAGTCTCACGGCCGTGGTGATGATTTCGCGAAGGGCGACGATGCCCGCTTTGTGCCCCTCGGTACGAGCGAGGCCGCGAGCGGTGGCCCACCTGCCGTTGCCATCCATGATGCAGGATATGTGACGCGGCAGGCGGTTCATGTCGATATCATCCAGGGAGATATCTGCGGGGGCGTCGGCAAAATGAGCGATGAGCTTCTCTTCGTCGTACAGCACGATTAGATCTCCATGACCTCGGCCTCTTTGGCCTTAAAGAGCTCGTCGATCTTAGCGATGTACTCATCGGTGTGCTTCTGAACCTTAGCCTGCTCGCGACGGACGTCGTCCTCGGTGAGCTCCTCGTCGCGCTCGATTTTATTGTTGAAATCGCGACGGATGTTTCGAATGGCGACGCGAGCCTGCTCCGCGATATCGCGGCATTCCTTAACGAGCTCGCGGCGACGCTCCTCAGTAGGTGCAGGGAAAGGCAGGCGGACGATGGAGCCATCGCTGCTCGGGGTAATACCAAGATCGGAAGCGGAGACAGCCTTGACGATAGCGTTAACGAGCGCCTTGTCCCAGGGCTCGATAACGAGCATATGGGCCTCAGGCGTTTTAACAGCTGCAACCTGGCTGATAGGCGTAGCGACGCCGTAATAGTCGACAGTAATGTCGGCAAGGATGTTGGCGTTCGCGCGACCCGTACGAACCTTAGAGAAATTGTGCTTCAGGCTCTCGATGGTCTTATCCATGTGCTCGGTAATGCTCGCCATTGTTAGTCCTCCTGAACGACTACGGTACCGACGGGCTCTCCGCAAAGAGCGCGCTTGATATTATCCTCGCCCTCGATATTGAGAACGATGATGGGCATACGGTTATCCTGGCAAAGGGCGGTGGCGGTAGAATCCATAACCTGCAGGCCGCGTACCAGGACCTCATGGTAGCTGATGGTGTCGAAACGTACAGCATCAGCATGAGAGACCGGGTCTTTATCGTACACACCGTCAACCTTCGTTGCCTTGAGCAGGCAATCGGCATCGATCTCGCAAGCGCGAAGCGCTGCTGCAGTATCTGTGGTGAAATACGGGTTACCGGAACCGGCTGCGAAGATGACGATATCGCCCTTCTCGAGATGATGCATGGCGCGGCGGCGGATATAGGGCTCGCATACCTCGTTCATCTGGATAGCGCTCATGACACGACAAGAGCAGTCCTCGTGTTCGAAGGCATCCTGCAGCGCCAAAGCGTTCATCACCGTAGCGAGCATACCCATATAGTCAGCCTGGGCACGATCCATACCCTTAGCGGATCCAGCAAGGCCGCGGAAGATGTTGCCGCCACCGACGACGATTCCGACTTCGATACCGTCTTCATGAATGGACTTAATCTGACGGGCAAGCATCTCGGTCACGCAAGGATCGATGCCGTACCCTCCATCACCCATAAGGGCCTCACCAGAAAGCTTGAGCAGAACGCGCTTGTACCGGTAATCAGACAAGGCTCCTCCTTAAAAAAGTTACACTGCTAGAGATTTTAGCAGCAAAGTGGACGCGGTCCATAAAAAAGCAGGCTGCAGGATAACCCCACAGCCTGCTTAAAGGCATAAAGACAACGACCCTAGTTGTCGGACTCGCCGCGAACCAAGCGATCGAAAGCGACGACCTTAACGGTGTCGCCAAGCTCCTTGGAAACGGACTCGGAGTAGGACTTAACGGTCATGTTGGAATCCTTGATGAACTCCTGCTCGTTCAGAACAGAGCCCTTGAAGAACTTCTCCAGACGACCAACAGCCATCTTCTCCTGAATAGCCTCGGGCTTACCGGACTCAGCGGCCTGAGCCATGTAGATTGCCTTCTCGCGCTCGACGATCTCAGCGGGAACATCCTCGCGGCGGGCGCTGACCGGAGCGGTGGCAGCAACCTGCATGGCAACGTCATGAGCGAAGGTCTTGAATGCATCGGCAGAAGCGGTCTCGGGCTTATCGAAAGAGAACTCGCAGAGAACGCCGATCTTACCGCCCATGTGGATATAGGAGGAAAGAGCGCCGGACTCAACGGAACGAACCGCGAAGCGAGCGATCTTCATGTTCTCGCCGATGACGTGAATGAGCTCGGTGAGCTCGGCCTCAACAGTCTCGCCGTTCATATCGGCAGCCATAAGGGCAGCGACATCTGCGGGCTTGACGTCGGCAACGACCTTGGCCAGGGAGGTGGCAAAGCCGGTGAACTTGGGGTTAGAAGCGACGAAGTCGGTCTCGCAAGAAAGCTCGACCAAAGCGCCGGTCTTACCATCCTCAGAGATGTAGGCGGCGACGGCACCCTCGTTGGTCTCACGACCAGCCTTCTTAGCGGCCTTGGCAAGACCGTTCTTACGAAGAACGTCAACGGCGGCATCCATGTCGCCATCGGCCTCAACGAGGGCCTTCTTGCACTCCATCATGGGAGAGTCGGTCATCTCGCGAAGCTGCTTAACCATCGCAGCGGTGATCTGGGCCATGTTGGCTCCTTTCAAATGAGAGGTGAACGAACCTTAACGAACAGATCAGATGTTACTTACTGAGCGTCAGCAGCGGTCTCGCCAGCCATCTCGGCCTCGGAGATCTGCTCCTTGCCAGCGCCAGCAAGGCAGGCGTCAGCAAACAGCTCGCACATGAGGGAGACGGCGGAGATAGCGTCGTCGTTGCAGGGAACGCCATAGTCGACCTCGTCCGGATCAGAGTTGGTATCGATCAGGGCGACGACGGGGATGTTCAGGCGCTGAGCCTCCTTGATGGCATTCTCCTCGCGCTTGGTATCGATAACGAACAGGGCTGCGGGCAGGCCCTTCATGTCGCGGGCGCCACCGAGGTTGGTCTGGAGCTTGGTGAGCTCCTTGCCCAGAACAGCCTGCTCCTTCTTGGGGAGAAGGGCCATGCGGCCGTCCTCGACCATAGCCTCGAGCTCCTCCATGCGATTGATGCGGGAGCGAATGGTGACGAAGTTGGTCAGCATGCCGCCGAGCCAGCGCTGGTTGATGTAGGGCATTCCGGCGCGCTCAGCAGCGGACTTAACGGCCTCCTGAGCCTGCTTCTTGGTGCCGACGAACAGAACCTGGCCGCCACGGGAAACGTTCTTGAGGAACGTGTAAGCCTGGTCGGCGTTGATGATGGTCTGCTTCAGGTCGAGGATGTAGATACCGTTACGCTCACCGAAGATGAACTCCTTCATCTTGGGGTTCCAGCGGCGGGTCTGGTGGCCAAAGTGGCAGCCGGCCTCGAGAAGAGTACGAATGTTAATCGTGGTAGCCATGTTACCTCCTGTGGTTTGCCTCCGCGCGGTGTCGACCTTCCCAGCCACCCGAGCATGTGCTACCAAGTCCCGGGCACCACGGCTGAAAAGTAGTCGCGCGTGTGTGATACAAGCGCTGCTAATAGCAGCAACCTGAAGAATGATAGCAGGAATCCAAAGCGATTCCAACAAAATCATGCCGCTTGTGTTGGTGTTGTGTTATGGATTGCACCCTTGGGCCTACAAAGATATTGAAGACATCATTCGCCCCTAGGATGCGCCTGCCTCAACGCCCCCTTCATCCTATCGACGCTCAGATGGGTATAAACCTGCGTGGTTGATAAACTTGCATGACCCAATAGCTCTTGAACAGAACGCAAGTCCGCTCCACCGTCAAGTAAATCGGTAGCGAATGTATGTCTGAGCGTATGGGGAGTGATATCGCTAGGAAGCCCTGCCTTACGAGCCAGCACCCTGAAACGGTACCGCAGCGAAGCGGCATTCATCGCCCCGCCCCTCTCGGAAATGAAAAGCGCCTGGTTTTCCGTAGGCGACGCCCGCCCTCCCTTAAGCAGGAGCACGGGGCGACCGTCATCGAGGTACGATCGAACAGCGTCCGCAGCACCCCGGTGAATTGGGACGATCCTCTCCTTGGACCCCTTACCGAACAAGCGAACGCATCTATTCGACCAATCGAATGAGGAGAGCTTCAGGGAAGCGAGCTCCGAGATGCGGGCGCCGGTGGCGTAAAACAGTTCGAGCATGCAAGCGTCCCTGAGGCCTGATGGGGTTCCAAGCTCGACGGCATCAAACAACGAGCGCATCTGCCGAGCGCTTACAGTTGTGGGCAGCGAAGAAGGCAGCTTTGGAGAAGATATCGCTTCCGCAGGATTCGATTCGACGGCGCCTTCAGCCATCATCCAGCGAAAAAAAGACCGAATAGATGAAAGATGGGCCGCAACGCTGCGAGGAGACAACCCCGAAGCGCGCATATCGCTTATATAAGCGCGCAGCCGGCGAACGGATATGCAAAGAGGGTCTATGCCGCGACACCCGCACCAATCGACGAATGCATCTAAATGCTGTTCGTATGCCCGAACCGTGTTTGACGATAAGCGCGAGACGCACGCGACAAACGCAATATAGTCATCAACATGAGCAAGCGCGCGATCGATCGCGCGGGCGTTCTCCTCATCGATCAAAACAGGTCGCCGCGACTCTCAAGATATGCGGAAAGGTCCGCGGCGCCACGCTCCGCATACGCGGCGTAGCGATCCCGCTTCGACCTGCGCTTGCCGTCCTCCAAAGGAGGAATGATTCCGAAATTCACGTGCATGGGCTGGTAGCCCTGAGTCTCTGGATTTGTCGCATAGTCGACGAGCGCGCCGAACGCGCTGGTTCGGGGTAACTCGATACGAGGTAAACCTGCCAAATCGGCATAAGTGTTAAGCGCGGCGAGCAACCCGGATGCCACAGCCTCGGCATAGCCTTCCGTTCCCGTAATCTGACCGGCAAGGCGCACCGTTGTACCTGGAACGGCGAATGACCGATCGAGAACATGGGGTGCGTCGACGAACGTGTTTCTGTGCATGACGCCGTAACGGAAGAACTCAGCGTTCTCCAAACCGGGAATCATCCTGAAAACGCGCTTTTGCTCGCCAAAAGTGAGATTTGTCTGGAACCCTACAAGGTTATACGCGGTATGGTCGGCGTTCTCAGCTCGAAGCTGAACGGCCGCCCACGGCCTCTTACCGGTACGCGGATCGATGAGACCCACGGGCTTCATCGCGCCGAAACGAATGGCATCCAATCCGGTTCTTGCAACCTCTTCAGCGGGCTGGCACGCTTGAAAAAGGTCCCTGCGCTCAAAGTCCTTGAGGACAACGCGCTCTGCGGAAACGAGAGCCTCGATAAAAGCCT
This sequence comes from Collinsella sp., assembly GCA_048207125.1. Classification (GTDB taxonomy): domain Bacteria; phylum Actinomycetota; class Coriobacteriia; order Coriobacteriales; family Coriobacteriaceae; genus Collinsella. The sequence continues at coordinate 12,177 of DBEWRE010000067.1, forward strand.
CGTACTCTTCACGATTCAACGGGGCGTTGAGATAATCCCCCGTTCCCTCCTCCCCATAACGGGATTGGGTAAACAAGACATCCATATCGAGCGTGGAAGCGTCGACGATGGGTGCGGCGGCGTCGAAGAACGAGAGGGAATCTCCCCCAACCAGTGACATAACCCCCTGTGACAGCGAATGCGAGCAAAGAGGTCCTGCAGCGATGATCACATAGCCGTCGGGAATAGAGACGACCTCCTGGCGGTCGACCTCAATAAGGGGGCGCGAAGCGACCTCTGCTTCAACTTCACGAGAGAACTTTTCCCTATCGACCGCCAAAGCACCTCCGGCAGGGACCGCCGCCCTATCGGCGCAAGACATCAAGACGGAACCCATGGAACGCAGCTCCTGCTTCAAGAGGCCCGCGGCCGAATCAGGACGCGTGGATTTGAAAGAGTTCGAGCAAACCAGCTCTGCAAGGTGGCCGGTATGGTGCGCTGGCGATGACTGGCTCGGACGCATCTCGAACAATTTGACGGGCACGCCGCGGTCTGCCAGCTGACAAGCGCATTCGCTTCCCGCGAGCCCTCCGCCGACGACGGTCACGCGCTCAAATGTCATGGTCTCCCCTTTCATGTTTTCATTGAACCAATATTGTGACCCAAACGACTACGGGCGTGAAGCGCGATCTTTGTCGGCGCGAATCGTCCATCAAAGATCGTCTCGACGAGCCCGCGAACCGTAAGCGCCCCCAGAAATTTCAACGTAGAGGTCACGTCGGATTTAAGCATCGCCGAAATCTGGTCGACTCGCATCGGGTTCGCTACGAGGGCGTCCAAGACCAGAGCCTCCGTCTCGCTCAAACCGATCAGCCCGGGAGCAGCGCCGCGCTGATATCGCAGCGTGCCGTATATGCGAGAAATGGCCACCTCGAGCGATTCCTCGTCGGTAATGCATGTCGCACCCTCCGACACGAGGTAGTTCGTTCCCCTCGACTCCGGAGATAGAATTGACCCAGGAACGGAGAGGACCTCTCGACCCAGGCCCATCGCGGTTTCCGCCGTCGATATGGTACCCGACGGGAGACCCGCCTCGGTCACGAACAGCGCTTTAGACAGAGCCGCGATAACCCGGTTTCTCTTTGGAAACGTGTACTTTCGGGGCTGGGTTCCCCATGGCTCTATCGAGATTACCGCCCCCGCTTGCGAGAGCGTGCGCTCGACAAGGTCTTCGGCTCCACGCGGGTACACAACGTCCGCCCCGCTTCCAAGAACGACCACGTGTCTTCCACCAGCCTCAAGCGCTGCCCGACCCGCGGCTTGATCACAGCCCAACGCTCCTCCGGAGACGACCACTAAATTGGATTCTGCGGCTACATGAGCCGCCATCTCGGCAACCGCCAGGCCATACGGAGTCGCCCTGCGCGCTCCCACGACCGAGATGCACGACGCGTTGAGAGCGGTCGGATCCCCTCTCACGTAGATGATTTTCGGTGGATCAGGAAGCTCCGCAACCATACCTGGATATAAGGGCTGGCCAAGCCTCAACTCCATCCTCCCCCTACATGCACCCATCGGTTCTCCTCCCTTGGTACATCGCCGCCTCGAGAACATGGCCGACTTTGATAGCCAGGCTTTGTTCTATATCCGCCACTGTCCTGGCAATCCGACAAAGGCGAACGATTCCTCTTGCACTCAGATGGTTCCGCGCGGCTATCCCGAGCAGCGCATCCGAAGACTCCGAATCCATACCGCCCTCCTCGACCATGCGCTCGAGGCGCATATCGCCAGCAAACAAAACCTGTCCCCCGTGGCGTGCGAATCGCTCTTGACGAAAAACCCGACCGCGCTCGACCATCGCAAGCAAGTCGCTCGACGAAAGACCCTCCGCTCCCTCGATAATGAGGCTTGGGTCGGGCCTGGCGACATCGAGCACAATATCGATTCGATCCGCAAGCGGCCCCGAGAGCTTCGATTTATATTTCGAGATCGCACCCGGCGTGCAACGGCATGCTATCTCCCCGTCACCCAGATGACCACACGGACAGGGATTGCTCGCGGCGAGCAGCTGAAAGCGAGACGGAAACACGTAGGTGCCGTCGACTCGGGCTATTCGAACGCACCCTTCCTCGATGGGTTGCCTCAGCGTCTGGAGAACGCCCGTGGGAAACTCACCAAGCTCATCGAGAAACAGCACGCCTCCGTGAGCAAGGCTCGCTTCGCCAGGACGGACCGGCCTTCCGCCACCAACCAATCCAGCAGGGGTGATACTGTGATGTGGACGACGGAAAGGCCGCTCCCCCGCCAAAAGCCCCTCGTAGCCGTCGCCTGCGACCGAATGAATGCAAAGGGCCTCTTGTCGCTCGGCGGGATCAATCGAAGGCAATATGGATGTCATCCTCTTCGCAAGCATGCTTTTTCCAGAACCGGGCGGACCCACCATAAGCATGCCGAGCCCACCTGCGGCCGCGACGGCTAGCGCGCGCTTGGCAACCTCCTGGCCAACGACATCCGAATAGTCAAGCCGGGGGAAATGCGACGATACATGTGAAAGGCTGATGGGAAAGGTCTTGCTCGCTCGCTCGATCCCCATACGCAGCGCCCCGATGCCATCCAAATAGGCAGACTTCACGCCCTCGAACGGAACATGGTCCGTGCGCGGCGCGCCGACAAGCGAAAGTCCCGACTCTCGAGCAAGCAGCGCGTAAGCGACCTCGCCCCTGCAGGGAATGACCTCTCCATCAAGCCCGACCTCGCCCACAAAGAGACAGCTATCGAGCCCCCATCGAGGAATCTGGCCGGACATCGCAAGAATGGCAACTGCTATGGGCAGATCGAATCCAGAACCCGTCTTCCTCAGATCGCCTGGAGACAGATTGACGATGATGGCTCGGCGCGGAACATCGTATCCGCAGGCGACTAGAGCGCAGCGAATTCTAACCCGCGCCTCGAGAACAGAACTGTCCGCCATGCCAACGATGGTGATGCCGGGTATGCTGCCGCCATAGGAAACCTCTACCGTTACCGGATGCGCCTCAACGCCCCTTATGCACGCGGCATGGACGGCGAACGAGCCCTGTCCGCCGCAGCTCACGGCTCCGCCTCCCAATCGAACGCTCCAACCATATGCCTGATACCAGCCAGATGCCCGGACGCCACCGATACGGCAACGACGTCGAAGCGAATGGATGAAATGGGAAACCGATCCATGATGTAGCTTGCCGCGATCCGCCGATAGCGGCGACGCTTCTTCGCGTTAACGGCTTCTTCTGGATATTCACAGTCATCAAGACGACGAACCCTGCGAGTTTTAACTTCGATCAGCACAATGACATCGTCTACCGTGTCATGCGCTATGAGGTCCGCCTCCCCTTCCGCACAGCGATAGTTACGTTCGAGAATTTCGTATCCACGCTCTTTGAGGTAGATAGCGGCAATCGCCTCTCCCACGTTCCCCAGCTGCTTGGAAGTCAATCCATCAAGCATCCTGCCATCATCCAGGCGCGCATCGTCTGAAAGAAGGTCCTCGAAGCCCCCGAGATCAGGTACTCCACCCTTACTGCTCCGTGCCATACCTTGCTCCCTTCCATATTCGAGATCAATGGATGGAAGCTTGCGTCGGAACGAAAGCACCCGATGTCGAATGTATCTTTCCGAATCATCCTCGAGAGATCGTTGGGTTCTATCTGGACTCAAGATGTTGCAGGCAGGCGTTGCTCGACCTGCACGCCCAGGCCTCGCATGGCATTAGAATAGGGTCCCCGTCTTCAGAAAGTTTCCACAGAAGCTCACGCGATGAACGGGCGACAGCCCTAGATCTTGAATCGCCTTGATATGATCAGGCGAGGCGTAGCCCTTGGACTGTCCCAAATGGTAGCCGGGATACTCCGCATCGAGTTCGACCATCATCTCATCGCGGGTAACCTTGGCGACGATGGAAGCCGCTGCGATGCATGCCACCGTGGCATCACCATGAACGACATCGCGCTCGTTCGGAACGGCGCCTAAGGGATTTCCGTCCATCAACACGCAATCTGGCGCGAGCCCGGTGTCGGCGACGGCTCCGGCGACCGCCTCGCGCAGGGATGAAGCCATACCGATGGTATCGATACGCTCGGGTGAAACGTGATAAAGGCCGATGGCGACCGCCTCTTGTGCGATACGCGATGCAAGTGCCTCGCGCTTAGCGGGGGTCAGCTGCTTGGAATCATTGAGGCCCCATATCCTTGGCTCCATGGGAAGGCAGACGGCGCAAACGGTCAAGGGCCCCGCGACGGACCCGCGCCCGACCTCGTCCACGCCCACGATTACGCCCTTGCCGCCGAGTTCCTCCATAAGGCGGTACATCCCGTCGACCCGCTCGTGCTCGGCTTTCTGCTTTGTCCAGCGCTTCAGAGCGCGCTCGCACGCCTTTTGCACTTGAATGCGAGGGTCCTCGCGATAGCGATCGACTAACTGGGGGATCTCATCAAACGGAGCACTTCCCAATTCCGCGGCAACCTGGGCGGCAGGGGCGGAACTTGTCATATTTGCCATCAAGACTCCTTGGACGCGACCATACGATTCCACCCATGTTACCGCGAACGCAGGCGGCAGCCGTTATCCTCGCATAAAAAAGGCCGCCCCTTTCGGAGCGGCCAGATGCGCGTAATTGAAAAATGGATGAAGCTTAGCGCTTCTCGGGAATGCGGGCAGCCTTGCCCACCTTGTCGCGGAGGTAGTACAGCTTGGCGCGACGAACCTTACCGTGACGGACGACCTCGAGCTTGGCGATCTTGGGGCTGTGAAGCGGGAAGGTACGCTCGACACCGATGCCGAAGGAAAGCTTGCGGACGGTGAAGGTCTCACGGGAGGAGCCACCGCTCATGCGGATAACGTCGCCCTGGAAAACCTGGATACGCTCGCGGTCGCCTTCCTTGATGCGGTAGTGCACCTTGACGTTGTCGCCGACGCGGACCTGAGGAATGTCCTCACGGATCTGCTGGCGCTCGATTGCGCGGATGTAATCCATCTTTCGATCCTTACTCTTCTAGAGGTGCCGCGCGCGTACGCCGACACATAGGTTGAACAAACCATTCCAGTATAAGTATTTCGCAGGTAGATAAGGGAAGAACCTTATCCAACACCTTATCTGCACATTTAAAGCAAGCAGAGCAGATGACGAAAGGTATCCGTGTGAATGCCCATGATAACGGACATTCGATGCCAAATGCGGGAAGAATATAGCAAGCGGCCGTATTCGGCCGATCCATCACCATAAACCGGGTAAGTAGTTATGAAAGGAACTTCCCCACCATGGCACGAATAGATTCTGTCAGCGAAATCAAGCAACAACCCACGCCCGGGAAGGCCGCGATCGTCGCATCTTTGCTCTTCCCCTTCATCGGCATCGCATGCATCCTGATGCCAGAGGGAATCATGAACTTCCTACCGTACCTTCTAGGTGGCCTGATGCTTGTGGTTGGAGTCATGGACCTTACCACAGACCTTACGGACCCGAATAAGGGCGCAGGCCACATCAGCCAGGGATCAGACGTTGTCATGATCGTAGTCGGAGGCATGCTATTGGTAAAGGGAACCGCCTTGCTTACTTTGGTAGGAGTGGTCTGGGGCTTTATCGGCCTGAGCAAGGCCGCGGGTGAAATAGACGAGACCTTCCATGCGATCCGCGCCAAGGAGCCCTTCGCGGTGCTCGCGCTCTCCTCCGTCATCGAAGTGGTGCTGGGTACGCTCCTCATAGCAAGCCCGCTTGAGAATATCGAGCATCATGTACTCCTGCTTGGAATCGAGTTGATTCTGCACCCATTCACCATCCACAACGACAACGGAAAGACCCACCTCTCGGCAGAAGCGTAACCACCGCCGTCCATTGCTATACTAGAAGGGCCCGCGCCCCCATGCATCTAGGGGTCGCGGGCCCTCTTCATACTCGTTGACGCTGCGAGAACGGCATCGCGTGAAACAAAGCGAAATCGGGCCTATCGAAGCTCCAGCATCGCATGGGCTGCGGAAAGCCTCGCAATGGGCACACGATAGGGGGAGCATGAAACGTAGTCGACGTTCGCATCCTTGAAGAAACGCTTGATGGACGAGGGGTCTCCGCCGTGTTCGCCGCAGACGCCGTAGCTCATAGCCGGATTGGCTTCGCGACCCTTAGTCACCGCCATCGACACCATTTCAAGAACGGCATCATCGATGGTCTCGAACGGGTTGGCATCAAGGATTCCCTTATGCAGATAAGCGGGAATAAACTTTGCCTCGGCATCGTCGCGCGAGAAACCGAACATCGTCTGCGTTAGGTCGTTTGTACCGAAGCAGAAGAAATCGGCATGCTCAGCAATTTGGTCGGCAACCAGGCAGGCTCGGGGAAGCTCGATCATGGTGCCCACGGGGATCTCGAGCTTCACGCCGAATTCCTCCCCCACCTGACCGATAACGTCTTCGATGACCTCGCGGACTCGCACGTGCTCCTGGGTGATGGACACAAGCGGGACCATGATCTCAGGCCTAGGTTCCAAGCCCTCGTCGCGTTTAAGGACCGCCGCCGCGCTCGCAATAGCCCTCACCTGCATCAAGGGTAGCTCGGGATAGAGGATCGACAACCGCACTCCCCGCAATCCGAGCATGGGATTGGACTCAGCCATCCCGTCGATCCGGCGAAGCAGGGCGCGTCCCTCAAGAAGTCGCTCCTCCGCCGCTCCCGACGCCTCGAGACGGGCAAGCGACACGGCGAGCTCGCGAGGATCGTCCAAGAACTCGTGTAGAGGCGGGTCGAGCAGCCGTACCACGACGTCCCTGCCGTCCATGGTTCGGAACATCGAAAGGAAGTCATCGGTCTGGACCTCGAGCAATTTAGCGAGAGCATCCGACCGCACCTCAGCATCCTCAGACAAGATAAAGGACTGGATGATCTGCTTGCGATCGCCCAAGAACATATGCTCCGTTCGGCATAGGCCTATCGCCTCGGCGCCGAAATTCAAAGCAAGGCCCGCGTCCTCGGGATTGTCGGCGTTGACGCGAACATGGAACTCACGGCCTTCGGGACCGGCAAGACGAATCTCGTCCGCCCATGCGAGCAGAGTATCAAGGTCGCCGGTCAACGAAGCGGTCGTGAGCGGCACAGCGCCCAGAACGACGATACCGCGCGCGCCGTCAAGCGATATAACATCGCCCTCGCGGAGCACGAGATCCGTGCCGGCAATTCGGACCTCCTTTGCCTTTGCATCGATTTGGAACGATTCCACGCCGCACACGCAGGGCGTCCCCATTCCGCGCGCAATCACCGCCGCATGGCTGGTCTTACCGCCATGGCTGGTCAGGATTCCCTCAGCGACCGTCATGCCCTTAAGGTCGTCGGGATTTGTCTCCCAACGGACCAAAATGACCCGACGGCCCGACATCACGGCCTCGACAGCGTCATCGGACGAGAAGACGATCTCTCCCACCGCGGCGCCCGGGCTCGCATTGAGTCCGCGGGCAAGCACCTCAACATCGGCCGCGGGGTCGAATTGCGGATGAAGTAGCTGGTCGAGCTGCTCGGGACTCACGCGCTTAACAGCTTCCTCACGGGTGACGAGCCCCTCTTCGACCATATCTATAGCAATCTTGATCGCCGCCGCCGCGGTTCGCTTGCCCACACGCGTCTGAAGCATCCATAGCTTGCCTTGTTCGATGGTGAACTCGATATCGCACATATCGCGATAATGATCCTCAAGGATGCCGAATATGGACTCGAGTTGCTCTCCCGCCTCCTTAAGTGCGGGATTATCTTTAAGCTCCGAGATGGGCTCAGTGTTGCGGATACCAGCGACAACATCTTCGCCCTGCGCATTGACCAGGAAGTCTCCGTAGAATTCCTTGGTTCCATCTGCCGCGTTGCGCGTAAAGGCGACACCCGTGGCAGAGGTCTCCCCCTTGTTGCCAAACACCATAGCCTGGACATTGACAGCCGTTCCAAGGTCATCGGAAATGCCGTTCTGCTTACGGTAGAGGCAAGCGCGATCGTTGAGCCAGCTACCGAACACGGCTTGGATTGCAAGGCGGAGTTGAAGTGCGGGATCGGCTGGGAACGCGGCCTCGCCCGATGCATCGGCAAGCTCGGGATGAAGAAGGACCGAGACGTTTTCGCGGAAGATCGCCTTGAACTCGTCGACGAGCTGTCGAAGGTCCTCGGCAGAAAGGTCGCTATCCTGACGGACGCCGGCGACTAAGCGCTGCCTCGAGAGCGCGTTTTCAAACAGATCGGAATCGACTCCGAGAACGACGTTGGAAAACATCTGGATAAACCTGCGATAGGAATCCCAAGCGAAGCGGGGGTTCTCGGTCTGCCGGATGAGACCTTGAACAGATTCGTCGTTAAGACCAAGGTTGAGAACGGTATCCATCATTCCGGGCATGGAAAACGGAGCCCCGGACCGAACCGACACCAACAAGGGGTCGTCGGGATCGCCCAAGCGCTTGCCCATGCGCTCTTCAAGATCGCGTGCGGCCTCATCGATCTGGTCGAGTACTCCTTGCGGCCATACGTTGCCGCCATTCGCATACTCCATGCACGTCTTGCACGTGATGGTAAAGCCGGGAGGTACGGGCAACCCAAGCCGCGCCATCTCGGCAAGATTAGCCCCCTTGCCTCCGAGGACATAGTTCATGCTGGCGTCACCCTCTGTAACGTCAACGCCATCTGCGTCCGTACCAAAACGGAACACGCACTTATCAACTTCCATACTGACCCCCTTCTCAAGCTGCAACGTAGCAGCGATGCGAATCGGCCGCCGTGCCGTATGGGGACCCGGCGGATATCGTGCATGATAGAAAGAGATGCATAAAAAGCTTTGAAGAACGTATGAACCGAAGCAGGCGGCGTAATTAAGACGGCGAACGGACGTACTTGTGGTTATACCGTGGTGATACCACCTGGTATCTATTGTTTATTACCACCTTTTCGCGCCGTACGTAACCGAAGGACGCACTCAAGATGTCCGATAATCTCGGCAGCGGACTCCTCTATCGCCTTACGGTCGGTCTTGACAACGATACAGCCGATTCTTCCCATGAGCGCGCGTGACGCACGCATCTCCTCGTAGATCAACGAGGGATCAGCATAGCGCGCAGCGACGGAGCGCGAGAGGCCGTCGCCTAAACGGCTGGAACGGATCTCCGCTATCTCCTCGACCGTGGAGACGAGGCCGAACACACGGGCAGGATCCACATCGAATAAAGCAGCCGGAGGATCGATCCCCAGCGCAAGGGGAATATTGGCGACCTTGTAACCGAGATACGCGAGATACATCGACAGAGGGGTCTTAGAAGTTCGGGATACGCCGATCAGGACAAGATCGGCGTCGGACAAATCATCGCAATTTCGTCCGTCATCGTGCGCAACGAAATACTCCATAGCCTGGATCCGCTCAAAGTACCGCGCATCGGTTTGGTGAACGGCGCCGACCTGCCGAGAAGGGCTCTGGCCAAGAACAGCGGAAAGCGCGTCGAGTGCCGGACCGATCACATCGATAATGGGGATATCGCGAGAAACGAGGAGCTTCTCCACCTCGCAACGGAGATCAATGTCGACGATAGTATGCAGAACCACCACGGAACGATTCGACGTCTCGTCCAAAACGGTACGGAGAGCCTCTACATCGTTAACCTTTGAAAGGCGCCTCACCTCGCACGACCCCTGATTAAACTGAGCGAGAGCCGCGCGCAGCACGGCAAAAGCCGTATCCCCAAGTGAGTCGGAGACTACGAGGACGAGCGGACGAGACTCTTCGTTAGACATGGCCTAATTCCTTCTAAGCGAATCGTGAAGACTAGTCCCTACCGTAGCAAATTGACGGAATAAAAGAATAGCGAATGCAAGGATAGCTAAAAGAATGGGGGGCCGCCGCATGACGACCCCCCGGTGTTCCGATATCGGTATCAGTCCGTTACCAAACGAAACAGCTTATTTCTTGCGAGCAAGCTCACCAATGTTCGCGACATCGGAGAACACTGCTTCGAAGCGGTTGAGCAGGCGCAGGCGGTTGGCACGAATGGCTTCGTCCTGGTCCATAACCAAAACCTCGTCGAAGAATCGATCCACAGGCGCGCGAAGAGCAGCCAGCGCCTCGATGACTGCCGGGAAATCCTTAGAGGAAAGCGCGGCGTCGACGGCGTCCTGGGCAGCATCAGAAGCCTGCAGCAAGTCGCGCTCGGCATCGCCGAGAAGCGAGACGTCGACATCGATACCGAGGCCGGCATCCGCAAGATGGCTGGCGCGAGCGTAGGCGGTCGCGAGGTTTTCGAAGGTGTCCGCATCGTTATCGCGAGCATCCTTAAGGGCATAGGCAAGGGCGAAGTAATCAACAGGGGCGCTCACGGAGCCAGCCGAGACGGCGGCGACGGTGTCAGCGTCGATCTTTTCGTCACGAGCCATCTGCTCCAAGCGGCCCTTGATAAAGGCGCAGACAGACGTGCAGACGGAATCGGCATCGAACTCGATACCCTGCTCCGCATAAGCAGCGAGAGCGGCGGGGACGAGCTCCTCATATCCGATGTGAAGCTTCTCGCGAAGAATATTCAAGATGCCGATCGCACTGCGACGGAGCGCAAAGGGATCCTTGGAGCCGGTAGGGGGCTCGTCGATAGCAAACATGCCCGCAATAGTATCAAGCTTATCGGCAACGGCGACAACGCAGCCCGCCATGTTACGGGGCAGCTCGTCCCCGGCGAAGCGCGGGCGATAGTGGTCGCTCATGGCCACGGCGACATCATCGTGCTCGCCAGCCGCCTTGGCGTAATATGCGCCCATAACACCTTGCTGGCTGGTGAACTCGATAACGGCGCCGGACACCAGGTCCGCCTTCGCGAAATGAGCGGCGCGAACCGCATCGGCAGAGGTCTCGGCATCAAGGCCGGCAACCTCGCAGATAACGGAGGAGAGGCGCTCGACGCGCTCGGACTTCTGAAGCACGGTACCCAGCTTCTCCTGGAAGCCCACGCGAGCCAAGCGGCTGCGGAACTCCTCGAGGGAGACCTTGAGATCCTCGTCATAGAAGAACTTGGCATCATACAGGCGCGCGCGGACGACGCGCTCGTTGCCGTCTATAACCGTCTCGGCAACGTCGAGCGGCGTGTTGGCGACGAGGATGAAGTTACGGGTCAGCTCTCCGGTACGGGCATCGTACAGCGGGAAGTAACGCTGGTTGGAAAGCATGGACTCGCAGATGATCTCATGGGGCACCTGGAGGAACTCCTCATCGAAGGCCCCCATAAGGACCTGCGGCCACTCAACCAGGTTGACAACCTCATCGAAGATCTTGGCAGGGGTCTCGGCGCGAAGGCCGTTCTCGTCCTCAATCTTCTTAATGCCGTCGAGAATGAGCTGGCGGCGCCGATCGGTATCAACGATAACACCGGACTCCTCGAGAACGGACTCGTACGAGGCAACGTCGGCAACGGAAGGCTCGACGTGCAGGACGCGAAGCCCGCGAGTGGTGCGACCGGACTCGACGCCGGCAAAACTCACCGGAACGACTTCGTCGCCGAACAAGGAGACGATCCAGCGCAGCGGGCGACCGAACGTCTCGTGCCCGCGACCCCAGCGCTGGGAACGGGGCCAGCTAAGCTTAGGGATGGAAGCGGAGACGACTTCGGTGATGATCTCTGTTGCCGGACGTGCCGGCTTCTCGATGTCAAGGAACACGTACTCGCGGCCCTCGTCCTCGCGGACGACGAGGTCGGAGGCGTCAGCGCCCTTGCCGCGGGCAAAACCCTGGGCTGCCTTAGTAGGGTTGCCATCAGCATCAAACGCGATGGCGGCAGCGGGACCACGCATACTCAGCGACTCAGCCTCGGTAGCCTCGGCAAGATCGGAAACCACGACGGTGATGCGGCGCGGGGTGCTCATGGAACGGACGTCGCCGTGAGCGAGGCCGGCTGAATCGAGGCCCTCGCGAATAAGGTCGCCAAACTGCTTGGTTGCCTTGTACAGCGGAATAGCGGGCAGCTCCTCGCAGCCCAACTCGATCAGATAATCACGTGCGGCCACGATTAGGCCTCCTTAGATTCGTCGGCGGTGGAAGCGGCCAGCCACGCCTCGCAACAAGCCTTGGCGATGGCGCGGACTCGCAAGATGTATCCCATGCGCTCCGTAGCGGAAAGGGCGCCGCGCGCGTCGAGGATGTTGAAGGAGTGGGAGCATTTAAGGACGCAGTCGTAGGCGGCCAGCGGAATGCCCGCCTCAAGGCAGGAATGGCACTCGTTCTCGAACTCGTCGAATTTTGAACGCATGAGCTCTACGTTGGCGACCTCGAAATTGTACTTGGAGAACTCGCGCTCGTTCTCCAAGAAGACGTCGCCGTACGTCACGACGGAGCCGTCATCAGATCGGCTCCAGACAAGATCGTACACGGAGTCAACGCCTTGGATATACATGGCGAGGCGCTCAAGACCGTAGGTGATCTCGACGGGAACAGGATCGACCTCGAGGCCGCCCACCTGCTGGAAGTAGGTAAACTGCGTGACCTCCATGCCGTTGAGCCAGACTTCCCAGCCAAGACCCCAGGCTCCCAACGTGGGGCTCTCCCAATCGTCCTCAACGAAACGGATGTCATGCTCGTCCGGATTGATGCCAATAGCAGAAAGGGACTCGAGGTAGAGCTCCTGCGAGTTCTCAGGAGAGGGCTTGATCAAAACCTGGAACTGATAGTAATGCTGCATGCGGTTGGGATTTTCGCCGTAGCGACCGTCAGCGGGGCGGCGGCAGGGCTGGGCATAGCAGGCGCGCCAGTCCTTGGGACCAAGCGAGCGAAGCAGCGTGGCAGTATGGAACGTGCCCGCGCCCACCTCTGAATCATACGGCTGGATGACGACGCATCCCTTTGAAGCCCAGAACTGCTGGAGCTTCAGGATGATGTCTTGGAAGGAAAGAGCTGAAGCGTTCATGAACCTGCTATCTCCTCGACGTTGGATAAAACAACCATTTATTTTAGCGCAATTGAACATGCGTGTAGCACAAGGGTTCCACGCAGCGTCAATTTAATGCTTCTCAATGATAAGAAGGAACCCGGCGGGACTCAAAGCTCCAGCCGGGTCTACAAGCGCTCTTGGATGTTAACTAGATGCCGCCGATGCGGTTAAGGGGCCAGTAGCGGAACAAAGCGACGCCCACGACGCTATCCTGCGGAATCGCCCCAAAATAACGAGAATCTGCCGAATTCTCACGGTTGTCCCCCATCACCCAAACGCAACCGTCGGGAACCGTGTAGGGGTAGTCGATATCCACGTCCACCGCCTGCTGGTCCAAGGGATAGGTCTTGCCAACGACATAGTCCTCGTCCACTGCCTCGCCATCGACGAAAACGCGGCCGCCGATAAACGTCACGGTCTGACCTTCAGTCGCGATCACGCGCTTGACGAGGAAGTCATGATCGGAATCAGTCTCCGGATTAGTGAAAACGACGACGTCGCCAACGGATACGGGCTGTCCCAAAGAAAGGGTCACCTTCTCGGCGATGAGTTGGTCGCCGATCTCGATGGTATGCTCCATCGACCCGGTAGGAACCACAAAGGGCATGGCGACAAACGTTCGAATGAAGAATCCGACGACCAGGGCGATTGCGATGACGATAACCCATTCCAGAATACTCCTGAGAACGGATGGCTTCTGTTCCACGGCTACTCCATTTCCTCATGTGAATGCATCTGGCCGATGAGGTCGCAGGCGAACTCGCGCTCCTTGTCGGTGAGGCCGGCGGATTGGATAAGGTCGGGACGCCAGCGACACGTGCGTTCAATGGCGTTTCGACGCCTCCAGGCGTCAACTTTAGCATGGTCGCCGGAAAGCAGGATGGGCGGGACATCCATGCCGTTGAAAGACGCCGGCCGCGTGTACTGCTCGTACTCCAAAAGCCCGCCGTCCTCGCCGGTAGCGAATGATTCGTCAACGCTGCTCATGGAGTCGCCGAGGGCTCCGGGAATAAGGCGGACCACGGCGTCGGTCACCACCATCGCTGCAAGCTCGCCTCCGGTGAGCACGTAGTCTCCAATGGATAAGCGCTCATCGGCAAGTGCATAGGCGCGCTCGTCCATACCCTCATAGCGACCGCAAACAAACAGCAAGCGTTCACAACTCGAAAGCCGTTCGGCGACATGCTGGGTAAAGGGTTCGCCGCAAGGGGTGAAAAAGACAACGCGGGGCTCGCACAAACCGGGCTGCGCCTTAAGATCGCTGATGGCCTCGTAGATGGGCTCGACCTTCATAAGCATGCCCGCCCCGCCACCATACGGTTCATCGTCCACAGTACGGTGCCGGTCATGTGTCCAATCCCGTAAATCATGGGCCTTGAACTCAAAAAGTCCGCGAGTGCGAGCCCTGCCGAGAATAGAGGTTGACATGACGGGCTCGAACATCTCTGGGAAAACAGAAAGCGTCTCGATGAGCATCCGCTGCTACCTCTCTTGTCATTACTCGCTGATGAGACCGTCCATAATGTTGACGAAAATGGGACCATCCTGGGGAATCGCCGGAACAACATGCGAAACCACGGGAATCAGCACCTCGCCGTAGGAGCCGCCGTCGATGACCCAGACGTCGTTTGCCGGGGTTTCCATAACCTCGACGATACACCCGAGCAGGCCATGGCGCTGGTCAATGACCTCGCGATCGATAAGGTCAGCATACGCCGCGGTGAGACCATCGAGCTCGATGTCCTCATCATGCGCCAAAACGAAACAGCCCTGAAGTGCCTCGGCATCATCGATGGACGACGAGCAGGAGAACAGAACGCGGGCCGTTTCCCCGTCGTCGCTCACGGCGTCAACGGTCACAAACCTGTCGCGATTGAGGGCTGGAGGGGTCAACGCAACCTCCATGCCTGGTTCTACAAGAAGGGGAAGGCCCCGCAGCGGCGCCACGGTGACCTCCCCCTTCGACCCGTGCGCCTTGAGCACGCGGGCGATATTTCTATACTGGCCGGACATATGTCTAGCCCAAAACCTCGACCTCGACGGAAGTGCCGAGGCGAGCAGCCAGAGCGCGCGCGAGCGTGCGGATGGCCTTGATGGTGCGCCCATGGCGCCCGATGACCTTAGCGACGTCACCCTCGGCAACGGTCACTTCGATAGTGGAGGAATCTGCGCCATCGATGACCTCGAGGCTGACGGAGTCCACGTCATCAACGATATTCACGATGAGATACTCAACCAAATCCGCAATGCGGTCGGAGAGCAGGGCCTCGGTATCGGTGCCCTCGGCGATCTCATCGAGTTCAGTGTTGATCTCAGAAGACACCTTGGATTACTCCTCGGAAGCCTCGGCAGCGGCAGCGGCGGCCTCCTCAGCAGCCTTAGCCTCCTTGGCCAGCTGCTTCTTGGACTTCTTGGGCTCGACGGCAGCCTTCTCACCCTCGTTGGCGGCCTTCACCAGAGCGGCGACGGCGTCGGTGAGCTGAGCGCCCTTGACCTGCCAGTCAGCGATCTTCTCAAGATCGAGGCTGATGGTCTTGGGGGTGGTCAGCGGATTGTAGCGGCCGACCTCCTCGATGAAACGGCCGTCGCGGGGCGAACGGGCGTCGGCGACGACAACACGGTAATACGGACGCTTCTTAGAGCCGTGACGGGCAAGGCGAATCTTGACTGCCAATGCAAACTCCTCCAACCAAGCAGCTTTCTGCTGCAACGATAAACAAACGACTGAATATTCTACGCCAACGGCGGGAGCAGGTGAAGTCCTTACACAGGAACTTCTTCGAAATTGCCGCAGACGTTTTTCTATCTTACGCAGGAAACGACAAAATGCAAGCATATTCAACAAAACGCGCTATACTTGCGCCATGGATACCGAACACACATACGATTCAAGGCAAGGCTTCGACGCGTCCGCATTTACCGCCGGGCTCTTCGGTGAATGGAGCGGCCCCGCCATAGGCCTTATGGACCTCGATGCCTTCTTTGCGAGCGTCGAGCAGCTCGACCATCCGCAGTGGCGAGGTAAACCCGTTATCGTGGGTGGAAGCCCTTCTCGGCGCGGCGTCGTTTCAACCGCGTCGTACGAAGCGCGGGCGTTCGGCGTACATTCAGCCATGCCCTCCGCGCAGGCGGAAAGGCTCTGCCCCAATGCGATTTGGACGCCGGGACATTTCGACCGCTATCGCGAGGTCAGCTCCAGCGTCATGCAGATACTAGTCGATGAAACCCCCTATGTTGACCGAGTTTCGATTGACGAGGCGTTCTTCGACATCACCCCGGGACGCTATAGCTCGGAGAGTCCCATCGATATAGTCCAAAGGATTTCTAAACGCGTCTCGAATCTGGGAATTACGTGCTCGATAGGGCTAGGATGCAACAAAACCGTTGCGAAGATAGCGAGCGAGCGCGACAAGCCCCGTGGGCTCACCATAGTTCTCCCCGGGACCGAACAGGGCTTTCTCGCTCCCCTACCCGTCAGATCGATGAGCGGCATCGGAAAACGGGCCGAGCACGAGCTCGCAAAAGCAGGAATACACACCCTTGGCCAGCTCGCCTCATCCCCCGCCTCGACCCTAAGGGCCATATTCGGAGCCAACAGCGAGGCGATGAGGCTACGCGCGCAGGGACGGGAAAGAAGCGCGGTCTCGCGCATAGACGACCCCGAGGATGTGAAGTCGGTCAGCAACGAGAGAACCTTTGCCCGCGATCTCACCGACAGGCGAGATATAGAGGCGGCCATCGCCGTACTTGGTGAATCCGTGGGAAGGCGTCTGCGCAAAAAAGGCCTGGCGGGACGAACCGTCACGCTCAAACTTAAATACTCCTACGGCAGCGGCAGATCCGCCCAACGCAAACTCGCCCACCCCACCGATGATGAAAACATCTTCACCTCGGTCGCGATCGAGTTGCTCGACAACATATGGTCTACGGGCATGCCCGTTCGGCTCGTTGGCATAGGGCTCAGCGGCTTCGATTTGGAAGGCGGGATACAAACGGACCTGTTCTGCGAAGTCGACGAACGAGGCGCGGTGGCAAGCGCCAAGCGGGATCTTTCAGTTGCAATGGATGCCGTTCGAGAGCGCTTTGGCGACTCGGCGGTAGGATACGGCCGGAGAGCTCGATTTGATTCGGACCTGGTAGACCGCGATAAGTGGAAATAGCGACGGGACGCCTCGCGGCGCCCCGTAAACCAAGAATCACTTTGAGCCGGCAAGCCTAGTCAAGGACGAGGTCCAGCACCGGAGCGTCTCCCCAAAGCTTCTCAAGGCGATAGTAATCATGGGCCTCGGGAGTGAAGACATGGACCACGACCGAACCGTAGTCCATCAGAATCCAGGAGCGCTCGTCGCGACCCTCGATCGAGAACGGGTGCTCACCGCACTTCTTAGCCACCTTCTCCTCGATCTCATCGATGATGGAGTCTACGAGGCGGGTATTGTTGCCGGTAGCGATAACGAAGTAGTCGCATACATCGGACAACTCGGTGAGGTCGAGGACCTTGATATCATCGCCGTTCTTATCATATGCCGCCTGAGCAGCTGCCTCCGCTACCGCGCGCGCCTCGATGCCAGCGCTGGACAGAGAAGCGGCGCCGCGCTCGGGCTTAGCGGTGTAGCTCTCGTTAATCCCATGCTCGACGGATTCGGCATACTCGGTATTCTGGTTGGTAATCTGATCTGACATGGTTGCCTTTCTAATGGGAACGCGCGCACGCGTAATGATTGTATATGGTGATAGCGGTGGGATACATATAGCGTCCGGTGGAAATGACGTAGGAGAGGCCCTGGGAGAAGCACTGGAAGAACAACTCGTCCAGCGACACATTCCCAACCATCTCTCGAAGCCGAACGGCATAGTCGCCACGCCTGCCAGGCTCGATCGCGTCCGCAACGAAAACGACCATGTCGAGCGGCGTCATATCGGTCGCTCCGACCGTATGACGGGCGACCGCTTGAAACACGCCCGGATTAAGTGTCGGAAATAACTCGGGAAGCTCTCTTGCAGCGACAGGCCCGTGCAGAAGACCGACGGCCATAGCGGGAGAACCCGCCACCTGTACGCCCAGATGCGCCGCGCGGGCGAGCAGCTCGTGATCATCGAGAACCTTGTCCCAGTCATGCAGCAATCCGGCAGCCGAGGCATCGAACTCGTCAACCCCGTAGGTCCTCGCAAGCGACGCCGCGCAAGAAGCGACTCCAAGGGAGTGGCTGTAGCGGCGGGGCTTGGACACCATACGGCTTTCCAAGAGCGCTTTGATACGCTCAAGCTCCTCAATCTGATCTAGGGGCACTCGACCCTCCTTTCAAGCAACGCGGCAAAGCGAGCAATCTCGGCCGCGAGGCACGGCGTTATCGATACAGGCCGTTCTTGCGGATATAGCCTATAACGGATTCCGAAGTGAGGTAGCGAACGCTTTTACCCTCGCTCACGCGCCGCCGGATATTCGTAGAACTGATGGCCAGGGCAGGAATCTCGATGTAGCGCACGTCAAAAGAGATACCCGAAGCCTCAACACGCTCGCAAGCCTGGTTGATATCATAGCCTGGTCGCGTCGCTGCGATCAGCGTCGCGAGCCCCGCTATAGTCTCCGCATCATGCCACGTCACAATATCAAGAATCGCATCGGCTCCCGTGATGAAGAAGAGCTTCACGTTATCTGGATAATACTCGCGAAGCGCCCTGAGCGTATCCACCGTATAGGTGGTTCCATCTCTATCAATTTCGAAACGGCTGGCTATAAAGTCCGCATTCGCCGCAGTGGCTAGGACCGTCATGGCGTACCGGTCTTCGGCGCTCGTCACCGACTCATCATCCTTGAAAGCAGGACTTCCCGCGGGCATGAAGAGAACCAAGTCGAGATTCAGGGCTTCTCGCGCCTGCTCCGCCGTGACCAAATGCCCGTAATGAACGGGATCGAACGTCCCGCCCATGATACCCAGGCGATACTCGCGCAGCGGATCGGAGCCGAGCTCAGGAAGTCTTTGAGGGGCTCGAGCGGGCATATTACGACTCAGCCCCCTCGTCCTCGAGAGCGAGCGCCTCGAAATCGACATCATCCTCGTAGTCATCGTCATCAAGATCTCCGGCACCCTCGAAATCGAAGGCATAACCGACGATGCGCACCTCATCGCCAGGCTTGCAGCCAGCCTTGGCAAGCGCATCGTCCACACCGATGCGGCCCAAACGATGCTGGAGGTAGATGACTGCCTCCTCGTTTTCCCAATCGGTCTGGACCACAAGGCGCTCTATGCCGCGTCCGATAACGCGCCAGGCGACGCCGTCCTCTCGAACAACCTGGAAACGACGGTCGCGAGCCTGGCGCTCGCGCTCCCACTTGCCCTCGTCGAGAACGGGTGCGTCCTCGGTCTCGGCAAGTTCCCGACGGAGTTCCGAAACTTGCTCGCCGCACGCCAGCATAAGGGTCTTAAGGCCAGCACCGGTAAGAGCGGAAACGGCAAAGAACGCATGGCCGTCATCCAATGCGGCGCGCTTAAGCTCTGCGACGCGTTCGGTCATTCCGCTGGCGTCGCACTTATTGGCGATGACAATCTGGGGGCGCACAGCGAGCTCGGGGGCATATGCAGCAAGCTCGTCATTAATAATGCGGTAGTCCTCAAGGGGATCGCGCCCTTCAAAACCACCGGTGATATCGACTACATGCAAAATGAGAGCGGTGCGTTCGATATGACGCAGGAACTGGTGGCCCAAGCCACGACCTTCGCTCGCGCCCTCGATTAGACCGGGGACATCCGCGACGACATAGGAGTACTCGCCAGCACGAACCACTCCCAGGTTGGGAACGAGAGTGGTGAAAGGATAGTCGGCGATCTTGGGACGAGCGGCGCTCATACGGGCGATAAGCGAAGACTTGCCTACGCTGGGCATACCAACAAGGGCGGCGTCTGCCATAAGCTTCATCTCGAGCTCTATCCAATGCTCAAGCGCAGGCTCGCCCTTCTCGGCAAAGGCCGGAGCACGACGAGTAGATGTAACAAAATGGGGGTTACCACGACCACCGGTACCGCCCGGAGCAACGACAACGCGCTCCCCATCATGGGTGAGGTCGGCGATATCATAGGCGGGCTCCATGGTATCCGGATCGATCTCGCGAACCACGGTACCCATTGGAACCTTCAAAATCAGATCGCTTCCGTTCTTTCCATCCTTACGGGCGCCCTGTCCGTGAGTGCCGCGCTCGGCACGGAAATGATGCTTGAAGCGATAATCGATCAACGAGGACAGCTGGGCATCAGCCTGGACGATGACGTTGCCGCCATGACCGCCGTCGCCGCCGTCGGGACCGCCTTTGGGAACATATGCCTCTCGGCGGAAAGACATGCAGCCGGCGCCGCCGTCGCCACCCTTGACGTTGATGCGGCAAATATCGGTAAACTGGGACATCCGCGTATCCTCCTCGATAACGGTAGAACTACCCTGAGCATATCAAAAGAGGCCCCCGGCTACAGCCGAGGGCCTCCCTATTTGCCTATGCTGTGAAGGGACTTAGGCTTCAACCACGGGAAGGACGTTCACGCGATGCTTAGCGCCACGAGTGAACTTGACCTTGCCCTCGGCGAGAGCGAACAGGGTGTCGTCCTTGCCACGACCCACGTTCTCACCGGGGTGGATGTGGGTGCCGCACTGACGGACGAGAACCTCGCCGGTCTTCACGAACTGACCGTCGAAACGCTTGGTGCCGAGACGCTGACCGCGGGAGTCGCGGCCGTTACGGGAGGAACCAAGACCTTTTTTGTGTGCCATGTCTGATACCTACTCTCTACAGTTCTTGGGTGGAGTTACTCCGCTGCGGGGGCAGCGGCGTCCTCGGCAACGGCCTTCTTGGCGCGGGAAGTAGCCTGGACCTTGGTGATCTTCAGCTTGGTGAGCTGCTGACGGTGACCCTGAAGCTTGTGATAGCGCTTGCGCTTCTTGAACTTGTAAACAAGCTGCTTCTCACCCTTGAACTGGTCGACGATCTCAGCAGTGACCTTAGCCTTTGCGAGCTTGGCAGGATCCGTGATGATCTTCTTGCCGTCGTTCAGGAAGATAACGGGAAGCTGGACCTTGGTACCGGCCTCGCCCTCGATCTTCTCGACCGTAAGAACATCATCGGTGGCGACCTTATACTGCTTGCCGCCCGTTGTTACGATTGCGTACATTGTTTCTTGCCCTTCATGCATCAGTTAGTGCAACAGCCGAATATAGTAGCAGGGGAATCTTTGCCCGTCAATAAAGGCGAGGAACATTTCCCCAGCGTATTCACAAGTTGCCCTTGTTTCACTGGATTGACGCTGCACCTGCATACGGATGATGCGAGCTGGACGACGCTGCGCCAGCTGCTAACTATAGACCAAAGCCCGCAAACGCGGTGCAGCTACATAAAATGACCAGCTCATATAGGAGTCGACCTGTACCGCCAATCGCCAAGCCGACTCCTTTATCGCGTGTCTCAAGCGTCGTGCAGAGCCATTCCTAGCGACGCGCCACCATGGGATCGACGAGCCCGCCCTCACCATCCTCGACCATCTGGAACACGCGCGCCACGCGATAGCTTCCGATGGACGAGAGGTCTTGGATACCGGTTGAGACGATAGGGTCGTCTTCAAAGGCAAGCTCCCCGCCGGCAAGAAGACGGTCGAGGGCGGCTAGAAGGATCTCGGGCCTCAGAGCACCCTCGTTATCGCAACGCGAGTCGAACCGGACGATGAAATCGCTATCGCCCTCGCCGTGATCAACCTGGTAGCCGACGAGCGTGCGTGAGATATCCATGACCTTATTCTTCTTGCCGCGAACATAAGGTATCTGGCCCTGCTCCTCGATACGAGAGAGACCACGTGCGATATCGTCCGCGTTGAAGGATGCTTCGGAAGCGCGATGAAGGTCCACCTCGTATCCAACGCGTGTAATCTGCGCGGTCAGCGCAGGCGTTCGAACGTCGACATATGCGCACTCCTGGGTCATGAGATCCAAAGGAGACGCCTTGACCAAGCGCTGCAACGCCTCGTCGCGAGGAACAAGCTCCGTTAGGAACACATCGTAGTATTCGCAGGCGGAACTGGTTCCCACGGGCAGAGCGGACGAGAAACCCACGCGCATGTGCGGAGAGAATCCCTGCGTGACGGCATAAGGCAGCGCCGCCCGCCTAATCACGCGCTCGATAGTGTGCAGGACCTCCAAATGGCCTAGATACGCCAGGCGACCGTGCTTTATATAGCGGACGCGCAAACGAAAAAGGGAAGGAAGATTCTGGTCGCTCACAGGCGATCACCTACCAAGACGTTCTCAGCATGAAGCGTGGGGCAGATACCGCAACCCGCACAGGTAGAGCGGGTGCAATCGGGGGTGGTCACGCCATCAAGGGCTCGGCGGTACTCGCGCTTGAGGAAACCTTGGGAGACGCCGGGGCTAACGTGCTGCCATGGAAGGCGCATATCCAAATCGAAAGGTGTCTGGGCGATGCGCCTCAAATCCACCCCGTTGTCCTCTGCTGCTCGCTCCCAGCGCTCGAGAGAAAACTGCTCGGTCCAAGCATCGAACCGCGCGCCGGCACGCCACGCATCAACGATGACGGGGGCCATGTCCCTGCCCGCACGAGAAAGGACCGCCTCGAGCAGCGAGGTCTCGGCATCATGGTAATGAACGCGAACGGCGCGGTTCTTGACGCTTTTAAGCAGCAGTTGCTGACGGCGCTTCACCTCATCGTCCGGGGTCTGCGCGCACCATTGGAAAGGCGTGGACGATTTGGGAATAAAGACGGAAACGGAGATAGAGACCGAGATGCCGCCGCGCTGGCTCTTGGGCACGACCTCGCGCGCGATATCGAGCACATGGTCGGCGAGGTTTGCGATGGCAACGATGTCCTCGTCGCGCTCGCCGGGAAGACCCATCATGAAGTAGAGCTTGCAGCGGCGCCAGCCGGCCTCGAACGCGGCGCGAGTGGCGCGTTCGAGATCCTCCTCGGTAACCCCCTTGTTGATGACGTCGCGCATCCGCTGGCTACCGGCCTCTGGAGCAAACGTCAGACCGCCCTTCTTCTCGCCCGCGACCTGCAAGGCCATGTTGACCCCAAACGAATCGAGTCGCTGCGAGGGAATGGATACGGAGATGCCCGTATCCTCCAGGCGGTGGTTGAGGCGAGAGAGGATCTGCTCGCAACAAGAATGATCGGTAGTTGAAAGAGAGGTGAGCGACACCTCGTCATATCCGGTCTTGGCGAGTCCCCGCGTCACAGCGGAGACGATCTGGTCGGCAGAGCGCTCGCGGACGGGACGGTACGTGATGCCTGCCTGGCAAAAACGGCAGCCGCGGGCGCAGCCGCGAAGGACCTCGACGGAAAGGCGGTCGTGCACCAGCTGCGCATAGGGAATCACCGATTGGCTCAAGGGATCGGTAGCGCCGAAATCTTCGACAACGCGCTTATAGACGACTTCGGGAACGTCCTCCCCCGCGCGAGGGACCGCGTAGCCGTGGGCCGTGCAGGGCTCGTCGTATCGAATCTCGTACAGGCTCGGCACATACGTTCCCGGCACGCGCGCGAGACCGCGAAGGATCTCCTCGCGAGTAGCGCCGGCGTCGCGAAGACGCTGGTGCTCGCGGCACACCTCGACAATCGACTCCTCGCCCTCGCCAATCAAGACGGCATCGAAAAACGGTGCAAGGGGCTCGGGGTTGTAGACGGAAGGACCGCCCGCGATGATGATGGGGTCGTCCTCCCCACGCTCGGAGGAGTAGAACGGTATCCCGGCGAGATCCATGGCCTCAAGGTAGTTCGTGCATGCCATCTCGTGGGGAACATGAAAGCCGACCACGTCGAACGAGGCGATGGGCGCGGCCCCCTCGAGCGAAAGCAGGGGCACGCCCGCCTCGCGCATGGCATCTGCCATATCAACCCAAGGCACGTAGCCGCGCTCGCAAGAAATCCCCTCTTGCTTGTTGAGCACGTTGTAAAGGATGGCGATGCCCTGGTTGGGCAATCCCACCTCATAGGTATCCGGATAGATCAGGCAAGCGCGGTAGTCCGCTTCCTTCTTAGAGAGGGTTCCCCATTCGTGGTCGATATATCGACTGGGCTTCTCCACGCGAGCGAGCAGGGGTTCAAGATCCGCAAAGCGATCCTCGTAGGGAATACGCACTCTGCCTCCTTTTTTCAAGACGTTTTGGACGATAGGGCTGAAGAGCACCCGCGATGCCGCGGCGCGCTAGACCCCTTGAGCGGACGCGGAGCCACCGGAAAGCGTCCGCTTAACGCGATCGGCGACGCCGTAAACAACGCGGTTAACGGGCTCGTAATCGACATCGCTCTGGTAAAGCCATGTCAACGCGCGACCCGTCGCAAAAGTCCCGGCGCCGGCGCATAGCGCCTTGACGGCAAACGCACCGTATCCCGCCCGGCTGGCGAGCTGACGAGCAACCGCACGGAGCAGCAATCCGCAAACGGCTACGCCCGCGACCTCGTAGGCTCGCTCCAGGCGGATGGGCTTATCGTACACCGACGCGAGCTTGAAAAGCATTCCTATCTGAGCGAGCGTCATTACAGGATAATCCGCACCGGGTATGAACACCAAGGCGCCCGTAAGGGCGTTGGTCGCTACCGTCGAAGCGATCACGCGGTCCGATGCCGCCCTGCGCATGAACTCGAAACATGCCGCGAACGCCGTTCCCTTATCGGTTCGATCCAAGATCCATTCAGAAAGCCGATCCAGCAGATGGTCTGCATCTTGGGCAGCAATCATGCCCAGCACGGGGGTATCGCTAAGGATAAACGGCGCCTCAACGCTCGATTCGCACAGCACGCAAACGGGAGCACCCGCAACCACGAGCTCTTGAACCGCCCCCTGGAGGCGCTCGGATCCGCACGAGAGGACGAGCACTATATCGGTGTCCGGTTTGATGGATACAGGACCGTCGCCCAGTCGGTCGACGCGCACCAGCCCCGAAGTGGTTGCGGGGACAAATGCTCCGCGAACGGTATCGATAAGAAAACGGGTAGCGGTGGTATCGACAAACACGGCGACGCGAACGGGTACGTCCTGTTCACGCCTGGCAGCCGCGCCCATCTTGACGGCGCTGGCAACTTTATCGATAGGGACGCGCATGGGCGGCCTCCTTAAAATGGTTACGCGGCTTTGGAGCGGTGGCTCCAGATCGATTGAATGATGCCGACCATGGCGAACTGCATCAACATGGAGCTTGAACCGAAGCTGATGAAGGGCAACGGGATGCCCGTGATGGGCATGAGCCCGATGCACATGCCGATGTTCTCGAATATCTGGAACGTCCACATTCCTACGATACCCACCGCGACCAGTTTGAGAAACAACGAATCGCTTTTCATGGCGACGCGGATGCTGGAGAAGATGAGCAGGGCGAAAAGCGCGAGCAGGACAATGGCGCCCACGAAACCAAAGACTTCCGACAACAGCGCGAAAACGAAGTCGGTATGCGCCTCTGGCAAAAAGCCTTCAGCAGCCTGGGTGGCGTTTCCGATTCCCTTGCCGAAAAAGCCGCCCGAGCCGACGGCGATGAGCGACTGCATAAGGTTGTAGCCCGCCCCCGAGGTATCAGCCGAAGGATCGATAAAGACAAGGAGTCGGTTCATCTGATACTGCTTGATCAGCACGTCCTTGCCCAGAAGGGCGTCGACGACCGAGTCGGCTGCCAAGAGGAGCGACACCAAACCGATGAGGATGGCGATAGTCGACAGGACCCATTCCTTCTTGGCTCCGCTCATCATGATGATGACGGCGCCACCGGCAAATACCACAAGGCCGCTGCCGAGGTCGCCGGCAGCAAGAACGCATAGAAATGGAACGGCGAGCATGCCGCAGAGCTTCACGTAGTCGCGAACCGTGTCGATGTGCCCGTTAAACTGCGCCCCCAGCCCGGCGATGAAGAACGTGGTGATGATCTTGGCGAGCTCGACCGGCTGGAAGGTCAACCCTATCAGGGGAATCTGAACCCATCCGGTCATGCCTTTAGCGTTGTAGGAAAGACCGGGGATATACGGCGAGAAGATGACGATGATATCGAGTACCAGCAATACGGTCGACATGTTTGCAAGGCCGCGCAAATCGGCCCTCCAAACGATAACGCTCAGGATGGCGCCCAGGCCGACTCCGACCAGATGGCGCGGAAAGGACGCGTTGGAAATCGAAAGCGATGCGGTCCAGATAACCAAGATACCGTAGAGAACCAAACCGATCGTCGCGAAGAGGACGGGAACGTTCACGCGCTGGGAGAAGGAATTGCGCGAAGACGCCACCTTTTTGTTGACGCGCTTGAGGCTGCTCGATGAGGACGAGCGCGACGAGGAGACTGCCGTCACTGCCTTCACTTCCTTTCCTAGTCGCCGCTGCCACCGGAAACCGCTACGGAGTCCGGGGCGTTATAGATGACGCCGAGCACGTACCTGGTTCCGACCAAAGCGGACGTGGAACCGAAACCGCCTTGTTCGACCAACGTGGCTACGACGTATTTTGGATCGTCCGCCGGGGCGTACGCGATGAACCAAGAGTAGTCATCGTCCCCGGTCTTCTGACCGGTACCGGACTTGCCGGCAACGCGAACGCCCAGGGTATTGAAATGGTTTGCCATCGAGGAGCTCGCCTCGTAGATGACGCCCTCGAGACCCCTATGGACCAAATCGAGCTCGCTTTCGCTGTTCACCCGGACGTCGCGCAGCTCCTTGACCTGATAGCCTGCGGCATCGCCATCGCCGTCACGAGAGACCGCGGAGAGGAATACATGGGGAACGTACTCCTTTCCTCCGTTCGCGATGCCGGAATAGGCCGTTGCCATCTGCAGCGGGGTTACCAAAATGTCGCCCTGCCCGATGACGATGTTGAGCATATCGCCAGGATTCCAAGAGCGCTCCTCGTCCGACCAGCTACTGAAATACTCCTTCTTCCATTCAGCCGTCGGAACGCGTCCCTCCGCCTCGCTGGGCAAGTCGATGCCCGTGACGGAACCAAGGCCCCACCGCTTGAACATCTCCTGCAGTCCCTCGGAGTTCTTCTCATCGTAATAGAACGCCTTGCCGATATCGTAAAACACGGCGTCGCACGACAAGGCAATTCCCTTCTGGAGGCCAAGCGTGCCATGGCCAGCATGATCCCAGCACCAGCGACCGGCGGAATCGCCCAGCCCGGTCCACCAACCAGGGCAGTTCGAAGTCTGCGAGGACGAGTAGACGCCGTACTCCAAGGCGGCGAGGGAGCTGAAGGGCTTGATGGTCGAAGCGGACATATACTGGCCGCTCACGCAGCGATTGATCATCGGCCTGCCACCGTCATCGCTGTTGAGCTTCGACCAATCGTCGCTTGATACGCCGCCGATGAAGACGGAGGGATCGAAGGAGGGCGCGCTGGCCATACCCAGAATCTCGCCGTTTGTGCAGTCCATGCAGATGCACGCGCCGGCGTTCGCCTTGTAGCCGGCAGCCTGTCCCTTTTCCATCGCCCGCTTAAGCCCCTCCTCGCAGGCTTGCTGTATGGCAAGGTCGAGGGTGAGCTTCACATCGCTGCCGGCACGAGGGGGCACGGCGCCCGCCTCCGCGGTAACGTTGCCCGCCGCGTCCACTTTAACGGTCTGCTCGCCGCGGATGCCCTGCAGCAGGCTTTCGTAACGGGTCTCGACCCCGGCCTGGCCCACGATGTCGCCGGACTGGTACTCGATATCATTCGCGGAGCTCTCGCCTTTTTCCTTTCGCTCCTGCTGCGCGCTAAGCTGATCGCTGGTGATGGTGCCGGTGTAGCCGAGCACATGGCAGGCAAGCGCCCCATAGGGATAGACGCGTTCGGTGCGCTCGTATACATGCACATCGGGGAACTCCGACGCATGTTCCTGAATATGGGCGACCGTAGAGAGGCGAACATCGGACGCGACCGTGTGGAGGCTCTGCGCGCTCTGTGAGTAATCCTGAATGTTGCGAAGCGCCGCCGTATAGGGAATGCCGAGGACGTTGGCGAGGTGCCTGACGGCGACGGTATCGTCGGCGAAATCGCGATACACCCCAACAACGAGCGAAGGGCGATTGGTAACGAGCTCGACACCGTTGCGATCGAGAATACGCCCTCGAGGGGCGGGGGTTGTGACCGTGCGGGTCTGGTTGTCCTGAGATAGCCCCTCGTAGTAATCAGAGGAAACCATCTGCATGCTCCAGAGTTTCGCTACAACCGCGG
>DBEWRE010000068.1:0-6996 GCA_048207125.1 Collinsella sp.
CTTCTTGTTGGCCATGGACCTAAAACCTCCGGCACAAACCCTATATAACAGTAGAAACCGTAAGCCCCCAGTGGAGGCTTACGGATTAAAGACTGGCACGCCAGGAAGGACTCGAACCCTCAACACTCGGTTTTGGAGACCGATGCTCTACCACTTGAACTACTGGCGTATATTAAAGAGATTAACGGGTCTCTTTATGAACCGTGTGACGACGGCACCAAGGGCAATACTTCTTGATCTCCATACGATCAGGCATGTTCGCCTTGTTCTTGGTGGTCGTGTAATTGCGACGCTTGCACTCGGTGCAGGCAAGTGTAACGAGAGTACGCATGTGTCTGAAACCTCCAAATACCGCCCCACGCGGGCACGGTTGCCTATATTAGCATCTGACATTTTGCTCTGTCAATGCTCGGCGGTATTTATTGGCCGTCCTGCAAATTTCGTTCACATTTATTTGCAGTTCATTGAACAGACAATAAAAGAACCCGGTACCCCGAAAGGTACCGGGTTGAAAGATCAGTCAGACTGAATAGATGAGTTAAATCTACTCAATGATGGTGCTGACGATACCAGAGCCGACGGTGTGGCCACCCTCGCGGATAGCGAAGCGCAGGCCCTCCTCCATCGCGATCGGGTGAATGAGGTCGCCCTCGATGGTGATGTGGTCGCCAGGCATAGCCATCTCGGTGCCCTCGGGCAGCTTGACGGAACCGGTCACGTCAGTGGTGCGGAAGTAGAACTGCGGACGATAACCATCGAAGAACGGGGTGTGACGGCCGCCCTCCTCCTTGGTCAGAACGTAGATCTCACCGGTGAACTTGGTGTGAGGGGTAACGGAACCGGGCTTGCAGAGGACCTGACCGCGCTGGATCTCCTCGCGCTTGATGCCACGGAGCAGGATGCCGACGTTGTCGCCAGCCTCGCACTTGTCCATCATCTTGCGGAACATCTCGATGCCGGTAGCAACGGTGGTCTGGGTCTCCTTGATGCCGACGATCTCGACCTGGTCGTTGAGCTTGAGCTCGCCGCGCTCGACACGACCGGTAGCAACGGTACCACGGCCGGAAATGGTCATGACGTCCTCGACAGCCATCAGGAACGGCTTCTCGTTGTCACGAGCAGGAGCGGGGATGTACTCATCAACAGCGGACATGAGCTCGCGGATGGCGTCCATCCACTTCTCCTCGCCGTTGAGAGCGCCGAGAGCGGAGCCACGGATGACGGGGATGTCGTCGCCCGGGAAATCGTACTCGGAGAGGAGCTCACGGGTCTCCATCTCGACGAGGTCGATGAGCTCGTCATCGTCGACCATGTCGCACTTGTTCAGGAAGACGACGATGTAGGGAACGCCGACCTGACGGGCGAGCAGGATGTGCTCGCGAGTCTGAGCCATGGGGCCGTCGGTAGCGGCGATGACCAGGATAGCGCCGTCCATCTGGGCAGCACCGGAAATCATGTTCTTGACGTAGTCGGCGTGGCCGGGGCAGTCAACGTGAGCGTAGTGACGAGAAGCGGTCTCGTACTCGACGTGGGAGACGGAGATCGTGATGCCACGCTCGCGCTCCTCGGGAGCCTTGTCGATGTTCTCGAACGCGGTGAAGTCAGCCTTGCAGCCCTCGGTCTCGGAGAGAACCTTGGTGATGGCTGCCGTCAGCGTGGTCTTGCCGTGGTCGACGTGGCCGATGGTGCCGATGTTAACATGCGGCTTAGTACGCTCAAACTTTTCCTTGGCCATAAAGCCTCCTCCTTAAAGGTGGTCCCCGTATGGGACTATGCCTTCTTAACCCTAA
The DNA here is from genome assembly GCA_048207125.1 of Collinsella sp. Taxonomy (GTDB): domain Bacteria; phylum Actinomycetota; class Coriobacteriia; order Coriobacteriales; family Coriobacteriaceae; genus Collinsella. The sequence goes on from DBEWRE010000068.1 coordinate 1,791, forward strand.
GTGGCCCGCCCGGTTTCCCGAATGAGCCACTCTAGTTACCTGGTAGCGGTGACTGGATTCGAACCAGTGACGCCACGGGTATGAACCGTGTGCTCTAACCAGCTGAGCTACACCGCCGACTGGAGCCTGCAACCAGACTTGAACTGGTGACCTCTTCGTTACCAACGAAGTGCTCTACCGACTGAGCTATACAGGCAGACGAACGGGTGGGAGCTATAGGATTCGAACCTATGTAGGCATAGCCAACGGGTTTACAGCCCGTCCCCATTAACCACTCGGGCAAACTCCCTTGCGTTCGTACGCTTGATTTCTGACTTGCCGTTCGGCTTGTCGTCTTCAAGCAGGGAGAATATTACGCCGCATCGATGTTTAGTGTCAACCACAATTCGCTAATACACGCGCCCGGGCGTATCTATCGTTTCTATATTCCCCACGTTATGATTCGCTTTACTAAAGTTTTTCGTTTATTTTTCTCGCATGGTCTCTTTAGAAAAACTTTCTTAGCGCCGATTTCGTCACGCTTTTGACGCCTTGGCTTCGTTGGCTCCCATCAACTTTTCTCTCCCCCGCCGCCCTGATGGCGCCAATACTGCACCACCGCCTGATACCTGCTCGGTCCGGAGCAACGCGTCGATCCGCTCTCGTCCGTTTGGGCACCGCATTTCGCACCGGGTGATCTAAAACGGGTGCCTCCCCGGCCTTCCGCAAACATCTTGGCAAGCAGTCGCGCCATCTATTCGCTTTCGAAGCCTTCTTATAAGGGCTGGGTATTTGGGCGGAGCCAACCTGCCCACAGCTGGCAGCATGGACATGCAACGCCATTCCCATGGGCATCCATTCGCGCACGCCCCGATTGCTCACCGGCGCGCTATATCGGCAAATAAAAACAGGCCAGAGCGCATACACACTCTGACCTGCTTGCCTTCTATGGAGCCAGCGACAGGAATCGAACCCGCAACCCACTGATTACAAATCAGTTGCTCTACCGTTGAGCCACGCTGGCGCTCTGGGCTTTTCGCGCAAAGCTTATCTAGGATACTCAAAGCCGCGCCATCGGGCAAGGGCGCTGTTGCGAAGCTATGTAAATCCCGCACCGCTGCGCGCACTTCCTCGCATCCATAAACGGGTATCGCAGAGCCGTGCGAGCGGCCCTGTGCCTCTTAGCGGACGCGCCCGCGCAGCTTATCCAGCTTGGCACGAGTCTCGGGCGAGAGCCTGCTGCCAAGCGTTAGCTTCATGGCGGGCTCCTCCTCGCGCATAGCCTGGAACTCACGCTCGATGGTGTCGATCTCCTCCACAAGCATGCGGGCTGAGATGCGCGTGACGCCTTTGCCCATAACGGTCGCCTGGATGGTGCCGTCGCTTGTGACTACGGAGCACGCCCTCCCCTCTTCGCGGGCCTCGTTACACAGCTGCTGCACCACGGTGTCGGCCGACACGCCCGTGGGCGAAAACTCGATACGGATTCCCGCCTGCGATATGTTGGGACGATCGGGGGAGACATTACCCGCGCCATCGAACACGATAACCGCCTCGTAGCTTCCCTGGGCGAACGCCGCCACATCTGCGATCAGGGCCATGCGGGCGGAATCGAACACATCCCTTGTATAAGGTTCGTCCGAGCGGTCGTATATGAGACGCTCGTACTTGGGGGTTGCATGGATGATGTTATAGCCGTCAACAACCAGCAGCTCCTTCTTACCCATAGCGTTAACGCCGCGCGGCGGAACCCCGGGGGCGCCAAAGGCGTTTCCGGGCGAATAGGAGCCGGGCGCGCCGTACACGCCGCCCACTCCATAGGTGGAATTCTGCACCGTCTCGCGAACGGAGGACTCGCCGAAGCGCTTGGCCTTAGACTTAGCACGGTTCTTCTTGGTCATGCGCTACTCCCCCGCTTGAAAACCGGTGGCGCGAGCGGCGACGGCGGCGTAGTTGCGGCGAAGCCACTCAAAGCACAGCGAAGTCGCGGCTTGGGCGACATTAAGGCTCTCGGTCGCGCCAAGCTGGGGCAGCTTGGTCAGAAAATCGCATTTATCAAGCACCAGGCGGCTGATGCCGTCGCCCTCGGACCCCATCACCAGGGCGATGCGCCCCTCGAACGGAGCATCCCAGCAGATATCGTCCGCATGCTCTGAAGCACCGCCCACCCAGAAGCCGGCGGCTTTAAGATCGTCCAGAGCGCGAGCGATGTTGGGAACCTGGGCGATGGGAAGGTGCATGACGGCACCGGCGGAGGTCTTATAGGTGGCGACCGTCACCTCGGCGGCGCGCTTGTTGGCGATCACCACGCCGGCGGCACCCACCACCTCGGCGGAGCGCACGATCGCACCGAAGTTGCCCGCGTCCGTTACATGATCCAGAACGAGCACCAGCGCGGGGCCCTCGCCCGCACGGTCGATGATGTCAGCAAGGTCCGCATAAGGGAACTTTCCGACCTCGAGCGCTATGCCCTGATGCGCGCCATGGCTCGAAAGCGCGTCCAACTGCGCGCGGGGCACCTGCTTTACCGGCACCCCGGCGTCGGCAAGGCCCGCAAGCAGGTCGCGAATAGCAGATTCGTTCTCAACGCCCTGGGCGATCAGCGCGCGCTTGATGGGAAAGCCCGTGCGCAGCGCCTCGAACGCGGCACGGCGCCCCTCGATGTAGTTGTCCGCCGGCACCTGGGCATCGCGACGCTGCGGCTCCTGCGAAGCGCGGGACGAGGACGGGCGCGCGGCAAAGCGCTGGGAGCGCTGCTGACCCTGGGCCTTTTGGCCCCTGCCCGCCCCCGTCTTAGAACGATTCTCTGTCGTGCGCCCGACCCGGCCCTGCGCACCGTCGCGCTTCTGCACGCGCTTCTTATCAGCCATCGCGGCCCCTCCTCAATACGATTCAATCCGCACCATTGTCACATCCAAACGCGCCGCCGCCACCATTCGCGACAAAAAATGCACCGCACGCGGGAGATTCCACGTACGGCGCAAAACGCTCGTCAATCAAGAAGCCAGGCAAGTCGCCCCAGCGAGGCTCCCTAGAAACCAATACGCTTGATGCGGCCATCCCATTGCCGACATTACCGACCGATGCACTTATGACACCAACGAGCGGCGCTGTTCCATGAGACGGTCGATATCAACAAACGCGTTCTCGAGCGCCTCGGTGTGATACATAAGATAGTTGTCGAAAATCTCCTGAATCGCATCGCACCTCTCCCACTCACGCAGTACATCGGAAGCAAGACGCCCCTTTTCATGTGCGTATGCCTCAAGCAGATAGATAAAGAAGTCCATCTCTTTAGACACGATCATCTCTCCCTATATAGAGCGAGTTTCGAGGATCCCCTGTCACTCGCTCGTTTTCCCACATGTCAAAAATGCCCGCAGGCGGTATGTCGAGCATTTCCAAATCTGGATCAATCAACATTGCATACGTCGCAGAAGCCATAAACTGAGAGAGGGCCTCCATGGGCACCATGTTGTATTTCTCTACGATCATAGATACCACTTCGCGATCGTAGAAATAGTTAATATCTGAACGGTAATCGCTCATACGTGCTTCACCTCGCAAAAACCCAAAACATCCAGAGCCCCCTGCGTCTTAAACGCCCATTGGTCATGGAGCTTTTGAGGTAGTAAACGCCTGATCGCCTCTTCCTCAGTGTACACATCCGCAAAAAACAATCGAAGCGTCGGCATTGTGTTGTCATTTGCAACGGATCCGATCACAAGGTCATCCAATGCTTCCGGCGTTATCCCTCGACGATTCTCGCCTACAAATCGCAACCACTCGACCGTAGGGCCATCAAAGGAACGAACGACCAGACCCTCCAACCGCTTCTCATCCAATTCGTACACAGAGACAACCGGCTCTCCCTGACCACGACGTTTGGTAACGAGCCCCGCCCAACGGGCCGCCTGATCAAAACTGCTTGTAACGTAAAAACCTGACCCAAAATCAACTCGCCGATCGGATCGAAAGAGACGGGGTTTCTCAACAATCACGTTGCTTCCGTGATACAACCTCATGAGCACACCTCCCGTGCAGACATCTTCTCGCGCAAGGACGTTGTAACACGATAGTAGACCATGCAAATAGAAAGTGCACCGCATCCAAAAGAAGCAGGATGCGGCGCACGGTTATCGCGTATTTGATCGCAAGGAGTAAAGAAGCCAAGCAGGTCGCCCTAGATATCGATCATCGGTTTCTAGGGCTCCCCAGATTGCCCTGAAAGAGGAGGAAGGACGCCTGGGGGCGCCAACCGACGATTGAAGGGCAAGGTGGGGCACCCTAGGAAGCGATGTGCTTGATCCTGCTGCCAGCGGCGGTGTCCTCGATCATAAGGCCCATGTCGCGCAGCTGATCGCGTACGGCGTCGGCGGTCGCCCAGTCCTTGGCAGCGCGAGCAGCCGCGCGAGCCTCCAAGATCTTCTCGGCGGCCTCGTCCACATCATCACCGGTGTAGCCCACCAAGCCGGCGGCGACGCCCAGAAGGCCAGCGGGCAGCGGCTCCTCGATCACGGGGAGCTTTACGCCCAACTGGGCGAGCGAGCCGCTGATGACGGCAGCGCACGCGCGGGCTGCGCCCTCGTCCACGGCGCCCGCAGCCTGCTCGAGGTACTTGTTCGCCTGGGTGACCAGCTCGAAGTAGGCGGCGATGGCGCCCGCGGTGTTGAAGTCGTCGTCCATGCAGGCCTCGTAGTCCGCGGCTGCCTTTTCCATGGCGCAAGCCAACGCCTCGGCAAGCGCGGTGTCCGGCTCGCCCTCGGCATGGTCGGCCGCCCACTTGAGGTTGCGGCAGGTGCCGGCGATGCGCGCCAGCGAGCTCTCCGCACCCTCCAGGCGCTCCCAGGAGAAGTCCAGCGGGCTGCGGTAGTGGGTCTGCAGCATCAGAAGGCGCAGGGCGGCAGCGGAGTGCTTCTGCAGGACCTCGTCCAGCGTGAAGAAGTTGCCCAGGCTCTTGGACATCTTCTCGCCGTTCACCAACAGCATGCCGGTGTGCATCCAGGTGTTGGCGAAACCCTGGTGCCAGGCGCAGGTGGCCTGGGCGCACTCGTTCTCATGATGCGGGAAGGCGAGGTCCGAGCCGCCGCCGTGGATGTCGATAGGGGTGCCCAGGTAGCGATGGACCATGGCGGCGCACTCCGTATGCCAGCCGGGACGGCCCTGGCCCCAGGGGGAGGGCCAGCTGGGCTCACCGGGCTTGGCCGCCTTCCACAGGGCGAAGTCC
>DBEWRE010000069.1:0-39555 GCA_048207125.1 Collinsella sp.
CGGTGGGCTGCGGATTGTTTGCCAGAGAGGACAGCGCCCCTCCTTCAATGTCTCCGCTTCGAAATGAAAACTTGTTAAAGCATACTAAGGAGGCGGACTATCATGGCAGCGTTTAATAACCCGTTTACACCAACGTTTGGAATCGTGCCGCCCTATTATGGCCGGGCGTGCATACGTTATTGGAGACAAAAAGGGCGCCCCGCTCTCCCGTGAAAACAATCCGCAGCCCCAACGGGGCGAGGACGTTTGCACGGGAGAGCGGGGCGCCCGCTCATAGCCGTTCTCGTCCAAACGCTACTTCACAACAAGGATGTCGCAATCGGTGTTGCGCAGCAGGAACGTGGAGATGGAGCCCAGCAGCGCGTACTTGATGGAGGACAGGCCGCGGGCGCCGCAGAGCACCAGGTCGGGCTGGATGACGTCGAGCATCTCGTCCTTCAGGGTTTCGCGAATGCGCCCAGCGCGGATAACGACCTCGACCTCGGGGATGTCCGGATTGGCCTTTGCCTCTTCTACCTGCGCGGCGATGGAGTTCCTAAAGGCGGTCTCAAGGCCGTTGACCAGGTCGACGGGATACGCGCCGGCGCTCTCGAGCGCGGTGGAGTCGATAACGTGACCGATGATCAACTTGGCCTTGTTGTTCGCGGCGACCTTGATGGCGCGCGCGAGGACAAAGTCCTGCTGTTCGGTGCCGTCGAGCGAAACGAAAATCTTGGAATAGCCTTCGTTCATGAGGACCTCCTATCCGGGGACGGGCTCGTGCCACCCGTCATGCCGTCCGCTTTACTTCGCTAAACATATACCCTAAGTGAGAACAATCCGACCTTATTATTCTGTGAATGAAAGCGCTTTTTTCTTGCGGCGCCCGCCACCGCGCGATAATAGGACGACGACGTCATAAGGGAGGTCTTTCTTGGACATCATCGAACTTCTCAAGGCCGCGTTCCTGGGCCTGGTCGAGGGCATTACCGAATGGCTGCCCATTTCTTCTACCGGTCACATGATCTTGGTGGACGAGTTCATCAAACTCAACGTGACCGAAGAGTTCTGGAACATGTTCCTGGTGGTTATTCAGCTAGGCGCGATTCTCGCCGTATGCCTGCTGTTCTTCCATGAGCTCAATCCGTTTTCGCCCAAAAAGGGAAAAGACGGAAGGCGCGCCACCTGGAGCCTGTGGGGCAAGATCGTATTGGGCTGCATCCCCGCCGCGATCATCGGTATCCCGCTGGATGATTTCATGGAGGAGCACCTCTACAGGTCAGAGGTGGTCGCCGCCGCGCTGATCGTCTACGGTATCGCGTTCATCGTGATCGAGAACTGGCGTGCTCGGCGCCGCAGCGAGCTTTCCGCCGCTGGCGCGCTTCCCGGGTCGCGTCCCGCCGGCGCCCACTTCGCCGCACCCTCCGCTACCGGCGGTGCTGCGGGCTCGGCATATGACGACGGCGATTCCGACTTTGGCGCCATCGCGTCGCTGGACGAGCTTTCTTGGAAAACCGCCCTGGGCATCGGCTGCTTCCAGGTGCTGTCGCTCATTCCCGGCACCTCGCGCTCCGGCTCCACCATCATCGGCGGCCTGCTTTTGGGCTGCACTCGTTCGGTGGCATCTAAGTTCACGTTCTTCCTGGCGATCCCCGTCATGTTCGGCGCCAGCGCCCTCAAGCTGGTGAAGTTCTTCATCAAGGGCGGCGCGTTCGGAGCGACCGAGCTCGCTATTCTGGGCGTTGGCTGCGCGGTCGCCTTCGTGGTCTCGCTGCTTGCCATCAAGTGGCTCATGGGCTTTGTCCGTCGCCATGATTTCAAGGCGTTCGGCGTCTACCGCATCGTCCTGGGCGTGCTGGTTCTGGCGTACTTCTTCGCCATCGCTCCCGCCTTGGGTCTTGCCGCCTAATCTTGGGCCCCGCCCGCCGAGAGCGTAACGACTCGGCAACAACCGCTCGCTATCTTGTGCTTTGTACGTCACAGGCGCGGCGCCAGTCCACGTGGCAGGCGCCGCGCTTTTTTGTTTGCGCGCAAAGGGGCGCGACGCATCGCCAAAGGTGCTTGGACGGCGCGCCGGCGCGGCTGATCTACGGGAGGACGGGCATGAAGAACGCGGACATGTTGAAGAGGGCTGGCTTGGTCGCGGGCGCGGCGATCGGCGTGGCAGCGGGGTCGGTCGCAGCGGTGTGCGCGGTGCGTGCCGCCAAGATGAAGCCGGCGGTTCCCACCGGCGCCGCCCTGCCCGATGAGGCGTATCGTGCGGGCGACGACGCGGTCGACCGGTTCCGCACCTTGCTGCGCATCCCCACCGTATCCAGCGAGGATCCCCGGCGCGTCAACTGCGAGGCGTTCGAGCGCTGGTTGCCGACGCTGCGCGCGCTGTACCCCCAGACGTTTGCCGCCTGCGAGCTCACCACGTTCGATGAGTTCGGCATGCTCCTGCGCTGGCCCGGAGTGGACCCCGCGCTCGATCCCATCGTCATGATGGCCCATCACGACGTGGTTCCCGTCGAGGGCCAGGACTGGGAGCACGACCCCTTTGGCGCGCAGATCATCGATGGCGAGATCTGGGCACGCGGCTCCCTTGACACCAAGTGCATCCTGGCGGCATTTTTCGAGTGCGCCGAGCAGCTTATCGCCGAGGGTTTCGTTCCCCCGCGCGACGTGTACTTCTTCTCGTCCAACGGAGAGGAAATCGCCGGGCCCGCGGCGTCTCAAGCGGTTGCATGGATGCGTGAGCGCGGTATTCACCCGTACATGGTTTTGGACGAGGGCGGAGCGGTGGCTACGGATGCGCCGTTGGGTGTGAGCGTTCCCGTCGCCATGGTGGGTGTTTCCGAGAAGGGCCATGTGGACCTTACCGTAACGGCGACCGCCGCGGGCGGCCACGCGTCGACTCCGGCCGCCGCGGACGCCACCAGGCTCCTTGTTCGCACCTGCGAGCGCATCGCCGGCAATCCGGGGCGTCCGCGCTTCACACGCGCCTTGGACGCCACCTTGTGCGAGCTGGCCAGCAGGAGCAGCATCGTCAATCGCTTGGTCTTCTCCAACTTGTGGCTTACCCGCCCCCTTGTTTCGAAGATCATGGCGTCCAACTCCGAGACGGGGGCCATGCTGCGAACGACTTACGCGCTGACGCAGCTAGAGGGCTCGCCGGCGCACAACGTGCTGCCCACCGTCGCTCGCGCCAACTTCAACGTGCGCATCGCTCCGTTCGAGGACGTTGAGACGGCTATCGACCGCGCGCGAAAGCTCGCCGCCCAGGAGGCGCGCGAAAGCGGTATCGATTCCTCGTGCGTGTGCGTAAGCGTGAACGCTTCGGTGCCCTATACCGAGCCCGCGCCCGTGAGTCCCTTTGAGGGGGACCCTGCTTTCGATTACCTGCATCGCTGCGTCTCGTCCGTATACCCCGAGGCCGGGTTTGCGCCCTATGTGCAGAACTCCTGCACCGATTCGCGCGAGTTCAACGCTATCTGCGAGCGCGTCTACCGTTTTTGCGGCTTCATCTATTCTGCCCAGGCCCGCGCGCTTATCCATACCGCTAACGAGCGCATCGGCGTGGACGTGTACAAGCGGGGCGTCGAGTTCTACATGGCGTTCCTGCGCAATCTGGACAAGCTGGCGTAGAAGGAGCGCGGGTCCGTCCCCGGAGGGGCGATCCGCGAGATGAAACCGGTTCTCACCAAGGGGAAGGGGACGAGAATGGGCAAGGACACGGGGGTATCGAACGAGGCCAAGAAACGCGCGGCGCGTCTGGATTATCGAAGCGTCGCGCTGGCATCCCTGCCGTTTATGGGGATGATCAGCTTCTGGCAGGTGTTCGACGGCATCATTCCCAAGATGCTTACCGGAACGTTTGGCATGAGCGATACCGTTACCGGTGCCGTGATGGCGATCGACAACGTGTTCGGATTGTTTTTGCTGCCGTTATTCGGCATCTTGTCTGATCGCTGCGCGAGCCGTCTGGGACGCCGCACCCCGTTTATCTTGGCGGGGTCCGCCATCGCCGTGGTCGCCGTGCCGCTTATAGCCGTGGCGAATAACCTCAAGAGCCTGGGGTTGCTGATCGCGGCGATTCTGCTCACGCTGTTCGCCGTGTGCATGTACCGCACCATGACGGTCGCCATCGTGGCGGACATCACCCCGCGTCCGCTGCGCACCAAGGCGGATTCCATCCAGAAGATGGTGGGCTACGCGGGGACGGGCGTTATGCTGGCGGCGATCGCGATCATGGTGCCGGCGGTGGAGCATCCCAACTACGTGCCCCTATTCGCCCTGCAGGCGCTTATGATCGCCGCTTCCGCAGTGGTTTACGGCGTGCTTGTGCGAGAGCCCCAGCTGGTCGATGCCATGCACAAAAAGAGCCTTGAGATGGGCATTCGCGAAGATCAGGTCGACGCGGACGATTCTCCCCAGGCGGGTGGGCGCCGGCGCATCTCCGACCGCTCCGTTTTGATGTCGATCGCCATGATCTTGGCGGCGACGTTTTTCTACTATATGAGCTACAACGCTATGACCACCAATATCTCGCGCTATGCGGACGAGTTCTACGGCATGGCGGGCGGTAGCTACGCCATCATCAACATCGTTACCATCGCGGGCGCCTTGGCAAGCTACGTGCCCATCGCCAATTTGTCGCTTAAGATCGGCCGCAAGAAGGTCGCCCTTATATCTGCCGCCGTCATGGTGGTGTGTCCGACGGCTTTGTGGCTCGCCCCGGGGTTCTCGCCGGCGATGTACGTGGTCTTTCTTTTGATGGGTGCCTGCCTGGGCGGCGTGGACCTGTGCGTGTTCCCCATGCTGCTTGAGAATTGCGACGCCAACAGCGTGGGCCGTTACTCCGGCTATTACTACACTGTTTCCATGGCGGCCCAGGTGGCCACGCCCATCTTGTCCGGAGTGGTGATGGACGTGGCGCCGCAGCATCTGTTTGGGTACATCGCGCTCATGGGCGTTGCCATGCTGGTGTCGATCGCTCTGGCGCGCCACGGAGATACTCTGCTTATCGACGAAGTGGCTCGCCGCGAGGAACTGGGCGGTCGCGCGTAGGGACAGCGGGTTTCGAGGACGGAACGGTAAGAAGAATATTCTCGTCCATATGCTCACAAATGAGGCAGATGGCGGTCGATTCATGCGCTGGATTGCAAAATGTTGCCAACTCGAAGGAGCGTGAAACGGGAAAAACCTGCAGGTACCTGAATAATGTGATATGGTTGTGAAGTTTTTGTTCATCAAGGAAGGGTAGAGAATGAACAACTTCTTCAAGATCGGCGAGCGTGGCTCGACCGTCGGCACCGAGGTGCGCGCCGGCATCACCACGTTCCTGGCGATGGCCTACATCATCGCCGTCAACCCGGCGCTCTTGTCTGCCGCCGGCATTCCGGTGGGCGCTGCCGTCACCTCCACCTGCTTCGCCGCGGGCATCATGACCATCCTCATGGGCCTGTTCGCGAACCGTCCGCTCGCTTGCGCGTCCGGCATGGGCATCAACGCGGTCGTCGCGTTCTCGCTCACCGCTGCTGCCGGCGGTGACTGGAAGGTCGCCATGGCGGTCATCTTCCTCGAGGGCCTTATCATCCTGGCGCTGGTTCTGTGCGGTCTGCGCGAGGCCATCATGGATGCCGTGCCCGTCTCCCTGCGCCACGCAATCGCCGTTGGCCTGGGCATCTTCATCGCGCTGCTGGGCCTCATCAATGGCGGTATCGTGGTCAATGACGATTCCACCCTCATCACCTTCGGATCCGTGTACAACCCCGTGTTCCTGGTGGGCATCATCTCCGTTGTGGTGACTTTCGCCCTGTACGTGTTCAAGATCAAGGGCTATATCCTGTGGGGCATCATCATCGCCGCCGTCGCCGGCGTGCCCCTGGGCGTGACCCCCATGCCCACTGGAATTGTCCAGCTGCCCGATTTCTCGACCTTCATGGCTCCGTTCCAGACCGCTGCCGACGGCTCCGGTATGGCCATCGTCAAGGTCTTCGTCAACCCCACGCTGCTGGTCTTTGTCTTCTCCATCATGCTGTCCGACTTCTTCGACACCATGGGCACCGCCGTTGCCGTTGGCAAGCAGGGCGACTTCCTGGATGAGGACGGCAACGTCAAGGACATCCGCAAGATCCTGATCGTCGACTCCCTCGCTGCTTCCGTGGGCGGCCTGTTTGGCGCTTCCTCCTGCACCACCTTTGTCGAGTCTGCCTCCGGCGCTGCTGACGGCGGCCGCACTGGTCTCACCTCTGTTGTCACCGGCGTCATCTTCCTGCTCGCCGCGTTCTTCTCCCCGCTGGTCTCCATGATCGCGGCTCCCGCCACCTGCGGCGCCCTGGTTATGGTCGGCTTCCTCATGATGAACGTTGTGAGCGACATCGACTTCAGCAACCCGCTGGACGGCATTCCCGCCTTCATGACCATCATCGGCATCCCGCTGACCTACTCCATCGCTACCGGTATCGGCCTGGGCTTCATCACCTACACCCTCATGGCTGTCTGCACCGGTAACGCTTCCAAGGTCAAGCCCCTTACCTGGTTGGTCGACATCGCGTTCCTGATCTCCTTCATGATCGCGTAGCGCTGCTTTCTTGCAGCGTTGACCTTTGGGGCGGTTTCCTCGTCCCCACGACCCCGGAGTTCCACAAGCGCCCATCGCCGTGCATCGCGCGGATGGCCCTTTGGAGCTCCGGGGTCTTTTTTGTTGGTACACTCTTTGGCATGATGTCGCCCATGCCGCAACCAGGCGCCGGCGGGTGGGCTGGCCGCGTGCCGGCGCCCGTCCGTGTGCGCCCCGTGTGTTCGCGCCCTGCTAGGAGGATGCATATGAATATCCAGATCTTCGGCACCAAAAAGAGCTTTGATACCAAGAAAGCCCAGCGCTACTTTAAAGAGCGCCGCATCAAGTTCCAGTTTATCGACCTTAAAGAGAAGGGGATGAGCAAGGGCGAGCTTGAGAGCGTTATGCGTTGCGCGGGCGGTATAGATGCCGTGTTGGACCGCGATGCGACGGACCAGGATACGGTCGCGCTCATTACCTATCTGGCTGAGAGCCAGAAGTTTGAGAAGCTGCTTGAGAATCAACAGGTGCTACGCGAGCCCATCGTTCGCAACGGCCGTCAGGCGACCGTGGGCTATCAGCCGGATGTATGGAAGAGCTGGGAGTAGGCATTCTTGATACCGCGCCTGATGTTCATTTGAGAGCATCGGTTTGCCACCTTTGCGGTCCAGTTGGAGTTGGATTGCTGAAATCGAGCTTCAGTTGGAGTTGGTGCTACTGAAATCGCCGTCCAGTTGGAGTTGGATTGCTGAAATCGAGCTTCAGTTGGAGTTGGATGCTATTTTTGCGGTCCAGTTGGACTTGCGACTTAATAAAATCGACGTTCATGTTGGGTCAATTGCTATTTTTAAGGTTCAGTTGGACTTGGTCCTACTGAAATCACTGTTCAGTTGGACTTGGCATGGGTTGGCAGATGCGCTGATTTAAAGAAACCGCAGGTAGATGCATCGTGACTATGGGCGTTCGTTTTTCTCAACTCCAACTGAAGGGCGATTATAGTAATTTGGGTGAAATGAAGCTCGATTTCAGCAGACGGTAACTCCAACTGAAGCGCGATTTCAGTAGACGAGCCAAATAGGGACGCGCTCCCATTCCTGATGCGGATGGGGGCGCGTCCCTCATGTGTATTTGCGCTGGTTCCAGGATGATTGCCATATGACTGCCGCGGTCGGCGGGGCGGCCCCGCGCCGGTGGCATGTCAGCCATGCGGGTGCATTAGACGGGCTGCTCCAAGAAGCTGGCGCCCTCGCCGTTGCCGGCGACGTTGAAGTTATCCAGGATGGTGGCGCCCAGGTCGGAGCAGGTGGGGCGTAGGCCAAGGTTGGCGCCCGGAGCGGCCATCGAGGGCGACCATGCCAGAAGCGGGACGAGTTCGCGCGTGTGGTCGGTGCCCTTGTAGGTTGGATCGTTGCCATGATCGGCGGTCACCAGAACTAGGTCGTCCTCGTGCATCGCCTCCATCACGCGGCCTAGTCGGCGGTCGAAGTCCTCAAGGGCAAGGCCGTCGCCCAGGGGATCGCGGCGATGGCCGTAGACGGAGTCGAAGTCGACCAGGTTGGTGAAGCATAGGCCGCACCAATCCTGGGCCATGACCTCGTCCACATGGTCCATGCCATCGGAGTTGCTTTGGTTGTGGTAGGAGCGGTCGAAGCCGTGACCGCAGAGAAGGTCGTAGGTTTTGCCCACGGCAATGGTGTCGAAGCCCGCCTGCTGCAGGAAGTCCACGGCGGTGGGGCCGGTGGGAACCAGGCCGTAGTCATGGCGGTTGGCGGTGCGGACAAAGGTGTCGGCGGAGTTTCCAAGGTACGGGCGGGCGATGACGCGGCCCATGGTGATCTCCGGGCCGTCGATGAGCTTGCGCGCGTATTCGCAGATGCGGTAGAGCTCGTCTAGGGGGATGACGTCTTCATGCGCGGCGATTTGCAGCACGGAGTCGCCCGAGGTGTAGATGATGAGGTCGCCGGTGGCAAGCTGCTGCTCGCCGTAGTCGCGCAGGACCTCGGTGCCGGAATAGGGCTTGTTGCACAGGACGCCGCGGCCGCTGAACTCGCGGATCTTATCTAGCAGGCTATCGGGGAAGCCTTGGGGAAAGTAGTCCACATGGAAGCGCGCCGGCAGGCACATCATCTCCCAGTGGCCATCCAGAGAATCGTTGCCAAAGCTGGTGACCTGCATGCGTCCGTAGGCGCCGGCGGGGCTGGCGACCGCATCGATGCCGGTGAAGGGCTCGCCGGGGCGCACGAGGCCAAGGCCCAGGCGTTCCATGTTTGGCAGCGCCAACGGGCGGCCCTGCTCACGGACGAACCAGTCAGCCATGTGGCCAAGGGTGTCGGCGCCCGCGCTGTTGTACTTGTCGGCATCGGGCGCGCCGCCGACGCCGATGGAGTCGATAACGATAGCGAGGACGCGCTTATAACGCTTGTAGGGCGCGCGGCCCGCGTCGCGATTGGTGTTATCCATGAGCTACTCGTCCAATTCTGCCAGGATGGATGCGGCGGCAGATACGCCCAGGCGGGAGGCGCCCGCCTCGATCATGGCGTAGGCGTCCGCGAGCGTGCGGATGCCGCCGGCTGCCTTGACGCCGAAGTCCGGACCCACGCACTCGCGCATAAGGGCGACGTCGGCGACGGTGGCGCCGCCGGTAGAGAAACCGGTAGAGGTTTTGACAAAGTCGGCGCCGGCTTCTGCGCACAGCAGGCAGGCGAGGCGCTTTTCATCATCGGTGAGCAGGCAGCATTCGATGATGACCTTGAGCAGCTTGCCGCCGGCGTGCGTGGCCTCGGCGACGGCGCGGATGTCTTCGCGGACCAGCTCGGCATGGCCGGCCTTGAGCTCGCCGATGTTGATGACCATGTCGATCTCGTCGGCGCCGTTGGCGATGGCGTCGGTGGTTTCAAAGACCTTGGACGCGGTGGAACTGGCGCCCAGCGGGAAGCCAACCACGGTGCAGGTCGCGACGCCGGAGCCGTCGAGCAGACGGGCGACGTAGGGCACCCAGAAGGGGTTGACGCAGACGCTTGCGCAGCCAAACTGCTTGGCTTCGGCGACCACGCGGTCGATGCCGTCCAGGGTGGCGTCGGCTTTGAGCAGGGTGTGGTCCATATACTTGGCAAGTTGGGATTGGGTGAGGTTCATGGTAGTTCCTTTCTGGTCGAGGACAAAAGTTGGATGGGCCGTGCGGCCAAGGGGTCACTCGGCGTCGCGCCGATTGGGGTAGGTCACGCCGTTCTCGTCCACCGTGGCAAAGAGTAGCGGTTCTGCCGGCGGCTCGTCCGTACCAAAGGTGAGTGCCGCGTTGAACGCGACAAGCGACTGGTCAAGGAGTTCGCTGCTTGATGTGTGCAGGATCGCCACCGGTTGGCCGCACCTGACGGGGTCACCGTAGTTTGCGAGCAACTCGATGCCGGCCGAGTAATCGATCGCGTCGCCCTTGGCAAGGCGCCCGGCACCCAGTTGCGCGCTGGCGATGCCCACTTGTTCGGTATCGATGCGGCAAATGTATCCGTCGCACGGAGCTAGGACGCGGTGCTGGATGGGCGAGGCGTCGAACAGCGCGGTGTCGCGCAGGTATGCCGGGTCGCCGCCCTGGGCCCGGACGATCTCGCAGAGCTTGTCGAAGGCCCCGCCGTTCTCGATAAGCTCGCGGGCGCGATCCCTCGCGGCGGCGGCGCTCATGCGACCGGTCATCTCCATCAGCTCACCGGCGAGCATGAGGCATTCGTGCTCGAGGTCGGCGGGTCCGCGCCCCTGCAGCATGCGGGCGACCTCGATCACCTCGAGGGAGTTGCCTATGGCATGGCCCAGCGGCCGGTCCATATTGGTGACGAGCGCACGGACGCGCCGTCCGGCGTCCCGGCCTATGGCGACCATGGCCTGGGCGAGCTCGACGGCTTGCGGTACGGTCTTCATAAAGGCGCCGGACCCCACCTTGACGTCGAGCAGGATGCAGTCGGAGCCGGATGCGAGCTTCTTGCTCATGATGCTCGAGGCGATGAGAGGAATGGAGCCAACCGTGGCGGTGACGTCGCGCAGGGCGTAGATGAGCTTGTCTGCCGGCACCAGGTTTCCGGTCTGGCTGATGATGGCGCCGCCGTGCTCGCGCACGATGCGTAGGAAATCGTCGCGTTCAACCTGGGTGGAGAGGCCGGGGATGCTCTCGAGTTTGTCGAGCGTGCCGCCGGTGTGGCCCAGTCCTCGTCCGCTCATCTTGGCGACGAAGACATGGCCGGGGTCCATGGCGGCTAGAAGCGGCACCACGGCGAGCGAGGTCTTGTCGCCCACGCCGCCGGTGGAATGCTTGTCCACGGTGACGCCGCCCAGGGTAGAAAGGTCCACCGCGTCGCCGGAGTGGAGCATGCGCATGGTGAGCGATAGGGTCTCGTCCTGGTCCATACCGCGCAGGTAGATAGCCATCAGCAAGGCGGACGCCTGGTAGTCAGGGATGTCGCCGGCGACGTAGCCGTTGACAAAGAAGGCGATCTCCTGGTCCGTGAGGACGCCCCCGTCGCGCTTTTTCTCTATGATGTCGTACATTCTCATGGGCGGTTACTTCCCTAAGTTGGCAGGGCCAAAGCCAAAGGGCAGCATCTGCTGGAGCGTGCGCTCCTCAAAGGCGTCGCCTCCTGCGCCCATGAGGATGCGAAACGTCGCGGGGTCGCAGAACTCCATCATGACCTGCCGGCAGACGCCGCACGGCGCGCAGAGCTCGCTTACGGGCTGACCTGCGGGGCCGCCCACGATGGCGATGGCGGTGAAGTCGCGCTGCCCGTCAAAGACTGCGCGGAAGATGGCGGTGCGCTCGGCGCAGTTGCCGGGCGAGTACGCGGCGTTCTCGATGTTGCAGCCGCCGTAGACGGTGCCGTCCGCGCAGAGCAAGGCGGCACCCACCGCAAAGTTGGAGTAGGGGCAGTATGCCTTTTCGCGCGCCCGGATGGCCGCTTGGACGAGTTCGATATCCGTCATGGAAGCGCTCCTTTCTGTGTTGAAGCCTGTTCGCGCAGACGTCGAGCCGGGCAGGGCGGCTTGGTGCCCGGTGGGACGCGGCGGCTGCGCGAGCGTGCTCGCAGCGAGACGGGGTGGAAGGTAGCCTAAAAGGACGGGCCCCCGCTCCTGTTTGCGGGAGCCCGTGCGTTTGTGGACGATGCGGGGCAGGCGTGTATGCCTAGCCGCGCGAGCCCTTCTCATACGGCACGCCATCGGCCTTGGGCGCGACGGCCTTGCCCACAAAGAGGACCAGGACAACCAGGGTGAGCGCGTAGGGGAGGATGGCCAGGATCTGGCTAGGCACCGCGATGGCGCCACCGCCCAGGATGACTACCAGCGCCTGCGCCATGCCGAACAGCAGGCACGCGCCGTACGCTCCGTGCGGGGTCCACTTACCAAAGATCACCGCGGCGAGGGCGATGAAGCCCTGGCCTGCGACGGCGGTCTGCGTGAACTGCGAGATGATGGCAAGCGTGATGGACGCGCCGCCAAAGCCCGCCAAGACGCCGGAGAGCACAACGCAGATGAAGCGGATGCGGCTGACGTTGATGCCCAGGGTGTCTGCCGCCGCCGGGTGCTCGCCCACGGCGCGGACGCGTAGGCCCCACTTGGTCTTGTAGAGAACGAACCAGACGGCCAGCGTTGCGACAAGGCCCAGGACCACCGTGATGTCCACGTTGAGGTTGGCCCACGGGGTGCCCTGGAAGGCGCCGGATCCAAAGAGCTTGGGCAGGGTGGTGATGGTGGGCGATTGGGTGCCGCCGTCCCACATGAGGCGGGCGAGGAACAGCGCGATGCCGGGGCCAAGCAGGTTGAGGGCGATGCCGGAGACGTTTTGGTCGGCTTTGAAGGTGACGGCGGCGAGCGCGTGTAGCACGGCGAACAGGCCGCCCGCGGCGCCCGCGGCGATAAAGCCCACCCAGGGGTTGCCGGTAAAGTAGCTGCCGGCGACGGCGGCCAGCGCGCCGATGGTCATCATGCCCTCGATGCCGATGTTGACCACGCCGGAGCGCTCGGAGACGACGCCGCCCAGCGCACCGAAGACCAGCGGCGTGGAGTACATGAGCGTGATGCCCAGCAGAAGCAGGATGTTGTTAAGCATGGTTTGCCCCTCGCTTTCCGAGCTTGTCGGCCAGAAGCGTGACCACGCGGGCCAGCGCGACGAAGAAGACGATGGTGCCGATCATGATGTTGATGATGTCGGTGGGGGCGCCCACGGCGAGCTGCACGCTTTGGCCGCCGTAGATGAGGCCGCCGAACAGCAGGCCGGCGAAGATGCAGCCGATGGGGCTGGAGCCGGCGATGAGGGCGACGGAGAAGCCGTTGAAGCCGTTGTTCTCAAACGCGGCGAGCATGGTGAGGCAGTGAGGTTCGATGCCCGTGATGGTGAGGGCGCCGGCCAAACCGGAGATGGCGCCGGCGATGGTCATGGCGAGCAGGGTGTTGCGGTTGACGTTGATGCCCGAGAACTCGGCGGCGTCGCGGTTGAAGCCCACGGCGCGCAGCTCGAAGCCCAGCTTGGAGCGGAACAGCAGGAACCATACGAGCACGGCAACCACGATGGCGACGATAAAGGCGATGTTGACGTCGGTCTTGACCAGCACGTCGAAGAGCCACGGCGTGCCGCTGAGCGTCTCGAGTCCCTGATCCGACATCTTCCAGTTATGCAGGATGGTGGTGAAGCTGGACTCGTTCACCGGAAAGCTGGAGGTGGTGTTGGGCTGGTGGTAGGCCGCGGTGGAGACCACGAAGTTATTGAGGTAGAGCATGGTCCAGTTGAGCATGATGGCCGTGATGACCTCATGGATGCCGAAGCGCGACTTGAGGAAGCCCGTTATGGCGCCGATCAACGCGCCGCCCGCGACACCCGCCAGGATGACCACGGGAATCTGGATGGGGGCGGGCAGGTTGAGCTTGGCGCCCACCAGCACCGCGCACATGGTGCCGGCGATGTACTGGCCCTCTGCACCGATGTTGAACAGGCCGGTCTTGAACGCGAAGGCGACCGAGATGCCCGTGAGGATGATGGGCGCGGCCTTGATGATGGTGTTGGAGATGTACTTGGGTTTAGAGAAGATGCCCTGGAACAGCGCGGTAAAGGCGGCGACGGGGTCGTAGCCCGCTACGGCCAGCGCGCCCGCTGCGACCAGAAATCCCAAGATGATGGCGATAAAGGTCGCGGTGATGGGCTTCTTCAAGATCTTCTGGATGGTTTCCATTACTCGTGACCTCCCGCCATGAGCAGGCCGATGCGGTTCTCGTCCACGTCACCTTGCTTGAAGGTGTCGACGATCGCTCCGGCGTAGATGACAGCGATGGTGTCCGCGACGCTCATGACCTCGTCCAGCTCAAGCGAGATGAGCAGGATCGCGGTGCCGCGGTCGCGCTCGGCCACCAGCGTCTTGTGCACGTATTCGATGGCGCCCACGTCCAGGCCGCGGGTGGGCTGGACGGCGATGAGCACGTCGGGGTTGTTGGAGATCTCACGGCCGATGATGACCTTTTGCTGGTTGCCGCCGGAGAGGCCCGCGGCGGTGTGGTCCGCGCAATCGGCGGGGCGGACGTCGTAGTCGTGGATGAGCTGCTCGGTGAACTCGTGCATCTTGGCGCGGTCGAGAACCCCGTGCGTACCAAACTCGGGCGTGCGGTACTTCTCCAGCACGGCGTTCTCCGCGACGGTGAAGGGAAGGACCAGGCCGCGGCGCTGGCGGTCCTCATGGATGGTCGAGACCTTGTGGTCTATGACGTTGCGCGGCGTGGTGTTTTGGATCTCCTCGCCGTTGACGGTGATGGTGCCGCCCTGCGCGCGGGTGAGGCAGGTTATGGCTTCGACCAGTTCTTTTTGGCCGTTGCCGTCGATGCCCGCCAGTCCCACGATTTCGCCGGAGCGCACGGAGAGGTTGAGGTGGCGCACGGCCTCGATACCGCGCTCGTCCTTAACCACCAGGTCGCTGATGCGGAAGACTTCCTTGCCAGGATTGGCGGGCGTTTTCTCTACGACCAAGTTGACATGGTGGCCCACCATCTTCTCCGCAAGCTCCTCCTCGTCCACCTCTGCGACGTTGACCGCGCCGATGTACTTGCCGCGGCGGATGATGGTGCAGGTATCGGAGGAGGCTTTGATCTCCTTAAGCTTGTGCGTGATGATGATGATTGTCTTGCCCTTGGCGGCGAGGCCGCGCATGATCTGGACCAGGCGGTCGATCTCTTGCGGGGTGAGGACGGCGGTGGGCTCGTCTAGGATGAGGATGTCGGCGCCGCGGTAGAGCGCTTTGAGGATCTCGACGCGCTGCTGCATGCCCACGGAGATGTCCTCGATCTTGGCGTCCGGGTCCACCTCGAGGCCGTACTCGGCGATGATGTCGCGCACGCGCTGGTCGGCTGCCTTCATGTCGAGCATGCCCACCCCGCGGCAGGGCTCCTGTCCCAGGATGATGTTCTGGGTGACGGTGAAGTTGTCGACCAGCATGAAGTGCTGGTGCACCATACCGATGCCGTGGGCGATGGCATCATTGGGGTTGCTGATCGAGACTTTTTCGCCACCGAGGAAGATCTCTCCCTCTTCTGCCTGGTATAGGCCGTAGAGCACGTTCATGAGCGTGCTCTTGCCGGCGCCGTTCTCGCCCAGGATGGCGTGGATGCTACCGCGTTCTACGTCCAGGTCCACGTGGTCCAAGGCGCAAAACGAGCCGAACATCTTGACTATGCCGTGCATCTGCACCGCATAGCTGGGGTTAACCTCCATAACGGCTCTCCTCCCTTTTCTATCGGTCAAACCGCGGCCGGGTCGCGCGGGGTTCAGGGCGGGCGTGCCCTTGGGCTGGCGCGGCGCGATCGCGGGGTGAACGATGGCGGGTGCTTGGAGGGGTTTATTGGATGAATTGCGGGTGGGGGAGAAAAAGAAAAGCGGGCGGCACGCCGAGGCGCGCTGCCCGCATATATGCTCGATGAATTAGAGAGTGGCGACGAATGCGTTGAAGTCCTCTTCATTGGCGGGCGGCGTGATCTTGCCGTCCTTGATCTCGCCCTCCAGATCGATGGCCTGGTTGTAGACCTCGTCGGCCATGAGCGGATGCTCCTCGGGGATGCCCACGGCGTCGTCGGTCATGCCGAACTCGACGGTCTGGCCGCCGATCTTATCGCCGTTGATGGCCTTCTTGGAAAGCTCGAGAACGGCGACGTCGACCTTCTTCATGGCGGAGGTCAGAACGTTCTCGGGTGCGAGGCTGGACTGGTCCTTGTCGACGCCGATGACCAGCTTGCCGGCTTCCTTGGCGGCCTCGATGACGCCGTTGCCAGCGCCGCCGGCAGCGTGGAAGACGATGTCGCAGCCGTCGGAGTACATCTTGGTAGCGGTGGCTTTGCCCTTGGCGGCGTCGCCGAAGCTCTCGAGGTACTGGACGTCGACGGTGACGTTCTTGCCCTGGGTCTTGTTGGCGTACTCGACGCCGGCCTTATAACCCCACTCGAACTGGTCGATGACGACGGACTTCATGCCGCCGACGAAGCCGACCTTGCCGGTCTGGGAGGTCATAGCGGCGATGTAGCCGACCAGGAAGGAAGGCTCCTGGGCGCGGAAGACGACGCCGGTGACGTTGTCGGGGGTGTTCTCGTAGGCGTTGTCGATGATGGCGAAGTTGACGTCGGGGTTCTGCTTGGCCGCAGTCTCGATGGCGTTGGCCATGGCGAAGCCGATGC
The DNA here is from genome assembly GCA_048207125.1 of Collinsella sp. Classification (GTDB taxonomy): domain Bacteria; phylum Actinomycetota; class Coriobacteriia; order Coriobacteriales; family Coriobacteriaceae; genus Collinsella. The sequence goes on from DBEWRE010000069.1 coordinate 16,205, forward strand.
CCCAGACCAGGTTGTTCTCGCCGTCGACGGCCTTGTCCAGGTTGGGGCCGTAGTCGGATTCCTGCTTGGACTCGGTGTAGGAGACCTCGGTGCCGGTCTCGTCCTCAAGCTCCTGCAGGCCCTTCCAGGCAAGCTCGTTGAAGGACTGGTCGTTGACGCCGCCCATGTCGGTGACCATGGTCACCTTGTAGGAGCTCTCGCTACCCTTGTCGGTGCTCGCGGAGCCGGAGTCGGCGGCGCCACCGCCACCGCAGCCGGCGAGAGCCAGCGCGAGGACGCCTGCGGCGGCCATGGAGGCGATGCCCTTGAAACGCTTGTTCATGTTTCTCTTCCCTTTCACTAAGCGTTGCAGGTACACATGCATGTATCTCGAACCGGGGCGGCGCGCCCCGGTGCTGATACCAAAGGTGGTTTGCTACTCCTGGATGGCGACGGCGAGCGCGATCTCCATCATCTGGGTGAAGCTGGTCTGGCGCTCTTCTGCAGAGAGGCTCTCGCCCTTGAGCGGCAGGTCGGAGATGGTGAGCAGACACAGGGCCTTCTTGTTGGCGCGGGCGGCGTTCATGTAGAGCGCGGCAGCCTCCATCTCGACTGCGAGCACGCCCATCTTCTGCCAGGAGACGGTTGCCTGGTCGTTGTCGTCATAGAACGTGTCGCTGGAGAGGACGTTGCCCACCTTGAGTTCCACGCCCTGCTCACGTCCGGCGGCGACGGCGCGCTCGAGTAGGTCGAAGCTGGCGATGGGGGCGTAGGTGCCGGGCAGCTGGTACTGGTGGGCGTAGTTGGAATTGGTGCAGGCGCCCATGCCGGCCACTACGTCGCGCACCTTGACCTCGTCCGCGATGCCGCCGGCGGAGCCCACGCGGATGATGGACTCGACGCCGTAGAAGTTGAACAGCTCGTAGGAATAGATGCCGATGGAGGGCATGCCCATGCCGCCGCCCATGACGGAGACGGGGACGCCCTGGTAGGTGCCGGTGTAGCCCAGCATGTTGCGGACGGTGTTGAAGCAGCGGACATCTTCTAGATAGGTGTCAGCGATGAACTTCGCGCGCAGCGGGTCGCCGGGCATGAGGACGGTCTTGGCGATGTCGCCTTCGATGGCGCCGTTGTGCGGCGTGGGCGTAGTTGCCATATAGATGCTCCTTAACTATCGGGCGTTGCTTAGATAGCAGATTTCAACAGTCTACTGTGCGATACCCGCTTTATGTGAATAAAACTCGTGTTGGGTATCTTTTTCGGCAGGTGGTAGTTTGCCGCTTTATCAGGAGAAAGAGTCTGCAGCCGTTTTAGTCGCTGGTGCTTTTTGCCAACCGTTTGCCGCACGCTGAGCGGCAGCTCGCAGTTCGAGTGTTTGTGCGCAGGGGGCGCGGGGCGCGTCCGGGCGTCTGCGCGGGTGGCTATACTTAACAGGTTGAAGATTCCGCGTCGCCCGCAGGCGGCGCATGAGATTGCTTTTGGAGTTGTGACCCATGCCCCAGAGAGCCCCGTATCCATGGGAGAAAAACATGATGGCGTCGAACGGGGGCGCCGCGGTGCCGGGCGGTGCCGCATCCGCCCCCGCCGCGCGGCCCGCCGTCAAGCCGGCGCAGCAGGCGTCTCTCGACCTGTTCTCGTCCGAACCCGCCCCTTCCGCGCCCGAGCCCGACCTGGTGCCGCTTGATGCCTATGGCGCGGCGGCGGGCGAGTACGTCTCCGCCGATGAGGGTGCGCCCGCGCAAGCCTATGTGCCCGCGGACTACGCTCCGGCAGAGACCTCCGCGCCTGCGGATTACGCGCCCGCGCGCCCGGCTGCGCCGGCGTTGCCCAAGGTTGATATCGATTCGCTGAACCCCGCCCAGCGCGAGGCGGTGGTGACTACGGAGGGCCCGCTGCTGGTGCTTGCCGGCGCCGGATCGGGCAAGACGCGTGTGCTGACCTACCGCATCGCCCATATGATCGCGGACCTTGGCATCCGGCCCTGGCAGATCCTGGCCATCACCTTTACCAACAAGGCTGCCGCGGAGATGCGCGAGCGCTTGGGCGCGCTGTTGCCCGACAGCACGCGCGGCATGTGGGTGTGCACGTTCCACGCCATGTGCGTGCGCATGCTGCGCGAGGACGCCGACCTGCTTGGCTACACCGGCCAGTTCACCATCTACGACGATGACGATTCGCGCCGCATGGTGCGCGAGATCATGCAGGGCCTGGATATCGATCAAAAGAATTTCCCCATCAACATGATCCGCGGCAAGATCTCTGCTGCCAAGAACGCCATGGTTGGGCCGGACGAGATGCTGGAGAAGGCCTCCGACCCCAAGGAGCGCAAGGCTGCGCAGGTCTACGTCGAGCTGGAGCGCCGCCTGCGCGCCGCCAACGCCATGGACTTCGACGACCTGCTGGTTCGCACGCTCGAGCTGCTGCGCACCCGCCCGGAGGTGCTGGATAAGTACCAGGAGCGTTTTCGCTACATCTCCGTGGACGAGTACCAGGACACCAACCACGTTCAGTATGAGATCGCCAACCTGTTGGCCGCCAAGTACCAAAACCTTATGGTGGTAGGTGATGACGACCAGTCGATTTATTCTTGGCGTGGCGCCGACATCTCCAACATCTTGGACTTCGAGAAGGATTTCAAGCAGGCAAAGGTGGTCAAGCTCGAGCAGAACTACCGAAGCACCGGCCATATCTTGAACGCGGCGAACGCGGTGGTGCGCCACAACTCGCAGCGTAAGGAGAAGCGCCTGTTCACCGCGCTGGGCGATGGCGAGAAGATCCAGGCGTACCAGGCGGGCGACGAGCGCGACGAGGGCCGTTGGATCGCGGGCGAGATCGACAAGCAGCGCTCCGCCGGCGTGAGCTACGACGACATGGCGGTCTTCTACCGCACCAACGCGCAGTCGCGTATTTTGGAAGATATGTTCCTGCGCGCCGGCGTGCCGTACAAGATCGTGGGCGGCACGCGATTCTTCGACCGCGCGGAGATCCGCGACGTGATGGCCTATCTCAAGATGATCGTGAACCCGGCGGACGAGATGAGCGTCAAGCGCGTCATCAACACCCCGCGCCGCGGCATCGGCTCCACTTCCATTGAGAAGATCGAGCAGCTTGCCCGCGAGAACGGATGCTCGTTCTTCCAGGCATGCGAGCTGGCGTGCGCTGAGACGGGTCGCTTTACGGCCAAGGTGCGCACCGCGCTGGGCGGCTTCGTCAACATCGTCCGCGAGGGGCGCCGCATGGACGGCGAGCTCAAAGACGTGGTCGATGCGATTGTGGACAAGACCGGCCTGGTGCAGGCGTTTCGAGCCGAGGGAACCATGGAGGCTGAAGGCCGCATGGAGAACATCCAGGAATTTATGGGCGTCGCTGCTGAATTTGAAGAGACGCACGACGACATAGAGGGAACGCTGGAGAGCTTGGAAGAGCTGCGCGCCGCCGGTATGGAGGGCGTGCCCGAGGACGTCGCCCCTGCTTCCACGGGTGGCGCCGCACCGTTTGCAGGCGCCGCCGCCGGGCCCGCCGGGGTGCCCGCCGCCGCGATCGCCGCGCAGGAGATCGAGCGCACCTACGGACCGCTGGCGTGCAAGGCGCTGCCGGCGCTGATGGAATGGCTCGCCCTGCGCTCCGACCTTGATTCGCTTGCCGGCCAGACCCAGGCCGTGACCATGATGACGGTCCACTCCGCCAAGGGCCTGGAGTTCCCCGTGGTCTTTGTCGCCGGTCTGGAGGAGGGGATCTTCCCGCACGTCGTCGGTTTTGGCGGGTCGGACGATCCGGCTAAGTTGGAGGAAGAGCGCCGCCTGGCCTACGTCGCCATCACGCGTGCGCGCAAGAAGCTGTTCCTTACCTACGCGGCCACGCGCCGTACCTACGGTTCCACGCAGGCAAACCCGCGTTCGCGGTTCATCAACGAGATTCCCGAGGTGGATATCGAGTTCTCCGGCGTGGGGTCCGCGGGTTTCGAGGGCGTTGGCTGGGAGAAGCGCGGCGACCGCCGCGGTACCTACGGATCGGGAACCGGCAGCGAGTACGGTGGCAGCGTCTTTGGCTCCTACACCCGCTCGACCGGTCGCACGCAGCGCCATACCGGCGTGAGCCCGGATGCGGGGCGCAAGCCGTCCACGTTTGGGTCGGGCACCCCTCGACCGCGCAAAGCGGCGGCATCGTCCGCCGTGGAGCAGCGCCGTCCCGACGCCGCTAAGGCCGCCGAGACCTTTGCCCCGGGCGACCAGGTGAGCCATAAGACCTTTGGTCCCGGTACGGTCATCTCCGCCGCCGGCGACATGATCGAGGTCCAATTTGAGAAGAGCGGCCAGACCAAGAAGCTCATGAAGGGCTTTGCCCCCATCGTGAAAATCGGCTAACCGCCTTGTCGCGGCCTGTCCGAGATTTGGCTGGAACGGCTGTTGGGGACAATCGATGACGATAGCCGGCTGCCGGATCGCGCGCGTCGCGGCCCGGCAGCTTTTTCTTTCTAGCAGAGTCGCCGCAACGTGGTGCCGTGCTCGTCCATGCTGATGCCCAGCCGGTAGGCGTCGCCTCGCGCGTAGACGGACGAGAGCTCGAAGGGGCGGTCGTACGTATCGTAGGAGACGCGCAGGCAGTGCAGTGCCGCGGCCCCCTTTGGGACCGCTAGGAGCTTCGCCTCCACAGCATCCAAGGTGACCGCTTCATAGATGTCTTCCGCGCGGGCGGGTATGATGCGAGCGTGCTCCGCCAGATAGGAGTAAAGCGAGCTGGTGACGTCATCTTGGGTAAGCGAGGGGCAGAGCTCGCAGGGTATGTAGGATGTTTCCAGTCGCAGCGGCTTGTTGTCGGCGAGGCGCAGCCTGCGCGTCTGCCATAAATCGGTTCCCGTGCGGATTTTGAGCAGGCGGCAGACCCGTTCGCTTCCCTTGGTCTTTTTAAAGTGGATGAGGCGCGAAGACGGGGTCTTGCCCGCGTGCGTCATCTCTTCGCTGAATCCAAGCATGATGTCGATGCCCTCGGCGGAGGTGGTGACGGGGAAGGTGCCTTTACCGCGCCTGCGCGCCACGTGCCCCTGGTCAACCAGGTCTTGAAAGCAGCGTCGTACGGTGGCGCGCGAAAGGCCGAGCGCTTCGCATATCTGATGCTCGGTTGGCAGCGCCGTCCCTTCTGGGAACGCTCCTATTGCGATGAGCTGCAGCAGGCGCTGCTTCAGCTGCTGGTAGAGCGGGGCGGGCGAGGTGTCGTCAAGCGGGATGCGGCACAGCTCCTCAAGCGGATTCATCTGAGCCCCTCCTTACTTAAAGGTACCATACAAACCATACAAATCAGGTTCATTATACAGCCCGTCAAGACTAATCGAGGCGTTGGACATCCTTGCTAAAGGTATGGGATAAGCCATGCAAAAGGCGAGCGCGGACGGTGTGGATCTCCATTCCGTAATCTAGGGCGATGGCGGGGTGGGTGGCGAAAAGCCGCGGTGCCCGCCCCGCTCTCGTCCTCGTCCCTCGTTTTACAGGTCGTCGACCAGGGCGGTCGATTTGGCGTAGGCGGTCGACTTGGCTTCGAAGAAATCCGTCTTCACCATGTTGGCGTTGCTGTACTGGCCCACCCATGCCATGTCGGCGGGCTCGCGCTGGTTATCATCGAACAAGTAGCCGTAGCCAAGCGAGCTCCAGCGCAGATTTCCCAGATAGCGGATGTAATCGGTCACCATCTGGCGCGTAAGGCCCTCGATGGCGTCGCCTATCACGTAATGGCCCCAAGCGATTTCCTGTGCCACGCCCTCCTCTAGCATGGCGCGCAGCACCTCGATGTTCTCGGGGGTGAAGAGCTGGGGCTCCTCCTTTTGGAGTTCCAAGATCATGGAGCGGAACAGCCATAGATGCGTGTTCTCGTCCCTATTGATGTAGCGGATCTCCTGCGCGCTGCCGGGCATCTTGCCCATGCGCGCCAGGTTGTAGAAGAACATGAAGCCGGAATAGAAGTACACGCCTTCCAGGATGTAGTTTGCCATCAGCACTTTGAGCAGGGTGAAGGCGTCCTTCTTCTCCTGGAACTCGTTGTAGCGCTCGCCTATGAAGGTGTTGCGGGCGAGCAGGCGCTCGTCGGTCTTCCACTGGTAGAGGATGTCGTTTCGCTGCTCGGGACTGCAGATGCTGTCGAGCATGTAGCTGTAGCTCTGGCTGTGCACGCATTCTTGGAACGACTGGATGTGCAGGCACAAATTGACCTCGTTGGCGGTGATGTACTCGCTGATGTTGGGCAGGTTCGCGGTTTGCAGCGAATCCAAGAACACCAGGAAGGAGAGGATCTTGTCGTAGGCGGTGCGCTCGGCGGCACCCAGGTTGGGGTAGTCCTTCACATCCTGGGTAAGGTTGATCTCTTCCGGGATCCAAAAGTTGTTCATGGCTTGGCGGTACCAGCTGGAGACCCAGGGGTACTTGAGGTTGTTGAAATCGTTGAGGTTGGTGGTGTTGCCGCCGATCATGCGGCGCGCGGTTACGTCCGTATCGCCCTGGGGGTTGAACAGCGGCTTGTGTACCAGCGGGGCGGCGTCGGTGTTGGGGGAAGAGCTCATGGGGCCTCCAAAGTGGCATGTGGTCTAGCTTTAAGGGCGGGGCGCGGGGATGGGTCGCGGGGGCTGGCTAGCTGGAGCAGCTCTCGCATTCCTCCACCTCAAGCGACTTGCTGCGTACATAGTAGATGGTCTTGACGCCCGCGCGCCATGCCTCCAGATAGAGGTTGAGGACCTGGCGCATGGTGTAGTCGTTGGTGATGTAGAGGTTCATGGACTGGGCCTGGTCTATATGGCGCTGGCGAATGCCCGCGGCGCGCACGCTCCACGTCTGGTCGATGTAGTGCGCGGGCTTGTAGTACCAGTAGGTCTGGGGGGACAGACCCGGCGCCACGCGCGGCAACATGCTGCCCTTTTTCTCCTCCAAGAAGAATTTGCGCATGACGGGATCCACGCCCGCGGTGGTGCCGGCGATGATGGAGGTCGAGCTGGTGGGGGCGATCGCCAGCAGGTAGGCGTTGCGCATACCCTGCTCGCCCACGCGACGAGCCAGCTCCCGCCATTCCTCGTCCACATAATCGCGCTTCTCGAAATAGGCGCCGGTCTGCCAGTCGCTGCCGTCGAACAGCTGGTAGCTGCCGCGCTCCGCCGCGAGGTCGCAGGACGCCTCGATGGCGAAGCGGTTGATGTCTTCAAAGACCTGGTCGGCAAAGGCGAGGTGCTCCTCGCTTTCCCAGGAGATGCCGGCTTTCGCCAGCATGTGGTGGTAGCCGGATACGCCCAGACCTATCGCGCGGTAGCGGTTGGTGGTGAGTTCGGCGTAGGGGAGCATGTAGTAGTTGAGGTCGATGACGTTGTCCAGCGCGCGCACCACGGTGCGGACCACATCGCGCATCTTGTCGCGGTCGCGCACCGGCAGGTGACCCAGCGACAGGCTGGCAAGGTTGCAGACCACAAAGTCGCCCGGCCGCGTAGTACGGACCACCACGGTGTCGCCGTCCTGCGTCTTGACCTCGCAGGAGACCTCCTCGATGGCGCTCATGTTCTGCGCGATCTCCGTGCAGAGGTTGGAACAGTAGATAATGCCCGCATGGGGGTTGGGGTTGGCGCGGTTGACGGCGTCGCGCATGAACGTGAAGGGCGTGCCGGTCTCGACGGCGCTTTTAAGGATGAGGCGGACGAGGTCCTTGATGGTGATGGTTCGCTTGGCGATGCGGGGGTCCGCCACGCAGTCCAGGTAGCGGCGCTCCCACTCGTCCCCATAGTAATCCTCGAGCGCGTAGCCCTTTATGGTGAGGATGTCGTGCGGGCACATGAGGTGCCATGCCTGGTCCAGGTTCTCCTGCGCCATGCGCCAGAACAGGTCCGGATAGCACACGGCGGGGAAGACGTCGTGCGCCTTCATGCGGTCGTCGCCGTTGTTGGTGCGCAGCTGCAAGAACTCGGGCAGGTCGCGGTGCCAGGCATCCAGGTAGACTGCTACGGCACCCTGGCGCATGCCTAGCTGGTCCACGGCCACGGCGGTGTCGTTGATGACGCGGATCCAGCGTATCACGCCGCCGGCAACGCCGGTGAAGCCGCGGATGGATCCGCCGGTGGCGCGAACCTTGCCGAGGTACATGCCCATGCCGCCGCCGTATTTGGATACCTGGGCGAAGTTGTCGATGCTGCGGTAGATACCCGTGAGGCTGTCCGGCACGGTGTCGATGAAGCAGCTGGAGAGCTGGTGATAGGGTTTGCGCGCGTTGGATAGCGTGGGCGTGGCCATGGTGACCTCAAGGCGCGAGAGCATGTTGTAGAAGCGCTTCACCCACCCCAGGCGATCGACCTTCTCGTTCATGGCGAGGTGCAGGGCGATGCCCAGGTACATCTCCTGCGGGCTTTCAAGCAGCAGATGGTCGCGCGTGCGGATAACGTAGCGCTTGAGCAGCAGGTCGAGGCCCGCGTAGGTGAAGAGCTCGTCGCGGGAGTCGTCGATGAGGCGTGCGGCGGCGTCGATTTCCCCATGGGTGTATGCCGCCAGGATATAGTCGCCATAGAGGTCCTGGTCCGTAAGGTAGCGCAGCTTTGCGTAGAGGTCGGCGAGTCCCAGGCGCTCTTGGGTTGAGGCGAGTTCGCGGCGCGCGCGGAAAGCCAGCAGGCGCCCGGCAATCATCTCCCAGCGCGGGGCCTCCTGGCAAGTGAGCTCGACCGCTGCCTTGACCAGGGAGTCCAGACGCTGCTCGACGCTCATGCCGGGTTTCGCGAACGAGGAGAAGCGGTGCTCGAGGTGCTCTAGGCTATAGGCGGGGTCGGTGAAATCGCGCTCGATGCGCTCGAGACAGGCGACCAGATCGGGTGCCCCGGCTGCCTGGGCAAGCGCCTGGCGCAGCCCGCGCCGCTCCGCGCGGTGGTGGCGGTAGAGGATGTATGTCTTCGCGACGTCGTAGAATCCCTGCTCCATGAGAGCGCGCTCGACCAGGTCCTGGATGCCTTCGACGCCCTCGACGCCGTGGGCGATCATGGACGACTCGACTGCTTGGAGCAGCCGGTCGAGCTGGGGCTCGTCCACGTCTGCGCCCAGCTCTGCAAAGGCGCGCGACATGGCGGTTTTGATCTTGGAGCCGTCGTAGGGCTCAACTCGTCCGTCTCGCTTGGAAATATGAAGGCCTCGCGTGCCGGCGCCACCTGCTCCGCCGTCCGGGGCGCCATCCGTGCGATTGGGTGTGATGTTGTTCATGGGTGCACCTTTCGATGTGTCGGGCAGGCGACGCCCGGTATGTAACGTTTCCTTTGGCTAACTCATGCTACCAAAAGAATAGCAATAGTGGGGTGGTCGCTTGGTTGATTTGCTGTGTGCACGTTATGAAGCCATTGCGTGGTACAGTTGAGAGTCACGCTATATCGTGGTAAATGCAGCTTCGCGTTTGCGCGACGGACTTGAACGGAGGCCCATGGTGGCCGCAAAAGCACTTTCACCAAGGCAGTCCCTGCTTGTTGGAGTAACCCTGTTCTCCATGTTCTTTGGAGCCGGCAACCTTATTTTGCCTCCGCTGGTTGGCTTGCAGGCCGGTACGGAGGGCGTTCCCGCCATGGTCGGCTTTTTGATCACGGGCATCGGCCTGCCGGTGCTGGGCATCGTCGCCGTCGCGTTGGCGGGGACCATCCGCGATCTGGCGTCGCGCGTGCACCCCGTCTTCGCCCATATCTTTGTGGCGGCTGTGTACCTGGCGATTGGGCCATGCCTGGCGATTCCCCGTACATCGTCCACGTCGTTCGAGATGCTTCAGCCGTTGCTGCCCCAGCACCTGCCGCTCGAGGCGGTGCGCCTTGCGTTCTCCATCGCGTTCTTTGTCGCGGCATACCTGCTCGCCATGCATCCCGGGCGCCTTACGCGGCTGCTTGGCCACGTTACCGGTCCGGCGCTGATCGTCCTCATCGTCGCCGTGGTCGGCGCCGCCGTCCTGAATCCCGAGCCCGCCGGCATCGCCGCCGCGCAGGCGGCCTATTCGTCCGCTCCCGCCATGCAGGGCTTCTTGGTGGGCTATCAGACCATGGACCTGCTGGCTTCGCTCACCTTCGGCATCGTTATCGCCACCAACATCCGCGAGCTGGGCGTTACGGATGATGCGGGCCTTACGCGCGAGGTCTCGCGCGCGGGGTTGTTTGCGGGCGTGCTCATGGCGCTTATCTACTGCGGCCTGGCCGTCGTGGGCGCCAACCTCAGCGTGACCATGCCCGACCTTACCAACGGCGCCGCCATCCTGACCGCTTCCGCCTCGCTGCATTTTGGCACCGTGGGCCTCATGGTTGTCGCGGCGATCTTCCTGCTTGCATGCCTCAACGTGTGCATAGGCCTTATCAGCTGCTGCGGAACGTATTTCGCGGACGAGTTTCCGCGCGTGCCGTACCGCGTCTGGGCGGCGGGGTTCGCCGTCTTCTCCTGCGCGGTCTCCAATCTCGGCCTCGACGCGATCCTCGCTTTTTCCGTGCCGCTGCTGAACGCCCTCTATCCCGTCGCCATCGTGCTCGTGGTCATGGGTATGCTGCACACGGTTTGCGACCGCTATCCGCGCCTTTGGCAGTGGGTCGTCGGCATCACCGCGGTGGTCAGCGTTATCGTTAGCGCCCGCGACGCGTTCTTCCCGGGCATGCTGCCCGTGCTCGACGCGCTGCCGCTTGCTTCCTTCGATCTCGAGTGGCTGCTGCCCGCGCTGGCGGGCGCGGTGATAGGCGTTGTCCATTCTCGTTTCTGCCCGCTCGAAAAGGCTGAATAACGCTGGGCCGATCATCTTGGCCCAAGGCTCTATATGATTCGCATGCGCTTATGGAAACGGGGACCCTGGCAATTCAGCCGGGGTCCCCGTCGTTTAGAGCGTTGTTGGACGAGGCGGATGCCCGCTTCGCCTGGAGGGCTTACAGGTGGCTGGTCACCAGCTGCATGGCGCCGTCCAGCTTGACGCTGGCGGTAGTTGAGGGAACCAGCAGGTGGCTGCCCGCTTTAACGGAAACGCCGCACACGGTGCCCTCGCCGCTGATAACGGAGACGCACATGAACGGCCAGCGCTGCTCGAGCTCGCGCCCGCCATCGACTGACACCAGCTCCACGGTATAGTTGCCGTTGCTCTCAAGCACGGTCACGCCGTTGGATTCCGACGCGGTGATGGCGCCGCTCTTGGGCGAATCTGCCTGGTAGTCGATAACGTCAAGGGACTGCTGCAGGTGCAGGGGACGAGGATTGCCCTCGTCGTCCAGGCGGTCGTAGTCGTACACGCGGTAGGTGATGTCGCTGGATTGCTGGGTTTCCAGGATCAGCGTGCCGGCCTTGATGGCGTGGACGCAGCCGGGATCGATCTGGAAGAAGTCCCCCTTGTGGATGGGGATCTCGTTCAAAAGGTCGCCCCAACGGCCCTCGTCCACAAGTTTCGCGAACTCGTCGCGGGATGCCGCCCGCTGCCCCACGATGATGGTGGCGTTCGCATCGCAATCCAGTACGTACCAGCACTCGCGCTTGCCCAGCGATCCGTTCTCGTGCTCGGCGGCGTATTCGTCGTCGGGGTGAACCTGGATGGAAAGGTCGCCCGCGGCGTCGATGATCTTGATCAGCAGCGGAAAACGGTCCCCCTCGATATCGCCAAAGAGGTCGCGGCGCTCGTCCCATAGCTGCGATAGCGTCATGCCCTCGAATTCGGGGTTCAGCACAGGGCAGTCGCCGTTGGGATGGGCGGAGATGGCCCAGCACTCGCCGGTCCTATCGGACGGGATGTCGTATGCGTATGCGTCGCGCATGCGCGAACCGCCCCAAATCTTCTCGTGGAACACGGGCTTGAGTTCGATTACGTCTGCCATGATTCTCCTAACTCCCTAAGAATGGCCCCTCTGCAGCATTATACGAGCGCGCCTTGGGGATGAGGGCGCTTGTTGGAGGGACGGGGTATTTGTTAGCAACAATCGGTTGGGCGGGGTGAGCGAGAGGCGGGCGATGCAAGCTATATAGTCCGAAATCGGACTAATGGAAAACATGTGGACGAATACATCGCGAGCTCGTCACAGGTTGTCTGAATTCGGACAAAGCGATAGGCTGGATGTGCACGTCACACGTAACGGGGGATTGATACCGATGTTGGAATCGGCACGTACCATGCGCATCAAGCGCCTCATTAAAAAAGTCGCCATCATTTTGCTGGGCGCCGCCATCTTCACCTTCGGCGTCCACAACATCCATGAGGTCACGGGAATCACCGAGGGCGGCGTCATCGGCCTCATGCTGTTCCTCAACAAATGGTTCGGCATTCCGTCGTCTATCGCTTCGCCGGTGCTCGACATCATCTGCTATGCCGTCGCGCTCAAGCTTTTGGGGGGCAAGTTCCTGGGATGGTCCGCGGTCGCCACGGCGGCGGTTGCCGGCTTCTACGGCGTATGGGAGAGCTTTCCCCATATGCTTCCCGACCTCTCGGCGAATCCGCTAGCAGCGGCGGTGCTCGGAGGCCTGTTCGTGGGCGTGGGCGTGGGCCTGGTGGTCCGTCAGGGCGGATCGGCGGGCGGCGACGACGCGCTGGCGCTCTCCATCTCCAAGGTGACTGGTTGGCGGGTCGGCCGTTGCTATCTGTTCACGGACCTTACGGTACTGGCTCTCTCGCTCACCTACATTCCGGTGGTCAGCATCGCTTGGTCGCTGGTAACGGTGACTATTTCCTCGGCGGTGATCGATATCGTGACCGAGATCTCCTGGGATCATGTGGAGGAACTGGGCGAGGCGCTCCGACAGCGCCGCAAGCCGTGCTTCAGCGCGCTGGGCGAGGACGAGAACGCCGTTGCCGCGAGGACGGCGGCGCTCGAATCTTGCGAGGGCAAGGCCGAATAGCGCGAGCGTGCGATGCGCTCGAGGGAAAGGGGTCGACGGGGCTGCTCGTCGACCCCTTTCGCATTTGCGCTATCGCATGCGGTTCATCATGATGCCGGCGTATTCAGCGGGGCTGAGTCGCGGGGGCTGAAGAGCGGGGAGGCTCGTGTGGGGAAGCGAGCGCGACAGGAAGTCGCTGCCGCGTTCCCAGTCGAGCGCGAGCATGCAGCCGAACAGGGAGTCCAGCACGTATTGCACGGCGATATGGCTGGCGAACTGCGTGATGCGGTCTTGCAGGCTCTCTTGATCACTGACGTGCAGGTATGCGGTGAGGCCGGGGTTGAGGCATTCCGCCCGGGGCGTTCCAATGAGCACGGCGGGGACCTTGCGATCGGCAAGAATGGGCAGAAGCGTCGCCAGGTTTGGTCCAAGGCCGGAATAGGAGATGAGCAGCGCCGCGTGCGACGCGTCGGACGCTAGCGCCGACCACGTCTGGCGCTCGAGGCCCTCATGGCAGGTGGCGGCGTGGCCGCATGAGAGCAGGCGGTTGCAGAACATCTGCGCGGGATAGAGGTTATGCGACTGCGTGTAGATATCGACGACGCCGGCTTGGTTGAACAGGCGGGCGGTGCGGTCCATGGCAGCGGGGTCCAAAAGCTCCCGCGTATCGCGCAGGGTCGACTCGTAGACGGCGGAGATGCTCTCAAGGACCGTCTCGGCATCATCGTCCTGCAAGAAGGGGAAGTTGATATCGACGGCGGTCGAGCGACGCTCGCGCAAGGCCTGGGCGCGGGCGAACTCCACCTTGAGCTCTTTGAATCCCTCGAGTCCTATCTTCTTGCAGAAGCGATGGACGCTGGGGATCGATACGTGCGCTGCGACGGCGAACTCCTTGATGCTATAGCCCTGCAGGCGCGGACCCAGGGACCGTGCCGTGGACGCTAGCTGCTGCTCCGCAGGGGTGAGGTCCCGAGCGCTCTCGATGCGCCTCATGATATCCATGGCGACTCCTTACACAAAATGTATCAAGAAGTATCAAGCGAATTAAGAATACTACCTGTGACCTTAGAAAAGAAGTATCCATCTAGCTGATATGTATTGAGTATCGGGACGATGGTTGGCATGATGGGGCCAACACGGCCGGCAAGGTCTTAGAGAGAGGAATCAGGGTATGGAGAAGGTTTTCCCCGAGGGCTTCCTGTGGGGCGGCGCCACCGCCGCAAACCAGTGCGAGGGCGCGTACAACGTGGATGGCCGCGGGCTGGCCAACGTCGACGTGATGCCGCACGGCGCCGAGCGCTTCGCGGTGGGCGCTGGCGATCGCAAGATGCTGGCGTTCGAGGACGGATACTATTACCCCGCCCAGACCGGCATCGACTTCTACCACCACTACAAGGAAGACATCGCCCTCTTTGCGGAGATGGGCTTCAAGACCTTCCGCATGAGCCTCGCCTGGACCCGCATCTTCCCCAACGGCGATGAGTCCGAGCCCAACGAGGCCGGCCTCGCCTTCTACGAAGACGTGTTCCGCGAGTGCCAGAAGCACGGTATCGAGCCGCTGGTCACCATTACCCACTTCGATTGCCCCATCCACCTCATCAAGGAGTACGGCGGCTGGCGCAGCCGTAAGCTCATCGACTTCTACAAGAACCTCGCCCGCGTGCTGTTCACCCGCTACAAGGGCCTGGTGAAGTACTGGCTCACCTTCAACGAGATCAACATGATCTTGCACCTGCCGTTCATGGGTGCCGGCCTGGTCTTTGAGCAGGGCGAGGACAAGAGGGCGGTCGAGTACCTGGCGGCGCACAACGAGCTGGTCGCAAGCGCCTGGGCGACCAAGATCGCGCATGAGATCGACCCCGACGTGAAGATCGGCTGCATGCTCGCCGCGGGTAGCTACTACCCCTATAGCTGCCGCCCGGAGGACGTCCGCGCCGCCCAGCTCGAGAACCAGGACAACTACTTCTTCGTGGACGTCCAGAGCCGCGGCTACTACCCGGCCTATGCCCTCAAGAAGCTCGAGCGCGCCGGCATCGACGTGGGGATGACCGAGGAAGATAAGCAGGTCTTGGCAGAGAACACGGTCGACTTCATCTCCTTCAGCTATTACTCCACCCGTTGCTCCGCGGGCGAGGGTTCGGATGCCGCCATGACCGAGGGCAACGCTTTCGCCGGCGCCAAGAACCCCTACCTCAAAGAGAGCCAGTGGGGCTGGGCCATCGATCCGCTGGGCTTCCGCATCACGCTGAACGACCTGTATGATCGTTACCAGAAACCGCTGTTTGTGGTCGAGAACGGCTTGGGCGCCAAGGACGTGCTCGAGGAGGACGGCACCATCAACGACGACTACCGCATCGATTACCTGCGCCAGCACATCGAGACCATGCGCGACGCCGTGGTCGAGGACGGCGTGGACCTGCTCGGCTACACCACCTGGGGGCCCATCGACCTGGTTTCCGCCGGCACGGGCGAGATGTCCAAGCGCTACGGCTTCATCTACGTCGACCGCGACGACGCGGGCAACGGCACCCTGGCCCGTTCCAAGAAGAAGAGCTTCGATTGGTACAAGAAGGTCATC
Organism: Collinsella sp.; assembly: GCA_048207125.1. Classification (GTDB taxonomy): domain Bacteria; phylum Actinomycetota; class Coriobacteriia; order Coriobacteriales; family Coriobacteriaceae; genus Collinsella. Next base: position 31,568 of record DBEWRE010000069.1, read on the forward strand.
GCCACCAACGGCGCCGACCTGGATTAGTTCTTCGCAGCCGGCCCCGGGCCGAGTGCGGGGCGTGTTGGGCGAAGAACAGCTTGCGTGAAGACGGAGCGCGCGGAACGCGCGTTGAAAATCTGAGCTATAGGAGGATTACCATGCAGTTCCCCAAGGGTTTCTATTGGGGCGGCGCCACGGCCGCCAACCAGTTCGAGGGTGCTTGGAACGTCGATGGCCGCGGGGCCTCGGTCGATGACCACTTCACCGGAGGCAGCTACGAGAAGCCGCGCGAGATCACGATCGACATCAAGCCCGACGTGCTCTATCCCAACCATGACGGCATCGACTTCTACCATCACTACGAGGAGGACATCGCGCTGTTTGCCGAGATGGGCTTCAACATGTTCCGCATGTCCATCTCTTGGAGCCGTATCTTCCCCAACGGCGACGACGCCCAGCCCAACGAGGCGGGCCTGGCCTTCTACGACAAGGTCTTCGATTGCTGTGCCAAGCACGGCATCGAGCCGCTGGTGACCCTCTCGCATTACGAGATGCCCTACCACCTGGTCGAGAAGTACAACGGGTGGGCCTCCCGCGAGCTCATCGGCTTCTTCGAGAACTATTGCGCCGCCGTCTTCGAGCGCTACAAGGACAAGGTGAAGTTCTGGCTCACCTTCAACGAGATCAACTGCGGCACCATGGATATGGGCGCCATGATGGAGACCGGCCTCATCCAGGGCTTCGAGGGCCCGGCGTCCGCCATCAAGACCACCCCGCAGCAGCGCTACCAGGCCCTGCACCATCAGTTCGTGGCGTCTGGCCGCGTGGTCAGGCTTGCCCATGAGAAGTATCCCCAGTTCAAGATGGGCAACATGGACTGCTTTATCCTGAGCTACCCCGGCACCTGCGATCCGGCGGACGTGCTTGCCAACGAGCTTGAGATGAACCGCATGAACTGGTACTGCTCCGACGTTCAGGTGCGCGGCGCCTATCCGTTCTACGTCAAGCGCTTCTGGGCGGAGAACGACATCGAGCTCGAGATGGCTCCGGGCGACCTGGAGGATATCGCCGCCGGCAAGGTGGACTTCTACACCTTCTCCTACTACATGAGCGGCACCGTGAGCACGCACGCCGACCATGAGATGACCGAGGGCAACATGACCTTTGGCGGCAAGAACCCGTATCTGGAGAGCACCGACTGGGGTTGGCAGATCGACCCTATGGGGCTGCGCATCGCCCTGAACCAGATCTATGCCCGCTACCAGATTCCGCTGATGGTGGTCGAGAACGGCATGGGCGCCTACGACGAGGTGGAAGAGGACGGCACCATCCACGACCCGTATCGCATCGCGTACCTCAAGAGCCACATCAAGGCCATGGGCGAGGCAATCGCCGACGGCGTTGACTTGATCGCATACACCTGGTGGGGCCCCATCGACCTGGTTTCCGCCGGCACCGGTGAGATGCGCAAGCGCTACGGCTTCATCCACGTGGACAAGTACGATGACGGCACCGGCACCTATGAGCGCCGTCGCAAAGACAGCTTCTTCGCGTATCAGAAGATCATCAAGTCCAACGGCGCCGAGGGGCTGGAGTAGGTTCGGTAGCGCCTTTAATCGTTGGCCGCTCGCAGCATGTCCCGTGCGCTGCGAGCGGCTTTTTCATGATGAGGACGCTGGCAAGCGGGCGTTTTCGTCCACGGCTATAACGTCCAGGGGTAAGGGGAGAAAAGGGGACGAGTATGTCTGACGGCAAGATCATCTTCCTAGATGTCGACGGCACCATCACCGACTACGAGAATTTCATTCCGCAAAGCTGCAAAGACGCCATCAAGCGGGCGCGCTCAAACGGGCACCGCGTCTACATGTGCACCGGGCGCAGCAAGGCTGAGAACCCGCAAGAGATCTGGGATATCGGTTTCGATGGCATGATCGGCGGTAACGGCTGCTACGTGGAGAGCGATGGCGAGGTGGTCATGCATCAGCTCATCACCGCAGATCAGTGCCGCCATATTGTGGACTGGCTGCACGGTCGCGGCCTGGAGTTTTACCTGGAGTCCAATAACGGCCTGTTCGCCAGCGAGCATTTCAGGGAGGCGGCCGCTCCCGTCATGACGCTCTACGCCAAGGGCAAGGGCGCGAGCGACGAGGACGCAAAGACCTCCGCCCATGCGTTCATGGATACGCTCACCTATGGCGCCGAGCTTTACCGCGACGACCTCAACAAGGTGAGCTTCATCCTCTCCAGCTATCAGGACCACCTGGATTCCGTGGACGAGTTTCCCGACTTGGTGGCGCGTACCTGGGGCGGCAAGGGCGAGCATGCGCTTTTTGGCGACCTGGGTGTAAAGGGTATCGACAAGGCCCATGCCGTGCGCGTGCTGGTGGAGCACCTGGGCGCGGACATGGCTGATACCGTCGCGGTAGGCGACGCCGCCGTGGACATCCCCATGTTCGCGTGCTGCGGAACCAGCGTGTGCATGGGTTCGGGCGGAGAAGAGGCCAAGGCCGCTGCGGATTGGGTGACCACGGATGTGGACGATGACGGCATGTGGAACGCGTTCGCGCACCTGGGCTTGATTTAGCGACCCGATTGAGACGCGTGGGCGCGGCGTAGCGGTAGAATGAAACGAGCGCTCCTTGGTGTTCCGCGCAGGCGGACGCGCGGGGCGCTTGTCCGTATCTATACCCGCAACGCCAAGGAGCCGTTATGCCTGCAATGGAGAAGATCGCCAGCTTTACCGTCGACCACCTGACGCTGGAGCCGGGCGTGTACGTATCGCGCATCGATCGCGATGAGGCGACGGGCTGCGCGGTCACCACCTTTGACCTGCGCCTGACGGCGCCCAACCGCGAGCCGGTCATGAACACCGCGGAGGCGCATACCATCGAGCATCTGGGCGCCACGTTTTTGCGCAACCATCCCCAGTGGGCCTCGCGCGTGGTCTACTTTGGCCCTATGGGGTGCCGCACTGGTTTCTACCTGGTGGTCTTTGGCGAGGTGACGTCGAGCGAGATCTTGCCGTTGGTTCGCGAGCTCTTTGAGTTCGTCGAGGGTTTCGAGGGCGAGATTCCCGGTGCCCGCCCGGAGGAATGCGGCAACTACCTTGACCAGAACCTGCCCATGGCCAAGTGGCTGGCCGCCCGCTACTTGGAAAAGACCCTGCTCGTGGCTGATGACGCCCATCTTTCCTACGGCTGCTAGGCGGCGAAGCAGATGAAGACGTTCGAGCACGTTATCACCGATCCCCAGGGGTTCCATGCACGCCCCGTGGTGCTAGTCGCCTCCGAGGCAGGCAAATGGACCTGCGATATCACCGTGGCCGTAAAGCGCGCTGGAGAGGACGCTGCGGGCGACCCCGCATCCGCGCGCGACCCGCTGGCGCTGATGGCGCTTGACGCAAACGCGGGCGACGCCCTGGTAGTGGTGCTTGATGGCGTGGACGAGGGCGAGGCGGAGCAGGGTATGCGCCTGGCGTGCGCGTTCTAGCGCGGCTATCGTCCCCATCGCCCGTACAAAGAAGCCAAGGGTTCTCGCGGCAAAGATTGCGACTTGGTTGAATTTGATGCTTGCGGCTGCTCCATTTAGGTGGAGCGGTCGCTTGTGCATATAATGGTGAACATTCGTATGCAAGCGGAAGGAGCGCCCATGGCACTCACCGAGAAGGACGTGCGCGGCATAGCGGACTATGCGTGCATCGCCCTTACAGAAGAAGAACTCGCGGACATGACCGCCTATATGAACGATGCCGTCTCGATGCTCGAGCCCATCTTGCAGTATGCGGACGAGGATGTGGAGCCCACGTTCCATCCCATCGGCGACCTATCCAACGTGATGCGCGGCGACGCGACCGACGCCGATCGCGCGCTGCCCGTGGACGAGGCACTGAAGGACGCCGCCAGCACGCGCGGTCGCTCGTTCCGCGTGCCCTCGATTCTTGGAGAAGGGGGAGACCAGTAATGCTATCGCTCGATACCCTTACCGCCCAGCAGATTGCCGCCGGCGTCGCCGCAGGCGATTTCTCCGCAACCGAGGTCGCGAACGCCGCCTTAGCCGCCATCGATGCCCGCGAGGGAGCCGTTCAGGCGTTCCTGCAGGTATCGCCGCAGATGGCGCTTGACGCCGCGGCCCGCATCGACGCCGCTCGCGCGGCCGGCGAGACCCTGCCCCCGCTGGCGGGCGTGCCGCTTGCCATCAAGGACAACATGAACCTGGTGGGCACCCGCACCACCTGTGCTTCCAACATGCTCGCCAACTACGAGAGCGTCTATACCGCCACGTGCGTGCAGCGCATGCTGGACGCCGGCTGCCTGCCCGTGGGCAAGGCGAATATGGACGAGTTCGCGTTTGGGTCTTCAACGGAGAGCTCCGCGTTCCATCCCACTAGCAACCCCTGGGATGTCGAGCGCGTGCCAGGTGGCTCCTCGGGCGGATCTGCCGCGGCGGTCGCTGCCGGCGAGGCGACCCTCGCCCTTGGCTCCGATACCGGCGGATCGATTCGCCAGCCCGCGTCGTTCTGCGGTGTGGTGGGCATGAAGCCAACCTACGGAGCGGTGTCGCGTTACGGCGTGGTCGCTTTTGGAAGCTCTCTCGACCAGGTCGGCCCCTTTGGGCGCACGGTCGCCGACGTCGCGCTCGCTATGAACGCGCTGGTGGGCGCTGGCCGAGACCCCTATGACGGAACGTCCCAGGATTTCGCCGTCGATTTCTGCGAGCACCTGGAGGACGGCGTCGCCGGCAAGCGCATCGGCATCATCCCCGCCTTCATGGAGGCCGAGGGCCTGACCGCAGAGGTTCGCCGGGCAGTCGAGAAGGCGGCCGCGGAGCTGGAGGCGCAGGGCGCGCAGCTGGTCGAGGTCGACCTGCCGCATCTGGACGCCGCCATCGCCGCATACTACGTCATCGGTCCCGCGGAGGCGTTTTCCAATTTGGCGCGCTTCGACGGGGTGCGCTACGGCTACCAGGAGGAGGGCTGCTCGAACCTGGCAGACCAGAGCTCCCGCTCGCGCGCGCGCGGCTTTGGCATGGAGGCCAAGCGTCGCCAGATGCTGGGCGCCTACCTGCTCTCCAGCGGCGTCTACGACAAATACTATTACGCGGCCCAAAAGGCCCGCACCCTTATCACCCGCGACTACGCCGCGGCGTTCGAAAAGGTCGACGCGATCCTCATGCCCGCGGCGCCCCGCACCGCGTTCAAGCACGGGGAGATTTCCGATCCCACGCAGATGTACCTGTCCGATCTGTACACCATCTCCCTCAACATCGCCGGTAACGGCGGCATATCCGTGCCGCTTGGTTTGGGCGAGGACTCGGGCCTGCCCGTTTCCGCGCAGCTGGTAGCGCCCGCGTTCAGCGACCGCCAGCTGTTGACCATCGCCCGCGCGCTCGAGCTCGCCTTTGGCTCTTCGCCCGTGGCACCGGACTTTGCAGGGAAGGGAGGTGAGCTCGCATGAAGGAGCTCTCCGAGGTTCTAAAGGATTGGGAGGCCGTCATCGGCCTGGAGATCCACACCGAGCTCACCACGCTCGATACCAAGATGTTCTGCGGCTGCAAGCTCAGCCATGATGACGAGCCCAACGCCAACGTATGCCCGGTCTGCCTGGGCCTTCCCGGCGCCCTGCCCGTGCCCAACAAGCGTGCGATCGAGTCCATCGTCAAGGCGGGCCTGGCGACCAACTGCCAGATCCAGAAGCACTCGATGTTCTATCGCAAGCACTATTTCTATCCCGATATGGCCAAGAACTTCCAGACCACTCAGGGCCCTATCGCATTTTGCATGCACGGGCATCTTGATCTGGAGGTTACGGGCCGCGGCGCGGCCGAGCGCCCGGAATGCGCTTTCGGAGAGGACGAGGCAAAGAGCCTTGCCAGCGCCAGCGCCAATGCCGTGGGCCTTTCCACCAGCATGAACGAGCAGATGCCCGAGAGCGCCATCCATATGGCGGGCTATAGCGCGGACGAGCTCTCGCTGCCGCAGCGCCATGAGGACGGCAGCTACAGCGTTCCCATCCGTATCCTGCGCATCCATATGGAAGAGGACGCCGCCAAGATGAACCACCTGGGCGGCGAGGAGGGTCGCATCACTTCGGCTGCCGAGAGCCTGGTGGACTATAACCGTTGCGGCACCCCGCTGATCGAGCTTGTCACCGAGCCCGACCTGCGCACGCCGGAGGAGGCCCGCCTCTTTATGGAGAAGCTTCGCCGCATCTTCCTCACGCTGGGCATCTCCGATTGCTCCATGGAGCACGGTTCCATGCGCTGCGACGGCAACGTGAGCCTGCGCCGCCGCGGCGATACCCGCCTGGGCACCAAAACCGAGCTCAAGAACCTCAACAGCTTCAAGGCGCTGCACGACGGCCTCGCTTATGAGATCTGCCGCCAGGCAGAGGTACTTGAGGAGGGCGGCATCATCTATCAGGAGACCCGTCACTGGGAACCCAGCCGCAAGCGCACCGTGGTGATGCGCGTCAAGGAGACCGCGGACGATTACCGCCTGTTCCCGGACCCCGATCTGGCCCCGTTCGACCTTTCGGACGAGTTCATCGAGCACTGCGCTTCCGAGCTGCCCGAGCTTCCCGATGCCAAGCGCGACCGCTTTGAGGGTGATTTCGGCATCAAGCGCGCCGACGCCGAGCTGATCGCCGGCGATCCCGCGACGGCGTCGTTCTTCGAGCAGGCGGCAGAGGGGCTTGCCGGTAAGGCGGCGCAGGTGGTGGCCAACCTCATCGTCAACGAGATGGCTGGTTATCTCAAGGCGGCGGGTACCTCGCTGGAAGAGAGCGGCATCGCGCCCGCGCAGGTGGCATCGCTGGCCAAGCTTTTGGCGGAGGAGGCCATCAGCTCTAACCAGGCCCACGAGGTTTTCGAGGCCATGGCCCAAAGCGGCGACGATCCCAAGAAGATCGTGGACGAGCGCGGCATGCGCCAGGTGAGCGACGCCGGCGCCTTGCAGCCCATCGTGGACCAGGTTCTGGCTAACTGCCCGGACCAGGCCCAGCAGTACCGCGACGGCAACCAGAAGGTTATCGGTTTCTTGGTGGGTCAGTGCATGAAAGCCAGTCGCGGCAGCGGTAACCCCAAGCTCTTCAACGAGCTGCTGCGCTCCGCGTTGAGCTAGGGGCTTGTTCGTTAGAACGCATTCTATGCGCCGTCGAGTTCCAAAGGGCTCGACGGCGTTTTGCTTCGTCGACGGCGTTCGCGCAATCGATAGGCGGGGAACCTTTCAAAAGTGTAATCAGATGTGGACAAATGAATGAGGCAGCGAGGGCACAATACGTTTAACGGATAGCTCGGCCATGCGGGGAGTCTTTGCTCGCCGTGCGGCTTTGAGACGATTGGGCGACTATGGTGGGCAAGATGGTAAAGCGCGTGCTGCTGGGCCTTGCCCTAGCTGCTGGCTTGTTGTGCGCGGTAGTGGGTGTGCGCGGCTACCAGATGTATCGATCGGCTTTGCAGGAAAAGAGCATCGAGGAAGCCGTGGCGGAGCTGCGCGCGCAGCCCGGCTACACGTCTGCCGACGAGTTGCCGCAGGTATATCTAGACGCCGTGGTCGCTATCGAGGACCACCGCTTCTATACCCATTGCGGCATCGATATCATCTCTATCTGCCGCGCCGCATGGAATGACCTGCGAACCATGAGTTTGGAGGAGGGCGGCAGCACCATAACGCAGCAGGTTGCCAAGAATCTCTTCCTCACGCAGGAGAAGGAGTTTACTCGCAAGGTCGCCGAGGTCTTCCTAGCGTTTGATCTTGAGACAATCTACACCAAACGCGAGATACTGGAGCTCTATGTAAATTCATCCTATTTCGGGCTGGGATGTACGGGGATAGGTCAGGCAGCGTCTGCAATGTTGGGTATCGCACCCGCGGATATGACGTTGGGCGAAGCCGCGTTGATGGCGGGTATGCCCAACGAGCCTTCGCTCTACTCTTCCGATAGGCGGGCGGCAGAGGCGCGTCGCGACGTGGTGCTCATGCAGATGGAGAAATATGGCTTCATGCCCAA
>DBEWRE010000070.1:0-42329 GCA_048207125.1 Collinsella sp.
GCCACCGGCGCCTTCGGCTCGTGCGGAACTCGCGCCGCATAAGGGCGACCCGCCCTCTGCCACTGCCTCTTCCTTCAACCATCTAAAGCTCGCACAACAGCCCTTCCGGCAATTCCCGCCGCATCGCGGCTCCCCGCGCTACCCCGCGGCGCCGGACACCTTACCAGCTTTCTCGTCCCCTTTAGGAGCTTTCCCATGATCAAGATCACCGTACCGGCTACCAGCGCCAACCTGGGCATTGGTTACGACACACTGGGCATGGCCGTGTCGCTGTACTCGCACTTCACCTTTGACCGCGCCGACACGCTGCAGATCACCGGCTGCCCGGAGGAGTTCCAAAACGAGAGCAACCTGGTCTACGTCTCCTTTGTCGACGCGCTGCGCGAGTGGGGCGTCGAACCCTTCCCCGTGAAGCTGCACATCGAGACCGAGGTTCCCGTCGCGCGCGGCCTGGGCTCCAGCTCCACCTGCGTGGTCGCCGGCATCATGGCGGCCGCCGCGCTGACCGGCCACACCGTTGACCGCGCCGAGCTAGTCCGCATCGCCACCGCCGTCGAGGGCCACCCCGATAACGTCGCCCCCGCCATCCTGGGCGGCGCCGTCTGCTCCTTCACGCCCGAGGGCGACCTGCCCCGCTGCCTGCGTTACGAGGTCAGCGACCGCCTGCGCTTCATCACTGTCATCCCGCCCTACGAGGTCCACACCAGCGAGGCCCGCAAGGTCGTTCCGCAGGAAGTGCCCCTCTCCACCGCCGTGTGGCAGATGGGCCGCATCGCCGGCATGACGCGTGGCCTTGAGACCGGCGATTTGGATCTGGTCTCCGCCGCCAACGACGACCGCCTGCAGGAGCCGTTCCGCCGCGCGCTCATCCCCGATTACGAGGACATTCGCCGCGTCTGCCTGGAAGGCGGCGCCAAGACCATGTGGATCTCCGGCTCCGGCTCCACCCTTATGGCAGCCACGGATGACACCATCGTCGCCAAATTCCTGCAGGTACGCCTGCGCGAGAACTTCCCCGCCTGCGAGACGCACATCCTCACCTGCGACACCGAAGGCGCGCAGATCGAGTACCTGTAACGCAGACATGCCGCGAGACGCGGCGCCCCATATTCGCCACTCTAAGGGGGCCCTCAAGCGGTCCCCTTTCTCGTCCATATTAATCTGCAGACTTTTGCACCTGCTTGATTCTGCAGACTTTTGCAGATAGACTGATATGCAAAAGTCTGCACTTAAGGAAGCCTGCTTATGGACGATGTCGCCAATCCTTACGCCAACCTCATCGATAGCCCCATGGATATCGTCATCCCCCGCCAGGTTGGCATATACGTACGCGAGGCCCGCAAGCGCCAAGGCCTTACGCAACGGCAGCTCTCGTGGCTTTGCGGCGTTTCCGAACGCTCCATCATCGCGCTCGAGGTCGGCACCGCGCCCGGCATCCGCCTCGACAAGCTGCTCTCGATACTCGAATCGTTGGGCATATCCCTCTCTTTGCAGGCAAATCCGCAGTTCAAAGCCGTCGCGCCAAGCGCTCCGCCGCAAAAAGAGCCGCGGCCCACAACCTATGACGAGCTGTTTAGGCGCATCACGGGCAACACCACCGGTCCGCTGCCCTACGCTAGCGCGGAAAATCCCCAGGAGCCCGAGGACTGGCAGCGAGGAGGCTTCTAATGGCATCCATCTACTTGCAGGCAACCATCAACGGCCAGGTGGCGGGCACGCTCTGGCAAGATCAACACGGCATCGCGCATTTCGCGTACGATTCCTCTTACCGCGGGGCCCCGCTTTCCGTCGCGCTGCCCCTCAAAAACCAGTCCTTCCACAACACCGAGCTGCTTCCCTACCTCTTTGGCTTGCTGCCGGATAGCGAGCGGCAGCGCAGCGCCATCGCGCGAGAGTTCGGCATCCGCCCCAACAACGCCGTCGCCATGCTTGAGCATATCGGCCTTGATTGCCCTGGCGGCGTGCAGTTCTTCCCAATGTCTCAAAACGGGGACCGGAGTATCGTCGACCCCCGTCCAGCCACATACGAACCGCTAACCAACCACCAAATCGCCCAACGCCTTAAATCCGTGCGAGACGATGATGACGCTACATGGCTGGGAAAGAATGAGAGTTGGTCGCTCGGTGGCAACCAAGGCAAATTCGCCCTAGCGTGGCACAATGGATCTTGGCACTCCGCGCTAGGATCCGCCCCAACCACGCACATATTCAAATACGGGGTCGCGGGATACAAGCTCCAGGCGCTCAACGAATACGTTTGCATGAGAACCGCCGGCCTTCTAGAAATTCCCGTAGCCCAGGTTATCTATCAGCTTTTCGAGGACGAGCCAGCCTTGATTGTGAAGCGTTTTGACCGAACGGCCGACGCGCACGGGATCGTCTCGCGCCTGCATCAAGAAGACCTTTGCCAGGCACTGGGCAAGATGCCCTATGAGAAGTACACCTCCGATGGCGGACCCAGCGCAGCAGACATCCTTGCGCTGCTTGCGAGTCTGCCCTACGCAGATTTCAACGTCCCTTCATTTATACGCATGCTGTTCTTCAACGTTCTTATTGGAGGAACGGACGCGCACGCCAAAAACTACTCCTTGCTTCTCTCTGGAAGCGGAGCGCTGCTCGCGCCGATGTATGACGTGGCATCCGGCTTGCCCTACGAGCTGCTAAGGCGCCATGGCAAGCTCGCCATGGGCGTTGGCGGAGAGAACCGCATGGGCAGAATAGGGAGCGGCGCTATCGAGCGTTTTGTCGATTCGTGCGGCGAAGATCTTGCGCGTATCGGGATCACCAAAGATTTCTGTACGGACCTCATGGCTGACTACGCGCAGCGAATTCCCGCGCTCATGGAGCAAGTCTTTAGGGAAAGCAAATCCGTCGTCGGCATCGATGAGCTGCAAGATCACCTACTCCCCCACGTAGAGGAGAGCTGCGAGAAAACGCTCGCCTTGCTTTAGTTCTCATTTTCTGGACGAGAAACAGGTTCTGCCCCGTCAGGCTTCCCCTAAGGTGTGTTCGGCGCTTTCGCGCCTCAGAACACCTTATGGGAAGCCTGCCGGGGAGCCTCTCCTACTTCACCAGGCCCAGCGTCTACATATGGCAACCTTAAGAAAGCGCAGACGAAATCTTGGTGGAAGCCTCGTCCTTACGGCATCGAATACCGGCACTTATGAAAATGGCAGAAGCGGTCACGGTACTCAACGCGACAAAAAGCAACATGGCATCGATACCAAACGCATCTTGCAGCGCGCCGCCCGCAACCGCGCCAACCATAGCGCCCACGCCCGTGGTTGCCACGGAAAGCAACGTCTGCCCCAGCATTTCGCTTTGGGGACTTAAAACCTCGGCGATATAGCACGTGAGCAACGGCGTAAGCAGTCCATAGCTTATCGACTGAAACAGCAGGCCGACAAACACCATGGGAACGCTCACGGCGTTGACCACGATCATGTTGCGCAGCAAATACGCCACGCCGACCACCACGAACAGCGAGCCATTTGTGAAGCGACGGCGCAGGCGCGGAACAAGCGCCATCGCAGGCAGCTCGCTTGCCGCCATGCAGAAAGTCGCCATACCGTACATCGAGGTATCGCCGCCCAGATTGACCACGATATCAATCAGGTAAACACTCAGGCAGTTGCACGCGATAAACGCGACCATGAAGCCCGTGAGCACCATCACCAGCACTCGTTGGCGAGCAATCTCGCTCAAAGCGCTTCCGGATGGCTCGGCCTCCCGGGCATCATTCCGTTCAACCCGTTTTTGTTCGTCCCCCATTTCGCGCTCGCACGCCGGAAGGGTAGCAAGCACAGCCAAAAACGCCGCCGCCGCTACCGCGAAGGCCGCGACCAAACCCATGGGCGACACCACGTCCACCAAGCCACTCAGACCTACAGCACCGATGGCGTACGAGATAGAGCCCATGCCGCGCGCCAAACCAAAATTAATGGGCATGCCGATGCCATTGAACCCCATCGCAAACTGCGACAAAAACGGCGCGGCAGCAAGCGACAGAGCGTTGGCAATCGCAAAGACGGGAATCTCGAGCGCTCGCGGCAGCGGCGCCAGCGCCAACGCGACGTAACAGGCAAGCGAACCAACAATGGACCATCGCAGCACGCGCGGAATTGTCACGATGGACACGCGCTGCAGCAGGGCAGACGCAAGCGGCATCGCGATCACGCTCAGCACGCACGACGAGCCCGTCGCAACCCCGATAAGCGTGCTGGAAAACCCCTTGTAGCCCAAGAATATCGCCGCAAATCCACCGAGCGCGCACGTTGTGAAGTAGTAGAGCGCCTGCAGCGCCCCGTATCTAATCTGCAGCGATTCGCGCGCAGCCCCCTGCACGCCGCCCCGTCGTGCCTTCATGCTTCCCCCAGATATCATTTTACGCAACTCTTTTCCGCCCATAGGCGGCGGGGCGAGTCAATCCATGCCCGCCCCGCTGATGCCGGCGCCCTATGCGACGCTCGCCCTCGCGTCGGCTCGATGCAGCCCGATGTTACGACAGGTCTTCGCCGTTGGTAGCGATGACCTTCTTATACCAGGCAAAGCTGTCCTTGCGCGAGCGCTCCAGCGTACCGTTGCCTTGGTTGTCCTTGTCGACGTAGATGAAGCCGTAGCGCTTCTCCATCTCGCCCGTTCCAGCGCTTACCAAGTCGATGCAGCCCCACGGGGTATAGCCCATAAGGTCGACGCCGTCCTCCTCGACCGCAAGCTTCATCTGCTCTATATGCGCGCGCAGGTAGTCGATGCGGTACTGATCGTGAACGGAACCGTCGGCCTCCTTCTTATCGTACGCGCCAAAACCGTTCTCGACGATAAATAGCGGAAGCGCGTAGCGATCCGTGAACCAATTAAGCGCGTAACGCAGGCCGACGGGGTCGATCTGCCAACCCCAGTCAGACGCCTTGACAAACGGGTTCTTGACCAGGTCGGCAGACTCATCGAAATCAAAATGAGCGTTGTCCTCGCGCCACTGGGTGGCAAAGCTCATGTAATAGGAGAACCCGATGTAATCGACCGTACCCTGCTGTAGCAGGACGAGGTCTTCAGTGGTGACGTCGATGTCATAGCCCTTGCGCTCCCACAGCGCGGTGATGTTGGGAGGATAGGAGCCCAGAGTATGGACATCGGCGTAGTAGTAGCGACGCTCCATCGCTTTATGCGCCATGAGAATGTCCTCGGGTTTGCAGCTCGCCGGATACACCGGGCACATGGCGATCATGCAGCCAATTTGGAAATCAGGGTTGATGGCGCGACCAATCATCACCGCTTTGGCGCTTGCAACCAGCTCGTAATGAGCAGCTTGATACATCGCCTTCTCGCGGTTCTCGCCGGGTTCGGCCACAATGCCGGAGTCCACCAGCATAGCGAAGTCGTCATTGTAGTTGGCCTGGTTATTGATCTCGTTAAAGGTCATCCAATAGGTGACCTTGTCCTTATAGCGCTCGAAGCATACCGTAGCGAAGCGGACAAAGAGTTCGATGAGCTTGCGGTTGCGCCAACCGCCGTACTTGCTAACAAGCCCAAGCGGCATCTCGAAATGGCTTAGCGTCACCACGGGCTCAATTCCATGCGCCAGGCACTCGTCAAACAAATCGTCATAGAATTTCAAGCCCGCCTCATTGGGAACAAGCTCGTCGCCCTCGGGGAAGATTCGACTCCATGCAATGGAAGTGCGGAAGCACTTGAAACCCATCTCGCCCATGAGCGCGATGTCTTCCTTATAACGATGGTAGAAATCGATCGCCTCGTGATTGGGATAATTCTCACCCGGCAAGACCTCTGCCGTAAAACGACGGCGGGTTTTCACGTCACCCGCAGTGGTGACATCCATGATGCTCGGCCCCTTGCCGTCGCAATCCCAGCCACCCTCAAGCTGATGTGCGGCAACGGCGCCGCCCCATAGGAAGTCGTCAGAAAAAGCCATGGTAAAACCCCTCTATTCGAACCATGTAGAAAAAGGGCCAGCAGACCGTCTGGTCTACCGGCCCCTTGCAGCACGTATGCGGACGGTACAGATACTCGACTCAACCTATTCGGCAGCGAGCTTGGCAGCCTCTTCCTCGCAGAGCTGCTTATCGTACTTCTTGAAGAACGGGAAGTAGATGAGCGTGGCGACCACGGCGCCAAGGATGGCAACGAGAGCAGCGGTGAAGGAGCCGCCGCAGGAGATGAAGGCACCCAAGCCGACCGGCGTGGGCCAGGGCATCTGCACGATTACCGACGGGATAAAGTGCATGGAGATGGCCAGGTAGGCAATAGCAGCAGAAGCCATAGGAGCGAGCATGAACGGAACGGCAAGCGCCGGGTTGTACACGATGGGCAGACCGAAGATGAGCGGCTCGTTGATATTGAAGAGCGCGGGCACGATCTCAGCCTTGCCGATGGCCTTGAGCTGTTCGGACTTGGCGATGGTAACCATGAGGATAGTCAGGCCGAGGGTTGCGCCGGAGCCGCCGACGGTAACGAACGCGTTATTGAACTCGCCCGCCCAGATAGCGGCGCCGCCATCGGCATTCACTACGAGATTGGACAGGGCGATAGCGGTCAACGGCGAAGTCACGATGGTGGCGCCGTGGATGCCGACGAGCCACAGAGCGTGAATCAGGAAGTAGATGAACAAAATGCCGGGGAGCGTGCCGACGATGTTGACGACGAAGCCGAACGGAATAGCGATAAAGCTATAGAAATCCGTACCGAACATCATGAAGACAACCTGAATAAGCATGCAAACGATAGCGACCAGGAAACCAGGAATCAACGCGGTAAACGAACGAGCGACGCCATCGGGCACGACATCGGGAAGCTTGATGACGATGTCCTTCTCGACGCAGAGAGCGTAGATGCGAACGGAGAACCAAGCGATGATGAACGCGCAGAAGATACCGGTGGCACCGAAACGGGCGGGGCCGCTAGAGGAAACCGTCCAGCCGCTGAAGAGGCCGGACTCGGCATCGTTAAGCAGAGAGATGACCCCGTCGACGATGCCGATCTGCGGGATGCAGATAAAGAGCGCCATAACGGCCATGAGCACAGCGTTGACAGGCTTGATATCGATCTCGTCCTCCTCGGAGAGGATGCGAGCGTACTCGAAAGCCGTCGCGATGAGGAAGTAGACAGCGATGCAGCCGATTGTGGCGCTGTTCGCAAGCATGTACACATTGGTGATCTTGTCAAAGGACACGGACCAGATACCGGCGAGCACCGGAAATGCCTGCGGAAGGACGTTAAGGATAAGGAACATCGAGCCGACGATGGTGAACGAAATCGACGTCATGCCCGCAAAGGTAATCGCGCGAATCATACGGAACTGAGACAGCTTGGTCATCGGTCCCATAATGTACTTCTCAAGAAGATCAAACACTATTTCAACCCCCTGTTGTTTTAGTTGTTGTACTTGAGAATCTTCTGATACAGTGCATAGCGCTTGTCGCGGCGATCGCGCACAAGAGCGATGCGATAGACGATGATGAGCTTGACCGCAATAAGAGCGGCGCAGAATATGGCCCCAACCATCTTGCTGCTAAAAAACGGGAAGAAGAGCTTTTCACCAACGGCGAGCGTCGCGACGAGCGCTACCGCACTTACGGCACACGAGGCGATAAGGGCGCGATGAGACCACTTAAGGTACTCGACCTCACGAGACAGCGTGGTGAAAACCTCCACCATCACCGCAAGAGCCAGCACAACCTCCAGCAACGGAACAACCGCGGCGAAACTCGGCCGAAAAGCGAGAAGCATGAACAGCCAATACAGGCCGATGAAAAACAGGCCCGCATCCAGGTAGCGAATCAGCATGAAGCGATTCCACTTAGCGGTCTTAATAGACTGCTCGCGCTTGAATCCATCCGTGCCGGGGCCGTGCTCCCTTTTCGACGCAACCCCAATGCCTGCACCAGACCGATTCTCCCCTACGGCGCAGCTCTCGGCGACGCTAGACTTAGCGCGCTCGGCCTGAGCCTGCGCCTTAGCGCGCGCCCTTCGAATCTGCTCTTTCTTCTTCATGCGCTCAACCAATCATCTACACTCAGAGGACACCGCTAGGCAATCAAGCTGTTGATCAACTCAAAGATTGCCGGGCAGTTCTGGCGACCGTAATCTTTCATGGGAATGACTTCGACGGGCAGGCCGTCAGCCTTCTTGGCTACCTTGTCCTTTTGGTAGGAAATCTGCGGGCCCACGAGAATGCAGTCGTATCCGTCGGCCTTAGGATCCTTGAGCTCGGAGAAGCTGCGGGCAGCAACCTCGAGATCGATGCCGTTCTCGGCTGCATAGGCGTCCATCTTCTTCATAAGCATGCTGGTGGACATACCCGCTGCGCAAACAAGCAAAACCTTCATGACAAATCATTCCCTTCTGGAGCGTCTTCGCTCCGTTGCATTACGGCCTACATGCGACCGATACGCCTACTTAACAGCAAGGCGCTCGTACAATGCGATGATCTCCTCGGCCAGATCCTGGCAAAGCATCGAGGTCATCAGGTGGTCCTGCGAATGAACCAGCAGCACGTCCACGGGAACGTGATCGCCGCTGGCTTCGCGGGAGAGGAGCTTGGTCTGCTCGTCGTGAGCCTGCAAACCAACCTCGCGAGACTCTTCAAGCGTCTTTCGAGCGGCCTCGATATCTCCTTCGCGCGCCTGCGCGATGGCCTCCATAGCCAAGCTGCGCGCCTGACCGGCAGAGGCGACGATTCCGAACGAAATAAGCTCCATGCTTTCTTCCTCAGCCATTGTTTCCTCCTCTCATCCTCTCTTCTTGCGAACACATACAACGCACGCGGCACATGCCGAGGCGTAGGGAAATAGCAAGCTGTCAGAGTTGCGCCCCGACTCCCGAATGACTTTTCGTCGAGACGCCCGCATCGTCCAAAAGCTGAACGAAAACGTCCCAGGTTTGCTCTGACACCAAACGGCTGATTGCAGACGGATCGACCAGCACTCCCGCGAAACCGTCTAAAAACGAGCGAGCCTCGCCGTCCTCATCGAATGAGAAGCCCATCAGGAAGACGGCTTGCGCCTTCTCCCCGTCGATTCCCCAGCTGACCGGCTCATCGAGTAGGCCGACGCAGATAAATGCATCATTGCTCGCAACCTCCAATGGATGCGGCATGGCGATGTTGTTTCCAAATGCCGTCGCCATACGCTCCTCGCGGGCATACACCAAATCGCGAAATTCCGGCGCCGTATCGCGAAGCGCTTCCGCACGGCCGATCAAGAAATCAAGCACCTCGTCCTTAGTGGTAAAGGACAGATGCGGGAAAAACAGGTCCTCCCCGATAAAGCGAAAGGCGTTAGCGTTCTCCGCGCGCATCTCTTTGCGAAACATTGCTCGGGTCCGCTCCGCCTCGGCGGGATCGAGGAAGCAAGAGACCTCTCGGACCGGAACGGGTAGCTCGATATGGAGCGGAACGGTGGTGAACGCATAGTCGATCTTGGAAAAGTCGACCTTGTCCAAGCTCAAGGCATCGCAGGTCTGAATCTGGTCGATGTAGTCCCCAAACTCCCGACGACACTGGTATTCGAGCAGGCGAGCGCTTCCCGCCCCCGATGCGCAAATCACCAAGATGTTCTTCTTCGCGACCTCGGTCTTGGAACGCTCGAGGGCGAGCTCGAATGCGAGAGCGATGTACCCGATCTCATCGTGGGACAGGCTCGCCCCGTACTTCTCGGCTATGACCGAAGAGGCGTCCGCCGCAATGGAAAACGACAGCGGGTAGCGTGCCTTGATGTCCTCGAGCATGGGATTGGTGAGCTTGAGTTTATAGCGCAAGCGAACGGACAGCGGCTGGATATGACGCGCGAGGTTCATACGCAGCTCAAGGTCGTTTCGAAAGTCGAAGCGAAAAACCCGCCACACGCGTTCCAGCATGTCGGACACGACCTCCCACACCTCATCCGAAATGACAAGGCTGTCCTCGTCAGGAGACTGGTAGATGGTCTGCTTGCCGGCAAGGTGAATCGCGATGTAGGCGATTTCCTCGCGCGGAAGCGTCACGCCCGTCAGGGTTGCGATTCGAGTCGCGATGTCTTCCGCCGCGCGAAACTCATACGTTTCCACGATTCGCCGCAGACGGCTGTCCTCGATGGGAACGTAGCAGTCTTCAGAGATGCGAATGAGCGCCACCACGATGTGGACGAGCAGATTCTGGAACGCCGAGGAATTGATAACGATATTCCATTCCTCGGATGCCTGGCACACGCACGTTGCGATGGCATCGAGGAGCTCGTCGCTATTCTCCAAGCGCCCGCTGGCGATAGCCTTAATTGCCGAGGTATGCAGGCCGCCGGCTTTTTCTTGGAGATACCCCCCACGTGCTTCGATGGCGGCCCGCGCAAGGCATAAACGCCGTGACATCTCGCTACCAACCACGCGAATACCGTAGTGGGACCGCTTTTCTAGCACCAAATCGTACGAACGGAGCCTCTCCTCGACTTTTTTGAGATCTCCAGAAAGGGCGCTTTTTGAGACGTACAGGACATTGGAAAGCTCCTGCAGCTTGATCCAGTCTCCGCGCATAAGCAGATCGTTGAGAAGGTAGTTGACCCGCTCTTCAGACGTCTTGCATGCCGGATCAATGCTCAAACCATTCTTCGCGTTCCAAGACTCGAACGCTTTTGCGTCTTGGACGATAAAGCGATATCCCTCGCCGCGCGGCAGCGTGATGGAAGCCGCGCCTTCAAGCGCATCGTTTGCCCGCGCGATATATTTACGCAAAGTGCGCGTGCTTACGTTGAGCTGCCTTGCCGCGTGCTCGGGCGTGATGCCCTCGTGGGCGCGTACAAATTCGACAACCTGTGAGATTTCCAAAACCCCGTCACCTCCCTTTCACCTGCTCGACGTAAAAATCATACGTTCCAAAAAGCAAGAGTTCGATTCAATTGCTTCCGATTCATGCGGAACTGAACTGAACAAACTTAAATATGCAGGTAGATGGTGTTATTTATCCGCATCTGCCCCATCCTGGACGCAGATTGGAACAAAACTAGGCCGAAAAAGAAAACCGTTCGCAGGCGCATATCGACCGTTTACGATTCGGCCGGATCGATTAAAAACGGACCGCAAAAACCCTACGAACGCAAAAACCCGGCTACTCCCAAAGCGCCCGGAGCCGTATGCTCCGTGCACCCCATAGAGTAGCCGGGTATTGCGGCCGCGCCCGCTTCCTCATCGCCCTGGAAAGAAACGACGGCTCGATACCGGCACCGTGCCCGCGAGCCCCTCCGACAAGTCGCGCAACCTATCCGCGACGGCGGTCGATCCGCATGGTCAGCAGCGTAAGCGCGCAAGCCACCAGCGAGAAGACGGCTCCCACCGCGCCGGCGCTCGCCATGCCCGGCCCCGCCACCACCGCGGAACCTACCGCGGTTCCAAAGCTGATGCCGATGTTGAACGCCGTAGGCTCGACGGAGCTTGCAAGCATCATTGCCTTGGGATGGCGCTGGCGCGCAACGCGCATGAACATAGAGATGCACGGTACCGAAAGCACGTACATGCAGATACCCAGGCCCAGAATCACCAACAGCGCCGCCGGCATAGTCGCGCCCAGCAGATAAAGCGCGAACAACAAGCCCGCTTGCAGCAAAAAGACCGGCACCAGACCCTTCATCCCCACGCGAGCATCGACAACGCCCGAGAGCATGTTGGAGATGATGCACATAGCGCCATAGACCATCAACGTTCCGGACGCCTGAAGCGCGCTCATCCCCAGCACCTGCTCCAGGTACGGCGTGATGAACGCGTAGAGCACGTACACGCTGCCCACGCCAAAGACGAAGATGGCCATGCCCGTCAGCACCTGGGGCTCGCCCAAAAGACCAATCTGGTCGCGAACGGTTGCCGGCTCGTCCGTCTCGCCCGCACGCGGCAGCATGGCCACAAGCGCGGCGCATACCGCGATAGAGACCGCCAGGACCGCCCACATGGCAACACGCCAGCTAGAGACCTCCGCGATCATCTTGCCCAACGATGTTGATATAACCATGGCAACGGAAAACGCCCCGTAGACCAGCGAGATGCCAAAGGAGGTTCGCTTGGGGCCAAGCAGCTCGGGCAGATAGGTGACACCCACCGCCAACAACCCGCCGGAGACCGCGCCCAGCACCACGCGCGCCGCATACAGCATCTCAAAGGTAGGCGAGATCGCCGCGAGCGCATTACCAGCGCAAAACAGCAGGGAGTAGACGATCAGAAGCGTGTAGCGACGAAAGCGCCCCGTGGTCAACGCCAACACGGGCGTGAGGACGGCGTAGGCAAGGGCGAAAACGCTCACCAACCCGCCCACGCTGGAGAGCGGCACGGCAAAGGCGTCCGCCACCTGCTGCTCGATACCTATGATGATGAACTCGGCAGCACCCAAAATGAAGCCCATCACCACCAGGAGCGCAACGCAAACCGCAATTCGCGCAGGCGAGAAATCCGCCGCGGACTTAGCCTTTGCTCCACCATTCGCGCTGCCCATACAACCGCCTTTCTTTAGCGCCCCGCACGAGCACCGTTTTACAATACCGTCCCCAACCACATGAGGTCTTTCAAGTTTCAAACCGCAGCGCCTTCCACGCTGCAGCACCATGGGATTGTCGCATAACGGTCTCGGCAGATCTCAAAAGACGCCCTAAGTCCCCTACAAAGACATCAGGTGGCTTAAACGGGAAGGCGGCCGAGTGCCATAGGCCGGGCAACGCCGACGCGAGCGGCTTGGGACGCGCCCAATGCGCATCGCATTTTTTCCATGCGGTGCTGGTACCATAGGCAAGGCAAAAATCAGCACCTACCTGCGAGGAGCATTATGGCACCCACCATCGCGATCATCGGCGCCCTTGAAAAAGAGGTTCGCCAGATCTATACCTCTATCGAGCACGGCACCGTATGCGAGGAGGCCGGCCTTAAGATCATCGGCGGCGAGTACCACGGCTTCAACATCGTGAGCACCACCGCTGGCATGGGCACGGTCAACGCCGCTGCCGCCGCCCAGCACCTCATCTCCAAGTACAACGCCAACGCCATCATCTTCAGCGGCATCGCCGGCGGCCTCAACCCCGCGCTGCACATCGACGACGTGGTGATTGGCGAGCGCCTGCGCTACATCGATACCGACACCGCCCTGATCGCCGAGTCCAAACCCGGCCTAGAGGAGTTCGCATCCACCGACTTTTTGGTCGACCTCGCAGAGGAGACGCTGATCTCCCACGGCTTCATGGACGCCAGGCTTTCGGACGAGGAAATCGCCCAGGGCACCAAGGCCCGCGCCGTGGCGGACGCCTCCTTCTTCCGCCGCAACAACACCGACGCCGAACCCCGCCGCTATCTGCGCGGCACTATCGCCACCGGTAACCGCTTCATCTCCGGCAAGGAGCTGCGCGACCAGGTAGTCGCCGCCACCCAGGCCGATTGCGCCGAGATGGAAGGCGCTGCCATCGCGCACGTAGCCGCCAAGAACGGCATCGACTGCCTGGTGCTGCGCGCCATCTCCGATAACTGCGACGAGTCCTACGATGCCCTGTGCGAGCGCGAGTTCGACCTTGAGGACTACGCGCGCTCCGCCAGCGCCCTCACCCTGGCCATCGTCCGTCGCCTGGCCGCCAAGCTGGGATTGGAAACCCGCTAGGACCCGCAACGCGGCCCGCGCCGCAATCCGCGACCAAACAAGCGGCCCGCCCTTGCCCGCCCCCACCCCTAGGAGAACCCATGGCAAACATCAACTACAACCTCGCCCACTTTGTCGCCAGCTACGGCAAAGCGTCGCAGATTCCCCCCTCGACCTGTCCGGAAGTCAGCTTTGTAGGACGTTCCAACGTAGGCAAGTCCTCCATCATGAACAAGCTGTTCGGTCGCAAGGGACTGGTCAAGGTCTCGAGCACCCCCGGCAAGACCGCCAACATCAACTTCTTCGAGGCGGACGGCATCCACTTTGTAGACCTTCCCGGCTACGGCTTTGCCCAGCGCTCCAAGGCCGAACGCGACCGCTGGGCCGTGCTTATCGGCGATTTCCTTGAGAGCGAGCGCAGCTTCAACCTGGTGGTCTCGCTGGTCGACATTCGCCACGATCCCAGCAAGCTCGACTTCGAGATGGTCGATTACTTGCGCGAGAACGAGTTCAACTTTGTGGTGGCACTCACCAAGGCGGACAAGCTCAGCCGCACCCAGCAAGCCCGCCAGCTGGCAAGCATCCGCAAGCAGCTGGAGCTGCCCGCCGAGCAGATCTTTGTCACCTCTTCGCAGACCGGCGCGGGCATCGACGAACTGAAGCGCCGCATCGCGGAGCATTGCTTGGAAGACTAGCGGATAGATCCCGCGCCGCGGCGGGGGCGACATGGCGCTCACCCGCCGTCGTCCCCCGCTCGGATTCGTCCGGCACACCACTTAACCTCATAGTAAAGCCCCCTTCCGCCTATCGAGCCATCCATGTGATATAACCATCGCATTGACCGTGCATCCCACTAACTCCCTCTGGAGGCATCGTGCTCATTGCGGATAAGCTGGAAAACCAGAAAAACATGACGGTCGCCGAGGCGGGAATTGCCGGCTACCTCATAACCCATGGCCGCGACATCAAACGGTATTCGACTCGCGATCTTGCCGACGCCACCTATACTTCCCCAGCGACCGTGGTTCGTCTTTGCAAAAAACTCGGCTTCTCGGGATTTAACGAGTTCAAAGACCGCTTTCTTGAAGAGCAGCGCTTCTTAGAGCAACGCGAGGACGCGGTCGACGCCAACTTCCCATTCTCCAAAGAAGACAACGCCATGCGCACGGCAAATCGGATAGCTCAACTTCATGCCCAGACCATCGAAGACACCATGTCGTTGCTGCACTATCGCGATCTGCAAAAGGCAACCCGTCTATTGCAGCGCTGTCAGAGGGCACATATCTTTTCATTTGGAACAACACTCAATCAGGCAGAATCGTTCCGCGAGAAAATGCTCAAAATAGGATGTCGCGTCTCAATTTCAAATAATCTCAACTACCAGCTTTACGAGGCGCGATGCCTTACCCCAAGCGACCTCGCAATAGCGATCTCCTATTCAGGAGAAACCGACAAGATCCTCCTCGTTGCCCAAGCATGCCGAGAGCGGCATGTTCCAATTCTGGCTCTAACCTCATATGGAGAAAACTCCCTCACCTCCTATGCAGATTGCAAGCTCTCCCTCTCCAGCAAGGAACGCCTCTTCGAAAACACAGCCGATTTCAGCACTCATGTTTCCGTCAACCTTCTGCTCGACATTTTGTATTCATCCATCTTCCTGCTCGATTACGACAAGAACTATCAGCGCAAGCTCACCACAACGCAGTCGCTAGAAAAGAATCGTAGGCTTGAGCCGTTCGAAAACGGCAACACCGTGTAAAACGGACTCATTGTAGGAGGGGACATATCCTTTCCGACGTCGCGCCTCAGAAATTGCAGAGGCCGTTTACCGATGCGATTCGCCGCTCATCATGTTGGAAATAGCGTTTCAGTAAAAAGGCCCTATTGTCCCCAGATCACTTGGAACACTGTTTTGACCTGCGTCTTTAGTGTTTTCACCATCCCCTGATCCGTCGTATACCTTGTCTTGGCACAAAACCAAGGCAAGGAGGATGACGTGACGCTACGCAATGATTTCCTTTGGGGCGGAGCGACCGCTGCGAACCAGATGGAAGGAGCCTATCGCGAAGACGGAAAGGGCCTTTCCATCGCGGATGTTGAGAAAGGGGCTCGCCACGGGGTGCCCCGTGAGATTCATGACAGCGTTCATGAAGGCGACTACTATCCCAGCCATGAGGGCATCGATTTCTACCATCGTCACCGTGAGGATATCGGACTCTTTGCAGAAATGGGCTTTACGTGCTTCCGCATGTCCATCAACTGGCCACGCATATTCCCCAACGGCGACGATAATCAGCCCAATGAAGCGGGCCTCGCGTTCTACGACCGGGTATTCGATGAGCTTCTCGCCCACGGCATCCAGCCGGTAGTCACCCTCTCCCACTATGAGACCCCACTCGCCCTGGTCAAAAAATACGGATCATGGCGCAACCGAAAGCTCATCGATTGCTTCGCGCGCTACTGCGAGACCGTCTTTACTCGCTATCGTGACAAGGTAACGTACTGGATGACGTTCAATGAGATCAACGAAACCATGAACCAGGCGGAACCCTACCACCAAACGGGCATCCGATTCCTTCCGGACGAGGACCACAATCTGGTAAAGGTCATCGCCAGCCATAACATGTTCGTCGCAAGCGCCCTTGCAGTCGAAATAGGCCACAAGATCAATCCTGATTTCAAAATCGGCTGCATGGTGCAGTATCCAACCACATACGCTCGCACTTGCAATCCCAACGACGTGCTCGCCCGCCGCTTCCACATGATGCCTAACTTCTATTACACCGATGTCATGTGCAAAGGCAATTACACAAACTTGTGCGAGTCCCAGCTGAACCGAATGGGGCTAACGATCGAAGACATCCCCTTTGAGCCCGGAGACGCCGAGCTTCTCCATCGCGGCACGGTCAACTACATCGCCTTCAGCTACTACTTCTCGTCAACCGCTAAAAGCGACGATGGCAAAACCATCACCGTCGAGCGCTCAAATCCCTACCTTAAACGCAACGACTGGGACTGGCCCATAGACCCCACGGGCTTGCGCATTGCGCTCAACGAGCTCTACGACCGCTACCAGCTTCCCCTGTTTGTCGTCGAAAACGGTCTGGGCGCCATCGACACGCCGCGCCCCGATGGTGAAATCGATGACGACTATCGGATCGAGTTCCTCGGCAGCCATATCGATGCACTCAAAGAAGCCGTCGATCTCGATCATGTCGATGTCATCGGATACACCTGCTGGGGCCCCATTGACATCATCTCCGTTGGAACCGGAGAGATGCGCAAGCGCTATGGGTTCATCTACGTCGACAAAGACGACAACGGAGAGGGAACGCTTGCCAGAAGGAGGAAGAAATCATTTTTCTGGTACCAACGCGTCCTCGCCACCAACGGAGAAATCACAGCGCCGCTTTAATCCCAACCGGAGCCCTATCCCATCTAGGCAATACGACGCATGGGCGTCTATGATTTTGGAACCATAAGGAGGTTCTCGTATGAGCATGCAGGAAACCGCCTCACGCATCTTGCAAGAAGTTGGGGGCGAAGAAAACGTCGACAACCTGACCCACTGCGTCACCCGGCTTCGATTCACCCTTAAATCCACCGAAAACGTGGACGAGGGCCGGGTGAAAGCGATTCCCGGCGTCTTGGGCGTAGTGAACCAGGGCGGCCAATTCCAAGTCATCATCGGGCAGGAGGTAGCAAGCGCCTACAACGAGATTCTCAAGCTCGGCACCTTTAGCACCAGCACCCCATTGGATATCAATGAAGACGATGCGCCCAAGAAGGGGGTTGTCAATCGAATTCTCGATACCGTAGCAGGCATCTTCTCTCCCATCATGCCTGTCATCGCGGGCGTGGGCATGATAAAGGCGCTCCTTTCCATCCTCAAGCTGTTCTCGTTGATCAATCCCGAAGGCGAGCTCTACTACTTTTTAAGTTTTATCGCAGATGCAGGCTATTATTTCCTGCCTGTATACCTGGCCGCCTCCGCAGCGCGCAAGTTCCATTGCAATATGTTCATGTCGATGCTGCTGGGCGCCATGTTGCTGCATCCCAATTTCAGCGCGCTTGGCGAGTCGGGCGACATCATCAGCGTGATTGGGTTGCCGGTCCGCATCGTCACCTATTCCTCGTCCGTCATCCCCATCCTTCTTATCGTGTTCGTCTACTCGTATGTTGAAAGATTTGCCGAGAAGGTCGTTCCGTCCATCATCAAGTTCATCGCCAAGCCGTTGCTCTCGCTCCTCATCATGGCACCCATAGCATTCTGCGTCCTCGGACCCCTTGGCGGCTTCCTGGGCGACGCCCTGGTCTCCGGTCTTCTTGCAATTCAGGATGTCGTCCCCTGGGCGCTTCCCACCATCATCGGCGCGTTCATGCCCTTCCTGGTCATGACCGGCATGCACTACAGCCTGCTGCCCGCCTACGTCAACTCTCTTTCCGCGCTCGGCTATGAGACCATCATCGGCCCCGGCAACCTTCCTTCCAATATCGCCCAAGGTGCCGCCGCGCTCTGCGTCGCACTCAAGACCAAGAACCGCGAGTTCCGTCAGCTCGCCATCTCTTCCGGCGTTACCGCCCTTCTGGGCGTAACCGAGCCCGCTCTCTTTGGTGTCAACCTGCGCCTCAAGCGTCCGCTTATCGCCATGGCAATCGGCGGTGGCCTTGGCGGACTGTATGCGGGCCTCACGGGCGTCCTGCGCTTTGGCGGCGGCGGAGCTGGTCTTGCAGCCATTGGCCTGTACGTGGGTCCCGATCCCATGAACGTCACCAATGCCCTGATCTCCTGCGTCATCGCGTTCGTTGCAACCTTTGTGCTCATGTGGTTCATCGGCTTTGAAGACATCCCGGCAGATGAAGCGGTTGATGATCCCATGGAAGCGCTGAGCAAGTAGCATCTCGGATCGTTACCGACGCGAGCTCAAGCGCCGCATCGCGGAGCACTGCTTAGAAGACTAGCCGATAGATTCCGCGCCGCGGCGAGGGCGACGCAGCGCTCACCCGCCGTCGCAGCCGCCCCCGCCGTCGCCGCTGCCGATCGGCAGGGCCACGGGCGGCGCTACTCTATCTCAACCTTATAGGCGTACGTTCGCGCGCCATCGATATCCGGACGAGGACTGATAAGCCAGGCAAGGCCATCGCGCTGCAGGTCCTCGTCCGATACCACGTAGTAGAACTGATAGCGCTTCTGCGGAATAATCCACAGGTCGCGCCAAAAATCACCCTCAGGATCTCCCGGCAGCATGGCGCCCGGCCCGTCGTAGCCGCTTACCCACAAGGGGTTGTCCGCGCCCGTGAAAATGCTGAAGGCGCCCTCGCCCACATAGTCCACCTGGTCGAATTCGGTGCGGGGATACGTATTGGCGTCGATGCCCTCAAATGTAAGCGCGGGGTCGCCGTTTGCGCTATAGACGCCCAACATGCAGCCAGCCGTGTTGAAGTCGACCTTCTCATCCAGCGGGTTGCGAATGGAGACGTCCACCACCAGATAGGTGAAACCTTGCGGCAGCGTGGTGTCTTCCGCCACCTCGCAGGGCATCTGCGAGCTCTTTACCGTATCGGCACCCGCGCCCATGCCCGAGCCCATCCCCATCAAATCAAAGTAATAGACGTCATCGCGCGTCATGCCATCCGGCAGCCTATCAGCCAGGCTGAACACCGGCTCGCTATACTCCAGGGCTCGCAACAGGGTGTCCTCCGCCGTGGGCTCGCCTTCTGCCAGGCGACAGGCGTTCTCAACCATAAGGGCCTCGCTTGCCGGGACGGGCGGCTCGATGGTGATGGTAACGCCGGATAGGTCGGCGGGATCGCCGTCGCCCTTGCTCGAACTCCCGCCCGCAGCGCCGCGCGAGCAACCCGCCAGCGATGCAACCGCCAGCAAACCCGCCGCGCACAGCAGGCCGCGCCGCGAAATCGAGTCAGCACCCAAAGCTGAAGCGCGCTTCATCCACATCATGTCTTTCATCCCCATCTCCCTATGCTAGAGGTAAAGCTCGTTATAGATATCGATCGCCCTGGAGGCGTGAACGGAGCCGGAAGCGAAATGGGCCCCCGCGCGTGACACGGCGCGTGCGGGCGATGCCGCGGTTGGGGTCGGCGCAGCGGGCACGGACGGCGAAGGCGCCGCCGGAGAAACGCTCGCGACGGGCGCCGACGGGTCGAACAGCACCAAGCCCTTATCCTTTACAAAGAGAATCTTGTCGCTAAGCTGGTCCACGTTATCAAGAATATGGGACGACATGATGATCCCCGTCCCCCGCTGGGCCAGCGAACGCATGATAGCGGAATTGAGCTGCACGTTAGTGGGGTCCAGTGCGTTCATGGGCTCGTCTAGCAGCAGGTAGCGCGCACCCGTCATATAGGCGATAGCGAGCGTGAGCTGCTGGCGCATGCCCTGCGAGCACGCGCGGACCCGCTTGTTGAGAAAGCCGTCAACCTTGCAGGCATGGGCGACGTCGTCGAGGGAACGCTGCGAGCGCCATAGCTTGCGCGTCATGGCAAGGTGCTCGCCCACGGTCATGCCCGGGTAGAGCAGCGTGCCCTCGCCCGGAGCGTAGAACACGCGCGCACGGCGGCGGGCAACCTGGTTTGCAGGTAGATCGTCCACCGCAATTGAACCCGTAACGCGCGCGGCCTTGATGTTTGCCATGGCCTTGAGCAGCGTGGTCTTGCCGTAGCCGTTGGGCGCCACCAGCCCCATGATGCATCCGGGCTCAAGGTCAAAGGACACACCTTGCATCAGCACGCGCCCGCTGTAGGACAAGGTGAGATTTGTAACAGAAAGCATGAGCGCTCCCGTGATCGAGATCCAATATCGTCGTGGCAGATGCCTTGCAGCTAGCACTGCCGCTAAGTTGGACGAATATCAGACTCTGATCACGCAAGAGGCATCGCGCACGCGCAGGGACCGGGCGCGTTGCGCACAGACAACCATGCACGTCGCGGCGACCATGACCGGCAAGGAGACGGCCAGCACGACGCACGCCGCAAAGGCGGAGACGCCGCAGCCGGACATAAGGCTGTAGCCTGCGGCGCCCACCACGCGCGCCACATCCAGATACGTTAGCGGCAGCCACCCTAAGGCTACCGAGGCGACGCTATCCACCGGCGCCACGGCAGACGCGTTGACGGCGAGCGCAGCCAAGGCCAACGTCGCCACGGCGGCGACGCACACGCTGCGAAAACTCCTGGTCGCGCGCTCTACGCAGGCCAGAAACACCACTACAAACGCACTGGCCAGCGCCTGCACGCCCGCACCGGACATAAGGGCACTCGCCACGGTGGCAGCCACCACGCCGCCGCTTTGGATGAACACCACGGGGTAGCCCATCTCGCCCACGCCGTTGCGCATAGTGGCGTACGCGGTCCCCGGAATAACGACCAGCGCCAACATGGCCAGCGCGATGGTGGACGCCACCACGCAGCCCGCCCCCAACTCAACCGCAAAGGACACGGGCGCCTGCTGGATAAGCGATCCGCGGCAGCGATACCGCGCAACCAGCAGCGCCGTCACGCATGCGGGCGCTAGCCAAAACGCAAAGGGCGCCGTACCAAACACAAAGGACAAGTAGAAGGACCCCGGCATGCGGGTACTCATGTTGTAAAGCTCCAGCTCGTCCGACGCCGCTAAGCCTTCAAGCAAGGCGATCCTCGCCTCCACGCGCAAGGGATCATCCACGGGGTCGTTTTGAGCCAAGGCGGGCAGGTCCGCCGCCTCGAGCCGCAGGCGCTCATACTCCGCCAAACTCGCATACCCCTTAGCGGCGGTCTCGCTATACACGTAACCGCTCAAGGCATCCGCCTGACGCTGCAGCAATAGGTACTCGTCCGAATCTTTTGCATACGCACCGGATTCCAGCTGCGAATAAAGCTGGCGAAGCTGCACGTTCTTATAAGACTCGACCGAATAGGCGCTCACGTCCGAATCGACCGAGAACACCGCGGGGACCACCAGCGCCGCCGCCATGATAAGGGCGAGCGCGTAGAGCGCCGGGCCGCTCAGCAGCATACGCGCCAAAGCGGCGGTATAGGATGCGAAGATAGCAAGGGACGAGAAACCCCAGGACGAGGAGGGCGGGGGCACCTCCGCGTTGGGGCTCGCCGCCCCTTCTCCCGTAGCCGAGCGATGCGAGGCCGGGCGATGGAACGCGACGCGGTGCAGGCGCGAGGGCAGGCTCACCAGCGCGCCCGCCGGAGCCAGCAGCATGAGCGCAATAGAAAGGGCTAAGGTCGCGAAACCCAAGGATGCGCAGCCGCGGGCAAAGGAGACGCCCAGCAAGGGCCGCGCGCCGGGCATCATCGCCGAATCAATGGATCCCGCAGCATATTCCACCCACAAATACGTGGAGGGCAGCCATGGAGCGACTTCGCGATAGGACGAGAACTCACCGTAGTAGCCCGGTGCCAAAGGCAGCGCCATCATGCACAGCGAGGCGACCACCGCCGGCGCCACGGAATCGAACACCGACGCGCTGAGATGCGCCAGCAGCGAGAACATGAACGCGATCAACACGTAGAGCACGGCGGACTTGAGTAGTGTCTCCCCCACCGTGGATACCACCAGCGAAGCGCCGGACCCCACCACCACCGGATAGGACACGTCGCCCATACCCGCGCGAACCGCCTGCAAGATCAACGCCGGTGCGCAGATAAGAGCCAAGACGACAAGGCCCAGCAAGGCGGAGGATACCGTTCCGTACAGCATGCGGCGGCGCGTGCCCAACGGGGCCTGCGTCATCAGGCGCTGCTTGGTTTGACTCGAAGCGCCAAGCGCGCACACCGCCAGCAGCGGCACCGTCCAAAAAAGTAGTTCGACCTGGCTGTTATACCTATAAATGCCGTCGCCTTGCGATGAGTAGACAACAGGGATAGCGCCGTTGGGGAACATGAAGAGGCCCTTGCTGCCCATGGCGGCGTACGTGAGCGCCGGCGCATCGCTGGATACCGCATAGGTCTGCGTGGCGCCGGAGTCTGCCAGAGCCCGGTAAAACGCCGCGCGATCGAGGTTGTAAACGGAACCCGCATAGCCTTGCACCTTGGCGCTCATCTGGTAATACTCCGCCGCGGCAGCGAAGTAGCCGTTCGCATCGCCCGCGTCCCAGCGGTCGAGCAGCTTATCCGCCGCCTGCGCCATCTTGATATCGTTCGCACGGTGCCACGAACCCACCGCGTCATCTTCTGAATACATGTCCGGATCGAGCGACTGGCTGGAACGGTACATACGAATGGACTCGACCTCATTCGATGCGATCGGGTCTTGCCAGCCACCCATGGTTGCTTGCTGGAGCGCGGGCAACAGGTAGAGCACTTGCAGGACGATGATGAGCGCAAGCAGCAGGCGCGACGACGCGACGCGCTTGGCGATGGTGCTGAAAATACGTCCGAACATGCCGCCCGCGCCTCCTTCACCTTTACCCTTCGCTTTTGCGTGCGCTCAACCCCATTGATGGCGTCAACGTATCACATTAGCGCGCTAAAGCGACCCAGATGGGTAAGTGGTCAGCATATCCGTGCGGGCGGTCGCAGGTTGCACGGCAGCCCCAGCACCGCGAAGGCAGCGCCCTCTGCAGCAGCCGCTACTCGGCCAGCTTTTCGACCTCGGTCTCATGCTTGTGGGCCTCGCGACCGTAGGCGATCCAGTAGCCGACGCCAACAATAAGGATACCGCCCGCGATGTTACCCAGCGTGGCAGCGGACAGGTTGTAGAGCATGGAGCCCACGGTGAGCGACTCCACGCCCGCGACCGCCGCACCAAAGCCAGCAGCCTTGGCGGCGAGGCCCATGGGCAAAAAGAACATGTTGGCAACGCAGTGCTCGAAGCCCATAACCACAAAGGCCGAGACGGGCAGAATGATGCCGAGAACCTTGTCCGCCGTGGTGCGCGCGCCAAAACCAATCCACACGGCAAGGCAAACCAGCAGGTTGCACAGCACACCCTTAAAGAACAGCGTGTGCCATGCGGGCGTGACCTTGCCAACAGCCAGGGATACCATCGCATCGCCCACGGCACCGCCGTTCATGCCCTGCAAGTTCGACATAAAGATGAGCGCCGCCAGCATAAGGGCGCCCACAAAGTTGCCCAGCCAGACAATGGACCAGTTGCGAACCAGCCCTCGTCCAGAAATCTTGCCGGACGCCTTGCCCAACACCATGAGGGCGTTGCCCGTAAAAAGCTCCGCGCCGCACAGAAGCACCAGCTCAAGGCCAAGACAGAAGCACAGGCCGCCCAGCGCGCGCTGCGCCGCGAAACCCATCTGCGCGTCCCCCATAACCACGGTGAAGAACGCCGCGCCCAACGCTACGAACGCGCCCGCGAACATGGCGAGGACAAAGAGCTTGATGAGGGGCATGTTCGCTTTGCTGATGGCGACGTGCTCCGCCTTGGATTCGATCTGCTCCGGCGTAAGGGCGTCCGGGACCAGGTGATGGGCGGGCAAGTCGTGCATCGGCTTGGGCTCGACGGGCATGGGTACCTCCTGTGATTTGAATCAAGCACAAGAAGTATACCGAAACTTGCCGTGGCGGCACAGATTGCAGAGCGCAGCTAACCAGCCAACCGGTAGCGCGTTGAGGGTCCTCGCCCCTCTTGGACGATAACCCCGTCTTCCGCCAGACCGCGCAAGACCTTGCCCGCTGTGGTCTGACCCACTCCAAGAAGCTCTTCTATCTGTTTGCGCGTCACCTCACCCTCGACTTCAATGAAGCGGACGGTGCGCTCGATATCGCTCAAGTCGAACGAAGCCAATACGTGTTTGCCACCGCCCTCTTCGCGCAACGCGTTACGCGGGCTTGGCTCGCCGGCAGCGGTGCGGCTCTTCAACCAGAGCGCAGACGCCCCTTCGCCAGAAACCTCTGAGAGTTCTCCCGTATCCTGCAGCGCCAATCTGGCTGCGATCCCCTCGTTCGGCAACGTATTCTTGTATGAACGATTTGGAAGCGCGACGGTGAAGGCGCCTTTAGAGAACGTGATTTGGGGTCTTTTGACGTCGTAACGATATGCAGACCGTATTTTCGCTATGCCCGTACCATACGCCTCAATCAGCTTCAATCTAAAAAATACCCCTGCGAGCTTAGGGTTTCGAAGCCTTGAGACTCCTGCCGCGATGTCTTGCAGCTCAATACCGTCTGGCAAACCGCCCAAGTTGACGATCTGCATTTGGTCATCGAACATCTTCACCAACGTTGCATCGCCAAAGGAATACTCGCGATGAACAACCGCATTGATCAGCGCCTCGCGCACGGCGTCCACCGGATAGTCGCGAATATCGATGCGCTCGAGACCATCGATTTTGGATGCCAGGTTATTTCGATTATCGATAAATCTAAACGCGTCTTCCAGCTGCTGGAATATCGACCCGGTGAACTCGTCCCTATTCCTGAACGAGAACGGGCCCGCCGCCGTACCGTCAAACCACGCCGCCTTGAGGTACGACGGACATTGATCGGAAAGCAGTAGCGCAAGATTGGTGAACACCCCGCCGTCACTTAGAAGCCCAAGCGATCGCATTTGCGACGTCCCCCACGCAACGCCATTTGCTTTGAATAGGCTTTGAGCCTTCTTGAACGTAAGGTCTTGGCGAAGCGAACGCAGGTCCTCAAAACCCTCCCCATCCGCTTCGCGCACCATTCTGCGAATCGCGGTGTTGGCTGCGGGAATCGACGATGTTCCTTGACGAACGTAGACGCCATGCGGAGTCAGCCCCTTCGACCGCAAGAAGTAAGGCCTGGACACCCCTGCAGAGACGTCGATGCGAACGCACTGCACCTCGTCGTTCGAATGCCGCTCCTCACTGAGGCCGGTGCCGTACACAACGCTGCATCCCGTCAATTCCGTGGCATCTGGCTGGATGGCGTCTCGCACCATGCTTTCAATGGAAAGCATCGCAGCGGCAGGATCGTCCACACCGGAAACGGTGCCATCATCTTCAACGCCTACGTATATGACGCCGCCGCGACCGTTCAAAAACGCGATGACTTCCCTTGCAAGACGAGGGGTGACGGAGCGCTTGAACTCGCACCCCTCGCTTTCCACTATCTTCATCCGCACCCCCATCTAACGCGTTAGATACCATATCTATCACTTTACCCGATAGATGCGTTAGATAAACAGCTTGCATCAAATATGCTGGGTGTCATGGAAGATGAGACGGACGCGCCGCTCCCTACTCCTGCGGCACCTTGCCGGTAGTGAGGATCTGCTCCAGCTGGGCCTCGTCCAAAACGGGCACGCCCAGGCTCTCCGCCTTGGTAAGCTTGGAGCCCGCCTTGGGGCCCGCTACCAGGTAGCTGGTCTTTTTAGAGACAGAACCCGTCACCTTAGCGCCCAGCGCCTTGAGGGCCGCTCCGGCCTCGTCGCGCGTGCGAAGCTCCAGGGTTCCGGTGAGCACAAAAGTGAGGCCCTCGAGCGGATGCTCCGCCGCCAGATCCGCGTCCACACCGGTCTGCTGGGCAACGCGCGCCGCGGCGGCACCCAAATCCTCCTCAAGCGAAAGGCCGGCGTCGCGCAAGCGCTGCAAGACCTCCAGGTTCTCGGGAACCGCTAGGAACTGCTTGACGCTGGCGGCGATCTTGGGGCCGATGCCCTCGCAACCGGCGATGTCCTCCTCGCTGGCCTGCACCAGCGCGTCGATGGTGAGGAAGCGCTGCGCCAGCACCTCGCCCACGGACTTGCCCACGTGGCGGATGCCCAGAGCGAACAGCACGCGGCCCAACGGCTGCCGCTTGGATTGGTTCAGCTGGTCGATAACCTTGGCGGCGATGGTGGGACCCACGGGGATGGGGTCGCCCGCGACCACGCCCTTCTTGGCGTTGGAGGTTGCATAGGTACGGCCCGTGTCCAGCGCGGCGACGGTATCGACATCCAGCTGGTAGAAGTCCGCGACGTCATGCACCAGCCCTGCCTCGACCAGCTTGTCGACCAGCTCCTCGCCCACGCCGTCAACATCCATGCAGCCGCGGCTGACCCAGTGGATCAGGCGCTCTTTGAGCTGTGCGGGGCAATCCAGCGACACGCAGCGGTAGGCCACCTCGCCGTCCTCATGCACCACGGGGCTTCCGCAGGCGGGGCACTCGGTGGGCATGTCCCACTCAACCGAATCGGGCCAGCGTTTATCCAGCACCGGACCTACTACCTCGGGGATCACGTCGCCCGCTTTATGGACGATGATGGTATCGCCCACGCGGACGTCCTTGCGGCGGATCTCGTCGATGTTGTGCAGCGTGGCGCGGGCGATGGTGGATCCGGCGACGGTCACCGGGTCGAACTCCGCCACGGGGGTAAGCACGCCGGTACGACCCACCTGGATGCGAATCTCGCGCAGCACGGTGGTCTTCTCTTCCGGCGGGAACTTAAACGCGATGGCCCAGCGCGGCGCGCGGGCGGTAAATCCCAGGTCGCCCTGCTGGGTGAAGCTGTCGACCTTTACCACTACGCCGTCGATGTCATAGTCCAGGTCGCTGCGGTGCGCCAGGGCGTCCGCGCAGAACTGATGAACGGCCGCGGGCGTGGTGCAGCGGGACACGTTGGGGTTGACGGAAAAGCCGGCGCTACGCAGCCAGTCGAGAAACTCGTGCTGAGAATCCACGTGCAGGGGCGCCGTGTCCGCGATGGCGTAGATGAACGTAGCGAGGTCGCGCTTGGCCGTGACCTTGGGATCCTTTTGGCGCAGGCTGCCCGCGGCGGCGTTGCGGGGGTTGGCGAAGGGGTCGCGCCCCTCGGCGTCGGCCTCGTCGTTGAGGCGCATGAAACTGCCCTTGGGCATATAGACCTCGCCTCGCACCTCGATGGGCGTGGAGCGATCCGCAGCCATGTGCTCCAGCGCTGCCTCGGAGAGGTGCATGGGGACGTCCTTGATGGTACGAACGTTCAGCGAAACGTCCTCGCCGGTGGTGCCATCGCCGCGCGTCGCCGCGCGAACAAAGGCGCCGTCTTGATACGTGATGGCCACGCCCAGGCCATCGATCTTAAGTTCGCAGGTATACGCGACGTTGCCGGCGCCCAGTGCGGCCTCCGTGCGGTCGAGCCATTCGTCCAGCTCTTCCAGGTTCATGGCATCATCCATGGAATACATGCGCGCCATGTGCGTGACGGGCGTGAACTGCTCAGCGTCCACAAAACCGCCCACGCGCTGCGTGTAAGAGGAAGGAGTCACCAAATCGGGATACGCGGCCTCGATCTGCTGGAGCTCCACCAGCAGCTTGTCGAACGCCGCGTCCGTGATCTCCGGGGCGTCCAACGCATAATAACGATAGGCGTGGTAGTCGAGCAGGTGGCGAAGCTCCGCCGCGCGCTCTGCCGCCTTAGCGCGGTCGCCTTGCTGCGCAGTCACGGCGGGGGCTCCAGAAGTCGCTTGCTGCGCCCGAGTTTCATTGTCCATTGCCAAATCACCGAACAAGCTCTGCTGCTCTGCCACGCGTGCCTCCTTGGTACCTGTTTTCAACCCTTACAGGGTACCATCACGCGGAAGGAGAGACGCCCGAGCCAAGGGGCGCATCCAACGCAAAACCATCCCTTGCGGCACCGCCTGCGCCCTCACGCCATCTTCATCGCAAACAGCGGAGCGAAGACGAGAACGATGATTACCAGCCATATCGCGATCCATATAGCGTCCCAATGCGGCAGAAGCCAGCGCCAAAGAAACGTCTGGGGCAGCGAGCTACCGGGTCTGTACCCCTCGAGAAACGCCATGATTTCAACCGTGTTGGTAAGGCCGCGCTCGCTCTTCACCCTATTCACCCTGAAGGCGGAAATCACAACAAGGAGGCCCAGACAGGAGCTCAGCGCCATCTCTACGTTGGATATCGTGTGAGCGGTATCCCAATCAAGGAACTGGTATGAAAGCGCGGCAACAACGGTACCCGTCAGCTCCGTTAGGAGGTACACCACGCCGTATGCAAGCGACAACAGTATGGTGCGGCGATCGCGTTCCGTCTGACGTAGATATTCTTCCGACCGCTCGTCTATCAGCGAGTCGACCGTTATACCAAAGGCAGCGGAAAGAAGCTTCACGCTCTCTATATCCGGTAAGGTCTTTCCCTTTTCCCAATTGATCACCGTTTGGCGCGACACGAACACGCGCGAGGCGAGTTCACCCTGGGACATACCGACGGCCTCGCGCAAAGAGCGGATGCGCGAGCCCACCGCGGATTCAACGGGGTTCTTTTTGACACGGGGCTCGCCCTCTGAAAGCTCCGCTATCGCTGACGCCGTGCGCTGATCAGACTTTGTCATCGCGGCCTCCCATCGGTTCTTCGCCGCAGCCCCATCGAAAGCACTTGGGTATTGGGCTTCCTTCGATGCGCACACTATACCCGCACCACGGCACTCTTTGCACCACACAGCCGCCATCAAGCTGTATAAATGCTTTTACACCCCTATTTATCAGGCGCTTTGCCAAACAGCGACAGCAGCTCCGCCTATAGACCCCATAACCGCTGGAAAGACCCGGGAGCAAAACAACGCTCCAAATCATACGCCTTACACTCCAGCTCTTGACAAACCGATAGTCGAAAGACGTCTCGCCGCCCGCCCCGCGCTTCGACGGCGTGCGCGAGCTCGTGCCAAAACCACCTGTAGACTATTGATTGTTGATTGCGCGTGCAGGCCCGCGGGGTCTCGGCGGCAACATATCTCGAGAGGGAGAGGATCAACCATGAAGCAGTTGAACGAGAAGGTCGCGATCGTAACCGGCGCCGGCCAGGGTATCGGCAAGGGCATCGCCCTGTGCCTGGCTAAGCGCGGCGTCAAGATCGTCGCCACCGGCCGCCGCCTGGAGCCCATCGAGGCAACCATCGCGGAAATCAAGGAGCTGGGCGGCGACGGCATTGCCATGAGCTGCGACTCCGCCGACCGTGAGCGCGTTTTCGAGGTTGTTAAGACCGCTGTAGACACCTTCGGCTCCATCGACGTCATCGTCAACAACGGACAGGCAATCGTGCCCTCCCAGCCCGTCGAGGATACCGAGTACGAGAACATGCTCAAGGCATGGCAATCCGGCGTTATCGGCTCTCTCAACTACATGCAGGCCGCCTTCCCCTACATGAAGGAGCAGCATGAGGGCCGCATCATCAATTTCGCTTCCGCAACCGGTATGTTCGGCATCGCTGGCCAGCTCGCCTATGGTTCCAACAAGGAGGCCCTGCGCGGTCTGACCAAGATCGCTGCCAAGGAGTGGGGCCAATACGGCATCTGCGTAAATATCGTGCTGCCCGGCGCAGAATCTCCCGCAGCCAAGGCTTGGGCCGAGAAATTCCCGGAGGAGTACGCCAAGCAGGTCAACCTTAACCCCATGAAGCGCTTTGGCGATCCCGAGGCGGACATCGCCCCCGTCATCGCCTTCCTGGCCGGTCCCGACTCCTGCTACTACTCGGGCCAGAGCGTCATCGTGGACGGCGCCAACAGCATCATGCCGTAACAGGCGCGCGGGAGTCCTTCGCACACCCGTCCGTCTCATCGATTCGCATCTCATTCATTCTGAAAGAGGGCCCCGCAAGGGACCCTCTTTTACCTTCTATCGGTTAGGTTTAGCTCGTTTTGTTCTTCTAGCGCCTCTCGTCTGCCTTCATATTGCCATTTTCCTCATTTTTTTCTTTTCCCGCAGTCTTAGCCTGCCTAAAAGAACAAAATCGCATTTTCTTTCTTTTAGATGGCTTTTCTAGGAATTAAAAACTCAAATGGCAAGCAATTGATCCAAGCGACCCGCACAGCTACGCCCCTCCAGAAAATGCAGCTACTGCAACGTCGCGCCCATTCCCATCGCCACAAAGCAGACCAACAAAACCGCGACGATCCCCCAGCGCCACCAATTCACCTTGGTGAGCACCCAGCGGTAGAACCAATCGCGCGGTAGCTCGTCCGCGGACGCACGGCCCTCCAAAAACGCAACGATATCGGTCGCGTTCACCAGATCCCGCGCTCGCCTCACCCTATCTCGCCCCGCCACGGCGAATAGCATATACAACATGACCGTCCACTGAATAACGCCAAGCACCATGTTATAGCCTTGATACGCCGACCAGCTCATCCCGTGCTCCCGCAGCGCGGAGCGCGCAAGTCCAACGCAGATGATAACCAGAATGTTGACCCACTCCATGATGAACGAGCGCATCAGCACGCGCCTGTCGTTCGCCGCCTCGCGCGCCAACTCGGCAGCGTCGCCACCAAGCAGCTCATCCACCGTCACGCCAAAGACGCCCGCCAGAAGCCGCAGGCTCTGAATGTCCGGCAAGGTTGCCCCACGCTCCCAATTGCCCACCGTCTGACGCGTGGCAAAAACTACCTCGGCAAGCTGCGCCTGGGTCAAGCCCGCCTTCTCGCGATATTCGCGTATGTGCGCGCCCACGCCCGCGTTCTGCATAGCCGGTACCTCCCAGAAAATGTTTTGGACGAGGATCTACGGCATGGTTATACCCCGGCGATGGCGCAGTAGCGCTATAAAGCCGCTGTTTAGGCATGGCAAATGTCTTTACCATGCTCCTGAGCTGGGACGCCTCACGGTACGCAACCTCACATTAGGGACAGGTTCTTTCCTGAGGCGCGGGGCCGCGGCGAACATCATAATCTCCACGGCATCTCTTAGCTCTCAACCGCGCTCGACCGTGCGTGGGCGCTGCGCGACGGGAATGGAAACCGCAACCAAGATGATGATCGATCACAGGAACCCCAAGACTATACATACAAGAACAATGAGCGCGCAAAGAACCGTCATAACCGCCGGTAAGTTGGTTAGTATCACGCGGTAGAGCACGTTGTTGGGTGGCTCCTGGCCTTCCGGGTAGCCTTCAACAAACATCATGACGCTCACCGCATCGCCTAACTCTCGACCGCGGGTAATCGAGCGTACGCGCCTAGTAGCAACATCTTCCCCCAAAGCGATGATAAACACGATCGCAAGAACGCCCAACTTCGCGTAGTGGTTACCTTCCGCAGCAAAGCGCACGAAAAGCAAAACACAAGCAAGATGTACCAGGTACAACGCACCGTAGAGGACCATGCATCGGGTGAGCTGGCGGCGGGCCTCGATCGTCTCGCGCGCGATGGCAGGCACCTCATCGCCCAAAAGTCCGTCGACGGTGGTCCCCAGCGCCTGGGCGACCAGCTTGCAAGCTCTGCACGTCCGGCAGCGTCTTACCGCCCTCCCAGTTGCCAACCGACTGGCGCGTGACGAACGCGGCAGCAGCGAGCTCGCCTTGCGTCATCCCAGCTTGCTCGCGACATCTACGAATGCGGGCGCCTATGTTCTTTGCAACATCCATATCATCCTCCCATCCTCGTTTCCGCCATCTTAACCCTCTTTTCCCACTGCATGCCTAACCAAGGAGCTGACGCATGTCAAAGGTTCTTTGCATACCTTATGTACCTGCAGATTTGATTGCGCATCCAATTGAGATGTCAACCAAAAAGCGCCCCCGGATAATTCCAGGAGCGCTTCTTTCACAAGATATGTGGGACGAGCAAAGCCTTAGGCCTCCTCGGCCTCCGCAGCAGCACCAGCGGCCTCTTCGGCCTCGGCCTCGGCACGTGCCTCGCGGCGATCAGCGAAGTTGTTCACGCCGGCACAGATGCACAGGGCGAGAGCCACGCCGCCGCCGATAATGGCGAGCAGGATGGGCGGGACGCCAACCATGATGAAAGGATCGGTCATCTTCAATCCCCCTTACACAAACAGTCCGCCGGCGATGCCCGCGACGCCCGTGAAGGCAAGCGCCATCAACGACGCGGTGATCAGCGTGATGGGCAGGCCGCGAAGCGCATGGGGAACCAAGCGCTCATCGATGCCGTTGCGGACAAAGACGAACAGGACGACGGCCAAAAACAGACCAAAACCCGCACCGACGGAAGCGCCGAGGGCGGACGAGAAGGTCATGGTATCCGCCATGGCACCCTGGGAAAGCGGCACGGCCAAAACGGCAGCGTTGCAGGCCAAAATGGTGCAAGAGCGCAAAATCCGGGTGCGATCTTCGGAAGACTTGCCCGCGCCCATGATGGTGCCGCCCACAAAGATGGCACCGGTGCTGGCGAGCACGCAACCAAGAGGAGCGAGGTAGGACACGCCCCAAGGCAGCAGGAAACCCGCATAAAGCGGCCAGCAGATAATGCCGGCAACCGCCACGGAGACACCCAGAAGACCGCCCATGCGAATGGCATCCTGCGGGCGCTGGGCGACCAGAATCACGGAAACCATGGCAATGAGCTGCGCAAAGACGATGTTGTTATCGAACGCAGCGGTGAACAGAGCGTTGAGGAACTCCATTAGCGCTCACCCTCCTTAGCAGCTGCGGACTTGGCGCGCACGTCGCAGATGGACTGGACAAAGGTCGCGACCAGGGCCAGGACCAGCAGGGAGCCGGCGGGCTTGCCAAAGATGGCCAACGGGGACGCGGCGAGCTCGGGCATGGTAAGGCCAAAGACCTCGCCGGTGCTGAACATGCCGTTAATGAAGCCCACAAAGGTCAGGGTCGCGAAAGCGCACACGGCGGCGAACACGGCGGTCCCAAGCGAAGACTTGGAAGTCGGCTGCGCGGTGAAGCCGTCACGAGCGACAAAGGCCACTGCCATAGCGTTTACACAGGTAAGCGGCAGATAGATACCAAGCGCCTCGTGCACGGCGGGCTCGACCACGCGCACGGCGAAGCTCACCAGCACCGAAACCATGGCACCGGCAAGCAGCGTCACGGGCAGATAGGAGAACGCGCCGGTAAAGCGACGGGTCACAGGAGCGATCAGTGCCATAGCGAGGATGGCGACGGCGGTCGCGATGCCGATGGCGGCACCGTTGACAACGGAGGTGGCCACAAAGAGGCCCGGCAGGGCTGCGGCGGTGACCACAAAGGTGGGCGTGCGGACAAAGTCGGCGATGCGCTCGTCCTGCTCGCGGATGACGTTCTGGTTCAAAGCCATCTTATTTGCCTCCCATCTGCGCATACGCCTCGAAGGCGATGTTGAGGTCGGCGACGATGGCCTTGGCGGTGAAGGTCGCGCCGGAGACGCCGTCGACCTTGGTCTCGCCGCTACCGGGCTCCTCGACCGTAAGCACGCCGGAGGCGTCCAGGTCGGTAAAGGTGCCGAAGTAGTCCTCGGTCAGGGCGTTGGTGCCGATACCATCGGTCTCGTCCTCGGCGACAACCTGGATACCGGCGACCTTGCCGGCAGACGTGATGCCAACCATAACCTCGACGTCGCCGTGGTAGCCCTTGGAAGCGACATCAAAGACGTAATCGCCGGAGTTGGTCTTATAGACGGAGACGAGACCCTCGACAGCGGGGGCGGATACCTTCTCAAAGGTGGCATCCGGGAACAGCAGCGCGCGCTGGGCGCCGCCCTTGGACTCATCGAGCTTGGCGTCGGCCTCGGCGAAGGCGTCGGTCATGCCCCAGTGAACCGCCGCGGTCACGCCGCCGCACACCAGCGTGGCGACAAGGACGAGCGCGAGCGTGTAGAAAGCGCCGTTGCGATGGCGCGAAAGCCAGGAGTTAGACGAGGGCATTCTTCACACCTCCCACCGGACGGGGACGGGTATAGCGATCGATCAGCGGCACGAACATGTTCATGAACAGGATCGAGAAGGCAACGCCCTCGGGAGCGGCGGCGAACAAGCGCACCAAAGAGGTGATGAGGCCGCAACCGATACCGAAGATGATCTTGCCCTTGGGCGTCATCGGGGTGGTGGTGTAGTCGGTCGCCATGAAGAAGGCGCCCAGAGCCAGACCACCGGAGAGCAGCTGGAAGACCACGTCCTCGCCAGCAAGGCCCATGACGACGGCAACGGTGCCGATGAAGGGCAGGGTCGCCCATGCGTCGACGACCTTGATGGCCAGCAGGAACAGATAGCCGGCGAGCAGGGTGATGATGCAGGTCTCGCCCAAAGCACCGGCGTGGTTACCCAGCAGCAGGTCCATGATGCTGTAGGGGTTGGACTCCATCGCCAGCGGGGTGGCGCCGGTAATGGCGTCAAGCGGCTTGCCGGCGACGTCCGGGTAGGAGGACAGGGCGCTGGGCAGCGCGACCATCACGAAGATGCGCGCGGCGACCGCGGGGTTGGCGAAGTTGTTGCCGATGCCGCCGAACATCATCTTGACGACGACGATCGCGAACGCGGTGCCCAGGACGGCAACCCAAAACGGGCAGGTCGCGGGCAGGGTAAAGGCGAACAGCATGGCGGTGACCACGCAGGACATATCGCCCGCCGTGGACTCGCGGTGCATGATGGCGCAGCACAGATGCTCGCTCACCAGGGCGGTGGCGATGCACACCAGCACCAGCAACGGGGCGCCCAGGCCGTAGAGCCAGGTAGCGGCGATCAGCGTGGGTACCAACGCCAGGCAGACGGCACCCATGATCTTGAACGTGGATGCGCTGCCATGGAAGTGCGGGGAATCCTCAAAGATGAGATTCATACGTTACGCCTCCTTCGCAGGTTGGGTGAGGCGCGCGACCTCGCCGCGATAGACTGCCTTGCCCTCGCGGATCGAGGCGGTGATACGCCTGTGGGCAGGGCAGGTGAACGCGCAGGAACCGCACTCCATGCAGTTCATGACGGCGAGCTCGTCCAGCTCCACCGCATCATGACGGCGGCTGGCGGCGTCGAGCGCATAGGGCATGAGGCCCAGCGGGCACACGCGCACGCAGCGGCCGCAACGGATGCACGGGGATTCCTCGGGCAGCTCCGCCTCCTTGTCGAGGCAGAGGATCGCGTTGTTCGCCTTCAGGATGGGGCAGTCGATGTTGGTGATGGTGCGGCCCATCATCGGTCCGCCCATGATGATCTTCTTGGGATCCTTCACCAGACCGCCCGTGGCCTCGATAACGTCGCGAACACTCATACCCAGGGGCACGCGGTAATTGCCGGGGTTGGCGACGCAATCGCCCGCAAGGGTGATGGTGCGGCGAACCAGGGGCACGCCGTAGCGGAAATACTCCTCGACACGGGAAACCGTGGTGACGTTGAGCACCAGGCAACCGGCATCGATGGGCAGGCCGCCGGCGGGGACGGCACGGCCGGTCGTGGCTTCGATCAGGACCTTCTCGCCGCCAGCGGGATACTTGGTGGGGACCATGAGGACCTCGACCAGGTCGGAAACGCCCTTCTCGGCGATTGCCTTGTTGAGGGACTCGACCGCCTCGGGCTTGTTGTCCTCGACGCCGATGACCACGG
Source organism: Collinsella sp. (assembly GCA_048207125.1). Lineage (GTDB taxonomy): Bacteria > Actinomycetota > Coriobacteriia > Coriobacteriales > Coriobacteriaceae > Collinsella. The sequence goes on from DBEWRE010000070.1 coordinate 35,740, forward strand.
CGGGGATCTCGAGCGCGCGCGAGATGCGAACCACGCCGTCGATCACGCGCTCGGCGTGCTCGATCATCTGACGGTAGTCGCTGGTGATGTAGGGCTCGCACTCCATGGCGTTAACGACCACGAACTCGAACTTCTTGCCCGCAGGCGCCTGCATCTTGAACCACGTGGGGAACGAAGCACCGCCCAGTCCCACCACGCCGGAATTGCGGACGCAGGCGATGAACTCGTCCTTGGTGGCATACGTGGGAACCGTAAGCTCGGGATCGTTTTCCATCTTGCCGTCGGAAGCGATCTCCACCACGGGAGCAGTCGCCCCGGTGGGCAGCTTTTCCGTGGCGACGGAGGTGACCGTACCGGAAACGCTGGCGTGGATGGGGGCGTAGAGGCCCTCGCCCGTTCCGATCAGCGTGCCGATGTAGACGTGGTCTCCAACCTCAACGCACGGGGTGCACGGAGCACCGATGTGCATGTTCAGCGGGATACGAACCTTACTTGGGGGCTCGATCCACGTGCAGGGACAATCCCGCGTGTCCTTGCACTGGGGCGGATGGACGCCGCCCAGCGTCTTATGAAGAGAGAACATTACTCCCCTTTCGCTCCTCTTCCTCTCCTGCCTCGCCGCAGCGAACTGTTGCGAAACAGCAATGTCCAATGCTCCATTTTAATAACTTTGAAACATCATTTGAACACATAACATTATTCGAGAAATAGAATAATGCCTTGAAAGAGAAAAGAACCCGCTCGATACTGCCGTACCAAGCGGGTTCTTTGACGATTATCGTTGTTGGAAAGGCGCCTTACGTGCCAGCACGAAGACTTATTTAGCTCAGGTTGCCGCCCATTCCCATACCGTTGCTGGAACCGCGGCCCATAAGCTCCTCGAGATACTGAAGGAACTGCTCCTCTGTCATGGAGTTGCCGGAGGTATCGCCCTGCGAGTTATCCTGCTGATCGGTCTGCAGGGCCTCGTCGGAACCAAGCGTCACCTCGACCTCCTGCTCCTTGGAATCGCGGACCACGGTGAGGGTCACCTTATCGCCCACTTCATGCTCGCGCAGGGCGATGATCAGGCCGTCGGCGGAAGCGACCTTCTCACCATCGATCTTGGTGATGATGTCGTTCACCTTGATACCCGCCTCCGCAGCAGGGCCGCCATCGCTAACCGCGACAACCATAGCGCCCTCGGTAGCGCCCAGGTTGTTTGCACGGGCGCTCAAGGCGTTCACCGAGGTAAGGCTGACGCCCAGGTAAGGATGCACGGGGGTCTTCCCATCGATGATCTGGTTGGCGATGTTGATGGCGTAGTTGACGGGGATGGCGAAACCGACGCCCGAGCTTGAACCGGAATAGGACTCGATGATGGAGTTGATGCCGATCAGCTCGCCCTCATCGTTGACCAGAGCGCCGCCGGAGTTGCCGGGGTTGATGGCCGCATCCGTCTGGATCATGTTGGCGTAGATGGAGGTGCCGCTGGTGGAGGGCAGCGCGGTGGAGCGATACAGGGCGCTCACGATGCCGGTGGAGACGGACTGCTCGTTGCCAAACGGGCTGCCGATAGCCATAACCCACTCGCCCACGACAAGGTTATCCGAGTCGCCGATCTCGATGGGAGTCAGCTTGCTGGAGTCGACGTCTTTGAGGCGAATGACCGCCAAGTCGCTCGAAGCGTCCTCGCCCACCAGCTCGGCCTCATAGCTCTCATCGCCCATGGAAACGGCTAGCTGGGTCGCCCCCTCGATAACATGGTAGTTGGTAAGGATGTTTCCATCCGTATCGAGCACCACGCCGGACCCCACGCCGCCGCCGTTATCGGACGTAGCGGTGATGGAGACCACGGAGGGCTGGGCCTTGGCGGCCACAACCTCTGCCAACGTGGTGTCCTCGGGGTTGATATCGATGGTTTGGGTCGAACCCTGGTCGCCCGTCGCCTGAACGTCCGAGTCGGTGATCTTGAAGGCACCGGACATGACGAGAGCGATCACCAGAACCGAGCCCACGACCAACCCGCCAAGCGATGCGAGGAAGACCGGGGCCTTTTTGGTCTTGGTCTTCACCACGGTATGCTTGATGGTCTCGGTCGACGGAGCAGCGGCGCCGGACGCCGAATATTCGGATTGAGCATCCGCCATGTGGGCCGCCGGGTGCGCGGGGGTGGGCTCCACCTCGACGCGCGGGGCGGAACCGTGGGAAAAGGAGTCGCCTACGCCATCGGGGCGCTGCGGAATCTTGTCATCACTCATGGTTGCTTCCTATCTTCAAACCGTTGGGTCAAGAAGTGTTGTACCCCAACGCGCAGGACGATGCGAGGCAAAACGGTGCACATTAAACGTTTCGCAAGCAGGCTTAAGTAATCCCTTAAGAAATAGCGGAGCCCCGATTGAAGGACGATTGAAAATGAAGGCAAAAAGGGAGGGCCGCGAAGCCCTCCCAAGCACATCGTGTTGTTTCAAGCGCCTCGCGTTGGCGAAACGCTACTCCTTAAACAAATAGCCCACGCCGCGGACCGTGGTGATATGCGCGGCGATCTGCGGGCCGATCTTGGAGCGGATTCGACGGATGTGAACGTCGACGGTGCGGGTACCGCCGCAATACTCAAAGCCCCAAACGCGGTGCAGAAGCACTTCGCGGCTATAGGCGCGATTGGGATGCGTTGCCAAGAAGGAAAGGAGCGAGTACTCCATCAAGGTGAGATCGACCGGCTCATCGTCCAAATACACCTGGTAGGTAGCCAGATTGATAGTCATGCCATCGATAGTGAGGATGTCGTCGCCCGCAAAGGGATCCTCCTCGCCCAGGAGACGGCGCGCTCGAACCTCGAGCTCAAGCGCCGTGGCACCGGAGCAGATGAAGTCGACGCGGGCATGGGAGGGAATGCGCAGTCCGGCAAGAGCCTCCTCGTCCGCAATCAAGAGCATGGGGATGCTGCCGCGCCCATCCAACCACTTGGCGATCTGGTCCAAGCGGTCGTTGCGCAGGCCGTCCACATCAAGGATCAGCAAATCAAAATCGTGGGTGGCGCTGGGCGAATCCGGCGTCGCCGCGTACACCTCGACACCCATGGTAGAGGCCAGGGTCCGGGCAAAGTCATGGAAACGCGTAGTACGCGCCATAAAGAGTACGTTCTTCTCGGACATTCGCACCTCCTTTTTATGGACATGATAACAAGAAGCGCTGGTAGAAATAGCCTCCATCAGCAGCCAATTTTCATTTTATGCAAAAAAGTTCTCACCTTTAGGCACTACGAGTTAGCCAGGTAGTGCTCGATCTCCCACTCGGTGATGGTGGACGAGTACTTCTCCCACTCGCCGCGCTTCTTCTTGAGGAAGAACCCGTGGATGTGCTCGCCCAGTGTCTCACGCATGAAGTCTGAGTTCTCGAAGTAGTCGAGGGCCTCGCTCAGGCTGCGGGGCAGGGGTTGGATGCCGTGGCGGCGCAGTTCGGCATCGCTGAGGCTGGTGAGCGCGCTGGTCGCTTCCTCCGGCAGGGTGAGACCGCGCTTGATGCCGTCGAGGCCCGCCGCCAGCGTCACCGCGTTGGTGAGGTAGGGATTGGCCATGGGGTCGGGCGTGCGCAGCTCGATACGACTGGACTGGTGCTTGCCCGGCTTGTAAATGGGGATGCGGATCATAGCGGAGCGGTTTCGCAGGCCCCAGCTGGCGCACGTGGGGACGGAGCCGCCGCCGGTGACCAGGCGCTTATAGGAGTTCACCGTGGGGTTGGTGATAGCGGAGATCTCGTTGGCATGGGCAAGGATGCCGGCCATGTAGCTCTTCGCGATGGGCGAAAGGTGGTACTCGGGATCGTCCTCACCCCAAAACACGTTGTTGCCGCTCCTGTCGAACAGCGACTGGTGCAGGAACATGGCGCTGGACGGCTCCTTGGCGATGGGCTTGGGCATGAAAGACGCATGGATGCCCGCCTCGAAAGCCTCCAAGCGGATGACGTGTTTGGCGGTCATGATGGCGTCGGACATTGAGAGCGCCTCGGCATGGCGAAGAGAGATGCCATGCTGGGAGCGACCGGAAGAATGGAAGGTGTACTCCACCGGCACGCTCATCTTCTCGAGCATAAGAACGGTGGAGCGGCGCAGGTCGCGCGCGGAATCCGATGGCGTGAGGTCGAAATAGCGAACGTCGTCCAGCGGCTCGGGCGTGGACTCGTCCGGGAAGTAGTAGAACTCCAGCTCGGTGCCCACGTTCATGATGTAGCCGTCTTTCTCGGCCTTTTTGAACATACGGCGCAGGCACTCGCGCGGATCGCCGGCGAACGGCTTGCGATCCGGTGTGCACACGTCGCAGAAGATGCAGGCGACGCCGTCATGGCTGGGACGCCAGGGCAGGACCTGGAACGTGGAGGGGTCCGGAAACGCGAGCATATCGGACTCGTCGGGCGTGGTGAAGCCCTCGATGGCCGAGCCGTCGAAACCGATGCCCTCTTCGAACGCGACCTCGAGGTCCTCCGGCGCGATCGCGAAGCTCTTGAGCCTACCGAGAACGTCGGTAAACCAAAGGCGAACGAAGCGAATATCGCGTTCCTCGACCGTGCGGAGCACAAAGTCGATGTTCTGCTGCAGGTCCATGGGAAGCCCTTTCACGCTTGAATCCCAACATATAGCTTTTTATATTCGCACAGCTATGTTTCCACTGAGTTACCTGTGTAAAGGGGGCTGGCACAGCCGCTAGAAACCCAGTCACTTTTCACGAACAAATCATCGTAAGATTTCTGCAAAAGTCAGCAACACGGCGCGCTCACTCTGTATGTTTCAACTCATTGGAAGCGCTGGATTCACATACACACTCTTCAGCGTGGCAAGGATCTCCTTCATCGAGATCCCGGCAACGCCAATCTGCTTCAGTCGCACAGGCACCTCTTCGCAAGCCAAAACAAAGCTTGTAACGTCTCTATATACCGATGCCGGAAGCTCAACACGTTCATTGCCAGTCAGAAGCTGAACAAGGCTCAACGCATCGTTCAGGTGCTTTCTTACTTTATGGGTATCGACATCCCCGGCGTGCTCACGTCGAGCCTTGAGGTCAAGATAAGCCTTTGCCTTAAACGGAATAAGATATGGAACATCCAGGATTGATATCCCCCTCACTGTGCAAATGCCATCAAGAAGCAGATGATAGTAGTCGTCATCAAGAAGAATTGCGGAAAGGCTGCTCACATCCTCATCACTAATGTGCAAAGGAGCAACCTCGACACCCTCTGAACCAGCAAGGAAATCCGGCTCCTTGCTAAATAGCTCTAGCATCCGTGGAAAACCCAATGTCGTAGGATTGGTGAACCGGTAGAAGCACACACGCTCGCCCTGGCCCCAACCACACGAGTAGCCCCCATCCTTTACCAATCGCCATATTGCCCGAGCAGTGTTGGGAAGCATATTATTTGCCACCAGCACGATATCCAAATCATGCGTCGCTCGAAATGGCAAATCGGCATCAGACAGTAAGATATCGCATGCCGTCCCGCCAATGATTGCGTACGACCCCTCAAGGCCCTTCATATGCGAGCGAAAAACATCGAGCCCGTCTACCGCACTATCCCCCATTGATACTCCTTACCAAACAAATGGTTTAGTTCGCCCATGATCCTCTCATCGGCATCCTCAGCCAATGACAAGCCCAAGGAGATCTGGTCTATTTCTTCGCAGCCAGAATAGACAGGGCCGTACTTCCAAACCTGCACCCGAACAACCTGATCACCGGGAAGCTCCCCCTCGATCGTCTCAAAAGGCTTCAGGTCCGTCGCCTTCGACCTATGTATAGCCCTCACCTCGCACTGAGGCGCATTGAGCATTGTCTTGGCAGCAAGCACGGATTCACCTGCAAAAGGTAACGCCTGAACGATGGGGCTACGACTCACGACCACCGTCCGCACCACTGGAGTGGATAGGCGCTCCATGTTATCTGACAGCAACCTCTCAGCTCCAACCGGCGACAAATGCAAGATGCGACCTTGCTTCTTGCGGCTGACAAGCCCCGCTTCGGCCAATTCCCGTACCGTCTCGCTAGCACGCGGTGAGTTCATCCCCGTTGCCGCCCGAAGCTCATCCAGCGTATAGGAGGCATCACGCAACGCACCCCATATCGCGGCTTGCTGTGCTCGAAATGACAAGGTAGCCCCTTCAATTGGCTTGGCCCTACTCCCCCACTCGCTGCTCGCTACGCCCAAAAACGGCAAGCATATCTGTCTATTCGCGCAAATAAAAGGAATCCCTTGAATAACAAGCGTTTTTCGCTGGCGCGCATCAACATGCGGGCAGCTTATAGCGATAGGCATGTCAACCCTGCATGCAAGTTGCTTATAAACCCTCTTAATCGAGGGCAGTGTCTCTTCGTGTGGTTCAGCAAGCAAGAAGGTCTTTTCATTTACCAAAACAAGCAAGAAGTTTGAAGATTTCCTCAGGAACAGAGGAAGGGATTGGGATCCATCCCAATCCCGCGCGTGCGGCACAAGGCCCAAACCTGTCCTTAAATATGCCAGCGCTTCTTCCATCATTCTCCTATTTTTGTATAGTTCCAATCTAGTTTGTAATTATACATTTTTGCTTGAACAGTTTGGAACGGCAAGCTTCGGATGATGCGTAC